>NZ_KV823565.1:653-33761 GCF_001815985.1 Corynebacterium sp. HMSC27B11 | reverse complement strand
CCGCGTCCCCTTTTGTCGTTTAACCCCCAAATGGCGATTTCAGCACAAAATAAAGAAGACCCCTACCAGTGTTTCCACTGGTAGGGGTCTTATCTTAGTAGCGGGGGCAGGATTCGAACCTACGACCTCTGGGTTATGAGCCCAGCGAGCTACCGAGCTGCTCCACCCCGCGACGCTTGCGAGTACAGACTCAACCAATTCCTTGGCTGACCTCTGTCTGCAACATCGACTAGCCTAACAAGGCTCCATACAAAAGCAAAATCGCCCGCTGGCCTGCGCTCTTCCATCGAGCGCTGCGACCAACGGGCGATCAGCGGGCTAGTCACTGGGCGGCGACGCGACCGCCCAGCCAGCCGGGCGCCTCCAGGCCGCCCAACCCGCCCCTACTGCTGGGACTGCAGCTCGCGGACGGCCTTGTCCAGCTCGTCGAGTGCCTTACCGAATTCCTCGAAGGAGCCGGACTGGCGGGTGCGGTTGACCTTGTCCATCGCATCCCGGACCTTCTGGGCAGCGTCACCCTGCGGCAGCTGACCAGCCGCCCCGGAGCCCTGCTCCTGATCCTTGCCCTCGTCCTTCTTACCGGACTCGCCTTCGTCCTTCTTGTCGCCCTTGCTTGGGTCCACGACGCTACCGTCGACCTCCTCCAGGTCCGTGGCGGCAGCCGGGTCGATGCCCACCTGCTCCAGGGCCTCGGCGATCGTCGGCGCGTAACCGACCTGACCGTTGTAGGACACCAGGACGCGCAGCAGCTTCGGGAACGCGGACTCCTGGTCCTTACGCTTGGAGTACACCGGCTCCACGTAGAGCACCTGGCCGTCGCCCACCGGCAGGGTCAGCAGGTTGCCGTTGATGACGTCGTTGGTGCCCTCAAGCAGGGTGCGCTCACGGGCGACCTCGTCGGAGGACATCATCGTGTCCTGTGCCTGCTTCGGACCCTGGGTCTGCGTCTGGGTCGGCAGCACGCGCACGTGGATCTTGCCGTAGCTCTCCGGGTCGGAGGAGACGGTCATGTGCGCAGCCAGGAACTCACGACGCAGGCCGCGGAACGGGGTGATCAGCTGGAAGCTCGGCTTGCCCGTCTCCGGGTCGGCGGCGACCACGTAGTACGGTGGCTGCGCCAGCTCGCCCTTGTTCTCCTTGGCGGTCGGGTCGGAAGGCACGGACCAGAAGGCGTCGTTCTGGAAGAACACGCCCGGGTCACTGACGTGGTAGCGGGCGATGAGCTCGCGCTGCACCTTGAACATGTCACCTGGGTAGCGCATGTGCTGCATCAGCTCGTCGCTGATCTCGGACTTCGGCTTCACGACGTCCGGGAAAGCGCCACGCCAGGCCTTCAGCACCGGGTCCTTCTCGTCGAACTCGTAGAGCTCGACGGTGCCGTCGTAGGCGTCGACGGTGGCCTTGACGGAGTTGCGGATGTAGCTGACCTTGTCGGTGACCAGCTGCTCACGGCGGACACCATCGGGGTTGGTGGTGTCCGTCGTGGTCTCCGTCAGGCTGGTGCGCTCGGAGTAGGGCAGGTCCGTCAGGGTGGTGTAGCCGTCGACGACCCACTTGATGCGGCCGTCGATGACGGTCGGGTAGGTCTTCGAGTCGGTGGTCAGCCACGGTGCGACCTTATGCACGCGCTCGCGGGGGTCGCGGTTGTACAGGATGCGAGAGTCCTCGCCGATGCGGTCGGTGAGCAGCAGGTTCATCGACTCGAAGTGGGCGGCGTACATCAGGCGGTTGAATGGATTATTGACGTCCACTCCGCCCTTACCGGTGTAGGTGTAGTTGCTGTCCTCGGTGTCGTACTCCAGCGGGTTGCCGCCGGTACGGCCGACGATGGCGTAGTCCGAGTTCGGCGTCGGGTTGGAGGCGATCAGCGGGCCGAAGTAGATACGCGGCTGCTTCAGATCCAGCTCCAGCTCGCCACCCTGGCGACCCCGCTCCAGGGACTGCAGGTCGGCGACGGTGTAGACCGGGTAGCCACCGCGGGCGGAACCGACGTCGCGGGCCACCTCGTCGACCTTGCGGGCCGGGGCGGCGATGAAGCCGTTGCCGTGGGTGTAGACGGTGTGGCGGTTAATCCAGTCCTGCTGGTTGCCTTCCAGGGTGTTCGGGTTCAGCTCACGAGCGGCGACGACAAAGTCACGCATCTTGCCATCAACCTCGTAGCGGTCCACGGCGAGCTCATCGGAGAAGCCGTAGAAGTTACGCAGCTGCTGTTGCTGGGTGAACGTCGGGGACAGAACCTGCGGGTCGAGAAGACGGATGTTGGAGAGAGTGACGTCGTCCTGGGCGATGGAGCGCTCCGCCTTCTTGCCACCCTGCTTGGTGCCCCAGTTGCGCTCGTAGGTGACGTTATCGTCCCCGAGTCCGTAGGCGTGGCGGGTGGCGTCGATGTTGCGGGCGATGTACTCGCGCTCCTTCTCCGCGCGGTTCGGCGCGACGGAGAACTGCTCCAGGATCGCTGGCCAGGCCACGCCGGCGACGAGGGAGGTCAGCAGCATCAGGGCCACGGCGAGCGCCGGGATGCGCAGGTCCTTCATCACGATGGTGAGGAAGAACAAGGCAGCGACGAAGATGGCGACGACGAGCAGGACGATCTTCGCGGGCAGGACGGCGTTGATATCCGTGTAGGAGCCACCCGTGAAGGTGTCGTGCTGGCGGTTGAGCAGGTCGTAGCGGTCGAACCAGTAGCCCACGGCCTTCACGATCATCCAAATGCCGGCGATGATTGCCAGCTGGCGGCGGGCCGCCGGGGCGACCTTCGCTTTCTCCCCCACCCGCGGGTTACCGGTGGTGATAGAGCCCAGCAGGTAATGGCCGATGCCGTTGACGAAGAACGCGATGATGAGGATGAAGCTGAGCATCCCCAGGATGAGGTTCAGCATTGGCAGGTTGAACGCGTAGAAACTTAGGTCCTTGCCGAACTGCGGGTCCTCCACCCCGAAGGAAGAGGAATTCCAGAACAGCATCGCGCGGCGCCAGTTGCCCTGCGCGACCAGGCCGACGACGATGCCCGCCAGGATCGGCAGCCACACCAGCATCGGGCGGACGGTCTGACGGATCGTCGGGCGGTTCGCGGCCAATGGCGAGGCCGAGCCGAGCGACTCCAGGCTGGTCGGCCGCTTGCGGTAGGCGGCGAAGGCCGCGAGCCAGACGATCGCCCCCGCAACCAGACCGAAGATCAGGAATAGAATCACGCGGGTCACGATGACGCTGAAGAATACGCCCTGATATTCCAGGTCACGGAACCACTGCCAGTCCGTGTACGCACCAACCACGATGGGCACCAAGAAGAACGCCACGCCCAGCGCCATGACCAGGCCGGCGATAATCTTGGAACGGCGCGAGGGCGTGAAATTTGCAGATGAGGCGCCAGATGGAGGCTGTGCCGACATACTCAAGGGTTCACTACTTCCTACGCAGAATCAGATCTAACAGTCCAGGATACGTAGTAAAACTTCCCTCGCGAAATGAGTTTTTGCCCCTAGCGATGCTGGCTGCCGCCACATATGGGGCGGCGGGCTAAACTCGCGGCCATGAACCTCAACGATGACCGCATCTTGAACGCCGCCCTCATGGAGGCCGTGGACTTCATCCAGGCCGAGGGCTGGGATCGCCCCGCCACCCTGTTCGCCCTCGTTCCGACGGAGCTCGTCGCCGACGCCCTGGAACTCACCGAGGACCGCAACCCTCTCTCCCTGATCGTGCAGGACGACCTGCCGGAGCACATCCGCCCCGGCTCGGAGGAGCTGGGCGAGTTCGTCGCCTCCATCCGCTGGCCTGCGCAGGTGGTGGGCGCGATCCTGGCCCAGGAGATCTCCTTCGTGGACTCCTCCCTAGGCGAGGACGCAGCCCCGCAGCAGGCACGACTGTTCAGCGGCATCTTGGACGCGGGTGCCCGGGATGGCGCCGCGGCGGCGGGCGATGGTTCCGAGCGCACCTTGCTGCAGCTGCGCCCGACCGAGGAGGAGCTCGCGGCCGATCCCTTCGGCCAGGACCGCGTGGAGCTGCGGGGCGGGGAGGATATTGCGCCGGGCGTGATCGCCGCGCTGCGCGCCACCTTCGTGGACTAGGGCCTCGCTAGGGCCTCGCTGCGCCCTAGCTGCAGGTGTCGAAGCCGCCGCCGGAGCGGATGCCCTCCAGGTCCTTGACCGCGTCCTCGAGGGAGTCGACCTTCACCAGCTTCGGCCCGGCGTCCTCCACCGTGAGCGCCTCGGCGCAGTTGCCGGCGGGTACCAGGAAGTATTCGGCCCCGGCGTCCGCAGCCGCGCGGATCTTGTGGGTGATCCCGCCGATCGCGCCGACCTGGCCGGCAGCATCGATGGAGCCGGTGCCCGCGACGAACGCGCCACCCGTCAGATCTTGCGGGGTGAGCTTGTCCACGACGGCGAGGGAAAACATGAGCCCCGCGGAGGGGCCGCCGACGTCCTGCAGGTTATAGCGCACGCGGATCTCACCCGCGGGCTGGGATACAGAAGTCACGCCCAGGAAGGCGGAGCCCTGCTCGGCCCGCTGGAGATGCTTCGGTGGCTCGCCGAGCGTGACGGTCACCGTCTCCTCCTTGCCCTGCCGGTCGACCAGGACGTCGATCTCGTCGCCCGGTGAGTGCTCGCCGACCACCCGTGCGAGCTCGTCGGGGGTGGTGATGGTTCGGCCGCCAACCTCGCGGATGACGTCGTTGACCTTGATCTTCCCCGCTGCCGGCGCGTCGTCCAGGACGTCGATGACGGCGGTTTCCAGCGGTTTGTTGAGATAGTTCATCGCCGCGGTGGTGGCGTTGGATTCCGAGGCGGCGAAGGCTGCCTGATTCTGCTGCTGGACTTCCTCGGGAGACTTGTTCGCGGGGAAGATCTGCCCGATCGGCACGAGGGTGTCGTCGGTGGTCAGCCACCGGGCGAGCGCCTGGCCGAGCGTGAGCTTGGTGTGCACGGAGACGGTGGTCATGTTGAGGTGACCGGCGGGTTCATTGGTCTCCGCACCGGTGATCTCGACGACCTGCTTGCCGCCCTCCTCGCCGAGGGTGTTGAAGGTCGGCCCCTTGCCCTCTGCCGCGTAGGGAACCGTCAGGTCGATATCGGTGCCCGGGATGCTCGGCAGGCCAAGCAGGGTCACCAAGACGACGACCGGGGCGGCGCCCAGCGCGATCGTTCGGTTGCGACGGTTCCAGATTTTCATCGTTCATACCCTACCTGCTCGTGGGGACTGCTGGGTTGAGGCGAGGCCGGGCGGTGGGTGCGGGGTGACGTCCTCAATATGGAAAGGGTGACGGGAAGCGATGGCGGGACCGTTCGCTCACAGCACACGGAACGGGCGGTTTTTGGTGGGGCGCTGTCCGCTGCGATCAGTAAGGTTGTTGGCATGAGTAATTTCGGCTTCGGCATGCACCCCAATAACAACGGTGGCAACGGCGACGACAACGGCCGCGACGATGATGACCACAAGGATGGTCAGAACGGTGGCGACGGTCGTGGCGGCCAGGGCGACGGTCGAGGCAATAATCCTTTCGAATTTATCTTCGGCGGCCCGGGCTCGGGTGGTTCTGAGCAGTCGAATCCCTTCGGCGGTGGCTTCGGCGGCGGGAATCTCGGCGACCTGCTGAACCAGTTCGGCTCGATGTTCAGTGGCTTCGGCGCGGATCTGAACAGCACGGGCGCAGATGATGCCGTGAACTATTCGATGGTGGAGCGCACCGCTCGCCAGCACATCCGCAGCAAGCAGCAGGCCAGCGAGGGTGGGCAGCACCCGTTCGGCGGTTTGTTCTTCGGCTTCGGCGCTGGCCTCCAGCGCGGATCGGGGTCCAGCACGCCGAGCCAGTCGGATTCCCAGGCCGTGGCGGAATCTGTGCGACTCGCGGAGCTGTGGCTGGACGGGGCGACCACGCTGCCTGCGGGGGCTACTGGCTCCGTCGCCTTCGGCCCGGAGCAGTGGCTGGAGGAAACGCTCGAGACGTGGAAGCGGATCTTCACCCCGCTGGCGGAGAAGCTCGGCGAGGCCGCGATGGGCGAGATCCCGGAGGAGATGCGGGATCAGATGGGCCCGCTGGCCGGCATCATGCGCCAGGTCAACGCGATGAACTTCTCCATGCAATTGGGCCACACACTCGGCGAGCTGGCGACGGGTGTCAGCCACTCCACGCAGTGGGGTATGCCGCTGGCAAGCGGCAACGTGGCGGCTGTGGCGACCGCACAACTGGAGTCCATGGCCGAGAAGCTGGGCACGGATAAGCGGGAGGCGCTGATCTACCTGGCGACCCGCGAGGCCGCACACCACCGCCTGTTCAAGCACGTCCCGTGGCTGGCCGAGCGCCTCATCCTGGATGTTGAGGAGTTCGCCCGCGGGCTGGCGCTGGATACCTCCGCGATGGAGGAGGCGATGCGGGAGTTCAACCCGGAGTCCATGAATGATCCCGCAAAGATGCAGGAAATGATGGCTCAGATGCAGGGCCAGGACCTCTCCCCCAAGGTCGTGTCCGCGAACGCGCACGCCCGCGAGCGGCTGGAGACTAGCCTGAGCCTCGTGGAGGGCTGGGTGGACTACGTGGTCGGCCAGGCGCTGGCGGACCGGATGCCGAATGCGTCGATCCTCACCGCGGCGTGGTCCTCTTACCGCAACACCGAGTCCCCGGAGATGGAGGCGCTGAGCAAGACCGTGGGCATTTCCCTGCTCGCGCCGCGCGCCAACGATGCCGCTGGTCTGTGGCACAAGCTGGACGAGGCCGTGGGCGCGGAAAAGCGCGACGGAATCTGGGATCACCCGGACCTGCTGCCGCTGGCCAAAGACCTGGACAACCCGGCTGGATTCATCGGCAAGGTGGCCTTCGACGGCGAGGACGAGGACTTCGACCCGATCAGCGAGATCGAGAAGCTGGAGGCGGAGCTGAACCGCCAGGGCGGGCCGCGCGAGGAGCGCACCAACCGCCGCCGCCCGGAGCAGGACGACAAGCGGGATCAGACCCCGGAGTCGAAGGACGACGAGGACGATTAGGGCTGCGGTTCCGGGCCGTCGCCCGGGCAGCCCCAGCGCTGATAGGCCTCGAGGTAGCCGCGGGCCCGCTCGAGCTGTGGCGCGCGGCTAGCCCAGTGCCAGAAGTCCGCACCGTGGTTGGGGATCCACGTGTGCACGAGTTCGTGGATGATCACGGAGTTCAGGACGTAATCCGGCACCTGTTTAAGCCGGTGGGAGATGCGGATGCGCCCGGTGCTGGGGGTGCAGCTGCCCCAGCGGGTGGTCATGTTCTTCACCCAGGTGATGGAAGACCATTCCGCCTGGCCGCCTAAGTATTTGTCATTCAAGGCCTCGGCCAGGGCCTGGAGCTGATCGTCGCTGCGCTTGTGGTTCGTGGCACGGGTGGCTTTCTTTTCTAGCCGGGCGATGAGCCCCTCCCCCGCGGCCACCAGCCGCTCCAGGCCCATCGCGGCCGGAGCCAGCATCACGATTGTTTGCCCTTCCCAGCGGGCGGTGATGGTCTTCTTCCGCCGCGCCGAGAGCCGCACCTCCACCGGGCGGGCCGGGGTGCTGAGCCGCGCGGCGGCCTGCTGGGCCTTGCGTTGCGTGGCGGTGGGCTGGGCTCTGGTCATGGAAGCACATGTTAGCCGCCGCGCTTGTCGCTAATCCTTCGCGGTTTCGCACTTTGCCCACGCCCCGGTGCCCGCGTGGCTAGAATTCTGCGCAGACACAGAACGCGGGCGGCGGGGGTCGCCCGGGCGCGGATGGGGCCGCGCCTCAGGGGAGCTGCGAATCCGAGGGGGAATCATGGTGCACGCAACCGCCGAAAAAGACAGGCCACAGGGCTCGCGAACCGCGAATGCCACAGCCAGCTCCGGTCCGCCTGCCCGGATGGTGCTCCGCCCGGGCACGGCGGTGCTGCTGCGACCAGACCGCAGCATCCAGTTCGGTATCCACCCCGGCAACGCAGTGATCCTCCCGGTGCCGGCCGCCGTGGATCCCGGCCAGGTGTTGCAGGTGATGATGCAGGCTCGCGCGGGCATGACCGCCGAGGATCTCGCCGCCACCCTGGGCTACTGTGGCTTCACGTCTGTTGAGGCGGGTTCCATCGCCGAGGAGCTGGTGCGGGCCGGGGTGCTGGTCGCCGCCGAGGAGCAGGCTATCCCGCTGCTGCGCTTCGGCAAGCCCTCCCTGGCCCTCGCCGATGCCCTCTTCACCCACGGTGTGAAGGTGGACTGGTTGGAGGCGCCACGCACCACCAGCGAGGCACGGTCCGGGCAGGTCATCACCAGCCAGGGGCGTACGGCCCGCAAGGACGTCCTGATCCTGCCGGGTGGGCTCTTCCCGCCACCGGATGTGCAGTTCTGGCTGCACGAAAAGCTCATCCCCCACTACCCCACCGGGGTGATCGACGGGTACCTCACCTTCGGCCCACTGATTATCCCCGGGCGCACCGCCTGCCTGAGCTGCATCGACCAGGCCTACCTGGAACGCGATGCGCTGTGGCGCAGCACCCGTGCGCAGGCCACGGCCCGGCCGGTCAGCTACACCACCGCGGAGCACGGTCTGCTGGCGGAGATCACCACCCAGATCATCCGGGAGCACATCATCCCCTGGCGCGATGCTGGCTCGGACCCAGCCGCGCTCCCGCCACTGCTCACCCAGCGGCAGTTCTTCGACACCACCGGTTTCGCCATCCAGCCCGAGGAGGTGCGGCGCGAACCGGAGTGCGTGCTCTGCCGCATGGCCGAGGCTGGCCTTGGGCTGGATGTGACTCGCTAGGCTCTGCTGCCCCGGCTCCCGGCTTCGGAGCGCACCTGCACCACCAGCCGCGGCAGCCCTATCCCGGTCGTAGCACCCCTCCCCTGCCCACCCAGCTAGCCCGCGGGTACCACTATCCCGTGGCGTAGTTCGCGGTGATGGCGAGGACGTCCTCCCCGAACTGCTCGATCTTCATCGGCCCCACCCCCGGGACCTGAATGAGCTCCTCGGGGCTGGCGGGCATCCGCTGCGCGATGGCGAGCAGCGTGGCGTCCGTGAACACCACGTACGCCGGAACACCCATGGACTTCGCGGTCTCCAGCCGCCACTGCCGCAGCTCCCCGATGACCACCTGGTCGGTTTCCAGCGAGTGCTGCCCGCAGCGGCCGAGGATCTTCGCCTCCGGGGTGGACAGGGGCGTGCCGCAGACGGCGCAGGCGTTCTTCGGGGCGCCCGTTTTCCGACGACGTCGCGCCTGGTCCAGGTCGATGGCCAGCTCGCCGTCGTCCTCGTCCTCCCACGGCACCAGGCCGTCGAGGAAGCGGGTGCGGACGCGGGACTGTTTGCCGCCCTCCTGCCGGGCCAGCGCCCAGGAGAGGTGGAGGTGCTCGCGGGCTCGGGTGACACCGACGTAGAGCAGGCGGCGCTCTTCCTCGATCGCGTCGGCCGCACCCGCGCCCTTGAGGGCGTGGTGGATCGGAAACATGCCCTCGTAGAGGCCGACGAGGAAGACGGCGTCCCACTCCAGGCCCTTGGCCATGTGGACGCTGACCAGGGTCACGCCCTGCACCTTCGGCGGGTTCTTGGAGCGCACTCGCTCCTGGAGCATGCCAATGACCCCGAGGTAGCTGATCTGTGGGTTCGCGGTGAGGATCTCCTCGATCAGCTCCACCAGGGCGTTGAGGGACTGCCAGCGCTGGCGTTCCTGCGCACCGCTGGGCTCGGTGGCCGTCAGGCCGACCGGGGCGAGTGCCGCCTTCGCGGCGTTGAGGATCTCCTCCCGGGTCTCCGGGCCTGTGCTGTCCGCGACGGTAGCGCTGGCTTGTCCGCCAGCGCTACCGGGTCCGCCGGGTCCGGCATCCGGCTCACCGCCTTGCCCGCCGCCTGGCTGGCCGCCGAAGTTCCGCGCGCTCTTGGCCAGCGCGCCCAGCCCCTGCCGGATCTCGGCGCGGGAGAAGAAGCCCTCCCCGCCCTTGACCTGGTACGGGATACCGGCCTCTTCCAGGGCGTATTCGAGCGCACCGGCCTGGGCGTTGATGCGGTACAGCACCGCGATCTCGGCGGGCTGAACGCCCTGCTTGATCAGCTGGGCGATCTTCTCCGCCACCCCCTTGGCCTCGGCGGCCTCGTCGGGGTATTCCACGAACTCCGGCTCCGGGCCGTCGGGGCGCTGCCCCTCCAGCTTCAGCCGGGTCCCGGCGGCCCGGCCCTTGGCCTTGCCGATCACCTCGTTGGCCAGCTCCACAACCTGCGGGGTGGAACGGTAGTCCCGGTGCAGGCGCACGGTGGTGGCCTCGGGGAATTTCGTGGTGAAGTCCAGCAGGTAGCTGGGGCTAGCTCCGTTGAAGGAGTAAATGGTCTGGTTGGCGTCGCCCACGACGGTGAGGTCGTCGCGCTCGCCGAGCCAGGCATCAAGCAGGCGCTGCTGCAACGGGGTGACGTCCTGATACTCGTCGACCACGAAGGTGCGGTACTGGGAGCGGAACTCCTCGGCGATGCCGACGTTGGACTCGATGGCGGCGGCCATATTCAGCAGCAGGTCGTCGAAGTCCAGCAGCATTCCCTCGGGCGTGGCCTTGAGCTGCTCGTAGTTCTGAAACACCTTGATGAACTGCTCGGGGCTCACGGGGCAGTCGCGGCGCTCCGGCACCATGACCTTCGGGTAGTCCTCCGCGACGATGAGCGAGGACTTGCACCACTCCACCTCACCGATCAGGTCCTTGAGCAGTGTGGTGGTGGGTTCCAGGCCGGCGCCACGGGCGGCTCGGCTCATGAGCGGGAACTTGGAGTCCACCAGCTTCCACGGCAGGTCTCCGGCGTATTTCGGCCAGAAGTAACCCAGCTGGCGCATGGCGGAGGCGTGGAAGGTGCGGGCTTGGACGCGCGCGACGTTCATCATCGCGAGGCGTTCCCGCATCTCGGAGGCAGCCCGGGAGGTGAAGGTCACGGCCAGCACCTGGTCGGGGTTGACGAAGCCGCCGTCCACGAGGTGGGCGATGCGGTGGGTGATGGTGCGGGTCTTGCCGGTGCCGGCGCCCGCGATGATCGCGACGGGCCCGCGGGGGGCGGTTGCTGCGCGACGTTGTTCCGGATCCAGGTGGTCCCTGGTCTCCAATTATTCTCCCTCCTCGAGGTTGCCCATGCCGCGGACGTAGAGGATGCGGTCGCCCGGTTCGACGGTCTCGGCTTCGGCGGAGTCGATGCGGTACAGCGCGCCGGAGCGGACGATGCCGAGCACGATGTCCTCCAGCACACGCGGGTTGCCGCCGACTTCCTCTTCCTTGGCGGGGCGTTCGGCGATGGAGAAGCCCTCGTCCGGGGAGAGCAGGTCCTCCATCATTTCGGTCACGGATGGGGTGACGGTTGCCAATCCCATGAGGCGGCCGGCGGTCTCACTGGACACGACCACGGAGTCCGCGCCTGATTGGCGCAGCAGGTGGGAGTTATCGGATTCGCGCACGCTGGCGATGATGGTGGCCGAGGGCGCGATCTCTCGGACGGAGAGGGTGACCAGCACGGCGGTGTCGTCCTGGTTCGGGGCGACGACGACGGCCCGGGCGCGGTTCACGCCGGCGAGTTTCAGGACGTCGGAGCGGGTTGCGGAGCCGTGGACGGTGACCAGGCCCTGGGCGTTGGCGAGGTCGAGGGCTTCCCGGTCGAGGTCCACGACCACGATCTGGGATGGGGAGACGCCGTCGGCGAGGAGGGCTGCCACGGCGGACCGGCCCTTCGTGCCGTAGCCGATGACGATGGTGTGGTTGCGCATTCTTTTCCTCCAGCGGCGGATCATGAAGGTTTGGCGGGATTCCTTCGTCAGCACGGTCAGCGTCGTGCCGACCAGCAGGGCGAGGAAGACGATTCTTAAGGGGGTGACGATCAGGGCCGTGATGAGGCGTTCCTGCTGGCTGACCGGGGTGACGTCGCCGTATCCTGTGGTCGACAGGGTGATCGTTGAGTAGTACACCGCGTCGATGAAGGTTTCGATGCCGGTGTATCCCGCCCTGCCCCGGTAGGTCAGCAGCGCCACCCCGAGGATGAGGCCGAGGGCGTAGAGCATACGGCGGCCGATGAGCCGCCAGGGGCTGCGGTATTCCTCCTCCGGCAGGCGGAGGATGTTGAGCAGCGCGTGCGGCGGGAGACCGTCAAGTTCGCCTTCCGTCTGGAAGCGTTCCCGCATTCTAAACCGCATGACTTCCTATCCTCAGATGGGTTTCGTGGGGTGGGTTCGTGCCCTGCCCCAGCAGTTATTGGACGCCCGGCCCGTGGGTCGGCCCGCCCCTGCCCCGTGGCTCGGGGCGGGTTGTCGTGAACCATCAAATCCTAGGGCTTAGGACTTGTTCAAGCCTAGCCGGGCGATGAGTTCTTCTTCGTTCGGCAAGTCTTGCACGTAGTGGGTGTGCTGGGTGCGCACATAGAAGAACGCGGTGCGCACGTTATCCACCGGCACCTCCACACCCAGCTGGCGGCTCAGGATTTTCGCCCAGGCCAGCCGGTAGGCGGCCAGCTGGAGCTCGGCATTCTTCATATCCCGGCCGGTCGGCATCTGCCCAGTCTTCCAGTCGACGACGAGCCATCCCGCGGCGGGGTCCTCGCCTTCGTGGAAGACGGCATCCATCCGGCCGTTGAAGACGAATCCGCCGATGTTAACCAGGTAGGAGCCCTCAACCGACTCCGGGGTGCGCTGCGCCCACTCAGAGCCAAGGAACTTGTTTTTCAATTCCTCGAGCTGCGGGTCCTGGAGGGTGGCGTCGGAGGCGCCGGGCATTTCGTCCTCGTCGAAGAGCATGGCTTGGTTGTAGTGCTGCTCCACCCAGTTGTGGAAGGCCGTTCCGCGCTTGGCGTAGGGCTGGGGCTGCATCGGGATGGGGCGACGACGCCGCCGTGCGAACTGTTCCGGGTCCTGGTTCATCGCGACCGCTTGGGTTGCGGTGAGCATCGGGTCGAGTGGGACCTCCACGGCGGTGAGGGTGCGCTGCTGGTGCTCTTGGATCAGCAGGCGGGTTTCCTCGTCCCATTGGCGGGTCAGCATGTCCTGGCTGGCGGCAGATTCAGTAGCGGAGTCACCGGTGGTTGCCGCGCCGATCGCGTCAATGACCATGCCCGCTCCGTCGGCAGCACCAGGTCTGCTGGCCAGTGGCGCGGGCTGCGGCCAGCTGGCCTGCTCGCCGTCGGCTTCGGCACGGCGACGCTCAAGCGCATAGTCCTCGCGCGCGATGAGCTGCTCTGGCGTGGGATAGAAGTAGTGGTCGATCTCGGTGGCGTTGCCCTTCTCCACCCTCGCGGCATCTGACTTACTTGGCTTGCGCCCCAGGTCGGACCAGGTGTGCACACTCGCCCCTGCCAGGGGCGCACGGGAATCGGTGATGCGGTTGCGCAGCAGCACCAGGTTCAGCGAGGGGTCCACGGCGGTAACGCCGGAACTATACGCGGAGCCACTCACCAGCAGCACACGTTCGGTGCGGGTGATTCCCACGTAGAACAGCCTCTCGCTCTCCTGGGCCTCCTTGGCTTGCAGCTGAACTTCGAAAGCATCAGCAGCCTTGGTGAGGTCCGCGCTCTTCTCGGCGTGGCTAGCGTCATAGAGCGGGTAGCCGCCCGGTTGGCCTTCGTTCTCAGCGTCGCCGCGCAGACTGGAGGGGATGCGCTCGGCCTTATGAAGCCATTCTTCAAGCCTGACGCCTGGGGTTTCGGCGTCGAAGAAGTTCTTGCGGTGCGCATAAGGTACGGCAACGATGTCCCACTCCAGCCCCTTGGAGCGGTGGACGGTGAGGATCTGGACGGTATCGGTTTTCGCCTCGACCTCGCCGGGTTCCAGGCCGGAGTCGTGCTCGTGGGCAGCGCGCAGGTAATCCACCAGGATCGACGCGTTGGAGCCACCGAGCTGGGAGAAGCTCTGGACGATGTCCGCGAACTCGTCGAGGTGGCTGGTGCCGATCGAGTCATCCGGGTTGCGGTGCCAGCGGGTGAGCACCTCGGTGCGGATGCCGATCATGTCCTCGATGTCCGCGATGAGGTCCGGCAGTGGCTTGGTGAGGCAGTTGCGGCGCAGGTGGCCGAGCTCGCGGGAGAGTTCGGCGATGGCTCGCGCACCCCGCGGGCTCATCCCTTGCTCTTCGGCATCCGCGAAGTCCGCGATGGCGTCGGCCAAACCAACGGTGGCGTCCGCGGGGTTGGGGATCGCTTCGAGGAGTTGCTCACGTAGCGGGGATTCGAGGCTCTTCAGCTCCTCGTAGGCGGGATTGTGGATCCACGGGTCCTCTCCCCCGGCGCTGGTCGTGTCCTGATTGACCTCTCCTGGGTCGGTGTCCCCCTTGGCGCGGCGCTGGAGCTGCTGAGCGCGGCGGGCGAGGATCTGCAGGTCCCGAGCCCCGAGGTTGAAGCGCGGGCCGGTGAGCAAGCGGAGCATCGCGGAGTCATCCTCCGGGTCGACGAGGGCGCGCAGGGTGGCGTAGACATCCGCGACCTCGGGGATGTCCAGCAACCCCGCCCCACCAGTGAGCTCTACGGGCACGCCCTTGGCGCGCAGGAGCTCGAAGATCGGTAAGGCTTCTTTGTTCTTCCGCACGAGCACGGCCGCACTGAAGGGGTCAACCTTCTCCCCCGATACGGCGGCGGCCTCCTTGCGCTTCTTGAAGCTCTCCCAGCGCTGTTGCAGCTGGTCGGTGAGCCATTCGAGTTCCTGGTCCTCTTCGTCGAAGAAGGCCACCTGGATTTCTCCATCCTCGGCTCCCGCGCGGGGCTTCAGCTCGGAGACGGTGCGGTTCTCACCCAGAGTGCGGGAGGAGACGACGTTTGCGAGTTCCAACACAGAGACAGGGTTACGCCAAGAGGTGGTTAGCTCGAGCTTTTGGGCGGGTTCCCCGCGGAAAGGGAAGTCGGTTTCGAAGTTCCCGAGGTTGGAGGAGGTCGCCCCGCGGAAGCCATAGATCGCCTGCATGGGGTCGCCCACGGCGGTGACGGCGAGTTCGTCGTCCTGCCCATCCCCGAAAAGGGAGCGCAGCAGCACGCGCTGAGCGTGCGAGGTGTCCTGGTACTCGTCCAACATGACCACGCGGAAGCGTTCGCGCTGGGACTGGCCGACGATCGCATGCTCGGAGGCGAGCTTGGCGGCGAGGGTCATTTGCTGGCCGAAGGTGCGCACATCGAGTTCCTGGAGGCGTTCCCAGTACTTCTTAACCCAGGGCAGCAGGTCGAGGCGCTCCTGGTTGGCGTCGCGGAGCTTGTAGGCGGCCTTGGAAAGCGGCTTGCCCACGCCGTGTTCGACCTGCTGGATGGTATCGATCAGCGCTTCGGTTTCGCCACGGACGTCCTTAAGTTCTGCGAGGTGGTTATCCATCTCATCGGAGAGCCTGTGGATGAAATCGATCACGGTGACCATCGAGCGTGAGGTTTGCATCTCGCGGTCGTGATCAAGGAGCAGCTGACGGGTGATCATCCATTTTTCGGCGTCGCTGATGATCCGCCCGCTGGGTTCCACGGGGGCAAGCAACCCGTACTCCCCGACGATGTTGCCGGCGTAGGAGTCGTAGGTGGAGACCGCGGGCGAGATGTTGCGCAGCGCTTCGTGGCGCGGATCGTCGGCTGGCAGCTGCTCGCGGAAGCCACTGCGGGCCAGCGTTTCCAGCCGGCCCCGGATACGCTGGCCAAGCTCGTTGGCGGCCTTGCGGGTGAAGGTCAGGCCCAGGACGTGTTCGGGCAGGACGTAGCCGTTGGCGACGAGCCAGATCACGCGCGCGGCCATCGTTTCGGTCTTGCCGGCGCCGGCACCAGCGACGACGATGTAGCTGCCCTGCGGTGGCGCGCTGATGACTGCCGACTGTTGCGGGGTAGGTGGGTAGGGTTGTTTGAGCCACCGGGTGGCGAGTTCCTCGGGGCTGATGATTCCGCCGGCTGGTTCCTGCATTGCTGCCTTTCGCTGCTGTGCGCTGTGCGGGGTTGGGTGCTGGGCGTTGTGTGTGCTCTCGGAGCGTGGCTGGTGCGGGCTCATGAGCTCACCACGGTTTTCCCGGCGTCCTTGGCCGGGCAGATCAGGTGGTAGCTGCAGTACTTGCACTGTGCATCGCCTGGGGTGGCTATCTGTACGGGCTCGCTGATTTGCTCGGCGGCGGCGAGCAGGTTCTGCCTCGTCTCGGCGAGCTGCTCGGGAGAGAAGTCCGGCTGACTGGACTTCTTGAGCTTCCCTTCGCTGGTGGCGGGATAGATCAGGTGAGCACCGTATGCTTGCTTGCCGCGATTCACATGCACGAGGAATTGATAGGCGCCGAGCTGGCGGCTGGCCTGGGCTTCGGCCGCAGTTTTGGGGGTTTTCCCGGTCTTGAAGTCGTAGACAACCACCCGGCCGTCCGCATCGGTGGCCATGAGGTCAATTCGGCCGCGGAGAAAGACCTCCTCCCCAGTGGGCAGGGTTCCCAGGGTGGTGTCGAGCTGCTGCTCGACCTCCCATTCCGTCCCCTCGGTTTGTGTGCACGTCTCCGTAATCCAGCTGTGGAGGTTCGCGATGCCCTGCTCCCAGCGTTCGAGTGCTGCGTTGACTTCGAATGCTGGTCCCACAACGGCCCATTTCAGTGCGGTGCGCGCGGCGTATTGGGCGTCTTCCAGGCTGAGGTCTTGTTGGACGATGGCCTGGGCGATGGCGTGGACGACGGTACCCACCCGCATGGGGTTGGTTTCCTCCTGCGCCCCGCGGTTGTCGTCGAAGAAGGTTTTGAGCGCGCAGTTATCGATATTGTCCAGCTTGGAGGGGCTCAAGGAGACCCCTCCCCGCCGGTCGGTGACCCGCTCCATGGTGGTGGGTTCAGCCATGCCCCACCAGTCGACAGGGTGGCTGCCGAAGATCCCGGCCTCAGCCATCGCGGCGAGGTTGCGTGCGGCGGAAACCCGGCGGTGGTGCCGCTGGGTGGGGTCGGTAACCACGTCGCGCAGTTCGGCGATGAGTGGCTCGAGAGCGAGCACTCGTGGTAGGGCGCTGAGCTGTTCCGCTGGGCTCAGCTGGTCCGATGAACTCAGCTGCTCGGCCGGGCTGGCCTGCACTGCAGGCCCTCCCTGCTGCGCGGAGTCCCCCAGTTCCAGGCCCAGCCCAAGCTCCCCCTGCACGGGCTCGCCCGGCGTGGCCTCCTGACCCACCGGATCTTCCTGCTCAATCTGGTCCACGGTTCCCAGCGGCACAGCTGCTCCCGGCGCGTCGGTGATCTCCTCCACGAAGCGGGAGGGCACGCCGTTTTCCACGCTGGCGTTGTCGATACAGGTCACCAGGGTGCTTCGAGTAGCCCGCGAGATAGCGACGAGGAAGAGCCTCCGCTCCTCATGGACAGCACTCGCCACCCGCGAGACCCGCGTGCCGGGCTCAATCCCCCGGTCCAGCAGATCAACGAGTTCCAGCTGGCCGAACAGCCCGCCCACGGTGGGCCCGGCGGGCCAGCTGCCTTCCTGCACGCGGGTGACGACCACGGTGTGCCACTGGCGACCCACGGCGGCGTGGGCGGGCAGGATCTCCACGGCGTTGCTGGCGACCCCGCGCTCACGGCCACCGGTGGGCAGCTCCTGGGCGCGGACTTCCTCGCAGAAGGTGCGGATCGAGGCGTTGGGGTGGCGTTCGACGAAGTCCCCGGCCATGTCGAAGAGCATCATCACCGAGTCGAGATCCTGGTCCGCCTGAGAGCCGAAGGTCCCGCCGCGCAGGGCCCGTTCCTGCAGGCGGGTGTCCAGCCCGGTGGCCTTCCAGATCTCCCAGAGCACCATCTCCACGGATTGTCCCGCCCGTTGTGCCTCCCTGCCCGCGGTGAGGACGTCGCTCATGTCCTGCAGGATCTGCAGCTCGCGGTTGTTGAAGCCCGCGGTCCACTCGGCGGCGTCCTCCGCGCTGGCGGTGCCGTTGAGCAGGGTGCTGAGTGCGTCGCTGGACTGGAATGGCAGGCCCGCGGTGTTCTCCGGCACCGGCTTGCCCTGCAGGCGTTGGCGGGCCAGCGCTTGGGCCAGCACGCGCTCGAGGCGGCGCACCATGATCGGGTCGGCGCCACCGACCATGGATTCCATGAGTACCCGCACCTCGGAGTTCTCCAACGGCCGGTAGGTGGCCTCCAGTGCGGTGAGCAGCAGCCGGATCAGGGGCTGTTCCGCGAGGATGATGGAGGTCTGATCGACCCGCACCGGCACCCCGTGGGTGAGCAGGGCTCGCCGGATGGGTGCGATCTCCCCGACCGAGCGCACGATGACGGCCATGTCCTGCCAGGCCACACCGTCGCGGACGTGGGCGCGGCGCAGGGCGTCGGTGATGTGCAGCCGCTCGGCGGTCCCGGAGTTCGCGCGCAGCACTCGGATCGGCTGGTTCCGTTCTCCCGCGGCACCAGACGTGGCCCTAGCGCGGCCTGCATCCGGCGCGACCAACTCCCCTGCCGTTGCCTCAGCTTCCTGGGCCGCCTCAGCGCCCTCAGCCACGCGCAGCGGGATGCGGGTGTCCACGTGCGGTAGGTGCCCGGTCAGGGCATTGATGGCACGTGCGGTGGGAGCTCCAAAGCGTTGGGAGCCGCTCAGGACCACACGGTGATTCTCGTCGGCGGCGTATTTGCTGAGTAGCTCCTCATCGGCCCCGCGGAAGTGGAATACACACTGGTCGGGGTCGCCGGCGAGCACCACCCGCGTTTCAGGAGTGAAAAACTGCTCCAGGAACTCGGCAGCCGCCGGATCCAAATTGTGGGCATCATCGATGAGGATCAGCCGCAGCTTCTCCCGCCACCGGTCGAGCTGTGCCCGCCCCGGACCATCGGCCATCTCTTGCAGCGTGGTGTGCAGCAGCTCGGAGGCGTTCAAGCTGATGGACTGGGCCAGCCGCCTCGTCTGGCGGTACTCGTCGAGGAACTGCCCTGCCCCCACCCACATCGGTTGGTCGTACTTCTCCCCCAGCGCGGTGAGCTCGCCCGGCCCCACCCCGCGCTCCTCGGCGCGCAGCAGCAAATCGCGTAGCTGGCGGGCGAAACCCACGTAGCCCAACGCTGGTCTGATGTGCTCCGGCCACGCCCCCGCCCCGTCTTCGGCGTGCCCGGCCAGCAGCAGCCGCACATCCGCATCATGTTCAGCACCGGTGAGCAACCGCGGTGCTTCCCGGTCGCTGGCCAGTAGCATGCTGCGCAGTGCCGCGAAGGCCCAGGAGTGCACAGAACGCACCGGCGTGCGCGTCGCCGCGAAGCTGCTCATGCTTGCCAGCCTGGCTACCAGCTGGGTGTTCACGGCCGTGGCGGCGTCCTTAGTGGGGGTGACCACCATGACTTCGTCCGCCGAACCCCCCGCGGCGAGGAAGTGGACCAGCGTGTCGACGAGCAGGCTCGTCTTGCCTGTCCCCGGACCGCCCAGGACGGTCCACGGCGCGGAATTATCGATGCGTTCATCGCCGGTGACGATGGCCCCGGCAAGCCCGTCCCACTCGTGGCCTTCCTCCCCCACCCGGCGCGGCGGCTGCAGCACGACCTTCGCCGCCTCGCGAGCCCCCAGGCGGTCCTCCGGCGTGCTCGGGGAGGCCACGGCGGTCGGCTGTTGATTCTTGGCTGTGTCCGTCATGCCATCAGTATGGCACCCGGTGCAGACACGCCCCGCCGATTCCTTCGGCGGTGTTCGATTTTCCTACTCTCGCCCCTGCTCAGGCTACTTTTCGGCATCCTCGGCGCCACCCTCGTCGGCGTCCTCGGCGCCACGCTCGTCGGCATGCTCGCCGGTCTCGTCGCTGCCCTGTTCCCCGGCCGGCTCGCTCACCGATTCCTCGGCGTCGTCGCCAACATCCTCCCCAGCGTCGTCCCCGCCTTCTTCCGCAGGCTCGCCCTCGTCTTCCCACTCCTGCCGTGCCTCGTTCTGCTGCTCGCGCGCGGCGATGACGTCCGCGGTGCGCGACAGTCCCGGCCAGGCTTCCGGCCGCGAGTTGGGCAGCATGGCGTGCAGCGCGAGCCGGTAGAGCACCGCGCGCAGGGCGAGCTGCATGAAGTCCGGGATGTGGGACCAGCGGTCCAGCAGGGCGTCCTCCCCGTTGCCCCAGGCCATCGCGTCGACGACGAGCAGAGCGACCGACCAGCCCGTGGGATGCCACGCGGGCACCAGGTCGGTGATCGCGGGGTCGGCGGCGCCGTCGAAGATCATGCAACCAATGACGTCGCCGTGCACCAGCTGGTCCTCCGCCGTGATCTCGGTGCGCAGTGCGGTGACTTCCACGGCCTTGGCCAGCGCCTCGGCGATGTCCTTCCGGGGCACGGCGGTGGCGTCCATGGCCGGGGCGATCCACTCCTGGGGTTGCTCGGCGAAGGCGGCGGCATCCGCGGCGGCGAAGATCTCTGTCTGCCCCCAGGTGCCCGTGAGCTCCGGAGGTGCCAGGAACTCCGGTCGTGGCAAGCCGCGAAGGGATTCATTAATACGCAATGCGGCGGCGGCCATCTCGTCAAAGCGGGGCGCGCGGTGCCCGGAGAGGAAGGTCCGTGCCCGCCACCCGGAGACCGTGTACCGGCCGTCGGTGGAGAGCATGGGCCGCGAGACGCCCACCCCAGCGGGCCGCATCTTCGCGGTGGTTTTGGCGATCCAGGACGCACGCATTGGCTCCTCAGCCAGGGAGATCACCGCGCGATCACAGCGCCAGCCATATGACCACGGCTGATCCAGCTGGACGGGGTTGTCCACATGCGCGTGGAAGCCGTTGAGGATGTGGGCTGGCGGCGGGGTTCCCAGCGCGCCAGCAGGGCTAGCTGCGCCGGAGCTAGCAGCACCGGCAGAGCGACCAGCGTCACGGGCAGAGCGGGCATCATTCACGGCGGGTCACCTCTTATTGTTCTTCCGCAACCGGGTAGGGCCACGGGTTCGCACGGCAGGTGGAGTCGCTTTCCTCGTAGATATCCTCGTTGCTGATCTCCCGGAGCACGCGGTTATCCACGCTCAAGGTTTGCTGCATCATGATCGGCGCGAGCTGCCCGTCCTTCGGGCAGGGCTGGTGTGCGGCGAATCCGATGCCGTGGCCGACCTCGTGGTTGATGACGTACTGCCGGTAGGCCCCGAGGTCACCCTGGAACGGGATCGCGCCACGAATCCAGCGGGATTCGTTGATGACGACCCGGTTGCCGTCGGAGTAGAAGCAGCTGGTCTCCAGCTTGAAGGTGTTGCCGCAGACCTCGTGGGTGTGGTTCTGGGAGGCCAGTTGGATCCGCAGGTCGGGTTCCTCACCCTCCGGTAGTTCCCCGGCTGCGACGTGCTGGAAGGCGAACTTCCCGCGCCCGGTCCAGCCGCGCGGGTCGGACAGGATCGCGTCCACCGTCGCGGCGAAGGCGTCGTCCCCGCCGAAGGCGGCGGTGTTGATCGTGTCCTCGACCTCGACGGTGTAGGTGAAGAGTTTCCCGTCGCCGACCTTCGGGCCTGGGGCGCCGACGGTGCGGAAGTTGCCGCTGCTGTTCTCGGTCACCGGTCCGCCAGGTGGGAGCTGTCCGGTCGGTAGGTCGCCGTAACCGGAACCGGGGACGGGTCCGGCGGCACCGTCGGCTGGGTCGTCGCTGTTGCTGGTGGCTGCCACGTCGGTGGCGGCGTCCTCCCCTGCCCCGCGGAGGGCGTCGACGAGGACGAGCACGCTGACCAGCGCGAGGACCGCGACGATCCCGATGCGGACGCGGGGGTCGCTGAAGTTGAGCCAGTGAGGCCCCTGCCCCTGAGACTGCCGGTCGATCCGGGGCGGGGTGTGGGCGTGTTCGGGCGCGGGCAGCGCAAATTCCTCGCGGCGTGCACGCTGGTGACGCGGCCCGTCCTGCGTGTTCTCGCTACCCGTGCCTTGGGGGTTACTCACCTCGCTCAACTTCTATCTGCCCTTTAACGGATCAGATGAAGCCCACGGAGCGTGGCTTCTCGGCGCCGACCTGGATGTAGGCGATCTGCTCGCGCAGCAGGACGGTCTTGGTGCCGCGGGCGTCCTCGACCACGGTGGTGGTGGCGGTGCCGTCGGTCAGGAAGTTCTGCAGCTCCTCGACGAGTTCTGCCTGCTTGACCTCGTTCTTGTCGAGGTCGATGGCGAGCTCGCGCTGAGAATTGATGAAGCCGATCTTCAGTTGCATGCTTTTTCGATCTCCGTCCGTTGGTTCTTGAAAGATCTGGCGCACTCGTCAGTGCGCTAATGTGACCATCATAGTACTGCCTTGTTTTAGGGAGGTTCCGACCGTGCCAGCGCCCCATCTCCCCTCCGATGGTCACTCGGGGGCTGCCCCTGGGCCGACGTTCCGCTCCTTGGGGGTGGCAGCCGAGATCGCCGAGGCGTTGGAGCAGGCGGGCATGCCCACGGCGTTTGCGATCCAGGAGCTGACCCTGCCGATCGCGTTGCGAGGCGATGATCTGATCGGTCAGGCTCGCACGGGGATGGGCAAGACGTTGGGTTTCGGCGTGCCGTTGTTGGACCGGATTTTCGACGACGCCGGCATCACCGAACTCGATGGCAGCGTCCGCGGCCTCGTGGTGGTTCCCACCCGCGAGCTGTGCCTGCAGGTGGCGGAGGACCTCACGCTGGCTGCGGCGAACCTCGTGATTCCGTCAACGAAGCACCGGGTGACGGTCACTCCGATCTATGGCGGGGTGGGCTTCAACCAGCAGATTCGGGCATTGAGCCGGGGCACGGACGTGGTGGTGGGCACGCCGGGCCGCCTGCTAGATCTGCACCGCCGCGGTGAGCTGGAGCTGTCCGGGGTGGAGGTGCTGGTGCTGGACGAGGCCGATGAGATGCTGGACCAGGGATTCCTGGATGATATTCGGCAGATTATGTCGCTGACCAGCACGGACCGGCAGACGATGCTGTTTTCCGCGACGATGCCGGGGCCGATCCTGAGCTTGTCGCGGCAGTTCATGAAGCAGCCGGTGATGATCCAGGCGGATTCCACGGCCGCGGCGGATACGCACGAGCGGGTGACCCAGATCGCGTTCCAGTCCCACAAGTTGGACCGGATGTCTACGCTTTCCCGGATTCTGCAGAGCCCGGGCCGGGGCCGGACGATCGTATTTACCCCGACGAAGCGCCAGGCCGCGATGGTCGCAGAGGACCTGGCCGCGTGGGGTTTTAGGGTCGGCGCGGTGCATGGGGATATGCGCCAGGCGGACCGTGAGCAGTCTCTGCAGCTGTTCCGGGATGGTGCGGTGGACGTCATGGTGGCCACGGACGTGGCTGCCCGCGGCATCGACGTCACGGATGTCACCCATGTGGTCAACTACCAGGTCCCGGAGGACGAGCGGACGTATGTGCACCGGATTGGTCGCACGGCGCGCGCTGGCAAGGACGGCACCGCGATCACGCTGGTCGGTTGGGATGAGGTGCCCCGGTGGGACCACATCAGTGAGGCGTTGGGCTTGGGCCTGGAGAATCCCCCGCAGTGGTTCTCCCAGTCCCCTGAGCTGCTGGAGGCCCTGGGGCTGCCCACGGATGAGGAGCTGGGTGACCGGGTGGGACCGAATCGTCGGGTTGCTGGTTCTGCGGCGGCGACGGCACCGGCTCGGCGTTCCCGTGGCGGTCGCGGTGAGCGCGGCCAGAGGGCAGGCTCTCGCGGCCAGGGTGGTCGCGGCCGCGGTCACGGGACTCGCGGTCGCGCCCAGAGTGCGCATGGCCGCGGCCGTGGTGGTCGCCCGCGCGGCGGGAATGGTGGGGCACAGCACTAATGGCGCCCCACTCCCCTGCCCAGCCCGCCCCACCCACATCTCAGCAGCACCGCTGGCCCCGCCCGGAACGGGCCTCTCGCAAGGATTTCCTCGCGGTGGGCGCGATCGCCTTGGTTCTCGTGGTGGTGCTGGCCGCCAGCTGGTGGGGTTCGGACGCCCGCCGGGTGGAGCGCACTCAGGTCTCCACCCTTTCCGCCCCGGCGGCGGCTGAGGCCGCGCCAACAAAGCTCCGGGAGCTGTGGCGGGGCTCCTCCCCGCAGACGCTCGCCCCGATCCTGCTTGCCGGTGGTGTGCTCACCGCCGAGGACGATGTGCTGTCCATGCATGACCTCCGCTCTGGTGAGGTGGCGTGGACCTACGACCGGGGACTGCCGCTGTGCGATGTGACTTTTAGCAACGAGAGGATCGTCGCGGTTTATCGTGGGCCGAAGGGCTGCGGGGACGTGGTAAGCCTGGCGGCTGGCACTGGCGAGTACGCACACACCCGCTCGGCGTTGGCGGAGGGTTCCGCCACGGCACTGCGGTCGAATGACTCCACGGGCATCGTGTCCCCGCACCGGGTGGAGCTGTGGCGCAGCGACCTGGTGCGCACCACGGAGGTGGGCCGCCAGGAGACCCCGGTAAAGAAGGAAGAACAGCGTTACGCGGACTGTCCTTTCACCTCTGCCCTGACTCGCACCGAGCTGTTGGCGACGACACAGCACTGCGAGGGTGAGGACAAGATGCTGCTGCGGTTGCTCAAGACGAAGCCGGAGCGCTCGGACGTACCGGAGGACCTGCACACCTTTTCCGTGCCCCGGGATGGCCAGTTGGTGGCGATCGCGCAGCACCATGCGGCGGTGTACGCGCCGACAGGCGCCCGTGGTGATGGGACGCCGCAGCTGATCGTGGCCAGCGATACCGGTGAAGTCAGCCACCACCCGATGCCCGCTGCCCCGGCGCTGGCTGGCGCTTCTCAAAACGCCCCGGGCCTGCCGGTCACGGCGGATCTGCCGCACAATATGACCTGGTGGACGGGCGACTCGGTGGTAGGTTTCCACCCGACACACCTGGCCCCGGAGTTCACGGTGCGCGGCGCGCTGGGTGCAGGCGCAAATATGGCTGACCGGCTGTTGGTTCCGGTCGAGGGCGGCATCCAGGTCTTCGACACGGAGCACAAAAAGAAGGAGCGGACACTCCCGGTGCGCCGGGATGGCCTCGCCGCTGGCGCGCCGGTGCACTTGCGGGTCAGTGGTGATTTCGTGGTGGAGCAGCGCGGTGACGAGCTCGTGGTGCTCGGCTCTTAGTCGCGGTAGTGGTCCATCGTCCACCAGTTGATGGCGGTCGGGTTGAACAGCAGTGCGAGCCCAAGGATCAGGACCAGCGTGGTGGGAACGGCCAGCTCGGGACGTCCGGAACGGAACATGTAATAAGCCACGGGAACGAGGCAGATCTGCAGCATGACCACCGGGCCGCGTCCCCAGGACCGTCCGCGGTAGAGGAAGTAGCCGCAGACGGCGACGGCCCCGAAGATGAAGAAGAACCACAGGGCGGTGCCGTAGCCGCTGATTTTGGCGGTGGGGTCGTGGAAGCCTTGGGCTTCGCGGACGACGAGGAAGATGCCGAAGGCGATGCCGATGAGGCCCTGGATCAGGCCGTAGATGCCGGCGTATTGGATCACTGTGGGCGGCTTGGAATAGTTCTTCGGGGAGCTCATGCCGATGAGTCTAGCCTTAGCAGGCTCGCTTCCCATTTCTGACCACTCTGCCCTCATGGACGGACCAGTAAACCGCGGGTGAGAAGCAGGACGGTAGGCGCAGCCACGGCGCACCAACCAGGCAAATAAGGGGCTCCTACGTCACTCGGCGCCATTACCCAAATCGAAACAGTGTGAGCTTGGTTACATTTTCTGGGTTAACTCTAGGCAACCTGGGAAATACATGTCATACTCCTTGATGTAACCGCGAAGGCGGTGGGGGAACAACAGCCTACTCACGTTTATGTTGTGGCGTTTTAGCCATGCCATGGCGCGGGTATTGCAGTGCCATTTTCCCGGCGCGCATGTTCGTTCCGCACCGCCTGATCTGCCCTTACCCGCGATTCTTCGCATCCCACTGCGTTGCGCCAAGGCGCCGCGAGGCCGTGCTCGCTCCTTCCCCGGAGCGCCATCGACGACACCATCGGCCCCGCGCACTGGCCGCCCACAGGCAGCCAAGCCAGCAACCATTGGGATGCCCCAAAGATTCGCAGTTAACCGCCCGTTAACCTTTCTGCCGGTTCCCCGCTGGCAGAAACCTCCGCCAGGCCACCCCGTGGCGTGCCGGACCGCTACGACCGCCCGATAGGCATGAAAGGACTTGATCATGGATTGGCGCCACAAGGCTGTATGCCGCCAGGAAGACCCCGAGCTGTTTTTCCCAGTTGGTAACTCCGGCCCAGCTCTCGCCCAGACCGCGAAGGCGAAGCTGGTGTGTAACCGTTGCCCAGTGACCACGGATTGCCTCACCTGGGCAATCAGCTCCGGCCAGGACGCCGGTGTGTGGGGCGGCATGTCTGAGGACGAGCGTCGCGTGCTGAAGCGTCGCAACAATCGCGCTCGCACCCGCGCCCGCGCGAACGCTTAATAGTTCCCGCTGCCCTTGATTTCCGCTGCCCACTGCTGGGCGGATAGACTATAGCGGTTAAATAATTTCATTGCCCGATCGCTGCGCCGGCTACTCCCCCGGGAGCGCTGGTGCACATGCTTTAAGGAGAATTCATGAGCAAGCGTGGCCGTAAGCGCAAGGACCGTCGCAAGAACAAGGCGAACCACGGCAAGCGTCCAAACGCATAATGCCGCCCACCCCGCGCTGGGGTGTCGCCGAACGGGTCCGGGAGGAAACTCCCGGGCCCGTTTTCTCATCCCCTATCCCCGGGAGGCGCGGTACACCACCCTCAGCTGGCTGGTGATGCGGCTGCGCAGCTCCACTGGCGCGGCTTGGGTGCAGCGAACCCGTAGCAGTTGGCGGATTTCGCGCTCCACGCCGAGTTTCTCCACGCAGCTGGGACAGTTGTCGAGGTGTTCCTGCAACTGGGCCCGGAGCCCCTCATCGCATCCGCCGTCCACATATTCGTAGAGGACGTCCACGAGGTCCCGGCATTCGATGTCGCGCCGAGGGGTGCCTGCATTCGGCTCAACGTTGTCACTCATTGTGCTTCTCGCCTATCCCTTCGCCTTGATTTCTTCTTCGACGCCGATGCCATGTTCCGCGGCGACGTCCTTCAGTTTCTTGCGCAGCGCCTTCCTGCCCCGGTGGAGGCGGCTCATGACGGTGCCGATGGGGACGTCGAGAATCTCCGCGATCTCCTTATAGGCGAAGCCTTCGACGTCCGCGTAGTAGACCACCATGCGGTAGTCCTCGCTGATATCCATCAGTGCGTCGATGATGCGCTGGTCCGGGATTCGTTTGAGCGCCTCGATTTCCGCGGAGGCGAGGCCGTCCGGGGTATGGGACATCGCGTCGGCCTGCTGCCAGTCGGTCATGTCCTCCGCGGAGGATTCATAGGGGCGGCGCTGCTGCTTGCGGTACTCGTTGATGTAGGTGTTGGTGAGGATGCGGTAGAGCCAGGCTTTGAGGTTGGTGCCGGGCTTGAAGGATCGGAAGGCCTGGAAGGCCTTGATGTACGCATCCTGCACGAGATCCTGCGCATCGGCGGGGTTGCGAGTCATCCGCAACGCCGCACCGTACAGCTGGTCCAGCAGCGGTAGCGCGTCGCTTTCAAAGCGGGCGAGCAGCTCCTCGTCGGGCTCCTCGGTGCGCAGTGTGGCGGCGCGCTGGGGGGTGGGGGAACTCATGCTCTCCTCTCTGCTGGGTCAATTCTTCCAACGTGGTGTGGAACCATTCTATTCCCCGCGCGACCAGCGCTCCCCTACAGTCCAACCCTTAACGCACTCTTTAAGGATGCCTAAGCGCAAACCTCAGATCTTGAATTCCTTCGTATGGCAAAGAACACGCTTCGAACTGCGATTTTAAGGCTTTTTGCCCACATTTACAATTGTTTTCACACCCTGAGGGCAGTATAATTCTTGCTGCATTCTAAGGAGATTTTGCGCTTCAAGTGAATCAACGCTGCAGATGCAGATTTGGCCTTAGATAGCCCCCAACTGTGTATCTCCGCGCTGCGGAAGTACTGGGGCATCATCGTCTTCAAGGAAGGATCGAGGAATGAACTCCTCTCAGAACAGGGTTTCGCGGCGTCACGCACGCACAGGTGTTGCCGCACTGTCCGCCATCACCCTCGCGCTGGGCTCGCTCAGCATCTTCTCCCACGGCGACCTCGCCCCTGAGGCCACCGCCGCTGAACTCTCCGGCGGCATCCGCGACAAGTCGGGCGCGGTCGAGCAGGACGCCCAGAAGGCCTCCGACCTGCCGGCCGGCTCGTGTGTTGTTCAGGCAGACAATTCTCAGCAGGGCAGCCAGGCTGGTTTTAGCTGGAGCACCTTGGACCCGAGCGCGAGCAGCACCGACAAAACCCGGTGGGGCTTGAGCGTCTCCTTCGATAACTCGAAGGACCGCACGTTCGCTGATTGGGGCTTTACCAATTCAGGCCTTATGGGCGGGTACCTCAACACAGGTCAAGTCAATTCGATGAATGTCGGCCAGACGTTTCTTGCAGGCAAGGTAGTCACTCATAAGGCCGATGAAAGCATCGTGATTGATGGAGTTAGGCAACAGCGAAACCTGAACCTCAACGCGGACCTGACCGATGCGAAAGTCAAGCAGTTCGCTGAGGCCACTGCCGCCAACCCGGTACGTTACGCCTGGCAGGGAAACTATACGAAGGAAAATCCTGATGGGCCAAGGGCCACCCACGGGACCAGCGCAACCTTCACTGCCGTTGTGAACCCGTGGCCGAGCGAGAACATCGAATGTAACCCGATCACGGTGTCGTGGGAGAACTTCGAGAAGCACGTCATCGTCCCTGGTGATGAAACCAAGGTCGGCAAGATCAACATCCCGGCTGTGACGGGCGACGGCACGGATGACTCCATGTCCCGCATGGTCGTGGAGGCCTACGACGGCAACGGCAAGTTCATCGGCACCACCGACCCGGCAGCATCTGGCGGTACCAAGAACCTGCGTATCGCGGACAACGGTGACATCTACTTCACCTGGCCCGAGTACCGCGGTACTGACTTGGCCACCGACAAGAACGTAAACTTCTCCGTTCTGGCAAAGCCGCGTAGCGTGGACCAGCTCAAGGCCGCAGCTAAGGGCAACAATGAGTTTATCGAGCATGACGGAGCCTTCGACAGCTCGAACTCGCTGACCCGCTACAACAAGGCGAACGTCATCGACTCCAAGGCATTCTCCTTGGATGACACCGAGTACCACTCCCCGAAGTACGACAAGACGGACGCCACGATTATCTCCGGCGTCGATAGCGCTACCGGTCCGATTGCTACCGAGCCGCAGAAGGTCACCTTCACCCAGACCCCTGACCTGATCAAGGAGCTGGCAAAGAAGAAGGATGACGGCGGTTTCGAAGCCAAGGTCACCCTGGACGAGAAGTACGTCTACGAGGGCTGGACCGTGGAGATGGACGAGAACTACAACGTCACCGTCACCGCTCCGGAAAACCCCCGCCCGGGCACCTTCGCGCGCCCTGTGGTGACGGTGGAGTACTCCAACGGTTCCACGGACAAGCTGGAGCTCCTCGTGGTTGTTGACCCGAACAACACTCAGGTCACCGACCTCGTGCGCCCAAGCCTGACGAAGGGCACCATCGGTGACGACCTCACCGCCCAGGTGGGCACCAAGTCCATCATGAAGGGCTACAAGCCGGTTCACCCGGCCAAGTTCGAGATCGATGAGTCCACTGTCCCTGCTGGCTGGACCGTGACGGTCGATGACACCGGTAGGGTCACCGCGAAGGCGGACGACACCGTCGCGCCGGGCACGATCATCACCCCGAAGGTCAAGGCAACCTACCCGGACCAGACCACGGATGAGATCGAGGTCCAGTTCCAGGCGATCGTGGACATCAAGATCCCGACCTACGACACGGTCACCAATAAGCCGCTTGCGAAGGTCTCCCTCAAGCCTGAGATCCCGGAGCGTGGCCTGAGCGGTAACACGACCGACGAAGCGCCGAAGCGCTACACCTTCCCGGAGGGTAAGACCGAGTACACACACACGGATGACAGCGGAACGTGGACCGTCAAGATTGACGAGAACACTGGTGAGATCACCACGACGATTCCGCGGACCGCTCCTGAGGGCTACATCCTGAACGTCCCGGTTCTCGCGTACTACGACAACGCTGACAAGCCGCAGGAAGTCAAGGGCACCGTCGTCGTTTTGAAGAGTGACTTCTCTCCGACGTACTCCGTGGAAACCACTGGCCCGAACCAGGCTGTGAACCACCAGGTACAGGATGCACCTAAGGGTTCCAAGTTCTCCTTCGGCAAGGACGAGAACGATCAGCCGATCCTTGAGCAGGAAGTTGACGGCTGGAAGTACACCATTGACCCGAACACCGGTGTTGTATCTTCCACCCCGCCGGCAAACTCCAAGCCGGGTGACACGAAGACCATCAACGTCACTGTGACCACCCCGGACGGCTTCACCCCGCTGGTGCCAGTCACCACCGTGGTGAAGCTGAGCAACAACTGGGAAGCTGAGCCGTCCTATCCGGTGCAGACCGTGTACCCGGGCGAAACCGCAACGCTACCGCTGAACCTCGATAAGCCGGACAACATCAACGTCGCGAAGGAAAACCCATACAAGTTGGGTGATGTTCCTGCCGGCTGGAATGTCAGCATTGACGACAACGGCCAGATCACCGCAACCGCACCTGAGGATGCGAAGCCAGGCGATCAGGTCAAGATCCCGGTTACGGTGACCTACGAGGACGGCTCTACGGATACCACTTACGCTGTGGTCAACGTCCTTGGCGTCCCTGAGCGCGAGGTTCCGTTCCAGGTCGAGTACAAGTACGACGACTCCATCCCTGCCGGCGATTACAAGGTTGAGACCAAGGGCAAGCCTGGCAAGGAGAAGATGAACAAGGACGGTACTTGGGAGCGCTCCGAAGAGCCTCAGAATGAGGTCGTCGTCATCGGCACCAAGCCAGCTGCGAGCGCCAAGGAAGTCACCTGGAAGGTTCCAATCCCGTACCCGACCGAGGTTCGCGAGAACCCGGACCTGAAGCCTGGTGAAACCCGGGTTGTTCAGGAAGGCGAGAACGGCGAGAAGACCTTCACCGCTAAGTTCACCGCTTCGGGCGATCAGGCTGAGGTCGTCGAGGAAGAGACCACCAAGGAGCCTGTCAAGCGGATCGTCGAGTACGGCCCGGGCGCTGCTCCGAGCGAGCTGGTGACCAAGACCGAAAAGCCGATTCCGTTCGACACCAAGGTTGTCTTCGACGACACCCTCGAGGCCGGCAAGCAGGTTGTTGACCAGAAGGGTGAACTTGGTACCGAGGTTGAGACCTCGACTCAGAAGATCGTGGACGGTAAGCCTTCGGGCGACCCAGTCGTGACCTCTGAGCGCACCAAGGAACCGACCGAGCAGATCATCCGTGTGGGCACCAAGACCACCGGTGAGACCAAGAAGACCGTTGAGTCCGAGGTTCCGTTCGGTGTGAAGGTCGAGTTCGATCCAAACATGCCTGCCGGCACGTCTGAGACTGTGACCGAGGGCAAGCCGGGTAAGAAGACCATCACTGTGACTCAGAAGGTCACCAACTCCCAGCCGGATGGCGAAGCCACCGTTGAGGAGAAGGTCACCGAAAAGCCGGTTGACCAGGTCATCAAGGTCGGCACCAAGCCGTCCGAGGCTTCTTCGAAGGTGACCTGGACTGCTCAGGTTCCGTTTGAGGTGGAGACTCGTCCGAACCCGAAGCTGAAGCCGGGTGAGATCAAGGTCGTCCAGAAGGGCGTCCCGGGTGAGAAGACCTACATTGCTGACTTCACTGCCAAGGGCGACCAGGCAACGGTCACCCCGGAGGAGAAGCAGACCAAGGATCCGGTCAACGAGATCATCGAGTACGGCCCTGCGGCTGAGGACACCACTGTGGTGACCAAGGTTGAGAAGCCGGTTCCATTCGAGACCGAGATTGTCTTTGATGACTCTCTTGAAGAGGGTCAGCAGAAGGTTGATCAGCAGGGTGAGACCGGTACTGAGGTTGTGACCTCCACTCAGAAGATTGTGGACGGCAAGCTTTCGGGTGACCCGGAGGTGACGACTGAGCGCACCAAGGAGCCGGTCAAGCAGATCATCCGCGTTGGTACCAAGACCACCGGAAAGAACACTGAGTCCATTGAGACTGAGGTTCCGTACGATGTGAAGGTTGTCTACGACCCGAGCCTGAAGCCGGGCGAGTCCAAGGTCACTCAGGAGGGTAAGCCTGGCAAAAAGAAGGTGACGATCGAACGCGATATCGTCAACTCCAAGCCTGGCGATCCAAAGATCACTGAGGAGATCATCGAGAAGCCGGTTGAGAAGATCGTCACCGTCGGTACCAAGCCGGCAGAGGCGAACAACAAGGCAACATGGGTTGCGCCGCTGCCGTACGACACGATCGTGCGGGTGAACCCGGAGTTGAAGCCGGGAGAGATGAAGGTCGTCCAGGAGGGTGAGTACGGCGAGAAGGAATTCACCGCCGACTTCACTGCGAAGGACAACACCTCCACGGTGAACACCACCGAGAAGGTGACCAAGAAGCCAGTTGCGCAGATCATCGAGTATGGTCCTGGTGTCAATGACAGCGAGGTCGTGACCAAGACCGAGAAGCCGGTTCCGTTCGAGACGGAGATCGTCTTCGACGACACCCTCAAGGCCGGCGAGCAGGTTGTTGACCAGCAGGGTGAGCTGGGTACTGAGGTTGTGACCTCCACCCAGAAGATCGTGGACGGCAAGCCGTCCGGCGAGCCGACCGTGACCACTGAGCGCACCAAGGAGCCGACCAACGCGGTTATCCGCGTGGGCACCAAGACTGAGAACACCCACACCACGGAGTCCGAGGTCGAAGTCCCGTTCGAGACCGAGGTCATCTACGACGACACCATGGAAGCCGGTACGTCCGAGGTGGTCCAGGAGGGTCAGCCGGGCAAGGATAAGGTCACCACGACCCAAACCATCGTGAACTCGCAGGTCACGGACACCAAGACCGAGACCGAGCGCGTGACCGAGCCGACTAAGAAGATCATCAAGATCGGCACGAAGATCGCGACGGACTCCACGACTGTCGAATGGACAGAGAACACTCCGTTCAAGATCGTGGTTCGCGAGAATCCGAACCTGAAGGCCGGTGAGCACAAGGTTGTCCAGGAGGGCAAGCCGGGAGAGGTAAAGCACACTGTTACGGTGACCTCTGAGAACGGCAAGATCACCAAGAGTGATCCGACCACGGAGACCATTAGCGAGCCAGTCGAGCACATCATCGAGGTCGGCACCCAGTGCAACTGCGATGACCCAGAGCAGCCGACCCCGGACAACCCGACCCCTGAGGACCCGAAGGACCCGGAGAACCCGGACAACCCGAACCCTGAGGACCCGAAGGACCCAGAGAACCCGGACA
>NZ_KV823565.1:0-633 GCF_001815985.1 Corynebacterium sp. HMSC27B11 | reverse complement strand
GGACAACCCGAACCCTCAGGACCCGAAGGATCCAAAGCCAAACGATCCTTCGGAGCCGGGCGACAAGCCAGGTGACGACACCCCGGGTGACAAGCCGGGCGACAAGGAGCCAGGCGAGCCGAGCAAGCCGGGCGACAAGAAGCCAGGTAAGCCGAGCAAGCCAGGCGAGCCAAGCAAGCCAGGCGAGCCGAGCAAGCCGGGCGACGAGAAGCCGGACGAGCCGAACAAGCCAGGCGACAAGGAGCCAGGTGAGCCAAGCAAGCCGGGCGACAAGGAGCCAGGCAAGCCAGGCGAGTCCGAGAAGCCGAGCGAGCAGCCAGCCGCTCCGGGTAACTCGGGTGGCAGCTCCGGTACCTCCGGCTCCGCCGGTAGCTCCAGCAGCCCTGCCCAGCAGGGCAGCCAGCCAGAGCAGGCCGAGTCCAGCAGCCAGTCCGCACTGGCACGCACCGGCGCAAGCATCGCCATGCCAGCAGGGATCGCAGCACTGCTGATCCTCATCGGCACCGCGCTGATGACTCTGCGCAAGCGCCTGTACTAAACAGCGCACCCCGAGCCAGCGTTGAGGCCACCACACCTCAACACTGACCCGACATAGAAGCGGCGGGAGCCGCGGGGAACACCCCGCGCCCCGCC
>NZ_KV823564.1 GCF_001815985.1 Corynebacterium sp. HMSC27B11 | reverse complement strand
TGGCCGGGGCCCGGCGGGCGGCGCCCCTCCCGCTACAGCCGCGGCCGGCGCCCGCGGAAGGCCCGCACTACCTCGTCGCGGCGGTCGGCCGCCCAATCGCGGTCCAGCATGTCACTGTTGAGAACCTTGTCCAGCTCGACGTGGTCGCCAATGCCGAAGGCGCGGGAGTCCTCCGGGTGGTGGTCCGCACCCCAGTCCAGCTGGTCCATGTGGTCGAACTCGCTGCCCTCAGCGTCCTCGACGATGTCCTCGCCCCAGAACACCCGGTCCACGACCGTGCGCGCCCGGCGCGTCTTCTTCAGGTAGTCGTCCAGGAACTCCTGGGACTCCTCGATGGGCCAGCCAGCTGCCGCTGCGACCTGGGCCAGCGGCTTGCCGGAGCCCGGCAGCTGGTCCTTACGCTTACCGCGGACCAGGGCGAGCGCGTTGCGGGCCTTCGTGGCGGTGATCCACGCTTCCCGCATCGTCAGGGCGTCGGCCTCGCTGATCAGCTCTTCGGCTGCCATCTCCTTCAGCACGCCCAGGGTGGAGGTGTTGCGCAGGTGTTCCTTATCGCAGTGCTGCATCGTGAGTAGCTGGGCGGTCCACTCCACGTCCGTAAGCCCGCCGCGGCCGAGCTTGGTGTGCAGGTTCTTATCCGCGCCCTTGGGCAGACGCTCGGAGTCCACGCGCGCCTTCATGCGGCGGACCTCGCTGACCTGCTTGGCCGTCGCCCCACCCGCCGGGTAGCGGAATTGATCGATCATCCGCAGGAAGCGCATACCGAGGTTCTTGTCACCGGCGATCCAGGTGGCGCGCAGCAGCGCCTGCAGCTCCCAGGTCTCGCCCCACTCGGAGTAGTAGCGCTCGTAGCTGGCCAGGGTGCGCACCAGCGCCCCGTTGCGGCCCTCCGGACGCAGGTTGCTGTCCACCTCCAGCGGCGGGTCCTGGGAAGGCTTGCCCAGGCGGCGGCGCACGGATTCGCAGATCGTGATCGCCCACTTCAGTGGGTCCACCGCGCTGGCCTCGCTGCCCGCGGCGTCGGCGCTGCTTCCCTGCTTCTGCGCGCCGCTGTCGCCCACGCCCGTCTTTTCGACGTCGACGCCGTCCTTCCCGACGCCCGCGTCCTTCTTGCCCTCGGCGGCCTCGGCTCCGCTCGTGCCGTCGCCGTCCTGCTCGACCGGTTCGGCGACGAACATGACGTCCGCGTCCGAGCCGTACCCCAGCTCCGCGCCCCCCAAGCGGCCCATCCCGATCACCGAGATCGTGGCCGGGGCGTTGGTCTGGTGCTCGTCCTCCCAGGCCCGGATCTCGGTCTGCAGGGCCGCTTCCAGCACCGCATCCCAGACCCAGGACAGGGACACGCAGACCTCCTCCACGCTCATCAGGCCGAGCAGGTCGGCGGCCGCGATGCGGGAGAGCTCCGCCCGCCGCAGCGCGCGTGCCACGCCGATCGCCTTATCCGGGTCCCGCTGCCGGTTCGCCGCAGCCACCAGCGAGTGGGTCACCACCGCGGGCTCCTGGTCCAGCAGCTTCGGCCCCTTCGCGCCATCGGAAAGCAGCTTGACCGAATCAATGGAATTCAGCAGCAGGTCCGCCAGGAAGGGTGAGGTGCCCAGCAGGAACATCAGGCGCTTGCCCACGATGTTCTCGTCACGCAGCAGGCGCAGGAACCAGGAGCGGTCCATCGCTGCCTCGGAGAGCTTCCGGTACGCCAGCAGCCCAGCATCCGGGTCGACCGTGGCGGAGAGCCACTCCAGCAGGCTGGGCAGGATGATTGCCTGCAGCTTGTGCTTGCGGGTCGTGCCATCGGCCAGTGCGCGCAGGTGCTCGAAGGCACGCTGCGGGCTCTCGTAACCCAACGCAGCCAGCTGTCGCTTCGCTGCCTCCGGGGACAGGCGGACGGCGTCGGCGTCCATCCCCACCACGGAGGAGAGCAGCGGGCGGTAGAACAGCTTCCGGTGCAGGTTTTGGATCTGCAGCGCGGACTGGCGAACATCCAGCTCCAGCTGCTCCACCAGGGAACGCTGATTCCCCGAAGCGTCCGTGGAGCGCACGCGGCCGGAGGTTTTGGCCAGCCAGCGGCGCTCCTGAATGTCATCCTCCTCCGGCAGGGTATGGGTCCGCTTCAGCCGGTGCAGCTGCAGGCGGTGCTCCAGCAGGCGCATGAACTCATAACAGCGGATCAGCACCTGGCCGTCCTCGCGGCCCACGTAGCCGCCGTCCACGAGCTGGCGCAGGGCCGCGACCGTGGCTGAGACGCGCAGGTTCTCGTCGGTGCGGCCGTGGACGAGCTGCAGGAGCTGGACGGCGAACTCCACGTCGCGGAGGCCGCCCTCCCCCAGCTTCAGCTCGCGGCTGCGGATGTCGGCGGGCACGTTCTCGATGACGCGGCGGCGCATGGCCTGCACATCTGGGACGAAGTCCTCGCGCTCGGCCGCCGACCACACCATCGGGGCGATGGCCTCGCAGTAGTCCCTGCCGAGCTCCAGGTCCCCGCTCATCGGGCGGGCCTTGAGCAGGGCCTGGAACTCCCAGGTCTTGGCCCAGCGCTGGTAGTAGTTCACGTGGGAATCCAGGGTGCGTACCAGCGCGCCCCGCTTGCCCTCCGGGCGCAGGGCCGCGTCGACCTCGAAGAACACGCGGCTGCCGATGTTGATGAACTCACCCGCCCAGCGCATCGCACGGGCGTCCGCGGGTTCGGCGACGAAGATGACGTCCACGTCCGAGATGTAGTTCAGCTCCTGGGCGCCGCACTTGCCCATCGCCAGCACCGCCAGCCGGGCGGGCTGCTTTTCGTTCTCCGCCCCCGGCTTGCCGTAGACCGTGCTGCAGGCCACCGCGAGGGCTGCGGTGAGCCCTGCGTCTGCCACATCTGTGAGGGCTAGGGAAAGCGCCTCGAAGTCCAGGGCCTTCGGCGGAGTGTGGCCGCGCTCCACCATCGTGGATGCCAGGTCGATGGCAGCCACCCTGGCCAGCAGGTTGCGGTAGGCCACCATCAATGCCGAGTCCGCTTCGCTGCCGGTGATCGCCGCCTTGAAGGTCAACTCGCCGGCCCCGTCGACCGGCGTGGCGCCCACCGCGGCGAGCATCTCGTCCATCATTTCCTGGCGGCTGGGCATCGGGGCGGCCAGATCCACCCAGGTGCCGGGGTTGGCCACCACGTGATCGCCCAACGCGGTACTGGCCCCGAGCAGGGCGAAGAGGCGGCGCCGGAAGTTGGGATTCTCCTCCACCGCTGCAAGCAGGGTCTCCGCCTTCACATCCGTGAACTGGGCGACCTGGCCCACCGGCACCCCCACCGCTGGGTCGATCTGGGAGGCGTCGGCCTGCGCGGCGTCCTGCTGGCCGGAACGTGCCGCGCCCTGCCCTGTATCTGTCCCACCCTGGCCCGCATCTGCCCCGGTCTGGGCCGCTGCAGCAGCGGCCACGGACTCCGGGTGCGCCGCGTCGGGCACTGGCAGGTCGTCGGCTTCCTCCGCCGCCCGCAGAGCGTCGACCAGGCGCACGAAGTTATTCAGCGCCAGATCCGGGCTGCCGGCGGCCGCGAGCGTCCACAACAGGGAGGTGTGCTCCCGTCCGGTCCAACCCAGCATCTCCAGGTCCTCCACCGCGCGCTCGCGGCGCAGACCCAGCACCCGCGGGGACGGGACGTCGGAACGGGAGGTGCGGGGAAGCCCCTGCGACCTAGTCATAGAACACTCACTTCTTCACAAAAACGTCGATGGCGGCGGACCGTGTGCGTACTCGTCAGGCTCACCGTGGAACCGGATGCCGCGCCGGGTAGCCAGGGCAGAGCCCGGCTACCCGCTGGGCCTAGAACTCCAGGTGGTGGCGCAACTCCCACGGGGAGATCTGAGACTGGTAGGCATGCCATTCCTGCCACTTATTACGCAGGAAGAACTCGAAGACATGCTCGCCGAGCGCTTCGGCCACCATCTCCGAACGCTCCATCTTCCGCAGCGCATAATCCAGATCCGTCGGCAAATCCCTAAAGCCGGCGGCGATGCGCTCCCGGCGCGTCATCAGGGACACATCCTCCTCCGCCGGGGCAGGCAGCTCGTAGCCCTCGCGGATGCCCTTCAGGCCCGCGGCCAGCATCACCGCGTAGCCCAGGTAGGGGTTCATCGCGGAGTCCGGGGAGCGGATCTCCACCCGGCGCGTGGCCGCCTTGTGCTGGGTGTACATCGGGATGCGCACCATGGCCGAGCGGTTGGACGCGCCCCAGCTCGCCGCACGCGGTGCTTCCTCGCCATAGGAGATGCGCTTATAGGAGTTCACCCACTGGTTCGTCACCGCGGTGAACTCCGGGGCGTGCTCCAGGATGCCTGCGATGAAGCTCTTCGCGGTGGCAGACAGCCGGAACTCGTCGTCCGGGTCGTGGAAGGCGTTATCCTCCCCCTCGAACAGGGAGATGTGGGTGTGCATCGCGCTGCCCGGGTACTGGCTAAAGGGCTTGGGCATGAAGGTCGCCCGCACCCCATTGCGCCGCGCGACCTGCTTGATCAGGTAACGGAAGGTCATCACGTGGTCCGCCATCGTGAGCGCATCCGCGAAGCGCAGGTCGATCTCCTGCTGGCCAGGCCCGTTCTCGTGGTGGGAGAACTCCACCGGGATGCCCATCCGCTCCAGGGAGTTAATCGCCTCGGCCCTAAAGTTCGGCGCATTATCCGTCACCGCCTGATCGAAGTAGCCACCATTATCGGCGGGCACCGGCGGCTGGCCGTCGGTGTCGATGGACTTCACCAGAAAGAACTCGATCTCCGGGTGAACATTGCAGCTAAAGCCATCCTCCGCGGCCTTCGCCAGCTGGCGGCGCAGCACCTGCCGCGGGTCCGCCCAGGATGGCTGCCCATCCGGCATCGTGATGTCGCAGAACATGCGGGCGGAGAGGTAGCCGTCCTGTTCCGCACCGAAGGGCAGGATCTGGAAAGTTGAGGGATCCGGCTGGGCGATCGTGTCCGCCTCGAAGGCCCGCGAGAAGCCCTCGATCGCGGAACCATCGAAACCAATCCCCTCCGTGAACGCCCCCTCCAGCTCGGCGGGAGCCACGGCCACGGACTTCAGGTAGCCCTGAATGTCAGTGAACCAGAGGCGGACGAAGCGGATATCGCGTTCTTCAAGGGTGCGGAGGACGAATTCCTGTTGGCTGCTCATGTCCCCCATCTTAGGCACTAGCCCGGACACGCCCAGGGTGCTTCTGGCACAATCACATTCATGGCTCGACAGGATTCCCCGCGTGGGTACATGGTTCCCACCAAGCAAGTTCGCATCTCCGACCTCACGGCGCGCAAGGCCAGCGGCGAGAAATGGGCGATGCTCACCGCATATGACTATTCCACCGCCGCCGCCTTCGCCGAGGCCGGAGTGGAATGCCTCCTGGTCGGCGACTCCGCGGCCAATGTGGTCTTCGGCTATGACCAGACCCAGCAGGTCAGCCTGGAGGAGATGATCTTCCTCGCCGCCGGCGTGGTCCGCGGCGCCGGCAATGCGCTGGTCATCGCCGACCTGCCCTTCGGCACCTACGAGGCCTCCGATGAGCAGTGCGTGAAGAGCGCCGCCGAGATGATGCGCCGCTCCGGTGCCGCAATGATCAAGATCGAGGGTGGCCGCCGCATGGCGCCCCGCATCAAGGCCCTGACCGAGGCCGGTATCCCGGTCTGCGCGCACATCGGTTTCACCCCGCAGTCCGTCAACCAGCTCTCCGGCTTCAAGGTCCAGGGTCGCGGGGATTCCGCCGCCCAGCTGCTGGACGACATGGCCGCCGTCACCGAGGCGGGCGCCGAGATGGTCGTTCTGGAGATGGTGCCCGCGGACGTCGCGAAGCAGGCCACCGAGCAGTTCCCCATCCCCACCATCGGCATCGGCGCTGGTCCGGACACCGACGCCCAGGTGCTGGTCTGGCACGACATGGTCGCCCTGCCAGAACATGGTCACCGCCCGAAGTTCGCCAAGCAGTGGGCCCAGGTCGGCGCGTCCCTGACGGATGCCGCCGCCTCCTATAAGCGCGAGGTCGCCGAGGGCACCTTCCCCGCCGAGGAGCATTGCTTCTAGCTACTCACTCTTTCTGTTAGGACGTCGCCACCTGGGCCAGCCACGGCCCCGGCGGGCGGCGTTTTTGCGTTGCCCAGCCCTTGACCGGGGCAGAGATCCCACACTGCCCAGCCGGATCAGTCAGCGCCGATATGAAGCGGGGCTCGCGACGTCCTTAATCCTGGTGGAGGAGGAAACGGCGGGCCAGGAACTGGGAGAACTCGATCACCACGGCGCCACACAGCCCCACCACCGCGCCTGTGATCATCAGGCGAGTGTTACCGATATCTAGCAGCACGAGCTCGCGGATCGGGGCTATCAGGAAGAGCACCAGGTAGCCGCCGATGCAGCCGAACCACAGCGCCCACTTCCACGTTTTCAGCGGGCGGGCCACGATGTTCAGCACCCACAGCCCCATGATGATCAGCGCCAGCAGCACCGCCGTGCCCGCCTGCCGCTGCTCGGTCACGCTCGCCCCATCACCTGGGTAGATCACCAGCCACATGATCACCGAGCCCAGGCCCACGATCGCCCCGCCCGGGATCGCCAGCGACAGCACGCGGCGGACGAAACCATCCTTCGGGCGTTCCGTATTCGGCGCCAGGGAAAGGATGAACGCGGGGATGCCGATGGTGAACCAGCCCGTGATCGTCACGTGGATCGGCTGGAAGGGGAAGGTCACGCCCGCCACCGCCACGACCATCGCCAGCACCACGGAGTAGACGGTCTTCGTGAGGAAGAGGTTCGCCACCCGCTCGATATTGCCGATCACCCGGCGCCCCTCGGCGATGACGTGCGGCATCGAGGAGAAGCGGTCGTTGAGCAGCACCAACTGCGCCACGCTGCGGGTCGCAGCGGAGCCGGAGCCCATCGCCACGCCGATGTCGGCCTTCTTCAGCGCCAGCACGTCGTTGACGCCGTCGCCGGTCATCGCGACGGTGCGGCCGCGAGCATGGAGGGCCTCGACCATCGCCTGCTTCTGCTCGGGCTTGACCCGGCCGAAGACCTCAGATTCCAGAACGGCCTGCTCCATGTCCTCCGGCGCGATCTCACGGGCGTCGATGGAGCTCAGCTGCTCGCCGGTGGCCTCCTTCGCGACCGCGGCGACGGAGCCGGGGTTATCGCCGGAAATGATCTTGACGTCCACGCCCTCGTGCTCGAAGTACGCCAGCGTCTCGGCCACATCGGGGCGCAGCTTCTGCCGCAGGACGATCAGCACCGGGTCGCCGAGCTCAGGGGTGGTGGCGTTCGCGCCGTCTTCGTCCGGGTCCTCGACCTCGTCCAGCGCGCGGCCAAAGGCCAGGACGCGGCGCCCATCGGCCTCCTCCTTCGCCGCGACGTCGGCGGCCGGGGTGCCCTGATCCAGGAGGACGTCGGGAGCTCCCAGCACGAAGGTCGGGCCATCCGCCACGCGAAAGCCGGAGAATTTATAGGCCGAGGAGAACGGAATCTCGCTGCCCTCGAAGGCGTGGGGTTGAGAGGACTGGGGCTGGGAAGAACCGGCGGCGACGTCTTCCTGCTCACCCTCCCCCGCACTCCACTCGTCGAGCCCCTGGACGATCGCCTCGGCCGTGTTATTCAGATCCGACTGGGAGGCGAAGAGACGGCGCAGGTCGCGCAAGGTCTCCGCGCTGGCGTCGTCGCCGTGTTCGTCGACAACCGCCTCCAACTCCATCTCGTTGCTGGTCAGCGTGCCCGTCTTGTCCGTGCACATCGTGTCCACGCGAGCCAGACCCTCGATGGCGACCAGCTCGTTGACCAGGGCCTTGTACTTGCCCAAGCGCACGATGCCCACCGCGAAGGCGATGGAGGTCATCAGCACCAGGCCCTCGGGCACCATCGGCACCAGTGCCGCGGCCATAGAGAGGATCGACTCCCGGATCGGGGCGTCCGTGCGGGTCAGCTGCGTGAAGATCGTCAGCAGACCGGTGGGGATCAGCAGCCAGGTGATCACCCGCAGGATGGAGTTGATGCCGCTCATCAGCACCGAGTCGGTCAGCGAGAAGTCGCTGGCCTCGGCAGCCAGGCGGGCGGCGTAGGACTCCCCACCCACCTTCTCCGCACGGAAGACACCGCTACCGTGTTTGACGAAGGAACCGGAAAGTAGCTCGTCGCCGGGGTTGTGCCGCACTGGGTCAGCCTCCCCGGTGAGCTGGGATTCGTCCATGGACAGCGAACCGGACAGCAGCGGACCGTCGACCACGATCTCGTCGCCGGAACCGACGCGGATCAAATCACCCTCGACGATCTCGCTCTGGGCGACCTCCCGTTCCTCGCCGTCGCGGATGACGCGGGGCCGGGACTCGGAGAGGATCTTGAGATTCTCCAGGGTCCGCTTCGCGCGGAGCTCCTGGATGATGCCGACCGCGGAGTTCGCGATGATCAGCAGGCCGAAGGCGGCGTTGATCCAGGAGCCGGTGGCCAGCACGATCACGCACAGCACACCCAGCATCGCGTTGATGCGGGTGAAGACGTTCGCGCGGATAATCTCCCAGGTCGTACGCCCCGTGGTTCGGGTGGCCTTGTTTGTTCTTCCCGCCCGGGTGCGTTCCTCGACCTCGGCGGAGGTGAGTCCGCTCAGGTCCGGTTTTTCTGCGGTGCCGTGCTTGGTGCTGCCGTGCTCGCTGGTGCTGTGTTCGGTGCTGCTCATGAACTATGCGGAAAGCCGGGGCTTAGTCCTCGTTATCCCAGTCGTCCTGCTCGTCATAAGCATCGGCGGCCTCGATGCGCTGCTGCGCGGTGCTGAGAGCCTGGCGGGCAGCCTCTTCGGAGTCATAGGGGCCCATGCGGGTATCCCAGCCGCTGGACTTGCCCTTGGTGACCTCACCGGTCTTGGTGTCGAAGTACCACTTTTCTTCTGCCATGGGTTTCACCCATCCTTTCGGGTTGATACTTCCCACCAGTGTAGATGCAAAGTGTGAGTGTCGAGGCGGCCTCTAAGCCGGATTCTGTCTGATGCCACCCACGAGGGGTGGCACGAGGTGACCATCCATCTGGACGCACCATTGCTGGGCGCCTCAAGCAGTCCACCTGTCCTTCATCGGGCGAGCAGCCCTCAGACAACGCCGCACGCCCCGCCCTGCGACGGGCGGGGCCGTGCGGCTCCTTGACCTTGCTCCCAGTGGGGTTTACCTAGCCGCGACAGTCGCCTGCCACGCTGGTGCGCTCTTACCGCACCCTTTCACCCTCACCCGCCGCACACCGCGAAAAACGGTGGGCGGGCGGTCTACTTTCTGTTGCACTTGCCCGCAGGTCACCCTGGGTTGCCGTTAGCAACCACTGTGCTCTGTGGAGTCCGGACTTTCCTCGACACGGGGCCTGACCCGCCGGCATAACACCGGCCGGTGGTTCCACCGCGCCGCAGCCACCCGGCCGCCTCGACAAGGACTAAGTCTAACCCCCAGGCCGCTAGCCGAGGTAATGAGATTCGTTGACCAAGCGGACCACGCCCGCCCCGTTCGGCAGGAAATCCGCGACCGAGAGGCTGGCCACGTCCAGGTGCAGGCTGCGGTAGATCTCCCCGCCGGTGCCTAGCGCCCGACGCAGCACCGACTTGATCGGCATCATGTGGGTGACCACCAGCACCGTCTTGCCCGGGTACTCGGCGATCACGCGATCCACGAACTCGGACACCCTCCGGTAGACCTGCTCCGGGGACTCCCCGCCGTGGGGTGCGGCCGTGGCGTAGTTGAAGCACTCCCGGTGCTCCTCCGGGTGGTCCTCCTGGATCTCGACGAAGCGGCGGCCCTCCCAGGCGCCGAAGTCCATCTCGATGATGGCCTCGTCCGTCGTGATCGCGTTCTTGCCCATGCCCAACGCCTCAGCGGCGGCCCGTGCGGTCTCCTGACAGCGGCCCAACGGCGAGCTCAGGATGACGTCGACGTCGCCGCGCTCGCTGATATGGCGGGCGGCGTGCGCGATCTGCTTCTTGCCCAGGTCGGTGAGCTCCGGGTTACCGCGGCCGGAGTATTTGCCGTCGCGGTTGAGCTCGGTCTGGCCATGGCGCAGCAGGAGCAGGGTTGTGGGTTCGGTCTTGCCCATCCAGGCCGTGGGCGAGACTCCGGCCGGCTGGGAGTCCTCGCCCTCGCGTTCGACGGGCTGCTCGGCGCTCTGCGCTGAGTTATTCCGCGTGGTGTCGGCGGCCTCTCTCGAGGGCTGGTCGAGGTCGAAGAGCATGTCCGCGCCCTCCGCATCGCCGGCCGGCGATGCGGCGGCAGCAGACCCGGCCGCAACCAGCTCCTCGTCGATCCACTGGCCGCCCTCGCGCTCATCCATCGCACGGTTGGCCAGCTCATCGGCGCGTGCATTCTGGGCACGCGGCACCCAGGTGTAGCTCACCTGCGCGAGTTGGCCCTCGATGCGCTTGACCTCCTGGGCCAATGGCTTCATGTCCGGGTGCTTGATCTTCCACCGGCCGGACATCTGCTCCACAACGAGCTTGGAGTCCATGCGCACATCCACGCTTAAGCTCCCCGGCTTCACGCCCTGTTGCTCGGCGATCTCCACCGCCAAGTTCAGGCCGTTGATCAGCCCCTGGTATTCGGCGACGTTATTGGTGGCGTGCTTGATGAACTGCCACACACAGCCGACCTCCGCCCCCGCGGCGTCCTTCACCGACGAGCCGGTACCCGCCGGCCCCGGATTGCCGCGCGAACCGCCATCGCATTCCACGCTCAAACGCATGTTGCCTCCCATATCTTCCGCTGCCTTGCCTTCCCTACTCCACCGATAACGCTTGCTCGCTGCTCGCCGCCGCACCGCTGACACGCGGGGCGCGCCAGTCGCTAGCGGCGCTGCTCGAAGCCGCCCGTGCTGGCCTCGTGCAGCGTCCACGGGTCCGTGCGCTGCTCCAGCACCTCGGTGTCCACGCCCAGCTTCTGGCCCACCAACGCGGCCGCCGCCGCGCACCACGGGTACTCGCTGGCCCAGTGCGCGGTATCGATCACCGGGCAACCCCCGGCGCGCAGGTGCTCGTCCACCGGGTGGTGGCGCAGATCGGAGGTGACGAAGCAGTCCACGTCCATGCGCGCGATGGTGCCCAGGAAGCTATCGCCCGCGCCACTTGCCACCGCGACCGTGTGGATCATCTTCTCCGGGTCGCCGGCCGCGCGCACGCCCCACACCGTCGATGGCAGCCGGTCAGCCACCCGCTGGGTGAACTGGCGCAGCGTCATCGGCTCGTCGAGCTCGCCGACCCGGCCGATGCCGAGGCCCTGCTCCCCCAGGTCCCCGGCGTGGCTCTCCACCACGTCATAGGCAACCTCCTCGTAGGGATGGGCGCGCAGCAGGGCTGCCCGCACCTTCTCCCGCAGGTGGGCTGGGGCGACGAACTCAACGCGCAGCTCGGCCACCCGCTCCAGCTCGCCGCGGGACCCGATGTGCGGACTGGCCGCGTCACCTGGGCGGAACTGCCCGGTGACGCGGAATTCGAAGGAGGCCTCCGAATAGTCCCCGTCCACGCCCGCGCCGGCGTCGAAAATTGCCTGCTTCACCGCCTCCGCGGAATCCACCGGAACCGTGAAACCCCACTTGTCGATCGGGTTCGGGATCGGACGCAACGGGCGACCCGCGCGAACCCCGAGCAGCTCCGCCAACACATCGTTGACACCAGGGCGCGCCGAGTCAGCGTTCGTGTGCGCGGCGAAGAGCGCGACCCGGTTGCGGATCAGCTTGTGCACGATCCGGCCCTTCGGGTGATCCGCCGGAACCCCGGTGACCCCGCGCAGCAGCAGCGGGTGGTGGACCACCAGCATGTCCGCGCCCGAGTCGATCGCGGCATCCACGACCTCATCGGTGCAGTCCAGCGCGAAGGCCACCTTGGCCACGGGCTCGGCGCGGTCCCCGCAGATCAGGCCGACCGCGTCCCAGGACTCCGCCAGCTTCGGCGGGTAGGCCTCCTCCAGGCAGGCGACAACCTGGCCCACCGTCAGCTGCGCAGCATCCGAGGTGGTCTGGGGGTTACTCGCGGTGGTCGTCACGCGGGATCACGCTCCTTGGTGGCTTGAGTGACCCGGGCCGGGCGGCCCGGAATTGTTTTCCACTGTATCCCGTCCGAACCCCCGCTGTATCCGGTCTACTCCCCCACCCGATCCACCCACCGCCCTACCGCGCCGGGACGTCCTCCCACCGCTCGCCCCGCACCAGGAACACCGAGCTGGCACAGTGCTTCCACCGAGCTGGCACAGCGGTCACGCTGCGATGGCACAGTGACCACACTGCAATGGCACAGTGGAGGGCATGAGAAAGATCCTGCTTATCGACGTCGACGGCACCCTCATCGACTCCTACCCCGGCATCCGCGCCTCCTTCATCCACGCGCTGAGCACCCACGGGTACGCCATCCCGGACGAGGATTTCCTCCGCGGGCTGCCCGGTCCCCCGATGCGGGACTCCATCGCCGCTGCAGGCGTGCCTGCTGAACAGGTCGACACAGTCATGGCCGATTACAGCGAGCACCAGTCCAACGGCGGCTGGCTGGATTCCGCCCTTTTCCCCGGCATCCCGGAACTGCTGTCCACCTGGCGGGAGGAGGGCCACATCCTGGCCACCGCGACGTCCAAGTCCTACTCCGGTGCCCTACGCGCACTGAAGCACTTCGGGCTGCTGGAGTACTTCGACTACCTCGGAACCGCCGAAGATGACGGCGGACCGCGACAGCACAAGCAGGACGTCGTCGCCTATGTGATGGGACTCATCAACGCCGACCACGAAACGGAGCCCTCCCAGTTCCTCATGATCGGCGACCGCAAACACGACGCGCAGGGTGCTACGAGCCAGGGGATAGATTGCGTGCTGGTCAACTGGGGTTATGGTAGTCAGCAAGAGTTGGCCCAGGTCCCCCTGGTTGCCAACACCACGGAAGAACTCAAAAGCATCGTTGAGCAGCACTAAAGCTCGTGATACGGGCGGCGAGAATCCGCCGCCCAGAGCACGCAGCCCACGAACCGAGAAGCACCAAAGGAAGCTATGCCTGACCCTGACGCGGCCAAGCCCCTATCCCTCATCACCGTCGTGTGCACCGGCAACATCTGCCGCTCCCCGATGGGAGAAATCATGCTGGCGGACGCGCTCGCGAAGAGCGACGATCCCCGCCTGCACAACATCACCGTCAGCTCCTGCGGCCTGGGCGATTGGCACGTCGGGGATGGCGCGGACCCGCGGGCAGTCAAACAGCTGGCCGATCAGGGCTACGACGGCTCCGAGCACGTCGCCGCGACCTTCGGCCCGGAACACGAGGCCGCGGATATCTTCCTCGCGATGGATAAGGGGCACGTCACGGGACTGAAGCGCCAGGGCGTAGACCCGCAGAAGATCCACCTCTACCGAGCCTTCGACCCCGCGAGCGTGACCGTGGATCGCCCACACCCCGAGGTCGCGGACCCCTACTACGGCACTGAAGCGGATTTCGCGAGCGCCGCCGAGGAAATCGAGGCCGCCGTGCCGGGCATCATCGAGTTCATCGAGTCGATCCTCGACGAGCAGGAGAACTAGCGGGGCTTCAGGACGCCGCGGCAGTCGCGGTGGGCTAGAAACGCTCGCCGTCTCCCGGCTGATTCCAGCCGAAGCCGCGGCGCTGTGTAGTTAGAAACGCTCGCCGTCTCCCGGCTGGCTCCAGCCGAAGCCGCGGCGTTTGGCCGCCTTGCCGTAACGGGCGGCCATCGCGTCCTCTTGGCGTTGTGCCTCCTGGCGCTGTGTCTCCCGCGACGGTTCGGTGAAGACGTCCCCCGCTGCCGCACCAGCGTCCATAGCCTGCTCGGTGCCAGCACCCTCAGCACCGACTGCCGCCTTCTCCCCCTCGCTCGGGGATGCGTCCGCAGCAGCGCCCGCCGTGGCCAGCTGCTCGTTTTCCAGCTGCTCGCGGCGGCGCTCCTTGATCTCCGACCAGATGAACCACCCCAGCAGGATCGGGGCGATGATGCCGAAGGCGATCCACTGAATGCCATAGGAAAGATACGGCCCAGACTCGATCTTGGGCAGCGGAATCGGGTGCGGTGCGACCCCTGCGTCCCCGGCGCGATCAGTGATGGCCTCGGTGGACTGCTCGTCGAGCTGCACGTAATCGTGCGCCAGCGTCAGGCCCATCGCCGCGCCGATCTGCTCGGCGTTCACGCTGGTGGTCTGCTTAGCACCCTCCGCGTGGATCACCCCGCGGTCGTTCTTGCCCTCCCCCAAGCGGACGTAGCCGGTCAGCTCCATCTCCGTGCCTGGGGCCTTCGCGATCAGCTCCGGGCGATTATCCCCGCTCTCCGCAGGCACCCACCCGCGGTTGACCAGCACCGTGGCGCCATCCGTGGTCTTGAATGGCGTGATGACCTGGTAGGCGGGCGCGGACTCCACAGGACGGTTGCGCAGCAGCACCTCCTGCTGCGGCAGCAGCTTTCCCTGCAGGCTGACGTGGCGCCACTCCTGGGCCTCCTCCACCGGCTTCGCAGGCTCGGTCGGCAGCACCTCCGAGACGGGCACGGGGGCCTGCTCCATCGCGGCCTTGAGCCGGTCGTTGAACTCCGTGCGCTTGGTGTTCTTCCCCAGCTGCCAGGGCGCCAAGGTGTTGAAGGCGAAGTAGGTGAACAACAGCACGAAGACAGCCGAGAGGATCCAGCCCGGCGTCAAAAAAGCCCGAAAGCCGCGCTTCGGCTCCTGGCCGCGCTGTGGATCGACCGCCATCGTTCATTCCTCCCATTGGGCCTGCCTGCTGCCGGCAAAGACCCGGCTAGCAAAGGACTCGCTTTACGAGAAACAACTCTAGCCCGCCCTCCCCGGCGCTCAAGAACCCGCGGACGCCGCGCCACTGCGGCCAATACACAGATTCCCCCGAGGATCTCCCGACGACACTGTGGCTTTCCAGGCTTTCACCCCACGCAACAGCGTCACATGTGCGTGAAATAAAAAGAAACCCTCGCGAACCTACTGCTCGCAAGGGTTTGACTCGGTGCGCTCTGACGGGTTCGAACCGCCGACCTACTGGGTGTAAACCAGTTGCTCTTCCAGCTGAGCTAAGAGCGCGCAACAGCTAGAGAGATTAGCCCAGCCGTCCCGGCGGGGCAAATACGTCCAGGGTTAACGCTTCGCGCCGCGCGCGACCAGGCACGCAGCCTGCCAGTCGCCCAGACGCTCCGAACCGGTCTGGACCATGCCACCCAGCTGCGCGGACTCCGCGACCTCGCCCGGCTGAATAGAGTTCTCCAGGCCTGGTGCCGGGGTCAGCACCCAGACGCGACCGTCCTCACTCAAGGAACGGTTGGCGTCCATCAGCCCGTCGACCAGGTCGCCGTCCTCCTCGCGCCACCACAACAGCACCACGTCAACGAGCTCGTCGGTATCCGGGCCCAGCAATTCCTCGCCGATTGCGTCCTCGAGGGCCTCACTGATCGAGGAATCGCAGTCCTCATCCCAGCCGAGCTCCTGAATGATCGTGCCGCTGGAAACCTCCAGCAGCTCTGCGCAATTCAGTCCCTCCGAGCCTTTCTCGTCGCGGACTGGGGCGCTGGGAGTGTTACCCACTGTTGTGAAAAACCTTTCTGGTGTAGCTCAAGACCAGCTCCTTGCTGATCATCTAATGTGACCCAAGCTAACACAGCAGACCTTAAGCTGAGACACATTTTTCAGGTTTCTTCCCAGTCGCCGGCCCCGCCTCAGCAATAAAGCGTCACCGCGTACCCCCCCGCGCCGTGCCGCACACCGCGCCAGCCACCGGTTAGTCCACGCATCACACCCTCCCACCACCGACCCCGAATACGTAGGCTGGGGAGGAAGAACAACCCCTTAAGCGAGGAGGCACGCCATGGCCAACAAGCCGCACCCAGACTCCGAGGACCGTCGCACACCCAGCGCCGGGAAGGACACCCACTTCGGCAACATCCGCGACGGGGTGGCGTCCTACCTCGTCGACAGCGACCCGGAGGAAACCCAGGAGTGGATGGACTCCCTGGACGGGCTGCTCGACAACGCCGGCCCGGACCGCGGCCGCTACCTCATGCTCCGCCTCCTCGAGCGCGCCACCGCCAAGCGTGTGCCCTTGCCGCCGCTGACCTCCACCGACTACGTCAACACCATCCCCACCACCATGGAGCCGGAATTCCCCGGTGATGAGGAGATGGAGAAGCGCTACCGCCGCTGGACCCGCTGGAACGCGGCGATCATGGTGCACCGCGCCCAGCGCTCCGGCATCGGGGTGGGCGGACACATCTCCACCTACGCCTCCGCCGCACCCCTCTACGAGGTCGGGCTGAACCACTTCTTCCGCGGCAAGGACCACCCCGGCGGCGGCGACCACATCTTCTTCCAGGGCCACGCCTCCCCCGGCATGTACGCCCGCGCCTACCTCGAGGGCCGCCTCAGCGAAGAGCAGCTGGACGCCTTCCGCCAGGAAGCCTCCAAGCCAGAGGTCGGGCTGCCCTCCTACCCGCACCCGCACGGCATGCCCGAGTTCTGGGAATTCCCCACCGTCTCCATGGGACTGGGCCCGCTCAACGCGATCTACCAGGCACGCTTCAACCGCTACCTGCACGACCGCGGCCTGAAGGACACCTCCGAACAGCACGTCTGGGCCTTCCTCGGCGACGGCGAAATGGACGAGCCGGAATCCCGCGGCGCGATCCAGATGGCCGCGCTGCACAACCTGGACAACCTCACCTTCGTCGTGAACTGCAACCTCCAGCGCCTCGACGGGCCAGTCCGCGGCAATACGAAGATCATCCAGGAGCTGGAGAGCTTCTTCCGCGGTGCCGGCTGGAACGTCATCAAGGTCATCTGGGGCCGTGAGTGGGACGAACTGCTCGAAAAGGACCAGGACGGCGCGCTCGTGGACGTCATGAACAACACCACGGACGGTGACTACCAGACCTTCAAGGCCAACGACGGCGCCTACGTCCGTGAGCACTTCTTCAACCGCGACCCCCGCACCAAGAAGCTCGTCGAGGACATGAGCGACGAGGAGATCTGGGCGCTGCCCCGCGGCGGCCATGATTACCGCAAGATCTACGCCGCCTACGCCCGCGCGATGGAGACGAAGGACCAGCCGACCGTCATCCTCGCGCACACGATTAAGGGCTACGGCCTGGGCCACAACTTCGAGGGCCGCAACGCCACCCACCAGATGAAGAGCCTCAGCCTCGAGGACCTGAAGCAGTTCCGCACCAAGCAGGACATCCCCATCAGCGACGAAACGCTGGAGAAGGACCCCGAGCTGCCGCCGTACTACCACCCCGGCGCGGACGCCCCGGAGATCGAGTACATGCTGAACCGCCGCAAGGAGCTCGGCGGCTTCCTGCCGGAGCGCCGCCAGCGCTTCGAGCCGCTCGCCGTGCCCGAGGTGGAGACCATGCGCAGCGCACTGAAGGGCTCCGGCAAGCAGAAGGTCGCCACCACCATGGCGCTGGTGCGCATCGTGCGTGACTTCATGCGCGACGAGACCATGGCCGAGCGCCTGGTGCCGATCATCCCGGACGAGGCACGCACCTTCGGGCTGGATTCGTGGTTCCCGACGCTGAAGATCTACAACACCCACGGGCAGAACTACACCCCGGTGGACCACGACCTGATGCTGAGCTACCGGGAGGCCAAGGACGGCCAGATCCTCCACGAAGGCATCACCGAGGCCGGTTCCGTGGGCAGCTTCATCGCCGCCGGCAGCAGCTACGCCACCCACGGCAAGGCCATGATCCCGCTGTACATCTTCTACTCGATGTTCGGCTTCCAGCGCACCGGGGACTCCATCTGGGCGGCTGCCGACCAGATGAGCCGCGGTTTCCTAATCGGCGCAACCGCCGGGCGCACCACCCTGACCGGCGAGGGGCTGCAGCACATGGACGGCCACTCCCCTGTTCTGGCGACCACCAACCCGGCCGTCGTGACCTACGACCCGGCGTTCGCCTACGAGATCGCCCACATCCTGCGCGACGGCGTGCAGCGCATGTACGGCGAAGGCTCCGGCCCGGACGGCAACGGCCAGGGTGAGGACGTCATCTACTACCTCACCGTCTACAACGAGCCGATGCACCAGCCTGCCCAGCCAGAGAACCTGGACGTCGAGGGGCTGCTCAAGGGCATCTACCTGTGGAGCCCGGCGGAGAAGCTGGTCGGCATCGACGAGGGCATCACCGGGGACGCGGGCGAGGCCGAGGAACTGGAGCACACCGCGAATATCCTCGCCTCCGGTGTGGGCATGGGCCAGGCCATCCGCGCAAAGCAGATGCTCGCCGAGTACGGGGTCAACACCAATATCTTCTCCGTGACCAGCTGGAACGAGCTGGCTCGCGACGGCCAGGAGGCCGGGCTGGAGGAGCTGCGCAACCCGGGCGAGGAGCCGCGCACTCCGTATATCCAGCAGGTGCTGGAGGGCTACGACGGCCCGTTCATCGCGGTCAGCGACTTCGCTACCGCGCTGCACGAGCAGGTGCGCCGCTGGGTGCCGGGTGATTTCATCAACCTGGGTGCCGATGGCTTTGGTTTCTCCGATACCCGCGCCGCCGCCCGCCGGTACTTCAACATCGACGCCGAGTCCATCGTGGTTGCTACTTTGCTCAGCTTGGCTCGTGAGGGGAAGATTGATCGGAAGATCGCCATCAAGGCCGCCGAGGACCTGAACGTCGGCAACCCGACGAAGGCTTAAGGTTCAGGAAGTTTAGGACGTTCAGGAAGGTAAGCAATGCCCGAGAATTCTTCTGCCGCCCCGCAATCCGGCCTCTCCGAGGACGCGAAGGCCAAGCTCGCCGCGGCCCTCGGCGGCTCGGTCGGCGCGGCTGGTGAGGAACCCGCCGCGAAGGCTTCGGGGTCCACTGCGAAGGCTAAGGCCGCGGAGGCTCCCGCCGAGGAGGCCGGGGTGGCTGCCGGGCTGGCCCGCATCATCGAGGCTGCCTCTGGCCTGCCCCTGGAGGAGATCACCCCGAACGCCCGGATCGAGGAGGACCTCGCGATCGATTCGCTCTCGCGGATCGACATCATCACCCAGGCCGAGGATAAGTTCGGGGTGCGCATCGACGAGATGGACCTGCAAGCCAGCATGACGGTGAAGGAATTCGCCGAGCTCATCGAGGCCCGGCAGGCGGACAACTAGACGGCGATGGGACAGCACCGAGAAAGGACATTTGCGAGTAAGCATGACTGATTCCGCAATCACGGATGTGCTCAACCAGGTCGCGGACTGGCCGGTGAACAACGTGGCGGCCGCGGCCATCACGCTCGGGGGTGGGGACGACGCCGACGGCACGGGAGGCGAGGCTGACGTCGTTACCCACGGCGACATGGAGCACGTCTTCCAGCTGGCCAGCGTCTCGAAGCTCATCACCGCCTACGCCACCCTAATGGCCGTCGAGGAGGGCGCCTTCGAGCTGGATGACAAGGTTCCGGCCGAGCTGGTGCCCTCCTTCGAGGAGCCCCCGACTGTTCGCGAGCTGCTCTCCCACGCCTCCGGCATCGAATTCCGGAAGCACCGGCAGATGCGCCCGGCGCACACCCGGCGCATCTACTCCTCGGCGGGCTACGAGGTGCTGGCCAGCTTCATCGAGCAGGCCACCGAGATGTCCTTCGCGGAGTACGTGAGGCTTGGCATTTGCGAGCCGTTGGGCATCGAGATCACCGTCGAGGGCTCCGCTGGCCACGGCTTCAGCGCCTCGGCGTCCGCGGTGACCACCCTGACCGAGGAGTTCCTGCGCCCGAAGCTGCTCGCAGGGCAGACCGTGGCCGAGGCACTGACTGTACAGTTCCCCGACCTGGTGGGCGTGGTGCCTGGCTACGGGCGCCAGACCCCGTGCCCGTGGGGCCTGGGTTTTGAGATTCACGGGGAGAAGCACCCCCACTGGATGGGCGAGAACATGCCCGCCACGGTGGCTGGGCACTTCGGGCAGTCCGGCACCTTCCTGTGGTTCGCCCCGGACCAGGGGCTGGCCGCGGTGGTGCTCACCGACGAGCCTTTCGGCGACTGGTCCAAGGACCGCTGGCCGGAGTTCAACGCCCAGCTGTGGGAGGCGATGGCCGACTAGGCCTGCCCGGGCATTCGTGGCTGGCGTCGCTTGAACCCACCCGTTCCGGGGGCTGGGCGTCGCTTGGGTCCGGTCCTCCCGGGGGGCTGGGGCCCGGCAACTCCCAGGAGGCGCGGGCCCGGCGGCTCAACTTCGGCGATTAAGCCCCGCGGTTACACCCCAGCGCTGAGCTTCTGTGCGATCGCGTTGAGCACCTGCTGGCCGGTCTCGTAAGACCCGTCTGCAGCGCGCACGGCGATCGCGATCGGCACCACAGCGTCCGCTGCGGCGGCGCTGCCGTCCCCAGCCCCGCCGCCGGCAAACGCACCTGCCGGCACCACGCCGAACTGGCGGACCAAATAGCCCCCGGTTTCGTCCGGCCCCCAACCGCCCTTGAAGGCGGCCCCCGACAGCTGACCGATGCCATAGGCGTGCCCCGGCATGATCTGCCCCATCAGCCGGTAGACCTCACCGGCGGCCGGGTCCTGGCCCGCTGCCTCCGCCAGGCCGGCAGCGAAGGCAGCCTGCTGCGCCAGCGTCCACCGGGTCTGCCCATAGGCGCTGAAGCCCGGGCGGGTGACGGTCGGCTGCACCGAAACCTCCTGGCCGCTGTACTCGCGGATCACCGCCGCGACCTTTTCGGCCGCAGCAGCCCCACCGCCGAGCGAGGCCCACAGCTGCTCCGCCGCGGCGTTATCCGAGGACTGGATGGCCCGGGCGGCGGCGGAGTTATCCCGTCCCCCGGAGCGCAGCGCGGCGATAGCTAGCGGCACCTTGATCGTCGACCACGCTGGCTCGGACTCGCCCCGCAGCGCGCCGGCCTGCACGGCCCCGGCACCGCTGCCGAGGCTCACGCCAACCTGAGCACCAAAGCGTGTCGAGACCTCCCGGACGATCGCATCGAGTGTCGCCTGGCCGATGGGTGCTCCCTCTGCGGTCTCTTCCCCCGTCGGTCGTGGCCCGCGCCGCCCCGCATCCCGGTCCGGTTCTGCCCCACGCGTGGGCTTGGGCCCCACGGCCTCGCGGGAGCCGGTCTGCGCCACGGTCGATTCCTCCTCTTCCCGGTGGTCGGTGGGAATGGTGCAGGACGCCAACCCCAGGCCGGTGGCCAGGACGGTTCCCGCGATCGCCGCGCGCCGGTTAAGCGATGTAGACATTGGCGTCGTTTCCGCCGGTGCAGTGCACGTACTCGCCGTTATCGCGGCAGCTCATGGTGTAGCTGGTGCCCGTGACATCGCTGTATGCCTCGACCACGTGGTTGAACTCGTCCTCGTCGCCGTCCAGGTAGGCGTCCACGTAGGCATCGCGCACAGCAAGGGCGAAGCTATCGCTGGTCGGGCCGGACTTCCAGACGCTGTTCAGGTCGCCGCCCGGGTTCGAGCCCCGCGCCGAGCTGTTCACCGGGGTCGCATACCCCGGAAGGCGTGGGTTCTTCGGACGGGAGTCGGCCTCATCGTCGGCATCCTCGTCATCGTCCTCGCGGTTGGTGTCCTTGTCGTCGCGATCGGCATCTGCGTCCTCCTCCTCGGAACCGCGGGCATCCGTAGCCTCGGTCGAGCTCACGGTGGTTTGGTCCGAGCTCTTCCCTTCGCCTGGCTTGCCGGTGAACCAGAATGCCGCGAAGGCCACGGCTGCCAGCAGAGCCAGAACCAGCAGCACAATGATCAGGATGTTGCGCCCGTTGGACTTCTCCTCCGGCTGCTCCTGATAGCCCTGGTTGTCATAACCCTGGCCCTGCCACTGGCCGCTCGGGCCCGCGTAGCCCTGCTCCGGGTATCCCTGGTTGCCGTAGTTCGGCCCACCGTTTCCCTGGTTGTTATAGCCCTGGGCGCCGTAGCCCTGCCCCTGCCACTGGCCGCTCTGCCCCTGGCCACCATAAGGGTTCTGCTGCGCCCACTGCTGGGATGCGCCGGCGTCATAGCCCGCGCCAGCCTGTCCCCACTGGCCGGAGCCTTGCGATCCCCACTGGCCGGCGCCTTGCTGGGCCGACGGGCCGACGCCCGGCTGGGCCCAGGGATTGGCGCCCTGTTGGCTCGATCCATCGGCAGTTGGGGTGTCACCTGGGCGACGGTACTGCGGTGGCTGCGGGCCCGAGGCGTCCCCGCCCTCGGCGCCGGGGTCATCAGAGTGGTGATTCTGTGGCTTCGTCATGCCCCTAAAGTTAGCGCACCCGGCAGACAACACCATGCATCCGAGCGCCCTGACATACCCGCGCCACACCCCCGGCCGTTACACTGGCATTCACAACAGCCCACCCCGCGCGTTCAGCACCGTGCGATCAGCATTGTGAGATCAGAACTGCGTGATCAACCCCGTGAGATTAACGCCGTGTGGTCAACGCCGCTGCACAGCAGGCCCAGAGGAAGGAGACGATCGTGGCCCACCCAGCACCCGCCCGATCCCGGTCCCGCCAACTGCTTTTCCTGGCGGGTGCCCTCCCCCTACTCGCCACCGCGACCGCCTGCGGCTCGGGGGAAGAAGAACCCACCGGGCAAACCTCCGCAAACTCCTCGAGTGCTCAGCCCACGACGACGAGCAGCGGCGCCGAACCCACCACGTCAAGCAGCGACGCCGCCCCCAACCCCACCACGGCCAGCGATACCGACCAGGCAGCCGGGGGCACGCCGGAGCCGGCGGCGTCGCCCCACAACAGCGCGCCACAACCCGACCGCAGCAACGCAGCGGCACACACCCCCGGAACGCCGGCCCCGAGCGCGCCGGACTACAACTGCCGCAACCGCAGCGCCCCACCGCTGAACAACACCACCATCCCGATGGCTGGCGGCGGCAGCTTCCACTACACGCTGAAGGCGAACCGCTATAACCCCTGCAAGACGCTGTCCTGGATCCACATCGCCGGCGAGCACAACGGGCCGAAGGAGGCCGTGCTGCTCTATCACAACGGCAACCCGGTGAACTCCCCACAACCGCGGCTGATCACCGCCGTCACCGGAATTCAGCGCCTCGGGGACGGCGCCGTCCAGGTCACCTACCGCACCGCGCAGGGCGCGACCGGCTCCGTCACGACCCGGGCGACCAGCAATGGCGTCCAGGAGGAATCCACCCTCCCGCCAAGTGTGGACAGCAGCGCGCCGCGACTGGCCGGGGCTCATAGCTAGCCACTTCGCCCGCGCCACGCACCCGGCTGCGGCATGGTTCAAGCATCCGGCGCAGCCCCATAACCGGTCGACAATCCAGAACCGGTTCATAACCGGCGTTTCGGGGACGCCAGCCCCCGCCTTCACTACACTGAACGCATTTATACCGAAATCACTACACATTTCAGCGAGCAAGTGTGAGGAAGGGCCCCACCATGTCAGACAAACCCCAAGGGCTGCCGCCCGAACAGGCAGCCGCAGAGCGGCGTAAGGAAGCAGCTGCAGTCGGCGCGCAGCGAGCTGCCGAGCGTGCCCACCAGGAACGTGCCCACCGCCGCGAAACCCAGGCCGCGATGACCAGGCGCGCCCGCACCGCCCTGGCGAAGGCCTCCAGCGGTGAGCGCTCCATCCACCCGGCCCTGATTCCGGGCATCGACGTCGAAAACACCGACGCGGAGTTCAAAACCAACAAGCCGGTCTTCGCCGTGGCGCTCCTCGCCGCGGTCGGCGTGCTGGCATGGGCGATCATCGCACCCGAAAACCTCGCCGAGACCGGCGGGGCGATGCGCGAGTGGGTGGTCGTGCACTTCGGCTGGATGTTCACCACGATCATGATCGCCGCCCTGGTGTTCCTGCTGGTCGTGGGTCTAGGCCCAACGGGCAAGATTCGGCTCGGAGCGGATGATTCCGAGCCCGAGTTCTCCACCTTCGCCTGGATTTCCATGCTCTTTGCCGCGGGCCTGGGCATCGGCCTGATCTTCTACGGCCCGATGGAGCCACTGACGCACTTCCTCAACCCGCCACCGTTTGCTGGCGTGGAAGCGGGGGCGCAGGACGCCGTGTTCCCAGCGCTGACCGCCGCGATCCTCCACCAGGCTTCCCTGCCGTGGGTGGTCTACGCGCTGGTCGGCGGGTCGCTAGCCTATGCCGCCTTTCGCCGTGGGCGCCTGCCGCTGATCTCCTCGCTCTTCGAGCCGCTAATCACCGACCCGAATAACCGGGTCACGGGCAGGATCATCGACATCTTCGCCGTGCTGGTCACCCTCTTTGGCACCGCGACCTCCCTGGGTATCGGCGCTCTGCAGATCCGCACGGGCACCTCGATCATCACCGGCAAGCCCCTGGAGGGCGACGGCGTGGTGGTGGCGATCATCTCCATCCTCACCGTGGTCTTCATCATCTCGGCGACCTCGGGGGTCAAGCGCGGCATCCGCATCCTGTCGAATACGAACATGGGTCTGGTCATCGCTCTGGGCCTATTTGTGCTGATCACCGGACCGACGCTGTTCATCTTCGACCTGCTGCCGGTCACCGTGCTGCAGCTGTTCCACAACTTCATCGACATGATGTCCACCAACCCCTCTGAGGGGCCGGTGGAGCAGGAATACGTCACGGCCTACACCATGCTCTTCTGGGCCTGGTGGATCTCCTGGTCACCGTTCGTGGGCATGTTCATCGCGAAGATCTCCAAGGGCCGTACCCTGCGCCAGTTCGTCACCGTGGTGCTGCTTGTCCCATCGGGCCTGTCTATCGTCTGGTTCGTCGTCTTCGGCGGCAGTACCATCTGGCACAGCCTCAACGGCGACCCGATAGAGATCAAGGGCTCGGGCGAGAACGTCATGTTCGATCTCATCGACAAGCTGCCGTTCTCCGGCTTCGTGAGCATCATCGGACTGGTAGCGATCATCATCTTCTTCAACACGGCCGCGGACTCCGCGACGAACGTGATGGGTTCGATGTCCCAGAGCGGTCGGCCGGTCCCATCCCTGCCGGTAACGATCGTCTGGGGGACCGCCCTGGGTTCGGTCGCCCTGTTCCTGCTTCTCGCCGGTGGCGACGATGCCCTCTCCGGCCTGCAGTCCATCATGGTGTCCTGTGCTCTGCCGTTCGCGGTAATCCTCATCGGCGTGATGGTCGCGTGGGCGAAGGACCTGCACAATGACCCGGTGATGCTGCGGCGTCGTTTCGCCGTGGAGGCGATCGACCGGGGCGTGCGCCGGGGCCTGGACGAACACGATGGCCACTTCATCTTCGGCGCCACCCAGGTGCCGGAGGGCCAGGGTGCTGCTGAAGCCGTGGACGTGGAGGACGAGTCCTTCCACACCTGGTACACCGACAATGCCTCGGAGGACTACATCGTCCACAAGCTGGAAGAGAAGGCCGGCGCACAGATCGAGCGGGAAGAGTTCGAGCAGGCCGTCGCTGACGCTGAGGCCCGGGCCGAGGCAGAGGCGGAGATCGCCAACGATGCCCGAGCGATGGAGGCGTACTGGACTGAACGTGTCTCCGGATCTAATTCTGATTCGGACGCGGAGGAACACTCCAAGGAAGACGCAGACAGCGAAGACGATAGTTCCCGCTAGCTCCGGTTAGCGCGGTGGCGCGTACCCCTCCCAGCATGCGCCCCGGCTGTGGAAAGAAATATGGCCCAGGCTTTAAAGCCTGGGCCTTTTGCTCCCCCAGCTGGATTCGAACCAGCAACCACTCGATTAACAGTCGAGTGCTCTGCCATTGAGCTATGGGGGAATGCTCAGGAGGAAGCTTACTAAGGCTTAACCCGTCCACCAAATCTTGGCACCACCCCCCAGCCCGGTACTGGGAACAGGTTCACAGGTCGGTAGAAAAGAAGAAAACCCAGGGCTTTGGACCCTGGGTTGTGGTGTTGCTCCCCCAGCTGGATTCGAACCAGCAACCACTCGATTAACAGTCGAGTGCTCTGCCATTGAGCTATGGGGGAATATGCCATCTTGGCAACGAATAGACACTCTACCCAGCAAGCCTATAAGCACCAAATCAGCAGGTCAGACCCGGAATATCGGCTTTAAGGCTACGGTATGGTTCAATGACCTGGTGGCGGGACCATAGCTCAGTCGGTTAGAGCCGCGAACTCATAATTCGCTGGTCGCGGGTTCGAGCCCCGCTGGTCCCACAAAGAATCATTCGCCGCCCGACGCGGGGCGGCTCCCCGGCGGGCCGGCAGCTTGGAAAGAGCACCAGCCCCGCCGGGGTTTTCGTACCCTTCACCCCGGCCTTAGGCAGTTAGCGAGTGAAGCGCGCGATCGCCTGCGACACTTCCTCCAGCTTCTCCTCCACCGCCTGATCCGAGGTGCGGGCGGCCTGCACCACGCAGTGCGCCATGTGCTCCTCCAGCAGCACCAGCCCCACCCCCTTGAGTGCGGACTGCAGTGCCGCGATCTGGGTGAGCACGTCGATGCAGTACTCCTCCTCGGCGACCATCCGCTGCACACCGCGCACCTGGCCTTCGATGCGCTTCAGCCGCGCGATCAGCTTGGCCCGGTCGCCGTGGCCGCTGAGCGGCTTCTCGCTGTGATCAACCTTGCCATTGGCCGCGGGCTCGCCGTGCTGTGGCGCGTGGCAGTCGCTCTTGGTTGCTGGCTTCGGATTATCCATGGTGACTACTTCTCCTCAACCTCAGGCTGGATGGACTTGAAGCCACGCAGTCGCAGGCTGTTCGAGACCACGAACACACTGGACAGTGCCATGGCCGCACCCGCCAGCATCGGGTTCAGCAGGCCGAAGGCGGCCAGCGGGATCGCCGCGACGTTATAGGCGAAGGCCCAGAACAGGTTCATCTTGATGGTGCGCAGGGTCTTGCGCGACAGGCGGATGGAGTCCACCACCGCGCTCATCTCGGCGCGCACGAGCGTGATGTCCGCGGCCTCGATAGCCACGTCCGTCCCCGTGCCCATGGCGATACCGAGGTCCGCCTGGGCCAGCGCGGCGGCATCGTTGACGCCATCGCCAACCATCGCCACGCGCTTGCCTTCGGCCTGCAGATCCTTGACCGCAGTGACCTTATCGGCGGGCATCACGCCCGCCCGCACGTTGTCGGGGTTAATCCCCACGAGGCCAGCGACCTCACGTGCGACCTGCTCGTTGTCACCGGTGACCAGCATCGGTTCCAGGCCCAGCTCCTTAAGCTGAGCAATGGCCTCCGCGCTGTCCGGCTTCACCGCATCCTCGACGGCGACCGCACCAGCCAGCTGACCGGCGACGAGCACCGGAACCACGGTGCCGCCCAGCCGGCTGCGCTCGACGATCTCGGCGCCAACGGTGGTGCCGTCGGAGGTCTCGAAGCCGCGTCCGACCTGAACGGTCACACCGTCGACGGTGGCGGTCACGCCGCGACCCGGGGCGGACTCGAAGTCCTCCGCTTCGGGCAGTTCGCCGCCGATCTCCGTGCGGGCACGCTCGGCGATCGCCTGGGCGATCGGGTGCTCGGAGTGATTCTCCACCGCACCGGCGATGCGCCACAGGTCCGCCTCGCTGAACCCGGCCTTGCCGGAACCATCCGCGATCGAGTCCGCAGCCGGCGCGAGCCAGGCCTCGGTAGCCGTCATCTCGCCGGTCGTGATGGTGCCGGTTTTATCCAGAATGATGGCATCCACGCCACGGGTCTGCTCCAGGGTCTCCGGCCCGCGGATCAGCACGCCCATCGATGCACCCCGGCCCGTACCGACCAATAGGGCGGTCGGGGTGGCAAGGCCCAGCGCACACGGGCAGGCGATGATCAGCACTGCCACGGCCGAGGCCATCGCGGCACCCACATCACCCGTGATCAGGAGCCAGGCGACCAACGTGATGACTGCAAGGGCGATGACCACCGGCACGAACACCGCGGACACCCGGTCGGCCAGCCGCTGCACATCGGCCTTGCCGGATTGCGCCTGCTCCACCAGCTTGGCCATCTGCGCCAGCTGGGTATCGGAGCCCACACGGGTGGCCTCAACGATCAGTCGGCCCGATGCGTTGACGGTCGCGCCCGTCACCCCATCACCCGGGGCGACCTCCACCGGCACGGATTCGCCGGTCAGCATGGACTCGTCCACTGCGGAGCTTCCTGCCACCACTCGCCCGTCCGTGGCGATCTTTTCGCCCGGGCGCACCACAAAGTACATACCCTCAGCCAGCTGGCCGATCGGGATGCGGCGCTCGTTGCCACCCTGGGCGTCATCGACGACGGCAACATCCTTTGCACCCAGCTCACTCAGCGCACGCAGCGCCTCGCCAGCACGATGCTTCGCGCGCTTCTCGTAGTAGCGCCCCGCAAGGACGAACATGATCACGCCCGCGGCGACCTCGAGGTAGATATCCCCCATCGGGTCGCTGTGGGTATTAAACAGGCTCCAGGTGTGGCTCATCCCGGGCTCGCCGGCGCTGCCGAAGAATAGCGCGACCAGCGACCACAGGAAGGCCGCCCCCGTGCCCACCGTGATCAGGGTGTCCATCGTCACCGCGCCGTGCTTGATGTTCAGCCAGGTGGCGCGGTGGAACGGGTAGCCCGCCCACACGATCACGGGCGCGGCCAGCGTCAGCGAGAGCCACTGCCAGTTCGTGAACTGCAGGTTCGGAATCATGGCCAGCACGATCACCGGGATCGCCAGCCACAGGGACCCGATCAGGCGGTTGCGCAGGCCCTCCAGCTCACGCTCTGCCGCCTGCTCCGCCGAGGTTTGGGACGTCGGTTCGGCCCCAGGCTGGGCCGCGTCCGCCGCCCCTTGTTCGCCGGCCCCGCCCTGCGGGTCACCGGCAGCCGGGCGGGAAGCCAGCGGCTGCGAGAGCTGGGCCTCGTAGCCCATGTCCGCGATGATCTCCCGGATCTGCTCATCCGTCACTGCCTCGGCGGCGCCGTCCTGCTCGACGTGCGCTTTCTCCGTGGCGTAGTTGACGGAGGCGGTCACCCCGTCCAGCTTGTTGAGTTTGCGCTCGATCCGGTTCGCGCACGAAGCGCAGGTCATGCCAGTGATCTGGTAGTCCAGGTCGAGAACTGGCTGGGCTGCCCCGATGGCGCCCACCTCGGTGGCCGAGCTGTCTTGGTGTTGAGACAAGTTTTCCATCCCCTTTCCACCACCGACCCTATACCCCCTGGGGGTATGAGGCAAGGGGTTCCGCAGTGGCACGGTAAAACGCAAAAAGACACACCAAAGACGAGGAAAAGGGGCCGCGGGAAGAATCCCCACCGCCCCTCGACCGAGACCCCTAAGGCCCCGATCCAGCGCACTAGTAGCCGCGCTTAATCCACTCGTCCAGGTGCGGGGCCTCGTCCCCGATGGTGGTGGAATCGCCGTGGCCGGTGAGCACCTTCGTCTCCGCCGGCAGCGTCAGCAGCTTCGTCTTGATCGACTCGATGATCGTGTCGAAGTCCGAGAAAGACCGCCCCGTCGCACCCGGACCACCGTTGAACAGCGTGTCGCCGGAGAACAGCACGTCCGCGTCCGGCACGTAGAACACGCAGCAGCCCGGCGAGTGACCCGGGGTGTTCATCGTCTTGAGCTCCACACCGGCAACCTCGAAGACGTCGCCGTCGGCCAGTTCCTTCGGCTCCAAGTCCGGGTAGCTCTGGTCCCAGAGCACGCGGTCCGCCGGGTGGACGTAGATGTCCGCGCCGAAGATCTGGGAAAGCTCCGGCGCCACAGTGATGTGGTCATTGTGCGCGTGGGTGCACAGGATGGCCTTGACCTCGCGGCCGTCGACCGCCTCCTGGATCGGGTCCAGCTCGTGGGCGGCGTCGATGATGTAGCACTCCTTATCATCGCCGATGACCCAGATGTTGTTCTCCACGTCCCACTCGCCGCCATCCAGGGCGAAGGTGCCGTTGGTGATCACGCGGGTCACCCGCAGCTTCTCGCCCGCGCCAGAGAGCTGACCTGGGGAAATGATGTCCTTAATCGCGTTATCGCTCATGATTCTTCTCCTTCATTGGGGTGCCAGTACTCCGGCAACTCAGCGCCGCGAACCCCGCAGCGAGGGGTTTTAAGAAAACTCCACCACGGAGCGCATGACCTCGCCGCCCCGCATCTTCTCGAAAGCGGCCTCCACGTCCGCGATGCCGATGCGCTCGTCGACGAAGCGGTCGAGCGGGAAACGGCCCTGGCGGTAGAGGTCGATATAGGTCGGGAAGTCTCGCTCCGGCAGGCAGTCGCCGTACCAGCTGGACTTCAGGGCGCCACCGCGGGAGAACACGTCCAGGAACGGCAGCTCCAGCGTCATCTCCGGGGTCGGCACGCCTACCAGCACCACGCGGCCAGCCAGGTCGCGGATGTAGAAGGCCTGCTTGAAGGTCTCCGGGACTCCCACCGCGTCCACGGCGACGTCCACGCCGAAACCGCCGGTGAGCTCCTGAACCTTTTCCACCAGCTCGTCGGTGGTGAGGCCGCGGGAGTTGATGGTGTGGGTCGCGCCGAATTCTTCCTTCGCGCGCGTGAGCTTGTCCTCGGAGATGTCGATCGCGATGATCGTGCTGGCTCCGGCGACCTCGGCACCAGCGACGGCGGCCATGCCCACGCCACCCAGGCCGATGACGGCGATGGACTCGCCGCGCTGGATCTCACCGGTATTCACCGCAGCGCCCAGGCCTGCCATCACGCCACAGCCCATCAGACCCGCAGCCGCCGGGTCCGCCTCCGGATCCACCTTGGTGCACTGACGCTCATGGACCAGGGTCTTCTCCGCGAATGCACCAATGCCCAGGGCGGGCTCCAGCTCGGTGCCGTCGGTCAGCGTCATCTTCTTCGAGGCGTTGAAGGTATCGAAGCAGTACTGTGGCTGGCCCTTCTTGCAGGCACGGCATTCGCCGCACACCGCGCGCCAGTTCAGGACCACATAATCGCCGACGGCGACGTGGGTGACGTCCTCACCAATCTCCGCAACCACGCCCGCGGCCTCGTGGCCCAGCAGGAAGGGGTAATCGTCCGTAATGCCGCCGTCGCGGTACGCGAGGTCGGTGTGGCACACACCGCAGGCCTGCACCTGCACAACCACATCATTCGCGCCCGGGGCGGGGATCTGAATATCCACCAGCTCCACCGGGTCGCCCTTGCCGCGCGAGACAACTGCCTTAACGCTCTGTGTCATGCTTTCCTCCTGCTGTATCTACGTTTCTGGCGCCACCGCTGCCACGTTCCGTCATTTTTAGGACGTCAAACCCGCAGCGTGGCGCTGACTTGCACTTTCCATGGTGGCATAAGTTCCGCGGGTGCGCCCAGGGGGCTGCTGCGCGGGTAGTATGTGGGCCCCTCGCACTCGGGCGAAGCTGATTCCCGCGGCGGGGTTATGACGTAGACTAGGCTTTCACAGCTCCACCGCCGCCGACGAACATCCGGGCAGGCGGTGGCCGAGTGCACACCACGTTTGGGAGGGCTTGAACTTCATGATCCAGTTCGTTGTCGGGGCCGCAGCCGGCTATCTGATGGGAACCAAGGCCGGGCGTCGCCGTTACGAGCAGATCCGGCGCGGCTATGAGACCGCGATCAACTCTGAGGTCGCCCAGTCCGCGCTGCGCGCCAGCCGCAAGGCCCTGGCCAATCGCCTGGACCCGGATCCGCGCATGCACGAGGTACGCGACTTGAACGCCAACACCCGCAGCTCGCTGGCCGATGGGCACAGCATCGTCGAGCCGGACGACGCCCACCCCAACGACCGTCCGCTGCGCGCGGACTCCGAATTCAAGCGCCCCCGCTTCCCCAAGAAGCCCCGCTAGGGCTCACCCCAACCCGCCTCTCGTCGGCTGCACCACCAGCGACGCTGACCCGCGTGCCGGGGTGCTCGGCATACCGCCCGCACAGTCCGTGAGTGGCGGGCAAACTAGTTTCCGAAGGTGAATTCCCCGTAAGCGTTGGCTCGCTCGTTGAGCGAGCGCCGGTACTTCTCCAGCGCGGTGAGGTCGGCGAAGGTGGCCATGTAGGCCTCCTTGTCCTCGTCCGGGCGCATGCGCTGCATCTGCGCGCGCAGCTCCGCAACCTCGTTGCTCACCCAGCGCTCCTGCATCCGGGCCATGATCGCCGAGGCGTAGTACGGCAGCCGCTCCTGCTGGACCTGCAGGTCCTCCACCGCGAGCTCCGAGACCACGGCCTGGCCCATCGCATCCGGCACGTTGTTGCTCACCGCGTCCAGCCACCCCGAACCGGACTTGGCCTGGGCGGCACCACCAGCCGCGGCCATCGCATTGACGATCGCGATATACGTCGGGTGCAGGAAACTCTCCGGCGGCATGAGGTCGAAGATCTGCCCCGCCAGCTCCGGCTCCTGCAGCCCCAGCTTTAGGACTTCGCGGATACCCAGCAACAACTCATCCTTCGGGTCCGGGCGCTCCATGCCCGCCACGACCCGCAGGTGACCGCCGGAATCCTCTCCGCCAGACACACCGCCCTGGTTCGCCGCGCCCGGACCTGCTGGAGCAGCACCCTCCGCGAGCCGTTCCCGGCGCGCCGCCCCGCGCTTGAGCTCCAGTTTCGGCTTCTCCGTCCGGCCGCGCCGGGCCTCCTCGCGCACCTGGGCCACGATGTCGTCCGGGTCGTCGAAACCCACCCAACCGGCGGCCTGGCGGGAGTACTCGTCGCGCAGGGCGTCGTCCTTAATCCCGGCGAGCACCGGGATGATCCGCCGCATCGCGTGGATACGGCCGTCCACGGCGGCGGTGTCGTAGCCCTCCAGCAGGGTGCGGATCACGAACTCGAACATGGGGATGCGGTTGGACACCAGCTCCCGCACCGCCTCGTCGCCGCGTTCCAGGCGGATGTCGCAGGGGTCCTGGCCGCCCGGCGCGACGGTGACGTAGCTGCGGCCGGTGAACTGCTGGTCGCCCTCGAAGGCACGCAGCGCGGCCTTCTGGCCGGCCTCGTCGCCGTCGAAGGTGTAGATGATCTCGCCGCGGAAGTAGCGGTCGTCCAGCATGAAGCGCCGCAGCATCGCCAGGTGCTCGGAGCCGAAAGCCGTGCCACAAGAGGCCACCGCGGTGTCCACTCCCGCGGCGTGCATGGCCATGACGTCTGTGTAGCCCTCCACCACCACGGCCTGGTGCTTCTCCGCGATGCTGCGCTTGGCCTGGTCGATACCGAAGAGCACCTTGGACTTCTTGTACAACAAGGTTTCCGGGGTGTTCATGTACTTGCCCAGCTTGTCGTCCTCGAACAACTTGCGGGCGCCGAAGCCGATCACATCGCCCGCCACCGAGCGAATCGGCCACAGCAGGCGGCGGTGGAAACGGTCGATTGGCCCCTTGGATCCCATGTGGGAGAGGCCGGCGGCCTCCAGCTCCTGGAACTCGAAGCCCTTGCGCAGCAGGTGCTTGGTGAGGGTGTCCCAGCCGGGCGGGGCGTAGCCGCAGCCGAACTGATCGGCGTGCTCCTTGGTGAAGCCACGGTCGATGAGGAACTGGCGGGCCACGTCCGCACCCTGGACGTCCGAGGCGAACTGCTCCCGGTAGAACTCGAAGGCCGCCTTATTCGCCGCGACCAGTCGCTGGCGGGTGCCGGGCTTCTCCCGCCTCCCCGGGCCGCCGCCCTCGTAGTTGATGCGGTAACCGATGCGCTCGGCGACCTGCTCCACGGCCTCCGGGAAGGTCAGGTGCTCCATCTTCATGAGGAAGCTGAACACGTCCCCGCCCTCGCCGGTAGAGAAGCAGTGGAAGTAGCCCTTGTTCGGGCGGACGTGGAAGGACGGGGTCTTCTCATCCTTGAACGGGCTTAATCCCTTCATGGAATCGACGCCGCCGGGCGTGAGCTGGACGTACTCCCCCACGATCTCCTCGATCGGCGTTGCCTCGCGAATCGCCTCGATGTCCCGCTCCGGGATCCTGCCCTTAGCCATAAGGGACATGCTAATACACCCGGCAGATACGGGATGCGGCCGAGCGGAACGCCCATTCGCCAGACAAAACCGGGCCAGCTTTTTAACATAGGTTCCCTGACATACTTATTTGCCACGATGTTTACCCATCGCGTGCACCACAGACCCGGGAAGGTAGGTCGCCATGACCGCAACCCACTACGACGTCCTCATCATCGGCTCCGGCTTCGGCGGCTCCGTCACCGCCCTACGCCTCGTCGAGAAGGGATACAAGGTCGGTGTCCTCGAGGCCGGCAAGCGCTACGCGGACAAGGACTTCGCGAAGAACTCCTGGCACCTCAAGCAGTTCCTCTGGGCGCCCGCGATCGGCTGCTACGGCATCCAGCGCATCCACCTGCTGCGCAACGTCATGATCCTCGCCGGCGCAGGCGTGGGCGGTGGTTCGCTGAACTACGCCAACACCCTCTACCAGCCCGAGGACGAGTATTTCCGCAATAAGCAGTGGGCGCACATCACCGACTGGAAGGACGAGCTGACCCCCTACTACGACCAGGCACGCCGCATGCTGGGTGTGGTCACCAACCCCACCATGACCCCGGCGGACAAGCTGTCGAAGCAGACTGCCGAGGAACTCGGGGTGGGCGATACCTTCCGCATGGCACCGGTGGGCGTATTCTTCGGCGAGAAGGTCGGGCTCGAAGGCCAGCCGAAGGAAACCGTGGACGACCCCTACTTCGGTGGCAAGGGCCCGCGGCGCACGGCCTGCCACGAGTGCGGCGAGTGCATGACCGGCTGCCGCCACGGGGCGAAGAACACCCTGCTGAAGAACTACCTCTACCTCGCCGAGAAGGGCGGGGCCGAGGTCCACCCGCTGACCACGGTCACCGACATCACCCGCAAGCCGAGCGGCGGCTGGAACGTGGATACGAAGGCCACGGGAGGCCTGCTGGGCAAGAAGAAGACCCGCCGCTTCACCGCGGACAAGGTCGTCGTCGCCGCGGGTGCCTGGGGCACCCAGAACCTCCTGCACCGGCAGAAGATCAACGGCAACCTACCGCAGCTGCCGGACTCCCTCGGCACGATGACCCGCACCAACTCCGAGGCCCTGCTCGGCGCGCAGTTCAAAAAGTACGACCCGGAGTGGGATTTCTCCGAGGGCGTGGCCATCACCTCCAGCTACTTCCCCGCCCCGGATACCCACATCGAACCAGTCCGCTACGGCAAGGGCTCGAACTCCATGGGCCTGCTGCAGACCCTCATGACCGACGGCGATAAGCTGCGCCCCCGTGTGCTCGAGTTCCTCCGCCAGCTGGTTCTCCAGTTCCGCCAGATCCCTCGCCTGCTGAACCTGCGCCGCTGGTCGCAGCGCACGGTGATCAACCTGGTGATGCAGTCCCGCGATAACTCGCTGACCACCTACCCGCGCACGCTCGGGAAGTTCACCTGGCTGACCTCCAAGCAAGGCACCGGCGAGCCGAACCCGAGCTGGATCCCGGAGGGGAACAAGGCCACCCGCATCCTGGCCTCCCTGCGCAAGGGTGGCCTGGCAGGAGGGGTGTGGTCCGAGGTGGTCGATATTCCGCTGACCGCCCACTTCCTCGGCGGTTGTTCAATCTCCAGCTCCCCGGACGATGGCGTGGTGGATCCCTACCACCGCGTGTGGGGGCTGCCGGACCTATTCGTGGTCGACGGCTCGTCCATGGCCGCCAACCCCGGCGTGAACCCCTCTCTGTCCATCACCGCCAACGCAGAGCGCGCCGCTGCGATGTGGCCGAACAAGGGCGAGGAGGACCCGCGGCCGGAGCAGTCCGAGGGCTATCAGCGCATCGAGGCCGTGGAGCCGGCCTCCCCGATGGTTCCTGCCACCGCCCCGGCCGCGCTGCGTCTGCCGATCACCCCGGTGGGCAACTAGCCCCACCCCGCCCGGTATAACTGGCTGTTATGGCGCAGAAGAACAACGGCCCTAAAGCGGGTAAGTACGGAACGGTCGGCGGCGTGGTCGTCGCCCTGGCGCTGGCCGGGGCGAGCCAACTCGGTCTCTTCGGCGATGACGATAACGCCGGCGGCGGCCAGGGTGGCAGCTCCCAGTCCTCCAACGCCGCCCAGCAGAACCCGGGCGCGGATAGCGCTGCTGATTCCGAGTGCGCGGTGGACACCCTGCCGGAGGAGGCCCGGGAGCAGATCGAGGACATTCTTACCGGCGCCCCCTCCGACGATGGCCCGCACGACGGCAAGCACTTCGGCAACTACGAGGGCCTCCTGCCGAAGGAGAAGTCCAGCTATTACCGCGAGTACACCGTCAAAACCCCGGGCCTGAACCACCGGGGCGAACGCCGCCTCGTCGTCGGTGGCGGCACGGTGACCGACCCTGACGTCTGGTACTACACCTCCGACCACTTCGAAAGCTTCTGCGAGATCCCCGACGCCGAGGATTAACGCGAAGAAAATACTATGCCCACGCCGCGCTGATACCGGCAGCGGAGGCGTCCAAGCGCTCCAGCCGGGATTCGGTGAGCGAGGCGACCTGGTCGATGACCACACGTCGACGCTCCACCTCCGTGGCCGCGTTCTCGTACCAGAGCCGGAAGACCGGATCCAGCGCCCCGGCACCGCCACGGGCCAGGAACTCCGTGACGCGGAAGATGCGCTCCCGCTGGCGATCCTGCTCCGCCAGGTGCAGCTTCTCGTCCATCACATAGAGCACGGCGATGGACTTCAGCAGCGTGACCTCGGCCTTAACCTCCGCGGGAATGACCAGGTTCGCCGCATAGCGGCCCAGCGGTCCTGTGCCGTACTCCCGGCGGGTCGCCGTGACCACGGCCGTCACAAAGCGGCTGACCAACTCCGAGGTCATGGACTTCAGCGCGACCAGGTCCTGCAGGCTGTGGCGGAAGTCCGCGGCCCGGGAGACCACCGGCATCTGCCGCAGGCGATCCGCTGCGGCCAGCAGCTCCTCGGGCTCCCCGCCGAAGTGGTGCGCTCCCTTGTCCGCGAGCGCGGCCAGCTCCACCAGGTCCCACAGCACACCCAGGGTAATGCGCCCGGAGAGCATGCCATCCTCGACGTCGTGGACGGAGTAAGCAACATCATCCGACCAGTCCATGATCTGTGCCTCCAGGCACTGCTCCCCCTCGGGCGCGCCCTGACGGATCCACTCCAGGATGTGCAGGTCGGACTCGTAGGCACTGTACTTGCGGCGCGGGGAGCCGTCCGGGGCGGTCGGCCCCCAGGGGTACTTGCAGGCCGCATCCAGGGCGGCGCGGGTGAGGTTCAGCCCATAGGAGGTGCCGTCCTCCCCAAGGGTCTTCGGCTCCAGGCGAGCCAGGATGCGCAGGGTCTGCGCGTTGCCCTCGAAGCCGCCGATGCTGGCCGCGGCCTCGTCCAGGGCGCGCTCGCCGTTGTGGCCATAGGGCGGGTGGCCGATGTCGTGGCTCAGCCCCGCCAAGTCCGCGAGGTCGGGGTCCGCGCCCAGGGTCTTGCCGATGCCGCGGGCAATCTGGGCGACCTCCAGGGAGTGCGTGAGCCGGGTGCGCGGGGTATCCCCTGACCCCGGCCCCACGACCTGCGTCTTATCGGCCAAGCGGCGCAGCGCCGCGGAGTGCAGGACGCGCGCCCGGTCGCGGTCGAAATCCTCCCGTCCATCCGGGACCGATCCCTCCAGCCCCAGGGTCTTCGGTGCGACGGCATGACGGCGCGCGCAGTCGTGCTCCGTGTACTGATACCGCTGCATCTCGCGCTCCGTTAGTCCTGTCTCCGTCCCCGTGGGAGGTCGCTACCAGGTGCCCCGCACCGGCAGAACCACCCCAGCCCACGGGGTGTTTAACCCCTAGACGCTGCCGATGTTGCCCTCGGCGAAGAAGTGGTGCCCCGGGCGGCGCACACGGCCCTGCACCGGCGGCAGCATCGAGTACTGGTCGTAAGTCGCGCGGTCGTAGTCACGCTGCCAGTCGTCCGGAGCCTTGCCTTCCAGCAGGCTGCCCGGCTCGAGCCACGGGTAGAGGTCCTCGTACGGGCGGGCCTGGGTCTGGTCCACGCGGCGCACCAGGTGGCCGGGTCCCAGCTGGCTGACGTCATGCAGACCCATGGCCCCCAGAATGCGAGTGGTGGACTTCAGCGTATTGCGGTGGTAGTTCGCCACACGCTCGGCCTTGCTGTCCACGTCCAGGCCGCGGGAGAGCCACGGGTTCTGGGTGGCCACACCAGTCGGGCAGGTATTGTCGTGGCACTTCTTGGCCTGGATGCAGCCGGCGGCCATCATCATGCCGCGGGCGGACATCGTGAAGTCCGCGCCGATCGCGAGGCGGCGGATGATGTCCGCGCCACCGACGACCTTGCCGGCCGCGCCGACGGCGACCTGGTCGCGCAGACCCGTGCCCACCAGGGCATTGTGGACGATCATCAGGCCCTCGGTCAGCGGGGTGCCCACACGGTCCAGGAACTCCAGCGGGGCCGCGCCCGTGCCGCCCTCGGCACCGTCGACGGTGATCCAATCCGGCGCGGTCTTCGCCTTGAGCATCGCCTTACACAGGGAGAGCACCTCGTGGCGGGAGCCCACGCAGAACTTGATGCCCACCGGCTTGCCATTGGCCAGGCGGCGCAGCTTCTTGACGAAGTGCATCAGCTCGAGCGGGGTGTCGAACTCGGAGTGCCACGCCGGGGAGAGGCAGTCCTGCCCCTCCTCGATGCCACGGGCCTCGGCGATCTCCGCGGTGACCTTGTGGCCCGGCAGCATGCCGCCCATGCCGGGCTTCGCACCCTGGCTGAGCTTGATGAGGATGCCCTTGACCTCCGGGTAGTTCGCCTTGACGCGGAACTGCTCTGGGTCGAAGTGGCCATCCTCGGTGCGGCAGCCGAAGTAGCTGGAGCCGATCTCCCAGATCAGGTCCGCGCCGTACTCCAGGTGGTACTTGGTCAGCCCACCCTCGCCGGTCTCCTGGATGAAGCCGCCCATCGCCGCGCCCTTGTTCATGGCGAGCACGGCGTTGGCGGACAGGGAGCCGAAGGACATCGAGGAGATGTTGAACAGGGAGATGTCGTAGGGCTGGGTGCACTCCGGGCCGCCGAGGCGCACGAGTGGCGCATCGGTGCGGGCCGGCACCGGGTGGGTGGAGTGCAGCAGGTGGTCGTGGCCCGGCACGAAGAGGTCGCGCTGAGTACCGAAGGCCTCCTCCGCCGGGATGTTCTTGGCGTTCTGGTAGACCATCGTGCGGGTCACGCGGTCGAACGGGCGGCCGTCGGTGTTGGACTCGACGAAGTACTGCTGGATCTCCGGTCGGATGGATTCCATCAGCCAGCGGGCGCGGCCCAGGACCGGGTAGTTACGGCGAATAGCGTGCTTGGGCTGGACGATGTCCACCGCCGCGACGGCAGAGGCGGCCAGTGCCCCGTACTTCACCGCTTTACGGATGAGTTTGCGACCACTTGGCATTGATGATGCTCCTTAAGAATTTTATTCTTCGGCTAGGTGGTGAACCAGACGACAATCGCGATGACCACGCAAATAGCCAGCGCCATCGTCAACATCCCCGTGGTTCGAACCACTCGAGTTTCCAGGGTACGCCGGGCAACCCAGGATACGAAGACCTGGACATCCAGCGGCAGCTTCTCCCCCGGCCCTTCGAACTCCACGTGGAGATTGCGCAGGCCCCGGTTGTCGGAACTGTACTGCCCCGCCTTCTCGCCATCGATGTCGAGGACGAAGTTGCGTCGGGATTCAGCAATGATTCCGATTTCGTGGCGGTCCGCGTTGATGGTCACCCGGTCCGCGGTGTGGAACTTATCGCTGTTCCCCTTCGCAGTCCAGGTGCCCGTCGGGGTCTCCGCCTGTGCCTCCGGCCCCTCGTCGGCGGTGAGCCGCCAGGTGTCGCCGCCGAAGCGGATGTGCTGTACCCCGCGCTCGTCGGCGAACTCCGCGATGCGGTCCATGTCATCCGTCGGTCCGGCGTAGATCGGGAAGGTGTGCCCGTCGCTGGGCACGCCCCATCGGATGTCGCTGTTCATTAGCAGCCAGCCAGGCGCTGTGCGAGGTAGCCCTCGAGCTCGTCGATGGCGACGCGCTCCTGCTCCATCGTGTCGCGCTCGCGGACGGTGACGGCGTTGTCTTCCAGGGTGTCGAAGTCGACCGTCACGCAGTACGGGGTGCCGATCTCGTCCTGACGACGGTAGCGGCGGCCGATTGCACCGGAGGTGTCGTAGTCGATGTTCCACAGACCGCGCAGCTTGTCAGCGATCTTCTCCGCCGTCGGGGTCAGGGTCTCCTTCTTCGACAGCGGCAGGACGGCGACCTTCACCGGGGACAGGCGCGGGTCCAGCTTCAGGACGGTGCGGGTGTCGGTGCCGCCCTTAGCGTTCGGCACCTCCTCCTCGGTGTAGGCGTCGACGAGGAAGGCCATCAGGGAGCGGCCCAGGCCGGCGGCGGGCTCGATGACGTACGGGATCCAGCGCTCTTCCTTCTGCTGGTCGTAGTAGGACAGATCCTCGCCGGAACCCTCGGAGTGGGTCTTCAGGTCGTAGTCCGTGCGGTTGGCGACGCCCTCGAGCTCGCCCCACTTGGAGCCGGTGAAGTGGAAGGCGTACTCGACGTCCACGGTGCGCTTGGCGTAGTGGGACAGCTCGTCCTCGGTGTGCTCGCGCAGGCGCAGGTTCTCGCGGTCGATACCCAGGTTGACGTACCAGTTCAGGCGCTGCTCGATCCAGTACTCCTGCCACTCCTCGTCGGTGCCCGGCTCGACGAAGAACTCCATCTCCATCTGCTCGAACTCGCGGGTACGGAAGATGAAGTTGCCCGGGGTGATCTCGTTGCGGAAGGACTTACCGATCTGGGCGATACCGAACGGTGGCTTCTGGCGGGAGGAGTTCATGACGTTCTTGAACTGCGTGAAGATGCCCTGTGCGGTCTCCGGACGCAGGTAGGCCAGGCCTTCCTTGTCGTCGACCGGGCCCAGGTAGGTCTTCATCAGGCCGGAGAAGGCGCGCGGCTCGGTCCACTTGCCCGGCTGGCCGGTCTCCGGGTCGTTGATGTCGGCCAGGCCGTTTGCCGGCGGGTGGCCGTGCTTCTCCTCGTAGGCCTCCAGCAGGTGGTCGGCGCGGTAGCGCTTGTGGGTGTAGAGGGACTCGACCAGTGGGTCGGTGAAGACGTCCACGTGGCCGGAGACCTCCCACACGCGGCGCGGGAGGATGACGGAGCTGTCCAGGCCGACGACGTCGCCGCGGCTGGTCACCATCGAACGCCACCACTGGCGCTTGATGTTCTCCTTGAGCTCCACGCCCAGCGGGCCGTAATCCCACGCAGAGCGGGTACCGCCGTAAATCTCACCACAGGGGTAAACCAGGCCGCGACGCTTCGCGAGGTTGACAACGGCATCTACTTTTCCTGCCATGCTGGGACGCTCTCCTTTAAAAACGAACTCTGTTCTGCAATTTCTTGCACTGTTGCGCGACGTGCATTCCTGGGCACCAGGGCAGTCGCTTACCAGAGGCCATCTTAACCGATATGGCAATTCGGCGTTTCAGTGCGCCCCCTCCCCACCGAAGCACCCCCAGACTCACTATTGACAACTTATTGAAAATCAGCGTCGGCAGGGCTAGGCTTCGATTCATGGTCAGCAAGAACTCCACCGGCGGAATCAACATCGGTCAACGCAACACCCGGCAGCGCGCGGCGGTCGTCGCTATGCTCGAACAGGTTGAGGAGTTCGCCAGCGCCCAGGACATCCACGCGCGCCTCGTCGCGGCCGGCGAGAAGGTTGGGCTCACCACGGTCTACCGCACCCTGCAGCAGATGTCCGCGATGGGGGCGATCGACACGCTCAACAACGAGTCCGGGGAAACCCTCTACCGGCGCTGCGCCATGGACACCCACCACCATCACTTGGTGTGCAACGAGTGCCGCACCACCGTGGAGATCGACGGCGGCCCGGTGGAGGATTGGGCCCGCGACGTCGCAAAGAAGTACGGATTCCGCAAGACCGGCCACATCGCGGACATCTTCGGCCTCTGCGCCGATTGCGCCGCCAAGCAGGCCTAGAAGTTTTAGACGCTGACGTCGAAGAGGGAACCCAGCCCGTAGGTCACCGCAGCAGCCCCCGCACCGATAGCCAGCTGGCGGAACGCGCGCTTAGCCGGGGAAGCACCCGAGAGCAGGCCCACGATCCCGCCGGTCAGCAGCAGCGCCAGGCCCACCAGCACGCAGGCGATCACCGCCGCGCTCAACCCCTCCGCACCAAAGAGGTACGGCAGCACCGGCACGATCGCGCCCAGGGAGAACAGCAAGAAGCTCGACACCGCGGCGGAGACCGGAGAGCCCGTGGACTCCTCGTCCCCCTTGTCTGCCTCCGCCGAATCCCCGTGACGAGGGGACTCGTGAGCCGGATCCTCGTGGTTCAATCCCACGTCCACGGCCGGGGAGGAAAGAATCTCCTCGAAGACCCGCTGCGCCTTCGCCCGGGCCTCCTCTGGCGCCATGCCACGGGCGCGGTAGACCAGCTCCAGCTCATTTTCCCGCACGTCCAGCTTGGGCACCGCCCCCGCCGTGTCTTCCGCCGGAGCGTTGGCGGCGAGCAGCTCCTGCTGGCTAGACACCGAAACGTATTCGCCGGCCGCCATGGACAGCGCACCGGCAAGCAGCCCGGCAATGCCGGTCACCAACACCACGTTGGAGGGAGCGCCGGTGCCCACCATGCCGAGCACCAGCGCGAGGTTCGACACTAGCCCGTCGTTGGCCCCGAAGATCGCTGCCCGGAAGTCCCCCGACATCCGTGCCCGGCCACGCGCCGCCAGACCGCGGACAACCTCGGCGTGAATGGCCTCGTCCGCGAGGATGGAATCCGCCGCGTCGATATCCGCCACCCCGCTGCGGCGTTCCTCAGCCGACTGCAGCAGCGCAAGCACGAAGACCGAACCGAAGCGCTCCGCCAAGAAGGCGTGCATCCGGGTGCTGAAACTGGCCTTCTGCGGCAGGCCAACGTACTCGCCCAGCCGGGCACGCCAATAGGCCTCGTGCCGGGCCTCCGCCTCAGCCAGGCCGAGCAGGATCTCGCGATCCTCCCCCGTCTTCTTGCGCGCCAGCTCGCGGTACACGGCCCCCTCCGCCCGCTCGTCGGCGAGATAGCGCCGCCACGTGGCGATCTGCTTCTTGGTCGGCTGCTCCACTGGTTGCTCAGCCGGCAGCCCGGCAGGCTGCTCGTTGGGCCGCTGATCCGGCTGATCAACCACGAACCATCACGCCTTCCTCACGCCGCGGCGGCGACGTCCTAAAAAAATCAGAGAAGCAGAAAAGAAAACCAGAGAGCAATCCTACTTCACGCCGCCGAAACGGCGATCCCGCGAAGCGAACTCCCAGATCGCCCCGCGCAGGTGAGCCGGGGTGTAGTCCGGGAACAGCACCTGCTGGTAGACCATCTCGGCATAAGCCGACTGCCAGATCAAAAAGTTGCTGGTCCGCTGCTCCCCCGACGGGCGCAGGAACAGGTCCACGTCCGGCATGTCGGGCTCGTCGAGGTAGCGGGCGAAGTCCTTCTCCGAGACATCCCGGGGCTTGATCTGCCCGCGATTCGCCTCCGCCACCAGGGCCTTCGCCGCATCCGCGATCTCCGCGCGGCCGCCGTAGTTGATGCACATGTACAGCGTCATCCGGGTGTTGTGCTTCGTCTGCTCCTCCGCGCGCTCCAGCTCGCTAATCACCGAGCGCCACAGGCGCGGGCGGCGGCCCACCCAGCGGATCCGCACCCCGAGGGAGTCCAGGTAATCGCGCTGCTTGCGCAGCACATCCCTGTTGAAGCCCATGAGGAAGCGCACCTCCTCGGCCGAGCGCCGCCAGTTCTCCGTGGAGAAGGCATAGGCGGAGAGCGCCTCGACACCCAGCTCCAGGCACTCCTCCACCAGACTGATCAGCACCGACTCCCCGCGCTTGTGCCCCTCGGTCCGTGCCAGGCCGCGCTCCTGCGCCCAGCGACCGTTGCCGTCCATGACCAGCGCGATGTGCCGCGGCACAAGTCCAGTAGGCAGGCTGGCGATCTGTTCTCGGGTTGCGGTTTCGTTCTTCACAACAGCCATTGTGCCAGCCCCACCTCGCGGATCCGTTATCCCCTCCCGCGGTCACCCCGTTGTTGTGGGGACGACGCCACCGGCTGGCGGATGATTCTTCCCGGCCGGTTCCGATCGGTTCACAGGGCCGCGTAGGCCGGGCAGGCGACCTCTAGCTGCTGGCGGACGTGTGCCAGCAGCAGTTCGTGGGCTACCCGCACATTGCCGGGATTGGCCGCGACCTGGGCGGCCACTGCCAGCCGATCGTGAGCCAGCAGCCACAGCAGGCGCACCGCCTCGGGGGGAGGGGTGGCCGAACCCGGTGGGCGGCAGAGCACGCACACGCTGCCCCCGGCGCGCGGATGGAAGGCCCGGTGTGGCCCAGGACGGCTGCATTGGGCGCAGTCCACGAGGCTAGGCATCCAGCCAGCTTCTGCGAGCCCGTGGAGGACGAAGCGATCGGCCACGCTCACTGGGGGCAGCTCTGGGGTGGCTGGGTCAGTTCCGGCAAGGAGGGCGAGGCCTGCGTCCAAGCTAGAAAAGACGGCTTCGGAGGACCCTTCCGCGGTGGAGAGGATCTGGGCGAGCTCCAGCATCGCGGCCCCGGCGAAGTATTTGTCCACGTCCGCGACGATAGGGCCGGCGTAACTAGCCAGGGAGGCGGCGTCCGTGATCTTTCCCAGGCTACGGCCCCGGTAGACCTGCACGTTGACCTTCGAGAAACGATCGAGGCGGGCCCCGAAGCGGGACTTCGTCTTGCGGATGCCCTTGGCGACCGCGCGCACCACCCCGTGACTGCGGGTCAGCAGCACGAGGATGAGGTCGGCCTCCCCCAGCTTGTAGCTGCGCAAGACGAAAGCCTCGTCCCGGAAGTTCGGGCGAGGCGAGAAAGATGACATGGCTGACAGGCTACCGCGTGAGGCAGCTACTTAGACGATGAGCTCGGGGTGCGCGTCGGAGCGGCGACGGATCCGCTGCCAGGCCGTGGCCGTCGCGGCGATGGCGGCGACCATCTCCAAACCGACGCGCAGCAGGGCGATCTCGATGAAGGCGAGGACAGCGTAGAGCACGCCGGAAACCAGAGCATTGGCCACGTTCGGCTCGAAGCTGATCTCCGGAGAGCTGGTGAAGAACTCGGAACCATCGAAGCCGTTGATGGAGATGCCCACCCCACTCAGCCCGATCATCGAACCGAAGGTCATGACCACTGCGTTCACCAGAATGATCACGATGCCCAGGATGTAGAGCACCCGGATGAAGCCGGGGGAAAGGATGCGGTCAAAGCCGAAATCCGTCAGCGTGCGGAGGAAGCCTCCCGGCTTCGCGGTCTGGCTAGTTCTGCTCGCCATGGCTCTGGCCCGTGTTCGGCAGGTGCGGCGGGTAGTTCTGCTGCGCGGAGGTCTCACGCTGCTGGGCTGCGCTGTGGTTCTGCGCCTGGCCCTGCTCCATGGCGCGCAGGCGCTGCTCCTGGCGCGCGTCGATGGCCTGCACCGACTGGGAAGTGCGGATCAGGGAGACCGCGACCTCCAGGTAGACGCGGGACAGCGCCAGCACTGCCACCGTGATCAGCACGATCGGCGGGACAGCCAGGACGAAGACCAGCAGGCTGAAGCCCAGCGGCTGGCCGGAGAAGAACACGCTCACCGCGCCCAGCAGCGCCAGGCCGGCGGCCACGCCAATGACCACGAAGAGCACCATGTACAGCACCTGGGCCACGCTCGGGGTGACGTAGCGGCGGAAGCTGAAGTCGAAAAGCGCGCCGAGGAAGCTGCCGCCCTGCGGGTCCTGATCTGCCGGGTAGCCCGCAGACCCCGCTGCGAATGGCGCGCGCGGGGCAACGTCCACGCCAGCGTGTGCCCCAACGCCACGGGCCCCAGTGCCGTGATCCTCGACGCTGTGGTCCCCGGTGCTGTGGTCCATGCCCTGGCCCTGCAGGAAGGTCTCATTGGCCTGACGGGCCTGCTCAGGTGTCAGCTCGCCCGGGGTGCGGGGCGAGAAGTCGGAAGGTTGTTTCTCGGGGTTATCCATGTGTACTCCTTGGATGCGCGATCGCGCCGGTGTGTCACGACGCGCCCAGTGGCCGGGCCGGGCGTGGTTTTAGAAGCCCATGCGCTCCAATGCCTTCGGGTCGGATTGCCAGTTCTTTGCCACCTTCAGGCGGACGTCCAGGTAGATGTTCTGCCCCAGCATCTCGATGATCTGGAGGCGAGAGTTGTGCACGATCCGCGACAGGCGGCGGTTGTTGCGGCCCCGCAGGATGGCCTTCTGGCCCTCCCGCTCCACGTAGATCACCGCGTGCACGTTCAGCACGCCCTCCCTGGTCGGGGACGGCAGGATCTCATCGACCTTCACGGCCACCGAGTGCGGCAGCTCGTGCTCCAGGCCTTCCAGCGCGGCCTCGCGGATCAGTTCGGCGATGCGGGTCTCGGTGTCATCGTCGGTGACGTGGTCATCCGGGTAGAACTTCGGCCCCTCGGGCAGCTTCTCAGCGATGACGTCCACCAAGGTGTCCAGCTGGAATCCGTCCTGGGCGGACAGCGGGACGACGTCCACCTCGGCGCCGTCGAGTGCTTCGGTGAGCATGGCGTGCAGGCCGAGCAGCTGCTGGCCAACCCGGTCCTTCGAGACCTTGTCGGTCTTGGTGACGATGCCCATCAGCGGCACCTTCGGCGCGACCTGGCGGACGTTCTCCACGATCCAGCGGTCGCCGGGGCCGATCTTCTCATCGGCTGGCACGCACACACAGATCAGGTCCATGTCCACGTAGGTTTCCTTGACCACGTCGTTGAGCCGCTCGCCCAGCAGTGTGCGCGGCCGGTGCAGGCCCGGGGTGTCCACGACGACGATCTGGGTCTTCGGGCGATGCACGAGCCCACGGATCGGGTGGCGGGTGGTTTCCGGCTGATCGGCCGTGATGGCGATCTTCTCCCCAACCAGGGCATTCGTCAGCGTGGATTTACCGGTATTCGGCCGGCCCACGAAGCTCACGAAGCCGGAGCGGAAGCCCTCGGGCGTGTCGAAGCCGAGCCCAGCACCCGCACCGTCGGCAGCGGGGCTGCCTGCTGTTGGGTTGGCAGCGGCATCGGCGGGGAGCATCGACTCATCGGGGAAGTTCATCTCGCTAGTCACCCTCCCCATTCTGCCCTACTGCAGGCCGCGGGGCGGAATCATCGCGTCGCGGGGCAGCCTCGCCGGAACCGGACGGGCCCACCGCCTCGGCGCTATCCGCATCGGGCTGTTCCTCCCCCGGGTCCACCCGGCTGACGACCGCGGACTTCACGATGTAGCGCCCCCTCTTGTTATGACCGCCCTCGAAGACCAGGTGCAGCCCGGCGGTGGTGATCTCCGCCCCCGGCATCGGCACCTTGCCCAGCTCCAGGGCGCCCAGCCCAGCCACGGTGTCGGCCTGGTCGTGCTGCTCCTCGCTGAATTCGATCTCCGTGGCCCGCTCCGGAATCCAGCTGCGGTCCTCCCAGGAGCCTTCTCCGCCGCGTTCCTCGTGGTCTGCCTCCCCGTTTCCAGGCTCGCCACGGGAGGGGTTCCTCGGCTCCCCGTGGTGTCCGCCCTCGTAGCGCTGCTCGCGGAAAAGCTCCTCCAGCTCCCCCAGGGAAAGCCGGGAGCTGACCCGGTAGCGGCCATCGCCCAGGTCCTCGATCGGCAGGTCCTCGTCGGCGTCGTACTCGTCGGAGATCTCGCCGACGATCTCCTCCAGGATGTCCTCGATGGAGATCAGGCCCGCGACCGCGCCGTACTCGTCAACCAGCATCGTCAGGTGCACCTGGTCCCGCTGCATGTCCTCGAGCAGGTCGGTGAGCATCCGGGAATCGGGGACGAAATTCGGCTTGCGCATCACCTCGGTCACCGGGGTGTGACGGCCGGCGTCCTGGTCGTGGTACGTCTGCGCGACCAGGTCCTTCAAGTAGACAATGCCGACGATGTCGTCGACGTCCTCGCCGATCACCGGAAGCCGGGACAGCCCCGAGCGCACGCACAGGCTCGTCGCCTGCCCGGCGGACTTGGTGTCCTCGATCCACACCATCTCTGGGCGCGGCACCATCACCGCGCGCGCAGTCGTATTCGTCAGATCGAAGACAGACTGGATCATCCGACGCTCGTCGGTCTCCACGATCCCGCGCTCCGTCGCGATGTCCACCATCTCTCGCAACTCAATCTCCGAGGCGAACGGGCCGTCCCTAAAGCCACGGCCCGGGGAGAGCACCGAACCGGCGCGCACCAACCCGCGGGCGAGAAAACCGAAGACCCGGTTCACCCCTAGCAGGAGCGGGGCCGCCGCCAGGGAGATGGAGTAGGGGTTTTGACGTCCCAAAGTACGAGACAGCACGCCGATGACGACGAAGTTGATGAGCGCCGTCAGCAGGATCGCGGCAAGCAGAGACCAAACGTGTAGGCCGAAAGCCTCGACGAACACCGCGGCCATCAGCGCCGTGCCCGTGACCTCGCACAGGGTGCGCAGCAGGACGAGCAGGTTGATGTGCTCCGCGCGGCGGGCCATGACCTTCGCCAAGCGGCGAGCCCCCGGGCGCTCGTCCTTCACCAGCGATTCGACCCGCGCCGGAGAGAGCGAGGATAGTGCTGTCTCAGCAAGGGAGAACATCGCGCCGACCGCGAGCGCGAGGATCAGGCCAATAGTGCCAGCTATTATCCAGGAGTCCATTTACTTCGGCTCGGTTTCTGGTCCTGTGCTGAAGGAGCTGCCGGAGCCGGTGTCGTCGCGGTCGGCCGCGCTCGGGAAGGCTGCAGCACCGCTTGGCTTCGGGCCGAACTTCACGCCGCGCTCCTCCTGGGAGTCGTACCAATTCGCCAGGACCTCGTTCTGGATGGAGAACATCTGCTGCTCCTCCTCCGGGGTCACGTGGTCGAAGCCCAGCAGGTGCAGCACGCCGTGCACGGTCAGCAAGTCCAGCTCGTGGGCCAGGGAGTGGCCGGCGCGCTCGGCCTGCCCCTTCGCGAAACTCGGGCAGAGCATGATGTCGCCCAGCATCGCCGGGGAGGTCGGCGGGCCGTCCTTGCGGCCCCAGCCCGGGGTCAGCTCATCCATCGGGAAGCTCATCACGTCCGTCGGACCCGGCAGGTTCAGCCAGCGCAGGTGGAGGTCGGCGATGGTCTCCTCGTCCACGATGTGGATGGACAGCTCCGCGCTGGAGTGGACGTCCATGGTCCACAGCGTGTAGCGGGCGACGTCGATCAGCTCTTCCTCGTTGATCTCGCCCCAGCCGGATTCGTTAAAAACCTCGATGCTCACTAGCGGGTTCTCCATTCCTGTTCTTCTTCACGGTCCAAGCGGGCGAGCTCCTCTTCGGCCTCGAAGCGCTCATAGGCGTCCACGATGCGGGTGACCAGGCGGTGCCGGACGACGTCGTTGCTGCTGAGCTCGGCGAACCGGATGCCGTCCACCCCATCCAGGATCTCCTGGCTGGCGGCCAGGCCGCTGCGCTGCTTCTTCGGCAGGTCCACCTGGGTCAGGTCGCCGGTGATGACCATCTTCGAGCCGAACCCCAGTCGGGTGAGGAACATCTTCATCTGCGCGGGCGTGGTGTTCTGTGCCTCGTCCAGGATGACGAAGCTGTTGTTCAGCGTGCGGCCGCGCATATAGGCCAGCGGGGCGACCTCGATGACGCCGGACTCCATCAGCCGCGGGATGATCTCCGGGTCCACCATCTCCCGCAGCGCATCGTGGAGGGGGCGCAGGTAGGGGTCGATCTTGTCGCCCAGGGTGCCGGGCAGGAAGCCGAGGTTCTCCCCCGCCTCCACGGCCGGGCGGGTGAGGATGATCCGGGTGACCTCCTTGGCCTGCAGCGCCTGCACAGCCTTGGCCATCGCCAGGTAGGTCTTGCCCGTGCCTGCGGGGCCGAGCCCGAAGACGACCGAGTAGTTGTCGATCGCCTCGACGTATTCTTCCTGGCCGAGGGTCTTGGGGCGCACCGCCTTGCCGCGGTAGCTGACGATGGGGGCGGCCTTGTAGTTCAGTACTGCGCCCTGCTCGTCGAGCATGTCGATGATGCGGCGGGTGACGTCCGGGGTGACCGTCTGGCCGTGGTCGGCGATGGCGGCCATCTCCATCAGGATCTTGCGGGTGCGGCTCACCTCGCTGGCTTCGCCGCGTAAGACCAGGTGGTTGCCGCGGGTCAGGATGTCTGCATCGACGACGTCTTCGACGATCCTGAGATTTTCATCTGCTGGACCGGAGATGGCCAGCACGGCTTCTGGAGGAAGTTCGAGGGTGGAGCTGGCGACTCGCGGGCGTGGTGACTGCGCTGCGTGGGCTCCGTGGGTGCGGACATTATGAGGAACCATATGGGCCTTATCCTACCGCGCCCCAACGGTCCGTGAGGGCGCCAATCGCTCCCAGCGCCACCGCGCCGGCGGTGGCCGTGCGCAGCACCTCGGGGCCAAGGACAACCGCGTGGCCGCCGAGCTCCTCGAGAGTCGCTAGCTCGTCCGGAGCGATGCCGCCCTCTGGGCCGATGACCAGCACGATGTCCTCGACCCCAGCCGCGCTCTCAACGAAGGAGCGGAAGTCGCCGCGGGCGTCCTCGTGAAGCATCCCGAGCCGTGCGGTTGGTTGTGGCCCGGCGAGCCCCGGCACCAGCTCTGGCAGGTCAGTGAGGTTGCGCAACAGACCGGTGATCTCGGGAAGGACGAGCCGGCGGGACTGCTTGGTGGCCGCGAACGCGGTTTTCTCCCAGCGGGCCAGAGCCTTATCTTCCTTCTTGTCCCAGCGGGCGATGCAGCGGCTGGCCGCCCACGGGATGATGCGATCCGCCCCGGCCTGAACCATCAGGTCCACCGCTAGCTCGGAGCGGTCGGACTTCGGAAGCGCCTGGACGATCGTCACCCGAGGTGTGGGCTGTGGTAGCTCCAGCAGCTCGGTGACCTGAATCCCGGCGGCGGAGAACGCACCGCGCACGGCGGTGGCGGCCCCGTCGCTGACGATGACCGCCTCCCCGTCGGCGATGCGCTTGACCTGGCTGTGGCGAGCCTCCGCCCCGGTGAGCTGGACGGAATCACCGACCGCAATCCCCTCGGGCAGGGGCTGGATGAACACCGATTCTGTCACTAGATTCTTTCCGCTTCTTCTGCTGGTGCCTCGGCTGGCTGAGCCGAGGCACGGGTGTTTGGCCAGGCCGGCCTTAGCGGCCTCCCTGCGCCTTCTTAGGCGCGGGAGAAGTGCTTGCGCAGCCGGGAGAACAGGCCGCTGTGCTGGCCACCCTTCGTATTCACTGCCACGTCTTCCTTGGAGTGCTCACGCAGCTGCTCCAGCAGCTCGCGCTGCTTGTGGCTCAGGTTGGTCGGCACGGTGACGTCCACGTGGACGATCAGGTTGCCGTGGCCCTCGCGGCGCAGGTGCGGCATGCCCTGACCAGACAGGCGGATCTGCTCGTCCGGCTGGGTTCCTGCCGGGATCTCCACCGACTCGCTGCTGCCATCCAGCAACTCCAGGGAGGTCTTCGTCCCCAAAGCGGCGTCCACCGCCGGGACGGAGATGGTGACGTGCAGGTTATCGCCCTCACGGATGAACATCGGGTGCTCCTCGGCCTGGACCTCGATGTAGAGGTCACCGGCCGGGCCGCCGCCCGGGCCGACCTCGCCCTCACCGGTCATGCGGATGCGCATGCCGTCGGAAATACCGGCCGGGATATTCACCGCGATGTCCCGGCGAGCGCGCACCCGGCCATCGCCCTGGCAGTTCTCGCACGGATCCTCAATAATCTCGCCGGTGCCGCCGCAGCGGTGGCACGGGCGGGCGACCTGCACGCGGCCCAGGATGGAGTTCTGAACCTCCATGACCTGGCCCTGCCCGTGACAGGTGGGGCAGCCTACCGGCTCAGACTTGGACTGCGACCCCGTCCCCTCGCAAGGCTCGCACAGCACCGCGGTGTCCACGGTGACCTCGTGCTTGATGCCGGAGTAGATCTCCTCCAGGCTCAGCGAGATGCGCAGCAGCGCATCGTTGCCGCGGCGCACACGGGGGACGCGCTGGCCCGCTCCCCCGCCGCCACCGCCGAAGAAGGCGTCGAAGATATCGCCCAGTCCGCCGGTGCCGAATCCACCGCCGCCGCCCGGCTGGCCGAAGCCCGGCTCCTCTGGGTCGCCACCGGCGTCCACAATCTGGCGCTTCTGCGGGTCAAGGAGAACCTCTTGGGCAAGGGTTGCCTCCCGGAACTTCTCCGCCGCGTCCTCGGACGGGTTGACGTCCGGGTGGTACTTGCGGGCGACCTTGCGATAAGCCTTCTTGATCTCCGAATCGGTGGCGTTATGGTCCACGCCAAGAATGCCGTAATAGTCACGGGCCACGGTGAGTTTTATCCCCTTTGCTCGCTATCGAAACCAAACTTGCAGTCTACTCCCCGGCCAGAATCCGGGATACATAGTGCGCCACTGCGGTCACCTTAGACATCGTGCCGGGGTAGTCCAAGTGGGTTGGGCCCAGCACACCGAGCCCGCCCATGACCGCGTTTTCTGCGCCGTAACCGGTGGAGATCACCGAGGCGCTGCGCAGCTCTTCGTCCTCGTTTTCCTCGCCGATGCTGACCTGGATACCCATGTCGCGGACCCCAGAGAGGAGTTTGAGAACGACGACCTGTTCTTCCAACGCTTCGAGCACCGGGGTTAATTCCCCCACCCGGGCGATATTCGGGGTACCGGCGAGAATGAGCCGATCATTGGGTCGCTCCACCATGGTCTCCATCAGCACGGTCGCCACCGCGATGAGAGCCGGCCGTAGCTCCGCGGGTACCGTCTTCGACCTGGCTTCCTGGGCCAGGGAGGCGATCTTCGCGCAGGCCTCCTCCAGGGTGAGCCCGACGACGCTGTGGTTGACCAGGTCGCGGACGCGCGGCAGGTCAGACTCGGCGAGCGGTTCGGCGAGGTCGACGTTGCGCTGGTCGACCCGCCCGGTGTCCGTGATGAGGACGACGAGCAGACGGTGGGTGGTCAGGTGCACGAGCTCGCAGTGCTTCACCCGGCCGATGCGCATGTCCGGCAGTTGGACGACCGCCACCTGACGGGTCAGTTGGGCGAGCAGCTGAACGCTGCGGCGCAGGACGTCCTCCAGGTCCACCCCGTGCTCCAGGAAGTCCAGGATCGCCCGCCGCTCCGGCATGCTCATCGGCTTGACGGCGTGGATGCCGTCCACAAAGTGGCGGTACCCCTTCGCGGTGGGGATGCGCCCGGAGCTGGTGTGCTGCTGGGTGATGTAGCCATCCTTCTCGAGGGCGGCCATGTCGTTGCGGATCGTCGCGGAGGACACCCCCAGCTGGTGCCGGTCGAGGAGCATCTTGGAACCCACCGGCTCCTGCAGGGAGATGTAGTCCGACACGATGGCGCGCAGCACCTCGCTGCGGCGTTGCTGGGTCGACAGCGACGCGCGGTTCTTCGGCACGCGATTAGTCACGGAAAAAGCTCACCACCATCTATTCTGTTTCTCCCCCAGCCTAGGCGAAAGGCTGGATTCACTCCATGATCACTCCATGGCGAGCAGCAGATCGGTGACGATGCCGTCGACCAGGTAGCGGCCCTGCTCCGTGACCCGCAGACGCTGCGCGTTCGCGTCAACCGCGAGCAGCCCCATGCTCTGGTAACGCTCGATTTCCGCCTCGGCTCCCGCCAGCCCGGCGAGCGCGACTCCCTCTCGCAGTCGTAGCCCCAGCATCAGGTGCTCGGTGGCCAGGTCGGCTCGGCTCAGCGGCTCGAAGGTCACCGCGGGCAGGGCGTGGCGCTCCATGAGGGCCTCCCAGTAGCGGGCGGGGTACTTGACGTTGACCAGGCGGGTGATGCCAGAGAAGTCTTCCGCTCCCACGCGCTCCGCAGCCTCGGCAGGCAGGTACTGCGCCGCCACGTCCTCATGCAGTCGCACGCATCCGTGAGCTCCCGGGCCCGCGCCCCACCACTGGCCATCTCGCCAGTAAATGAGGTTGTGCTCGCACTCCCCGCCCGGCTTTGCCCAGTTGGAAACCTCGTACCACTGGAAACCAGCTTCGACGAGGCGTTCATCTATCATGCGGTAGCGGTCGGCGTAGACGTCCTCGTCCGGAGCGGGCAGCTCCCCGCGGCGGACCTTGCGGGCCATCGCGGTGCCGTCCTCGACGATGAGAGAGTAGGCGGAGACGTGGTCCACATCCGCCTCGATGACAGCGTCCACGCTGCGGGCCAGGTCCTCGTCGCGCTCGGTGGGTGTGCCGTAGATCAGATCCAGGTTCACGTGCGCGAAGCCCGCGGCCTTGGCCTCCGCCACCGCCTGCTCCGGACGGCCGGGCGTGTGCTGGCGCTCCAGGACCTTCAGCACGTGCCCAGCCGCCGACTGCATACCAAGGGAGATCCGGTTGAAGCCAGCCTCGCGGAGTTGGGAGAAGAATTCCGGGCTCGTGGACTCCGGGTTGGCCTCCGTGGTGACCTCCGCTCCCGGAGCCAGGCCGACGGTACGGCGCACCGCATTGAGGGCGCGCACCAGCCCCTCAGCGCCCAGCATGGAGGGGGTACCGCCGCCGAAGAAGACGGTGCTTACCCCGGGGTCGGAATCCCCTTCGTAGAGTCCCCGCCGGTCCCAGGCCGCTGCCGCCAGCTCGAGTTCCACCTCGAGCGCGTCGAGGTAGCCGGCCGGAGTGCGCCCCTGCGCGGAACCCATGCTGGCTGGATCGGTGGCCAGCTCTGCGGGGGTATAGGTGTTGAAGTCGCAATAGCCGCAGCGCGAGGCGCAGAACGGCACGTGAATATACAGCCCGCTGGTCATGCCCAGCTACACTACCCGGCCGCGCCGCTTCGTCAGCTTTGCGATGAGCTGCTCGATGCGGGCCCGCTCGGCGAGGAACTGCGGTGGGGCCTCCCCCCGCATGGCTTGTGCCACGGCGGGTTGCTTGGCCACGCCCTCCTGCCAATGCGCCACGATCTCCCGAGTACGCTTCTCCGCCTCGTTGAAGACCTGCGGCAACAGTACGGCTTGCGCGTTGACGGCCAGGTCGGTCTGCTGGACGACCCACTCGGCGAGCTCCTCGAGTTCACCGATGAGTTCCTCGTTGCGCTCCCGCAGCCACAGCCGCCAGCCGACGGTCGTCGCCATCTGCGGCTGGGCTCCGTCGTCCGCGTCCTGAGTTGAGGAGGTTTCCCCATTCTGAGCGCCGCTCCCCTGGGACGGCGGTGTGGGTGCACCCTTGCGCAGGAAGGACAGGGTGCGTCCGGGGTGCTGGAAGGTATTAGACATTTCGCCGCTGCGTACGCCGGAGACGAAGGCCTGACGCAGGCCGTTGAGCTCCGCGAGCCCCGGGCGGACCTCCTTGCGCCCCTGGCGGACGACGGAGGTGAACTCGAGCAGGCAGTCCTCGACCAGCTCGCCGTCCCAATCCGCAATGGCCTGGGAAATGTGCTCGATGTGCTCGGCGATTTCATCGCCGATGTCGTAGATGTTCTGGGTGAGGTCGCGCACGCGCAGCGACGCATCGTAGTGCACGTGACCTCCCTGTTTTCGCTTCGTCCACGACATCCGGCACTTCGCCTTGTAGCTTCCGGTTCCCTGTAGGGCGGCGCATAAAAGGCTGTACCCGCATCACATTATGTGAGTGATGCGGGTACGTCCGGGAGGCTTGGCCGTGTCCGGGGATTTATATGAGCTTTCGAGCCCCCGGCGCCGCCACCCCGTGGGGCGGTAATTGGGGGCCGGGCAGCTACTTCTCGGAGTAGATCCAGGCGATGTCGTCGGCGAAGTTCTTCTCCACCATGAAGCGCTTGAGCTTCATCGACGGGGTCACCTCGCCGCGATCCTCCTCGAAGTCGCGGTGAACGATGCGGAACTTCTTGATGCCCTCAGCGTGCGAAACCGACTGGTTCGCCTCGTTGATCGCGTCCTGGATCTCGCCGCGCAGGTTCGGGTTCTTCGCCAGCTCGCGGATCGAGGTATTGGCGGAGATGCCGTTTCGGGCCTTCCAGCTCTCCACCGCAGCCTCATCCAGGGAGATCAGTGCACCGATGAACTTCTGGTCATCGCCAACGACCATGGCCTGGGAGATCAGCGGGGCGGAGCGCAGGATGTCCTCCAGCGGGCCCGGGGAGACGTTCTTACCGCCCGCGGTGACGAGGATTTCCTTCTTGCGGCCCGTGATGCGCAGGTGGCCGGTCGGCAGCAGGGCACCCAGGTCGCCGGTGGCGTAGAAGCCGTCCTCGTCGAAGGCCTCCTTGGTGGCCTCCTCGTTGTTCCAGTAGCCGCCGAAGATGACGTCGCCCTTGAGCAGGATCTCGCCGTCGTCGGCGATGCGGACGGTGTTACCACCGACGGGGCGGCCCACGGTGCCGATGATGTTATCCGGCTCGAAGTTCACGGTGATGGCGGCGGTGGACTCGGTCAGCCCGTAGCCCTCGTAGATGTACACGCCGACGCCGCGGAAGAAGTGCATAAGCTCCGCGTTGAGTGCCGAGCCACCCGAGATGGCGTACTCCAGCTCCCCACCCGTGGCCTCGCGGACCTTGGAGTAGACCAGCTTGTCGAAGATGGCGTGGCTGGTCTTCAGTGCGAGGCTCGGGCCCTGCGGGGTGTCCAGCGCCTTGGAGTACTCCACGGCGATCTTCTCGGCGCGCTCGAAGAGCTTCTCGCCGATCTTGGAGCCATCGGAGGCCTTAGCGCGCACGCCCGCGTGGACCTTCTCGAAGACGCGCGGCACGCCCAGGATCATGTTCGGGTTGGAGCGCTGGAACTCGGTGACCAGGGTGCCGAAGTCAGACCAGTGGGTCTGGGTGCAGCCGGTGGTGAGCAGCAGGTAAGACACTGCGCGGGAGAGCACGTGGGCCAGCGGGAGGAAGGTCACCGCACTCTTGCCCGGCCTGCCCAGACGGCCGATCGGGTGGGTGCCCAGGCCTCGGGCCTCGCTGAGCCAGTTGGAGTGCAGCACCATGCAGCCCTTCGGGCGACCGGTGGTGCCGGAGGTGTAGACGATCGAGCAGACATCGGAGGTCCGCACATCAGCGATGCGGGCCTCGACCTCGTCCTGGGAGATCTTCTTGTCACGGCCATCGTTGATGAGGATGTCGACGGCACCGCGGTTGATCCCCAGCACGCGGGTCAGCGGCTCCTTCTCGGTGGGGGTGCCGTCCTCGGGGATGAAGTTCTCGAGGCGCTCGCAGTGCTCCTGGGTCTCACCGACAGCGAAGCTGGCGCCGGAGTCCTGCACGATCCAGGCGCACTGGGAGGTCGAGGAGGACGGGTAAATCGGCACGGAGATCGCGCCGGCCGCCTGGATCGCCAGGTCGAGCAGCGACCACTCGTAGCGGGTTTCCGACATGATGACGACGCGATCCTTGGCCTTCACCCCGTTGGCGATGAGGCCACGGGCGACGGCGTAGACCTCGTCAAGGAACTGGGTGGTGGTGACGTCTTCCCAGTCGAAATTCTTGGGGCGACTGAAGGAGACCGCGCTCGGATGTTCCTTCTGCAGGTCGCGCAGCGCGGTGAGAATCGTCTCGTTCTCGCCGATGGTATACAGCGGTTCTGAGGTGTATTCCGTCCTCATCATTCTCCTTTGTGGGCCGTAGCTCAGGAATAGTTTTCGCTACAGCTATAAAAACACACATAAGTGGTGTAGATCACTAAAACGCCAATTTTCCCGAGTCGTGCATCCCTGCGGGCCTCCCCCACCGCCGAAGGGCGAGGACCCTAAAGGACGTTAGTCACGAGCCACGCCACGAGAAGGAGCACGAGCAGCAGGGCAAGGGCCTGCCGAACCTTCGAATGGTGCTTCATGGTTTCCTAAACACTCTCCTGTTCACCGCCACGCCCATCCTCGGCGCTGGCGACGCTCTCTAGCTGAACACCCGAGGATTGCTGGGCATGCCCCGGGGGCGCAGATTTTTCAACCTGTACTGCCAGCAGCTTCACGCTCTCCGGCCCCAGGACCTCCGCCTCCTCGGCACTGCGTGGGATGATCCCCCAGAGCACCTTGTTGAGCAGCCAGGAGGCACCCCCGGCGAAGGCAAGCAGGAATGCCACAACCACCGGAGCCTGGATCCATACCGAGGCGTTGATCAGCCAATTCATGTTCTCACTACCGAGAATCTACTCGTTGCGGGCGCTTAGCCGTTAACCGCACCCGACAGACCGCGGCGGCGCAGCAGCGGTTCGACGCTGCGCTGGCGGCCACGGAACATCCAGAATGCATCCTCGTAGTCGATGGTCGCACCGCGCGAGAGGATCATGCGGCGGAAGCGTTCCCCGGCGAAGCGGACGTCGTCCAGATCGATCTCCTCGGCGTCGGCCTCGTTGCTCGTCGCTTCCCCGTCCGCATCCAACGCAGCCTCCCGGGCGGCACCGGTGTCAACGAAAGCCTGGAAGCCATCGGCGTCCAGCACCTCCGCCCAGAGGTAAGACCAGTAGTCCGCCGAGTAGCCACCGGCGAAGATGTGGTTGAAGTAGGCGGAACGGTAGCGCGGGGCGATCTTATCCGCGATATCGATGCCAGCCTCCTCGAGCGCGCGGCGTTCGAAGGCGGCGATGTCCGTAACCTGGGCGGCCTCGTCCTCAGTCAGCTGGTGCCAGGCCAGGTCCACCACGCAGGCGGCGACGTACTCGGTGGTGGCAAAGCCCTCGCCCCACTGCGCCTGCTTCTGGACGGCGGCGACCAGCTCGGCGGGCAGCACCTCGCCGGTATCCACGTGCTTGGCGTAGTTGGCCAGAATCTCCGGCTGCAGGGCCCAGTTCTCGTTGATCTGGGAGGGGAACTCCACGAAGTCGCGCGGCACAGAGGTGCCGGACAGGCTCGGGTAGCGAACCTCGGAGAGCAACCCGTGCAGGGCGTGACCGAACTCGTGGAACACGGTGGCCACCTCGTCGAGGCTGAGCAGCGCCCGGCCCAGCTCGCCCGGCGCGAGTTCGGCCGGCTTGGCGACATTGAGGACGTTGACGACGACCGGCTTGGTTCCCAGCAGGTCGGACTGGTCCACGAAGCTGCTCATCCACGCGCCTCCCCGCTTGGTGGGGCGGGCGTACATGTCCGTGATAATCAGGCCGATGCCCTCACCGGGGGTCGCTCCCGGGTAGCTGCTGTCCGCGCCCTCGCGAACCTCCCAGACCAGGGCCTCCGGGTGGTAGCCCTCGAGATCCTCGCGGCGGACAACCTCGATGCCGTAGAGGCGCTGGGCGGCGTAGAAGGCACCGTCGACGAGCACCTGATCCAGCGGGAAGTAGCTGCGCAGCTCCTCCTCGTCGACCGAGAGTTCCTCCTGCTTCAGCTGGGCGGACCAATAGGCCCAGTCTGCACCCGTGAGCTCGGAGTTTTCCTCACCGGAAGCTCCAGCGGAGACGGCCTGCTTGTCCAGCAGTCGCTTGTACTCGCCGTGGGCATTGCTCACCGCGGCGGGAATCACCTGGTTCAGCAGCCCCTTGACGGCCTCGACGGAGCCAGCGGTTTCCTCCTCCGCCACGAAGTCAGCGTGGGAGGCGTAGCCCAGCAGCTTGGCGCGGCGGGCGCGCAGGCGGGCGATCTCCTTGAGGGTCTCATCATTGGCCGTTCCGGCACGCTGCAGGGAGGCTTCGTAAACCCGGCGGCGGACCTCCGGGTTCTCGAGGGATTCCAGAATGGGCTGCACGCTGGGCAGGCCGAGCCGGATGAGCCAGCCCTCCTTGCCGGCTTCCTTCGCGTCGGTGGCCAGGACCTCGCGGGTGGGCGAGCTGAGGCCAGCGAGCTCCGATTCCTCAGTGATCAGCACGGCGGAGGCCTCGGTCTGCTCCTGCAGGACGCGGCCGAAGCGGGTGGACAGTTCGGCGAGGCGCTCGTCGATCTGCTTGAGCTCATCCCGCTGCTCCGGGGCGAGCTCCGCCCCTCCCCGGCGGAACTTGCGGCGCCAGTGGTCCATGAGCGCGGCCTCCTCGCTGCCCTCCTCGATCTGGGTGTTCTCGTCGACCCGCTTGATGCGCTCCCACAGCGCCTCATTGAGGTAGAGCTCGGAGAAGTGCTTCGCCAGTGGCGGGGACACCGCCTCCTCCACGTCGCGGATCTCCGGGGTGGCCATTGTGCCGGCGTAGTTGAAGATCACCGCGAGCACACGGTCGAGCATCCGACCGGAGGCCTCGAGGGCCTCCAGGGTGTTCTCCCAGGTCGGCTCCTCGGGGTTCGCCGCGATGGCTGCGATCTCCGCGGCGTGGTCGTCCACCGCGGTGAAGAAGGCCGGGACGAGCTCGTTGACCTCGACTTTGGCGAAGTCCGGCAGCTCGTAGGGAAGGCTGGAAGGCGTGTCGAAATCTAACATGCGCTCCAGTGTAGCGACCTGCCCGGACACGGCTGTGGGGCCGGTGGCGGGCGCTAGGAACTTCGGCGCTGGGGCTTGGCGCTAGGGGCTTTGGCGCTAGTCATCCTTGGATACTTCCTTGGCGATGATCTCCAGCGGCTCGAGGGAACGCACGGAGGGGTCCAGGCCAACGCCCGGGACGACGATGAACTTGTTCTCGCGCACCGCCTTCATGTTCTTGGTCGCGGGCTCGCGCTTGAGCTCGTCGATCTTTTCCTGCGCGGTGTCCATCGGTAGTCCACGGCCGGAGATGTCGGCGACGACGATGTAGTCCGGGTCTTTCTCGGCGAAGGCCTCCCAGCTGACCTCGTTGCGGGCTTCCTTGAGGTCCTCGAAGACGTTGGTCGAGCCGGTGAGCTTCGCGATGTCGTTGGAGATGCCGTAGCGGCCGTCGACCCACGGGGCGGCATCGTTGATGTTGAAGAGGAAGGCGAGGGACTTGCCGGAGTTCACGTCCGCCTTATCGATGGCTTCCTGGGTCTGGTCGATGAGCTTCTTGGCTTCTTCCTCCGCGCCAAGAATTTCACCCAGCTGCTCGTAGTCCTTCTGGAGATTCTCGAAGCCAGTCGTGCCGTCCTCCGGGCAATCCGTGTTGGAGACGAAGGTGCGAACACCGTTTTCTGCCCAGAACTCGCGGGCCCCGGTGAGGCTTTCAACGAAGCTGCCGCGCTGGGTGGCGACGATGAAGTCCGGGTCCACCTCGAGCACCTGCTCCGCGGTCGCGACGGTCTTGCTCAGCACGGGAATGCTGTCATAGGCCTCCTGCCACTTCGGCTGAACCTTGTCTCGCAGCGAGCTGGTGCCGACCATCTTGTCCTTCTGGCCCAGCTCGAAGAGATTTTCGGTGGTCGCCTGGCGCAGGGTGACGATGCGCTCCGGCTTCTCATCGATCGAGATCTCCGTGCCGCAGTTGTCAATGGTGCGCCCACCCTGGGCGGTGGTGTCCTCCTCCGAACACGCAACGAGCCCTGCCGCCAGGGTCAGACCAACGATGCCGGCGCCGATCCGCAGAGTTTTATTCTTCATATTGATCTTCCTTCATCAGTCACGGGAGGGATATTCACCGGGTCGCGACCGGCTGGTCCGCATCCGAGACACCCATCGCTCTGGCGTTCAATGGATACTTATCCTAGCTAAACGCTAAAAACCAGCATATAGACAGAGTTGTCTATACCCCCGACGGGGCGAGTACACTGTTGGCCATGACTAGCCACAACTCCAGCACACTCGAACTGCCCACCCTGGCGGAACTGCGACGCCGCGGTACGAAGAAGTGGCGCGGCTATCCCGATGACGTCATCCCCATGTGGGTCGCGGAGTCCGACTTTCACACCTGCCCGGCCGTTGCCCGCGCCATCCAGGACTGCGTGGACCGCGAATACTTCGGCTACTCCGCTGACGACGAGGAGCTGCGGGAAGCACTCGCCGGCTTCTACGAACGCCGCTTCGGATGGACCTTCTCCCCCGGCTGGGTTCGCTCCGTCCCCGACGTGGTCACAGGAGTGAAAATCGCCGTCGAGGAACTCACCCCCGCGGGATCCGCGATCGTGCTGCCCGTGCCCGCCTATAACCCCTTCTTCGAAATCCCGGACGTCACCGGTCGCCCCTCGATCGAGGTGCCCATGACTCCGGAGGGAGGCTTCGACCTCGCCGCCCTGGAGGAGGTCTTCGCAGCCGGCACCGCAACCACGCGCGGACGCGTCGTCGTCGATAAGGGAGCGGGAAACAACGGACAGGCGGAAGAGGGAAGCACAGCCGCGCCGGCCGGGTCGCTGATCCTATGCAGTCCCTATAACCCGCTCGGCCGGGTGTTCAGCGAGTCTGAACTGCGCGACGTCGTGGAGCTGGCGGCGAAGTACAACGTGCGGGTCATCTCCGACGAGATCCACGCCCCCATCGTCTACCCGGGGCACCAGCACACCCCGGCCGCCTCGATCAGCGAGATCGCGGCGGAGAACACCATCACGGTCACCGCCACGTCGAAGGGGTGGAATACCGCCGGCCTCCGGTGCGCCCAAATGATCCTGAGCTCCCCGCGCGACCGCGAAATCATGGCCGGAGTGCACAAGCTGCGCACCGGGGAGGCATCCACCATCGGGATCGCCGCCGCGACCGCCGCCTACAGCGACGAGTCCGGCTGGCTGGAGGAACAGATCGACTACCTTAGCGGCAACCTCGAACTGCTCGAACGCCGCCTGCCCGAGGTTCTGCCCGGCGCGACATTCCATCGCCCGGAGGGGACCTACCTGCTGTGGGTGGATGCTCGCGACGTCCCGGGGCTGGGTGCGACCACGGGCGCGGACAGTGAAACGTCGACGGACCCAGCGGGGCCAACAGACCCAGCAGAGCAGATCCTGCAGCGGGCGAAGGTGGCCTTCAACACCGGAGCCATCTACGGCGCCGGTGGGGCCGGACACCTGCGGATCAACTTCGCGACCTCGCGGGAGATTCTCACTCAAGCGTTGGATCGGATCGCTGCGGCGGGCTTCGGAGAGAGCGCTTAAGACTTGTCTGCCCTCTTGACTAGGCTTCTTGGTTGTTAGACCTCAAGCCCAACGAAGGAGCACGCGAGTACATGATTGCCGCTTTCGGCAGGATTCTACGGTCCACGAAGGAGCTCATGCCCTTCTACGTGATCGTGATGATCTCGAGCATCCTCACCGCCGGCCTGGCTCTGGCCGCACCATTCCTGGTGAAAAGCGCCACCGACACGATCGTGGCCTCGGTGCAGGGCGAGCTCTCCCGCGACGCCGCGCTGCAGACCGTGATCTGGCTGGCAGTGGCCCTGCTCGGCGTGGAGCTGGCCAGTAACCTGGTTCGCAATATCGGCGGCTGGTTCGGTGACGTGATGGCCACCCGGATGCGGCAGATCCTCTCCAACCGCTACTTTGCGAAACTGCTCAGCCTGCCTCAGAGCTACTACGACAAGCAGGTCACGGGCACCATCATCTCGCGATTGGACCGCTCGATCCTGGGGCTCACCCAGTTCCTGCAGTCCTTCGCCAATGACTTCTTCTCCATGCTGCTCACGGTCGCGCTGATCCTGGTGATCACCGCGATCTACTACTGGCCATTGGCCCTGCTGCTGGCCGTGATCTTCCCGATGTACCTGTGGCTCACCGCGCTAACGAGCCGAAAGTGGATCGTCTGGGAGAAGGAGAAAAACGAGCACATTGACACCGCCCAGGGCCGGTTCGCCGAGGTCATCGGCCAGGTGAAGGTAGTCAAGTCCTTCGTCACGGAGCTGCGCGAGCTGCGCATCTTCCAGAAGCACTTCGACGAGACCGTGCAGATCACCCGCGTGCAGTCCCGTTACTGGCACATGATGGACACCCTCCGCATGGGCGGGATGAACATCATCTTCTTCGCCATCTACCTCACCCTGTTCTGGCAGACGATCAGCGGGCGCTTCACCATCGGCGACATGGTCCTGCTCCTGCAGCTTGTGGTCATGGCCCGCCAGCCGGCCAGCATGATGAGCTGGCTGGTGGACACCGCCCAGCGCGCCGCCGCCGGTTCCCGCGAATACTTCGAAGCGATGGAGGAGCTGGAGGAGCCAACAACAGCACCCGCCTTGCAGCAAGCCTCTCGCCCAGGCGGCAGCATGCTCGTCGACCAGGAGGATGTGAACGCTGCTCTCGTCCCGCAGCTTTCAGCCCCGCAGTCGGGGCCGGTCTTCGAGTTCCGGGACGTGGACTTCGAGTACCTGCCCGGCGAGCCCGTCATTCACGATGTGAGTTTCAGCGCGCAGCGGGGCCAGACGGTGGCGCTGGTCGGCGAGTCCGGCGGCGGTAAATCCACCCTGGTGAACCTCCTGCTGGGCCTGTACCAGCCCACCGCTGGGACGCTCACCGTCTGCGGTGAGGACGTCTCGACGTTAACCAGCGCGGAACTACGTTCCTCGGTGGGCGTGGTCTTCCAGGAGCCGGCGCTGTTCTCCGGCACGATCCGCGAGAACATCGCCTACGCCACCCCGTATGCCAGCCAGGCAGATATCGAGGATGCCGCCAAGCGTGCGAATGCGCACGAGTTCATCGTGGGCTTCACCGACGGCTACGACACGGTCATCGGAGAACGGGGCCTGCGGCTGTCCGGCGGCCAGAAGCAGCGCATCGCGGTAGCCCGAGCGATGCTGAAGGACGCCCCCGTGCTGGTATTGGATGAGGCCACCTCCGCGCTGGATACCAAGGCAGAGCGCGTGGTCCAGGCGGGCCTGGAACAACTGATGGAAGGGCGCACCACACTCGTGATTGCCCACCGGCTGTCGACGATCGCAAACGTGGACACCATCGTCACCCTGGACGAGGGCCGCGTCGACGAGGTTGGCTCCCCCGCGGAGCTGGCGACCTCCGGGGGTATCTACTCCGAACTGCTGAAGCTCACGGGCTCGACCTCGGCTGCTGACCGCGAGCGGTTGAAGCGCTTCGGTTTCTGGGAGGGCGAGCCGGAGGAGGAGCCCGCGGAGGGCTAAGCCCCCGGGCTGGCCGAGGAACTCAGGCAACGTGGCAACAAGAAAGGCTCCCACCGGAAAACCGGCTGGGAGCCTCAAAAATTTTCAGCCTAAGCGCCGGGGCTTATGCCCAGGGGCTTAAACGAGGGAAAATTCTTTACTTGTCGGTCGCGTCGTTGAAGGCCTCAGCAACCTTGTCCTTGACCTCGTTAGCCTTGTCCTGCAGATCGGACTTAGCCTGATCGATCTTGCCCTCAGCCTTGGTGGACTCGTCGCCCGTTGCGTCGCCGAAAGCTTCCTTTGCCTTGCCCTTGATGTCGTCGATAGACATGTGCTTCCTCCTAGAAGTTGGAATGTTCCGTTGCCCCTCCCACGATACAGAAAAACCGCGGGCGGCGGAGATAGTTTTTAGTACTCGTAGAAGCCCTTGCCGGACTTGCGGCCGAAGTGGCCGGCCTGCACCATGCGGCGCAGCAGCGGCGGGCAGGAGTAGGTCGGGTCGCCGAACTCCTCGAACATCACGTCCGCGATGAACGCGCAGGTGTCCAGACCCACCATGTCAGCCAGGGTCAGCGGGCCCATCGGGTGCGCGGCGCCCAGCTTCATGCCGGTGTCGATGTCTTCTGCGGTGGCCACGCCCTGCTCCACCATGCGGATCGCGGAGAGCATGTACGGCACCAGCAGGAAGTTCACGATGAAGCCGGAACGGTCCTTCGCACGGATGGCGGTCTTGCCCATCTTCTCGGTCGCGAAGGTCTGCGCCTTCTCCACGGCTTCCTCAGAGGTGGTCAGCGCCGGGATGACCTCCACGAGAGGCAGAACCGGAACCGGGTTGAAGAAGTGCAGGCCGAGCACGCGCTCCGGGTTCTTCGTCGCCGAGGCGATGGTTTGGATCGGCAGCGACGAGGTGTTGGAGCACAGCGGCGCGGTCTTGTCTTCGACGATCTCGTCGAGCTGCGCGAAGACGTCCTTCTTGATCTTCTCGTTCTCGACGATGGCCTCCATGACCATCTCGCGGTCCGCGAAGTCCTCCAGGTTGGTGGTGTAGCTCAGACGGGACAGGGTCGCGTCCCGGTCCTCTGCGGAGAGCTTCCCGCGCTCCACCGCCTTATCCAGGGACTTCTCGATTCGCGCCTGGCCGGCGTCGACGGCCTCCTGCTTCAGCTCCCAGACGAGGACGTCCGCGCCAGACTTCGCAGCAACCTCTGCGATTCCAGCTCCCATGAGTCCTGCTCCGACGATGCCTACTCGCTGCACCATGTGAAACCTCCGTTTTGTCGGTAGATAGTTATATTTTTCAGCATAGTGACGCAGGCTACATTTCGCCGTCTTTTCCTCCTCTCCGCTGCCGCTCCCCTCGCCTCATTTCGCGCGATCTTCCGACACGGGCGTTGCTAGGATGATCGGCGTGAATATCGGCGGCCAAGAAGTCACGGTCCAACGCATCGATTCGCTCATTGACGGGCTCATCGACGTGCGTTTCCACTGGGAGGCCACCACCGAGCGGGTCAACCGGCTCCGCGAGGGCGGCCCCGCCCCCACTCTTTGTTCCGAGAACTCCGCCCGCCTCTTCGGCTTTGGCCAGAATCTCAGCACGGCCGCCTTCCTGCGAACCCTCGCACCAGGCCAAGCCCCGAGCATTCCCTGGAACGAGCTCAACTCCTCGCTGCAGTCCGTCGGCACGATCCCGAGCCGCGACGAGCTTGAAGCGCAGCGTCCTGAGCTGAAGAAGCTCGCCGAGTACCGGGGCCTGCGCCGCCTCTTCCGGTCCCGCCCACAGGCCCAGATCGACACCTACCGCAGGTACGCCGCCATCGACGGCGCCACGGTGCACTCGGTGCTGACTGGCGTGGACGCCGCCCTGGGTTCCACGGACCGCGGCCAGTTCCTGGGGATCGATCTGGCGGCGATGCGCCCGGCGATCACCGCCGAGCTGGAGCGCCTCACGGGCTGGGATGTGCACTGGCACCAGCCCGCGGAGCTCGATGTCCACCGGCAAGCACTCGCGCGGCTGGCCGAGGTCGACGCCACCGAGAAGTCCCTGCTGGCGGAGGTCGAGAGCCAGCAGCGTTCTCTGAAGAGCACGCTGGCGGACGCGGAGCTGAGGCAGACCGACATCCAGATCCTCGACCAGCTCACGCCGTCGACCTCCCTGCGCCTAGGCCCCCTGCATCACCTGAACCTGCTGGATATCGAGGCCGCCACTGTCAGCGACCTCACCCGCTACGACGGCGTGGGCGAGCAGACCGCTCGGCAGGCGATCGCCGCGGCGAAGCGCTACGCCGCCGAGATGCGCGCGGACCAGCCCGCGATCATCGACTACCGGGATAAGGGCCCCTCCACCGCCTACGTCCGGGCGCTGGCTGATCTCCTCCAGTTCCGCGAGCAGCAACGTGAAGCGCAGCTCGAAGGCCCATTCCTGGCGCTGCCGGAAGGCTTCGATGCCTACGCGCAGGGTTTCAGCGAATTCGCGCTGGCCCGCCCGGCCGATGGTTCGCGGCTGATCACACAGCCGGAACTGGCGAAAATCCCGACCCGTAGAGCCCCACTGTCCGCAGAGCAGGCGTGGCACCTTTACGCCATCCGCGCGGCAGAGTTCCATGCCTTCGGCGACGACAAGTCCGCCACCGCCGTGCCGGAGGATATCGCCAAGTCCATCGAGGAGATCACCCTCCGTGGCGTGCTGCACGCGAGCTTGCGCGGCTACCAGGACTTCGGGGCGAGGTACGCGCTTGCCCAGCGCAAGGTCCTGATCGGCGATGAGATGGGCCTGGGAAAAACCATGCAGGCTTTGGCTGTGTTCGCCCATCTCGCTGCCCGCGGCGAGAAGCACTTTCTGGTGGTCTGCCCTCCCAGCCTGCGCATCAACTGGGAGCGAGAGATCAAAAAGTTCACGGATCTTGAGCCCCACATCATCGCCGGACCGTACAAGGACGCCGCCTACGAGGCCTTCAGCAACCGGGGCGGGGTCGCCATCGTGGGCTTCCCCGAGGTTCGCGGAGACTCCACAGTCATGACCGGTGACCTGGAATTCGGCGCGCTCGTCGTCGACGAAGCGCACCGGGCAAAGAACCCCAAATCCAAGCAAGCCCAGGGGGTGCAGCAACTCACCGCACGGACGGAGGTCGTCACCTACCTTTCCGGCACCCCGCTGGAAAACCGGGTGTCGGAGATGGAAACGCTGCTGGGCTACCTCGACCCAGAGCTCGAACCCAAGCTCGAGAAGGCACGCAGGAGCGCGCGTGAGTTCCGCACCGTCGTCGCGCGCCGCTACCTGCGCCGCAACCAGAGCGACGTCCTCGCCGAGCTGCCCCCGCTGACCGAAACAGAGGAATGGATCGAGGCCTTCGAGTCGGACCGTGAGAAGTACAACGAGGCCGTCGAGGCGGGCAACTTCATGCAGATGCGGCAGAGCTTCAGCGGGCCGGGGTCCGCGAAGATGGAGCGCTTCGCCGAGCTGCTCACCGACGGCCTGGATGATGATAAGACGATCGTGTTCACGTACTTCCGCGGCGTGCTCGATCACCTCATGAATAGCCTCGGCGACCGGGCATTCGGCCCGATCGCGGGTGGGGTGAGCCACCAGGAACGCCAGCAAGCGGTGGATGATTTCACGGCAGCTGAACCCGGCGCGGTGCTCGTCGCTCAGATCAATGCCGCCAGCGAAGGGCTGAATATCCAGGCGGCGAACCACGTGGTGCTCATCGAGCCCCAGCTCAACCCGGCGGTTGAGGCGCAGGCCATCGCGCGCGCCCACCGCATGGGCCAGATCAACCCGGTAGAGGTGCACCGGCTGCTCACCCCGGATTCCGTGGAGGAGCGGCTGCATCTCCTGCTGGCAACCAAGCGGGAGCTCTTTGATTCCTATGCCCGCGACTCGGTGGCCGCCCAGCAGAACCCGGAGGCCATGGACATCACGGACCAGCAGGTCATGAGTGAGGTGCTCGCCGCCGAGAAGGAGCGGATCAAGGAGCGTCGCGGCGAGACCCCGACCCTCTAGGTTGTCCTAAGGCGCTCTGGGCGACTCTCACCTTCTTAAGCGTGCCCAGGGGGGCGCGCCGCAACGCCCCGCCGGCAGGCGCCGGATACTAGCCCAGCTGGTTGAGCAGATCGTCGGCGCGGTTGCGCAGGTCCTGCTCGAGTTGGTCGGTGTCGGGCAACTCGATGCCGCCGGTGCCGTTGCCCGGGTTATTTCCCTCCGGCGCGGGGTTGGTGTCCCCTCCCGGCTGGCCACCCGGGTCCTGGTTATCGCGACCGCCGAGGCGGTTGCGCAGGTCATCCAGGTTCGGACCGCGGCTGGGCTCCTCCTGCGTCTCCGGCGCTTCGGTGCTCGGCTCGGTGGTGACGGTGGTGGTGGACGTCGTGGAGGTCGAGGATTCGGCGTCCGCCGACTCGTCGGAACGGTTATTCCACCACATGAACCCGCCGATCAGCAGGGCGATGACCAGTAGGATTCCCAAGATGGGGCCCACTGGGGTGCGCCGCTTGCCCTGACCATTCTGCCCAGGGGTACCGCCGCTGAACTGGGGATTGCCGTGCTGCTGTGGCTGGCGCGACGGGTAGCCATTCGGCGGCTGCCGGTAGCCCTGCTGTGGGCCTGGCCCTTGCGGCCCCGGGTAGCTGGCACCGTAGCCCGGTGGCGGGCCCTGCTGGTACTGGGGCGGGCCCTGCTGGTACTGGGGCTGATCATGGCGATACTGGGGAGGTTGCCCGTTCTGGTAGTCCGGCTGCCCGGCCGCCCCGTGCGGCGGGTACTGCGCGGCCCCGTGGTCGGGGTAGTCACCGAACCCATCCGGGAGGTACTGGGTGTCGAACTGATCGGCGGCAGCGTGATTTGACCCGTGATCCGGCCCCTGCTCCGGGCGGATGACGCGCGTCGCATCGTCGTTTCCGTCGAAACCGCCGTCGGCCTGGTCAAAGCCCTCGTCGTTGACGCGGGGGAAGAACGAGGTCTCGGCGTCGTCGTCCTCGTAGTTCCAGTTCGGACGGCCGCTTGCGTTGTCGCGGTTGTTATTCACAGTCTGTTTCCTCCTTCAAGGGAAGAACCCTTTTCTTGAGGAACCAGTCTAGGTGACTTAAGCGACTACCAGGAGTGTGGGCGGGCGGATTTCACATCTTCCGTCTGCTTGGCAGGCCCACCCCAGGTGAAGGCGGCGGCGGTGTAATTCGCGCCGTAGCTGGCGGAGCTCACCGCGGTCTGGCCGTAATCGGACCAGCCCCACTTGGTGCCTTCGGCGCCCGGCAGCTGCGCGGTGCCCCAGTTTTGGCGGGTGCCGTCGCTGGCCACAGGGGCCGCCGTGCCCATCCAGAACAACACCGGGGAGTTGGGGGTGTGCTTGCGCAGATTATCGAGGAAGACCGCGGCGTCCGTCGCGCTCGTCAGCGAGGTGCCCCACTTATCCCCCGCCACGGTGCTCCACAGGCCATAGCGCTGGGCGGTCTTGGTGATCGCCTCCGGGTACTTCTTATAGAGCTGATTAGCGGCATCGTCGTCGGAGATCCGCAGCATCTTCTGCGTGAGGTACCAGTCCCGGCCGGACTTGTCCCCGGACTTCAGGACGTAGTCCGCGATATACATCTTCATCACGGACAGGCCGGGGCGCGGTTCGTCGGCATTGCCGGTCTTCGCGATCCCCTTCGGGGTGACGACGGCCATCGTCGTCTCGGCTGGCACGTTGGCGATGTACTTGCCCAGATCTTCGGACGTCGCGGGCCACGCTGCAAGCGCTTCCTGCTTCGCCGCGTTCGTTGCACCAACCGGGCCAGCGACGGCGGAGACAGTAAGGCCCGCACCGAGGAGTACGGCAGCGAGCGAGCGCGCCGGTGTCGCGGCAGTGCGAATATTGAACTTCACGGTCTTCCCACCTTTCAACGTCCAGGGGCGCCCGCAGCAGGAGAAATGCAGCTGAGGGCACGAGGTTTTCGGATTAACCCTACCTTAGAGGCTTCTCAGAGCAATGCAGCCTGTCCGATTTTTCTCAGCGCAAACCCTCGAGCAGCTCAGTGCTTAGTCCCTCCCGGAGGCCATGAGGGTTTCCATGAGCTCCTCCTTGACCACCGGCTTCAGCCCCCAGGGGTCCACACCCACGTCGACCTGGCCGGCCCCGGTGATGGGGGTCGGCGAGTGAAGGTGGCCGTGCAGCATCCAGGGCACGTCCAGGCGCAGCTCGTCGTGGCGGGAACCACCCGGGATATGGTCCTGGCCGGGGCGCGGGAAATGGTTGAGCCACACCGTGTGTCCCTCCCAGAGGAGGTTTTGCATCGATTGCACAGAATCGAAGACCTCCAGGAAGCGGGGCTGGCGCAGGTAGGCGTGCGTGTGCAGTGGATGGGTCGAGTCGTGGTTTCCGCTCACCAGGTGGAGGTAGACCCGCGGCATGTCATCCGCCTTCAGTGCCGCCTGGATCTTGTCGAGTGCTGCCTCTTCTTGTGGTTCCCAGCCGCTGGAGATATCTCCAAGGATCCACAGGTGATCCCCCTCTTGCAGGGCTTCGCGAAGGTTGCCTAGCAGCGTGGCGTCGTGCCGGGCGACCCCGGCCTCGTCCTCGCCGAAACCCCTAATGCCGGACACCAAGGGGTGCCCAAGATGCAGATCGCTCGTGAACCAGGTCGTGGATCCTTCTCCGCCGGTCAACATCGCGCACACCTCCCTTAATCCTCACGCGCGCTGCGCCCGCCGGGCTGACGGCCGCGCTCTGTTGAACACTTTCGCTCCAGCTTAGCCATACTCAGCACAAAACCGCCCCGTTTCACACTTTGGGAACTTAATCCCATATAGTGGGTTTATGACACAGCACGACAACACCACGAACACCACCACCGTGGACGCCGAAGAGCGCTCGGCACGTATCGCCGTCTTCGCTTTCCCGGCGTTCATCTTGGCTGGCTCTGCCCTGGCCTTCTTCTCCCCGGGCACCTTCACCCCGCTGGCCCCGCACGTCTCCACGATGATCGCCATCATCATGCTGTGCATGGGGCTCACGCTGACCCTGCCGGACTTCAAGGAGATCCTGCGCCGCCCCTGGCCGATCTTCATCGGCGTCGTCGCCCAGTTCATCATCATGCCGCTGGGCGCGGTCGCGGTCGCCAAGCTGCTGGGGCTCAACCCGATGCTCGCCATCGGCCTGCTGATGCTGGGCTCCGTCCCCGGCGGCACCACCTCCAACGTGGTCGCCTACCTCGCGAAGGGCGACGTCGCCCTCTCCGTCGCCATGACTTCCGTGTCGACGATCCTGTCCCCCATCGCCACCCCGATCATCATGCTGCTGCTCGCCGGTGAGGAGACCCCGGTCGACGGCGCGAACATGGCCTGGTCCCTGGTCCAGACGGTGCTGCTGCCCGTCGTCGGCGGCCTGGTCATCCGCGTGATCTTCGACCGCTTCGTCACCGCGCTGCTGCCGATCCTGCCGTGGCTGTCCATCATCGCCATCGGTGGAGTGGTCTTCCCCGCTGTCGCGAAGTCCTCCGACACCCTCGCCCAGGTCGGCCTGCTCACCCTCATCGCGGTGATCCTGCACAACGCCATCGGCTACGGCCTGGGCTTCCTGGCAGCCAAGGTCTTCGGTTACCCACAGGCCGTCGCCCGCACCACCTCCATCGAGGTCGCCACCCAGTCCGCAGGCCTGTCCTCCGCGATGGCAGGCAAGTACTGGAGCCCCGAGGCTGCTATCCCGGGCGCGATCGCCGCGGTCTGGCACAACATTTCCGGCGCGATCTTCGCCTTCCTGGCCCGCCGCATCGACGCCAAGCGCGCCGCACAGCCCGCACAGCAGGAAACCAAGCAGGCAAACCCAGAGGAGGTCCCGACCCCGGTCGCGGACTAAAAGCTCACAGAGCTTGCTCACCCTCCCGGCGCGTGAGCCCACGGGTTCACGCGCACAACCCAGAGACAGCTTCAATACACAACGATCCGGCGACGCCAAGTTTGGCGGCCGGGTCGTCGTCATAATCGAGGTCGCCACCCAATCCGCAGGCCTGTCCTCCGCGATGGCGGGCACGTACTGGAGCTCCGAGGCTGCTATCCCGGGCGCGATCGCCGCGGTCTGGCACAACATCTCCGGGGCTCTGTTCGCTTTCCCCATGCGCCGCTTCGCCAAGAACTAGCGGACCCCTACCATGGGGTTCATGCGCATCTTCGGCTTTGAATCCTTCGGCGGCCCCGATGTCACCCGCTTCCTCGACGTCGCCGACCTCACCTGGCAGCCCGGCAGCGTGCTGATCCGCCCCACGGCGATCAGCTTGAACCCCGGCGACATTAAAGTGCGGAATGGCCAGCGCCAGGGTTCCTTCCCGGTCTCTTTCCCCATGGCCATGGGCCGCGAGGCCGCCGGCACCGTCGTGCAGGCCGACCCTTCTACCGGTTTCTCACCAGGTGATCGCGTCTTCGGCTCGGCTTTCTCCGGCACTGGTGCTGCGAGCGATGCTCTTGTTCTTTTGGACGCCACCTCGACCGCAGCTATCCCCAGCGGTGTAGAGGCCACGGATGCCACCTGCCTCCCCGCGGCTGCCGGGACCGCCTACGACGCTTTGGCAGAACTGCACGACCTGGAGACTTGGCCGGATGAGGGCGCCCGTCTGCTGGTGATCGGCGCAGGTGGCGGTGTGGGCACGCATGCCCTGCAGTTAGCGCGGCATTTCGACATTGAGGTCATCGGCATTGCCAGTGCTCGCAAGAAGGCGCTGGTAGAGCGCCTGGGGGCGCGGTTTATGGACACCGCGGAGCTAGGCAAGACCGGTTCCCACGTCACCGTTCCACCAGTGGACGGCATCCTGGATCTAGTCGGCGGCGAGGTCTTGGAGGGGCTGGCGCACCTTGCACCAGAGGGCGCGATCCGCAGCGCCGCAGACAAGCAGCTGGCCGCCCGCCTGGGTGGCAGTGGCATCACTCGAATCCGCACCCAAGAGCGTTTCGCGGAGCTCGCCCGCTTGGTCGCGGACGGCGCGATGCGCCCGGTGATCGGCAGAGAGCTACCTTTCAGCGCCGCCGCCGAGGGCTACCAGGAGGTCGAGTCGGGCCACGCGCTGGGAAAGGTTGTTCTCACTGTGAATGACTAGCGGAAGCGCTAGGCTTCTTCATTAATACGAATCTTTGCTTTGCTTAAGGGCATTTTCATGAAGCGCATGCCTGCCCTAGTCCTACTCACCGTCGCCGCGATGGGATTAAGCGCCTGCGGATCTGAAGATTCCAACGATGCCGCCGACTCAGGCAGTGCCGCCAACGCCTCTGCACAGCAGGATTCGGCAGCTAAGGATCACAAAGCCCGCTTGCCCTCCCGCCGCGTGAGCCCACGGGTTCACGCGCACAACCCAGAGCAGCTGAAATACACAACGACCCGGCGACGCCAAATTTGGCGGCCGGTCGTCGTCATAAAGGAAGGAAGTTAGTCCTCGCCCCCGGTGGACAGGGCAGCGACGAAGGCCTCCTGCGGCACCGAGACGGTACCGATGTTCTTCATGCGCTTCTTACCTTCCTTCTGCTTCTCCAGCAGCTTGCGCTTACGCGAAATGTCACCGCCGTAGCACTTCGCGAGGACGTCCTTGCGCAGCGCGCGGATGTTCTCACGCGCGATGATCTTCGAACCGATGGCAGCCTGGATCGGCACCTCGAACTGCTGGCGCGGAATCAGATCCTTGAGCTTCACGGCCATCTTGTTGCCGTAGTAGTGAGCATTCTCGCGGTGCACGATCGCACTGAACGCATCCACCGGCTCACCCTGCAGCAGGATATCCACCTTCACCAGGTCCGCCTGCTCCTCGCCGGCCTCCTCGTAGTTCAGGGAGGCATAACCCTTGGTGCGGGACTTCAAGGAATCGAAGAAGTCGAAGATGATCTCGCCCAGCGGGATGCGGTAGCGCAGCTCCACGCGGTCCTGGGAGAGGAAGTCCATGTTCTTCATCTGGCCGCGCTTGGACTGACACAGCTCCATGGTCCCACCCAGGAAAGCTTCCGGCACGATGATCGTCATATCCACCATCGGCTCGTAGACCGCCTGCAGCTTGCCGCCCGGCCAGTCGGACGGGTTGCGCACGAAGGTCTCCGTGCCGTCCTCCTGGATCACGCGGTAGACCACGGACGGGGCGGTGGAGATTAGATCCAGGCCGAACTCCCGCTCCAGGCGGGTGCGGGTGATCTCCATGTGCAGCAGGCCCAGGAAGCCGCAGCGGAAACCGAAGCCCAGGGCGACGGAGGTCTCCGGCTCGAAGCTCAGGGAGGCGTCGTTGAGCTGCAGCTTCTCGATGGCCTCGCGCAGCTCCGGGTACTGGTCCGCGGAGATCGGGAACAGACCCGAGTAGACCATCGGCTTCGGCTCCGCGTAGCCCTGCAGCGGCTCGGTCGCGCCGTTGTGCGCCAGGGTGACGGTATCGCCGACCTTGGACTGGCGGACGTCCTTCACACCGGTGATGAGGTAGCCCACCTCGCCCACGCCAAGGCCCTTAGTCTTCGTCGGCCCCGGGGAGACAACACCGATCTCCAGGGTGTCGTGCTCCGTCCCGGTGGACATCATCTTGTTCTTCTCGCGGTCATTCAGGCGACCGTCCATCATGCGGACGTAGGTCACCACGCCGCGGTAAGTGTCGTAGACCGAGTCGAAGATCAGCGCGCGGGCCGGGGCATCCGGGTCACCCACCGGGTGCGGGACAAGCTCGCAGACCCGGTCCAGCAGCTCCGGCACGCCCTCACCCGTCTTACCCGAGACGCGCAGAACCTCCTCCGGCTCGCAGCCGATGATGTTCGCCAGCTCCTGGGAGTACTTCTCCGGATCGGCGGCCGGGAGGTCGATCTTGTTCAGGACCGGGATGATCTCCAGGTCCTTATCCATCGCGAGGTAGAGGTTCGCCAGGGTCTGGGCCTCAATACCCTGGGCTGCGTCGACCAGCAGGATCGCGCCCTCACATGCCTCGAGGGCGCGGGAGACCTCGTAGGTGAAGTCCACGTGGCCCGGGGTATCAATGAGCTGGAGAACCAGCTCCTCGCCCTCGTGCTCACCGGACTTCGGCACCCACGGGATGCGCACGTTCTGCGCCTTAATGGTGATGCCGCGCTCCCGCTCCAGCTCCATGTTGTCCAGGTAGCGGTCGCGCATATCGCGGTGTTCGATGACGCCGGAGAGGTCGAGGATGCGGTCCGCCAGCGTCGACTTCCCGTGGTCGATGTGCGCGATGATGCAGAAGTTTCGGATCCGCTCGGGCTCCGTAAACGTCTCGATGGCGTAGTTCTTCTGCTTGGCGCTCATGCCGTACTCCTCGACTCTCCTTCAAGCCACTTCTCCCCAGCACCGTGCGGGGGTAAATCGCTATCCAAACCCTACTATGTTCCGCGGATTGTGCACTATCGTCGCGCCTCGTTCCGCACGCCCCGCCTACCGGGCGCGATAAGATCAGCGCTATGCCCCTTTTCGACAGGACGCCACCGCAACCGAAGCAGCAGGACCGGCCCGGCCGGATCACCCGGCTGCTCAACCGGCACTTCCGGCACTACGGGAACCTGGCCGAGGGGCTCGAGCTATTGAACTCCGAGCTGGGGCTCACGGAATCCGCGAGCGTGCGCTACGTGCCGCCCGAGCCCACCGTCAAAACACCAACGCATGTGCACGCGCGCGCCACGATCTACGCACCAGACATGGACGGCCAGGCGGACCCCGGTGAGGTGGTGTGGGCAGACATTCGCCCCAACCGCGGGGCAGAGATCCAACGACGCGCCGTCCTCATCGTCGGACGTAACCACCACACGCTGCTGACCCTGCTGATCTCGTCGAACGAAGAGCACCGCAATCACGACAACTGGACCGCGATCGGGCCGGGCGCGTGGGACATGAACCGCAGCGAAAGCTGGGTGCGCCTCGACAAGATCCTCGAAATCCCGGAGTCGCAGATCCTGCGGCGCGGGCTGCACATGCCGGAACGGCGCTACGACCGCATCGCCCAGCGGCTCCGCGAGGACTACGGCTGGCACTAGGCCGGTTAGGTTTCGCGCCACGCAGCTGCTAAAATTCCTCGAGTTCCCCATGGCGGATTCGGGCCACCGGCCGCACGGCGCAGGACCTTGGGCATCGTGTGAGAGAACGTCGTTGGACACACTCGGCCACCATGGTTGTCACGAACACTGATTTTTAAGGAAGAGGTAGCCAGCACATGGCAAACATCAAGCAGACTAAGAAGCGCGTTCTCACCAACGAGATCGCACGTCAGCGCAACAAGGCAGTCCGCTCCCGTCTGCGCACCGAGTCCCGCAAGTTCCACGCACTCGTGGAGGCCGGCGACAAGGATGCAGCCGAGAAGCAGATGCGCGTTGCTGCTCGTCTGTACGACAAGGCCGTCACCAAGGGCGTTCTGCACCGCAACAACGCGGCGAACAAGAAGTCCCGCATGGCCGCACACCTGAACGGCATGAAGTAAAGTACGCCGTTTCAGGGGGACCGCGCAGCGCGGGGGTTTCTCCGCCGCGGGGTTCCACTAGAGTACGAAGGGATCGGTTCTCCGGTCCCTTTTTGCTTTCCTGCGAAACCGCAATTTCGCACTCCTCTTTTTGAGAATCCAAGGAGCCACAAGTTCTATGAAGGAACGCTTCCGTTCGGCACTGTTCGGCACCGCGTTGGGGGACGCATGGGGCTTTCCTTATAACGCCGAGCCCCAGTCGGACAGCACCCCGCTGCCGGATCAGCTGAAGATCAGCGACGACACGCAGATGACGCTGGCGCTGACCGCCGCGATGCGGGCGATCGACGAGGGCGACATGGACCGCGACGAGGGCATGGAGACCATCGCCAGCCAGTTCATCGCGTACCGCCGGGACCCGGACTACCAGCGCTACCCGGGCGCGTCGAACACCGAGTCCCTGGACCGCCTGCTGGAACACGGCCCCAAGGAGTGGGACAAGGTATCGACCCACTCCCCTGGTTCGGGCGCGGTGCTGCGTTCCTCGGCCTCCGCGTTCCTCGGCCAGGGCGGCACCGGCGTGGGTTGGAGCGTGCTGCAGACCACGCTGACCCACGACTCCTGCCCGGCACGTGCGGCGGCAGCGGTCGTGGCGTGCGCGCTGCTCGCGGATCCGGGTTCGGATCTGCTCGACGTGGCCTCCGGGCTGGCGGGCGACCGGCATTTCGATGAGGACACGATCCTCACCGACCAGGAGAAGTCGGACATCATCGAGGACCTGGAGAACGCGCTCATCACGGACCTGCCGGGCCCGGATGTGCCGCTCATCGAGCTGGTCAACCGCGTGATCGAGGTACGCAAGGTGATCAGCCCCATGCTGGCCAACGGCGACTTCGAGGAGCTCTACCGCGATGCCCACAAGTTCCTGAAGATCCTGGGGCGCGGCTGGGGCGCGGGTTCCGCGACGGCCTCCGCGCTGCTCCTGGCGCAGCTTTACCTGGACAACGCCGAGCGCTACGCCCCGCAGGACTTCCTGCACGTCGCCGTGAGCTGGGAGGGCAACCGCAACTCCCGCGCCGCGCTGACGGGCGCGCTGATCGGCGCGCACCTGGGGGATACCCGCTGGGAGGCGACCCGCAATTACGACTTCGGATCCCGCTACGACCAGGCGATCCACTCCGGGGTCTGGGCCGGCTTCGGCGTCTAGTTCCCCGGTCGGGGGAGGCTATGGGGTGGTCGCCGGATTACACCGCCACCAGGCGACAGCACTAACGGCGGGCGATGAGCCCCGCGAGCTGTCGCACCGTGTCCTCCACCGCATATTCCGGGGCGGGCAGCTGCCCCTTCACCCCAGCATCCAGCTGCGCGACCAGCTGCACGCCCCGGGACACCGCCGCCGGGGGCCACTGCCTGGCCACCCGCAGCGTCTTCTCTAGCTTCCAGGGCGCCATCCCGAAGGCCGACGCATCCCTCCGTGGATCGATCCGTCCAGCACCGGCCACGCGCGCCACGTCTCGCATCGCGGTAGACAGCGCCGAGGCGATGAGCACCAGTGGCACCCCCAGCTGAATCGCCCGACGCGCCGCGGCCACGGCCTCCCCCTGGCGGCCAGCCAGCACCAGGTCCGCGATATCGAAACCGGTGACCTCCGCCTGCCCCTGGTAGTAGCGCTGCACCGCAGCCGGGGTGACGTTCGCATCGGTGTCCGCGACCAGCTGGCTCACCGCACTCGCCAGTTCCCGCAGATCGGAGCCCACCGAGTCGAGCATCCGGTCCACGACTTCCGGCCCCACGCTCACCCCATAGGAGCGGAACTCCTGCTCCACGAAGGACCGCCGCTCCCGGGGCCGGAGTGGTTCTGCTGGGAAGATCCGGACCCCGAGCTTCTGCCATTCATTGACCAGCCGCTTATTGCGCCCCTTCCCGCTGTGCAGCAGGATCAGTACCACGCCATCAGCCGGGGTTTCGATGGCGGACTTCAGCAGCGCCACCGTCTCCTTCCCGCAGTCCGCGACCCCGGAGATCACCACGATCCGGTCCTCTGCGAACAGCGAGGGGCTCAGCAGCTCGATGAGCTGCGGCTCGCTCAGGTTGGTGGCCTTGTGCAGCTCCACGGGTAGGTCTGGATTGCCCGCGTTCTTGCGAGCCGCGTGGACGATGGCGAAGCGTTGCCGCTCGGCGAGGAATTCCTCCGCGCCCACGATCATGTTGACCGCGGAGATCGCCGGGGGTTTCTTGCTCGCCTGTTCGCCACGTGCCATGCCCAAAATCATGCCAGATCATCGCGGGCCACCGGAAACAACCAGCCCCTTCGGTGTGAGCAGCCCCGCCCCATCGGCGCAGGGATAGTGCACGGGCACCCCACCCGGCGTCTGGCTTGGCCGCCCGTGGCTGCGCCTCCCCGTGCCCTCGGCGGGCCCTTCGCAGTCCAGCACGACGATGAGCGCTGCCTCCCGGACGCTTAAGGCCTGCGCATCGCTGTTCACCGTCACTACCTTCGGCTCTCCGGCCGCTGCCTGTTCCCCTTTCTTTTCGACGACGCCGCCCGCTTGCAGTGTGAGCTTCCCCCGCGGCGTCTGGCAGGGCTGGCGCGTGCCGGTGGGATAGCGAAGCTGCCAGCCGGTTGTCTCGCCACCCTTACCGCAGACCGCGACCGTCCAGCGTGGCTCGGCACCGAGGTCGCTGCCCCAGCCCGGCGCGGGTGCCGCTGCCTCGTAGGGCCCAAGCTGCCAGGTGCCGATGCGTACGAGGAGCATCGCGCAGGCGATGAGCGCGGGGATGGTCTGCCACCACAGCACACCCATGGCCGCGAGGATCATCGCCCCGAGCATCGCTGCCCAGACCAGCGCCCACCCGGGGCCGCCAGGGGTGTGCAGCACCCAGGTGCGCGAGCAGCGCTCGGCCACGGCGTGGATCCACCACGCCGCCGGGGCCGCGGGGACGAGTAGCCAGGCAGCCAGGCCCGCAGGCATACCGAGGAGCAAGGCAGCGCTGCCGACGAGGCAGGCAGCGAGCGCCAGCACCATCAGCGGGGCGACCGCCCACCCCACCGCAAGGTTGGCGGGCACCGCCGCGGGCGAGACGATGCCCGTCATCATGACGATCGCCGGCTGGGTCGCCACATCGGCGACGAAGGAGACCGCAAGAGCACGCAGGATCATCCCCTCGACCACCCGTGGCTCGCGAGCCCAGCGGCGCTGGGTGAACCGGCCCCAACCCACGATGAGCCAGCGGCCAATCCGGGGTCCGGCAGTCACGATCGCCACGGTCGCCAGCACCGAGAGCAGCAGGCCGTACTCCACCGCCATGCCGGGGCGGATCAGCACCAGAGCCAGAACCGCCCCGCCAAGGGCTGCCAGCGAGTCGCTCCAGCGGGAGCTCAACACCGCCACCGCCCCGACGATTCCCATGAACCCGGCGCGCAGGATGCTCGGCAGCGGACCCACCACTATCGCGAAGGCCACGAGGGTGCCCATCACGATGATCCACCTGCCCCGCCGGGACACCCCGCACGCGGTGGCGGCGATGGTCACCGCGCTGATGAGCACGGCGACGTGCAGCCCGGAGACGGCGGTCAGGTGGGAAAGCCCGCTGACGATGTAGTGCTGCCGAATGTCCTGGGGCATCTGTGAGATATCCCCGATGAGCATGCCGGGGATCAGCGCCTCCGCACCGGAAAACCACGCCTGGTTGGCCAGCGCGGCCATCGGCCCGGCGCTGGCCAGCTCGTTGATGTTCCGGCGCAGCCGTGCGGAGATCCCCATGAGACCCCGTGGTTCTGCCGTGATGGTGGGCTCCCTGGTTGCGGATAGTCTGGCGGGCACCAGCCCAGGGCGTTCATCGGCCCGCACCGTCGCCGCGAGCTCGAGGGTGGTGCCGGGCTGAGCATTAAGCAGCTCCGGGCTTCGGTGGCGGTCGTTCACAAATAGCGGCAGCTCGCCCAGCCCAGTGATCCGTACCGGGATCTTCAGGCTGCCGCCGTTGAGCACCCGTGCCCCACCGGCGATGGTGACCTCTCCCCGGTAGTGGCCCCTCGGTTCCCTCTCGCTGCTCTCGCCTTGCTGGCCGCCCGATCCGCTGGCGCTGAGTTCGCGCACCATCGGGTGATTATCCACCCGGCTGACCTGCAGGGCTGTGCCCGCCGCGGCCAGGCTGGCGATGGCCAGTGCGACCACGAGGTTCCACCCGGCCGCCCGAAGCAGCCCGCGCCAACGCAGGTAGCTGCGCACTCGTGATGAGCCCAGCACCGCGGCCGCAACGACCGCAAGGACCACCGCAGCGACCGCCACCCACGGGCCCCGAAGCAGAATCGTCGCTGCCGTTGCCGCCCACGCGGCCGCGGCGGGAAGCAGCAGCCTGAGGTCCGGGCCACGGCGGGCACGCTGCGCATCGGGTGAGCGCGGATCTCGGGCCGCCTCCGGGGGCCTACGGCCCGCAACTGAGGCCACGGCCTGGGTCTTCTCACCCGGGTGGCTCCGCACGCTCACAAGCTGACCCCGTCCTTCATCGCAGCGAGTTTGCCCGGCCCGATGCCACGGACCTCCATGAGCTGCTCCACGGAGCGGAATGGCCCGTTGGCCTCCCGCCATTCGACGATCGCCTTGGCCGTGGCAGGTCCCACCCCGTCCAACGTTTCAAGCTGTGTGGCGTCCGCGGAGTTGATGTTGACCTTCCCGCCAGCTGCACCTCCCCCGGCCCCGCTACCACCAGACCCGCCAGCCGACGTACCGCCCGCTGCACCGCCCGACGGGCCACCAGCACCAGCCGGCCCGGCCTCACCCGGCCGCAGCACATAGGAACCGTGCTGGTCCACGACGACCTGCAGGCCGTCGGAAACCTTCTCGGCCAGGTTCACGTTATTGAGATTCGCCCCAGGCAATGCCCCGCCGGCCTTATTGATCGCATCGCCCAGCCGCTGTTTTCCGGTCATCTCCAGCAGCCCCGGGGTGCGGACCTTGCCCTGCACGGATACGACGACCGCCGCGTCGTCGTCCTGCTTCCCGTCGCCCGCCGCCGCACCGGAGCCACCGCCCTGGCTGGTGGCGTCGGCTCCAGCGTCCCCGTCACCGGCGGCACCATCCTTCGCCGCCGCACCGCCGGCCCCGTCCCCATCCGCGGAAAGCACCCTCTCGGCATCCTCGCTATGAACGTTCCTGCCCGCCGGGTTGATGACGTCCTCTGCCTCGTCACCTGTCCGGGTGAGCAATCCGATGCCACCCACCGCGATCACCACAGCGGCGACGATCCCCACCAGCACTTTCGCCGACGCAGCACTCAACCAGGAGCGCTTCTCGAAGTCCACAAGCGCTGTCTCGTGCCCCGGCATCGGCTGGGTCAGCGCGGCGATCCGTTCCTGGAGCGCGCTGTGATCCTGCTTGCGTTGAAAACTGCCTCCCATGCCGCCCAGCGAATCACGGTTGCCGGGCACTCCCACCGAAGCAGAAGGTAACCCCACGCCAAAAACCCTGGGGCCTGTGGACAACCCCGACCTGTGGATGGGGCAGGTTAGTCGCAGACCACGGCCACACCGATCGCACCCGGACCCGTGTGAACCGCGATTCCTTCGGAGACCTCGTAGAGCTCGACGTCGACCTCGGGCAGAGTCGGCGGCGTCGGCTCGGCCGAAGCACCCCCATCGGCAGTCTCCGCCGCGGCATCCTGCGCAGCCTTCGCCGCCTTGTCGGCTTTATCAGCCTTCTCGGACTTCTTCGACTTTTCCGGCTTCAGGGCCCGTTCCACCAGCTGCGCTGGAAGCTCAGCCAACTGTTCCTCGAGCATCTGCTTCAGGTGCTTGGCGGGCTCCACCGCCTCCGACTGCATAATCCCGATCTTCATGCGGCGGGGCTTGCGCCCCTCCTCGGCCGCGGCATCAGCCTCGGCGACGACGACCTCGCTGGCCATCTCCACCAGCTTCGCCATCGCCTTGGCCTGGGTGCGGGTCTTCGCCGCCAGCTGCAGCTCCCCGTCCGCAAGCTTGAGGATCGGCTTGATCGCCAGAGCGGTAGTCAGCAGCGTGCGCGCGGTGGACAGGCGCCCACCCCGGCGCAGGCTATCGATCTTGTGCACATACAGCCACAGGGTCGCGGTGCTCAGCACCCGGTCCGCGGCGTCGGCCACCTCGTCGAGGCTGCCGCCGGCGCGAGCCACCCGGGCGGCCTCCAGCGCGGCGTAACCGAGCGTCATGCCCGCCGTGTTCGTGTCCACGACGCGCACTTTGCTCTCCAACACCCCGGCTGCGGTCACCGCGTTGGACCAGGTGGAGGACAGCTCCTTGGATAGATGCAGTGCGACCACGCCATCGTCCCCACTGCGTTCCAGCAGGCGGGCATAATTAGCGGTCAACTCCAACGCCCCCAGCCCGGCGGTGGTCTTCTCTGCCCCCTGCCCCGAGGTATACAGATCCACCACCGTCACGCCCGCAGCGTCGGCGAGCTCGCGGGGCAGGCAGCTGGAGGAATCCGTGATCACATGAACGGTCACCGTGCTGCGCCCCCTTCATCCGGGTTGTCCAGCTGCTGGCCCGGAACCTCTACTCCGACGTTCCAGCCCTCCAGGTACCAGCGCGGGCTCAGCCACCACTCGGCCGCGGCCTCCGGCACTTCAGGAACGGTCGAACCGTCCACCGCGGGCGCGGTCTGCGGCCCGTCCCCCTGCCCAGACACCGGGAAGTGCGGACGCGCCACCAGCTCGGCCCAGCGCGCGTTGCCGAGCCGGGCGAATACCGGGTAGTGCTCCGCCGGCACGTCCAGCAAGCGCGAGGTCAGCGCCGCAATCGACCCACCATGCGCCACCACCAGCACGGTGCCATCGAAGGCATCGGAGGCCATGAGGTCCGCGATCCCGGCCGCGGTGCGTTCGGCCACATCCAGCCGGGTCTCCCCACGGGGCGGTGACCAGCGCGGATCGTGGCGCCAATACGCCCGCTGGCCGGGGTATTGCTCGTCGATCTCGATGTGGGATCCGCCCTGCCAGTCCCCCAGGTGCGTTTCCCGGAACCGGGGGTCGATCTCGACGTCCAGCCCCCAGGCCTCGGCGACGATACTCGCTGTCTCCACCGCGCGCTCCAGGTCGGAGGCGACCACCTTGGTGACGTTCCAGTCGCGGGCCACCGCGGCGACGTCGCGGGCTTGCTGCCGGCCAACCTCCGATAGCGGGGTGTCCAGCTGGCCCTGCATGCGCCCTGCGGAGTTGTACTCCGTCTCTCCGTGGCGCATCAGGATGAGCCTGCGCTGGCTCGCGTTAGCAGTCATGGCGGTGTTCTTCTCGGTCGTTTTGATCGTGGCCGGGTTTTAGAGCTCGTCGGCGTCGGGCTCTGGGCCAGCCAGCGGCAGGTCGTCGATGGTCTGGACGTCGAGGACATCCACCTCAGCATCCGGATCCCAGTTGGCGCCGCGATCGACCTGCTCCACGCCCTCGACCTCGATCTGTGGGGCGTCGAGGAAGAGACGGTCCAGCGCGTAGTACTCGCGCTCCGCGCGGCGCTGCACGTGGACGACGACGTCGCCGTAGTCCAGCAGCACCCACAGTCCCTCGCCGCGACCCTCGCGGCGCAGGGGCTTCGTGCCATTTTCGGCCAGGTGATCCTCGACTTCGTCAACGATGGACTGCACGTGGCGCTCGTTATCGCCGGTGACGATCACGAAGCAGTCGATGATGGCCAGGCGGTTGGAGACGTCGATGACGAGGATGTCTTCGCCCTTCTTCTCATCTGCCGCCTGGGCAGCGAGACTGGCGAGGGCGATGGATTCTGGTTGTGCGGTCAAGCGAAACCTTTCTAAAGAAGTATGCTCTGGCCCCCATGATAGCGGGGCATCCGCGAGGGCTCCGCCTGTTCCCGGCGCGTCGGGCAGTGCGGGGCGCCGTAGGTTGCTGAATGTCGCCTAATCGGCGTACATGCGGTGCTTGGCGATGTACTGCACCACCCCGTCGGGGACGAGGTACCAGACTGGCCGGCCGCTCATCGCGCGCTCCCGGCAGTCCGTGGAGGAGATCGCCATCGCGGGGATCTCCACCAGGCTCAACCTCCCGGCTTCCACTTCCCGGGCCAACGGGGAGTCCAGCATCGAGAGCTCGTAACCAGGCCGGGTCACCCCGACGAAGTTCGCCAAGTCGAACATGGATTCCCAGTCCCGCCAGGTGATGATCTGGTTCAACGCGTCCGCGCCGGTGATGAAGAACAGCTCCGCGTCCGGGTAGATCTTGCGCATATCCGCCAGCGTGTCGACCGTGTAGGTGTTTCCTCCGCGGTCGATGTCCACCCGGGAGACCCGGAAGCTCGGATTCGCGGCGGTCGCAATGACGGTCATCAGGTAGCGGTCTTCCGCCGGGGAGACCCGCTTACCCTTCTTTTGCCAGGGTTGCCCGGTGGGGACGAAGACGACAACGTCCAGGTCGAAACGGTCCGCAACCTCACTCGCGGCGACCAGGTGGCCATTGTGGATGGGATCGAAGGTTCCACCCATGACGCCGACGCGGCGCGGCGGGTCGGGGTTCGCGGGAGCCTCCGTGGCCGGGGACGGGGGGTTAGTCATGCTGCTTAGGCTAGCGCACCGGGGTCGCGGGGCCGGTGCGCGCTGTGTCGCCTAGGGGCGGGTCTGACCCTCGCCAGTGAGCACCCACTTGGTGCTCGTGAGCTCCGGAAGGCCCATCGGCCCGCGGGCGTGCAGCTTCTGGGTGGAGATGCCGATCTCCGCGCCGAAGCCGAACTCCTCGCCGTCCGTCCAGGCGGTGGAGGTATTCAGGGAGAGCGCGGCGGCATCCACGTGCTTCTCGAAGTAGCGCAGCACCTCGTAGTCCCGTGCGGAGATCCCCTCGGTGTGGCCAGAACTGTAGGTGGTGATGTGCTCCACCGCGCCGCGCACCCCATCGACGATCGCGGCGGCGATATCGAAGCTCAGGTACTCGTCGGTCCAGTCCTCCTCGGTGGCCTCCACCACGTCCTCGGCCAGGCTATCCAGTTCGGCCTTCACGCCGTGGACGCGCACGCCGGCAGCAGCCAGTTCTGCGAAGACACGCTTCTTGGCGTCATCAGAAAGAGCCGCATCCAGCAGGACGGTCTCGGTCGCATTGCACACCGAGCAGCGGCGGGTCTTGCCGTTGAGCAGCAGCTGGATCGCCTCGTCCAGGTCGGCGGAGGCGTCGATGTAGAAGTGGCACTTGCCCGTGCCCGTCTCGATCGCGGGAACGGTCGCGTTCAGAACAACCGCCTCGATCAGTCGCGCCCCACCGCGCGGGATGACGACGTCGACCAGGCCACGAGCGGTGACCAAGTCCTGGACGGAGTCGTGGCTATCGCACGGCAGCAGCTGGACGATGTCGCGGGTAAGACCCTGCTCGGCGGCGACGTCCTGCAGCAGCTCCACCAGCTTCTCGTTGGTCTGGCGGGCGGAGCGGGAGCCGCGCAGCAGCGGGACGTTGCCGGACTTGATGGCCAGGCCGAAGGCGTCGACGGTGACGTTCGGGCGAGCCTCGTAGACCATGCCCATCACGCCGAGCGGAGTGCGGACCTGCTTGAGGTCGATGCCGTTCGGGCGGGTGTGGCCTCGGACGACCTCTCCCACCGGATCCGGCAGGCCGACGATCTGGCGCAGACCGCCGGCGATGCCCTCGATGCGACCAGCGTCCAGGGCGAGGCGGTCGATCAGGGCGTCGTCGAAACCGGCCTCGCGGCCCGCGGCGACGTCCTTGGCATTGGCCTCGAGGATCGCGTCGGTGTTGGAGATCAGCGCGTCGGCGGCGGCGAGCAGCAGATCATTCTTCTGCTGGGTGGTGAGCACGACCCGGCTGGCCTGCTTCGCCTTGGCGGCCTTGGCGAGCACTTCTTCGCGCTCGGCTTGACGCTGTGGGGAAAGGTTATCGTTCTTTTCGCTCATCGTGCCTCTTTCATCGTTGGGAAAATTTGGGTCTGCCCTGGCGGGCCAAAGGAATCGTGGGGCTAAATTGGCAGCTGCTGGCGGCGGGGTGGCTGCCGGTTGGCGTAATAAGAGAGGTAATCGGTGTGGATCACAGGGCGCTGCGCGTCGCCCGGAAGCTCCGATGTGTGGCGTCCCAGCATCGGGACCAGGTCGGTGGCGTCGTAGTTCACCTCACCGCGGCCGAAGATCTTTCCGTCGCTGCCCACGAGATCCACGATGTCGCCACGGTTGAAGTCACCCATGACCTGGGTGACGCCGACTGCGAGGAGGGACTTGTTGCCGTCGACCACGGCCTTCTTCGCGCCGTCGTCGAGCTGCAGTGCGCCGCGGGACTCGGCGGCGTAGAGCACCCAGAACTTCCACGCGGACAGGCGATCTTCCTCGGGCCAGAAGCAGGTGCCCACGGACGCGCTTTCCAGGGCTGGGGCGATGTTCTCGGTGGAGGTCAGCAGCACCGGAACGCCCGCTCGGGAGGCCAGGCGGGCAGCGGTGACCTTCGCGGCCATGCCGCCGGTGCCGAGGCGACCGCCGTCGCCCGCTGCGACGCCCGAGAGGTCGTTGCTGCTGCGCACCTCGGAGACGAACTGCGCATCCGGCTCGTTCGGGTTGCGGTCGTAGAGACCATCCACGTCGGAGAGCAGGACGAGGGCGTCCGCGAAGACGAGGTGGGAGACGATGGCGGCGAGGCGGTCGTTATCGCCGAAGCGCATCTCGGAGGTCGCGACCGTATCGTTTTCGTTGACAATCGGTACGGCGGAGAGCTGGCGCAGGCGGTCGATGGTGCGCTGCGCGTTGCGGGCGCGGTCGCGGCGGCCGGCGTCGGCGGCGGTCAGAAGCACCTGGCCGATGGTGCGGCCATAGCGGGCGAAGCTCCTCCCCCACTCCTGGGCGAGCAGCACCTGGCCCACCGAGGCGGCCGCCTGCTTGGTGGCCAGGTCGCTGGGGCGCTGGCGCAGGCCCAGCGGGTCCATGCCCGAGGCCACTGCACCGGAGGAGACGACGATGAGGTCCGTGTCATCCGACATGCGGGCTTCCAGAGCATCGGCGATGGTGTCGATGCGGGCGGGGTCCACGCGGCCGGACTCGTCGGTGAGGGACGAGGATCCAATTTTCACCACCAGCCGCTTGGCATTGGCGATGCGGTGACGCACGGTGCCGGGTTCCGGCATCGTGGTGGCATCTAGCTGCTGTGTGGGCATTGAATTTTCGTTGCTCGCTGCAGACATGCCCACCAGTATGCCAAATTACTTATGAATTCTGAGGCTTTTGAGTTATCTAAACGTTATCTAATTCGCTACTCAACGTCGCGCTAACCCTGCCAGCGCTCGGTGTCCGCGACCTCGCCGTCGCCGTAATCATATTCGTCGATCAGGCCGCGTCGTGCCTGGGAGGCACGCTTACGCTGCTCTGCGGTCACGCGGTCCGTCTGCTCCAGTCGGCGGTCCTTGCCGCGGCCGTACGCTGGGGTCTGGTCCACGCCCGCCACGGTCTGCGGATCCCACTCGAAGGTGATCCCGCCGATGGTGACATCGGAACCGTCCACGGCACCGGCCTGCCACAGGGCTTCCTCGACGCCTGCCTTGGCCAGGCGGTCAGCGAGGAAGCCGATGGCCTCGTCGTTCTCGAAGTCGGTCTGCAGGATCCAGCGGTCGATCTTGTGCCCGGTGACGATGAACGCGCCCGGGTTCTGCTTATCCTCGTGGACCTCGAAGTCCGCGAAGCGGCCCTTGCGCTTCGGCCCCACCGACTGCGGGCGGATGACCTGCTGTGGCGCTGGGGTGTCCTCGACCTTCTTGCGGTGCTCCCGGACGATGTCCATCAGGGCAAACCGCAGCTCGTTGAGCCCGGTGCGCGCGACCGTGGAGATGCGGAAGATCGGCCAGCCGAACTTCTTCAACTCCTCTTCCTGCAGGTCCGCCATGTCCTCGGCGTCCGGGACGTCCATCTTGTTCAGGATGATGACGCGGGGACGTTCCCGGAGGTCGCCCAGGCCCGCATCGGCGCTGAGCTCACTCTGGTAGCTATCCAGTTCGTGCTCGAGGGCGCGGATATCGTCCAGCGGATTGCGCTCGGATTCCAGCGCGGCTGCGTCCACGACATGCGCCAGGACGGCGGTGCGCTCGATGTGGCGGAGGAAGTCCAGGCCGAGGCCGCGGCCCTCGCTGGCGCCGGGGATGAGGCCCGGGACGTCGGCGATAGTGAAGGTATCGTGATCCACGCTGACCACGCCGAGGTTCGGTGCGAGCGTGGTGAAGGGGTAGTCCGCGATCTTGGGCTTGGCCGCGGAGAGCACGGAAATCAGGGAGGACTTACCCGCCGAGGGGAAGCCCACGAGGCCGACGTCGGCCATGGACTTCAGTTCGAGGGTGACGTCCTTCTGCTCGCCGGGCTCACCGAGCAGCGCGAAGCCCGGAGCCTTGCGCGTCTTGGAGGCCAGGGAGGCGTTGCCCAACCCACCGAAGCCGCCCTGGGCGACGATGACCTTCTGCCCGGGGCTGACGAGGTCGGCGAGGACCTCGCCATCTTCGTCGATAACGACGGTTCCCTGCGGGACGTGGAGGGTCAGGTCCTTACCACGAGCGCCGTGCCGGTCGTCGCCGGCGCCGTTGTTGCCACGCTCGGCCCGCACGTGCGGGGAGAAGCGGAAGTCCAGGAGGGTGTGCACCTGGGGGTCAACTTCGAGGATGATGTCTCCGCCGTGGCCGCCGTTGCCACCGTCCGGCCCGCCCAGGGGCATGAACTTCTCGCGGCGCACGGAGTTACAGCCATTGCCGCCATCGCCGGCTTTGAGGTGCAGAACGACCCGGTCAACGAATTGCGACATGGATGTAAGTCCTTCCTTCGATCGGATTCAAATTTTAGCGAATAATGCAAAGAAGCTCCCGCCCTCGCCCCGGTGGGGCGGAAAGTGCGGGAGCTTCGTGCTCGTGGGGTTTGAAAACCGCGGGCTTTAAGCCTCGACGGCCTCGTCCTCCACGATGTTCACCAGGCGGCGGTTACGCTTGGTGGAGAACTGGACGGCGCCAGCCTTCAGTGCGAACAGCGTGTCATCGCCGCCGCGACCAACGTTCACACCTGGGTGGAACTTGGTGCCGCGCTGACGGATGAGGATCTCGCCCGCCTTGACCTGCTGGCCGCCGAAGCGCTTAACACCGAGACGCTTTGCCTCGGAGTCGCGACCGTTACTGGAGCTAGAAGCACCCTTCTTAGTTGCCATGAGTCTCCCTCCTCGGGAAGAAGTAAGAGCACCCGCGCACTCAGCACGGACGCGTCTCGGTTATTACTTGATGCCGGTGATCTTCAGCACGGTCAGGGCCTGACGGTGGCCCCAGCGGCGCTTGTAACCGGTCTTGTTCTTGTAGTGCATTCCGCGGATCTTCGGGCCACGAACGTGCTCGACGATCTCTGCGTTCACGGCGACGTTTTCCAGCTTGTCGCCGGAGGTCAGATCCGCGCCATCGACGACGAGAACCGGGGTGAGAGCCACGGCGGAACCTGGCTCACCCTCGATCTTCTCGACCTTGACGAGGTCACCTTCGGCAACCTTGTACTGCTTGCCGCCGGTCTTGACGATCGCGTACATGGTAGGGCTACCCCTTATAAATCTCTTCGACTCAGGCAGCTCTCGACGACGATCCCACGTGCGACGCGAGCATCCTGACTGGACAATATGCAAAATTAAGTGTGTTCATTTCGGCATAACAAGCCGGGCCCGGTTAGGGGCAATGAACAGCGACTGCTCAATACTACCCAGCAGGGGCTGGAAAACCAAAATCTTTTTCCAGCCCATCGCAGGTAGCGCCCGGCGAAACCGCCAGGCTGTGAAGGGTGAGGCTGATGTGGCGAAACAGGATCGCTCCCCTCCCTTCCCCGCCCGCAGCCGAACGCGCAACGGTGGCTCAGGCATGACCGCGGGCTGAGCGCCCACCCGTGAAGGGAGAGCGCTGCCCTGGGGCTAGCGCCGCGGGCTACTGCGCACCACCCGGCGGCGACGGCCCCGCGCCCTGCCCTGGGATTCACCCTTCGCCGACTGCTCGGACTTCCCGGCGCCCCGGCCCTCCCGCTTGGGCTCATCCTTGGCCTGGCCAGCCTCGGCCTGCTGACCGAAGTCCTCCGGCTGCGGACGGCGATCCGACACGGAATTGCCGCGGGTGCGGCGGCGACGGCGTGGCGAGTTCTCGAACTCCGTTACCGCCTCCTCGTAGGTGTTGGCACCGTACTTCCCCGCACCCCGGGTCCCAGAGCGTCGCGCCCCGGCGTTGCGACGATCTCCCGCCGAACCTCGATTCTGCCCGGAACGCTGCTGCTCGCCCTGCTCCCCGTGAGACTTGAGCGAACCAGCCTGACCCGCACCCGACTGGCGAGCACGCGGCGTCGAGCGCACCACCCGACGGCCCCGGCGTCGCGCCCCCTGGGAACCCCGCTCGGACTTCTTCTGCTCATCCCGCTGCTCAGAGCCACGGTCCTCGCGGGAGGAAATCTTCAGCTCCGGGGCATCCGCATTCGCCGCAGACCGTCGCTGGCCAGAGCCATCACGCTGCTGGCTAGGTGCCGTGCGCCGCACGATGCGGCGACGAACCACCCGACGCGGAGCGCGCCCCTGGCTGGCCTGGGACTCATCGCCCGATCGACCGGCTGGCTGCTTCTTCTCCGCGGACCCCTGCTCGGCGCGGCCGGTGGCGTCCTTGGCTGCGGAGCTGGTGCGGCGCTGAACCGAACGGCGACCGCCCCGGCGCGACGTCCTCGTCTCCTGCTTCTGCTCCCCGCCGCGCTCTGCAGCGGACTCAGAACCGGAGCGGCGTTCCTGCCCATCGGAGTTGCGGTGGTCCTGGGAGTCCTCGCGGCCCTTGCCGTGGGAGGCCTTGGACTTGGAGCCCTTGTCCGCGTGGCGCTTCACATTCTCACGGCGCTGGTCGCCCTGCTCGTCACGGCCGTGGTTCTTGGACCCCTGGCCTCCGCGTCCGTCCTGACGCTGCTGCGCGCCCTGGCTGTTGCGCTGCTCCTTCGAGCCCTGCTCGTCACGGCCACGACCATTGCCGCGGGAGGAACGGCGGCGGCGCTCCGGCTCCTCGCTAAAGTCCTGCTCGACTGGGTCCGGATGCACGATCACGCCACGGCCGTCGCAGCACTCACAGGTGGTGGAGAAAGTCTCCAGCAGGCCGGCGCCCAGACGCTTGCGGGTGATCTGCACCAGGCCCAGCGAGGTGACCTCGCTGACCTTGTGGTGGGTGCGGTCCCGACCCAAGTACTCGATGAGGCGGCGCAGCACCAGGTCCTGGTTCTCCTCCAGCACCATGTCGATGAAGTCGACGACGATCATGCCGCCGATATCGCGCAGCCGCATCTGGCGCACGATCTCCTCGGCCGCCTCGAGGTTATTCTCGGTGACCGTCTCCTCGAGGTTGCCGCCGGACCCCACGAAGGAGCCGGTGTTGACGTCGATGACGGTCATCGCCTCGGTGTGGTCGATGACCAGGTGACCACCGGAAGGCAGCCAGACCTTCCTGCTTAGCGCCTTGGCGAGCTGGTCGTCGAGGCGGTGCGCGGCGAAGACGTCCTCGTCGGCATGCTGCTCGGGGTGCCACTTGTGCACCCGATCCATCAGCTCCGGGGCCATGCGACCCATGTAATCGCGGACCATGCGCCAGGACTTATCGCCCTCGACGAGCAGCTCGGAGAAGTCCTCGTTGAACAGGTCGCGGATGACCGTGATCAGCATGTTCGGCTCTTCGTAGAGCGTGACGGGCTTCGCGCCCTTGGACTTGCGCTCCTTAGCCTCAGTCTTCTCGATGTTCAGCCACTGCTTGTGGAGGCGGTTGACGTCCTCCTCGATGAGCTCCTCGGCCACGTTTTCTGCGGCGGTGCGGATGATCGCTCCGCCCTGCCCCGGCACGACGCGCTGCAGAATCTCCTTCAGGCGCTTGCGTTCGGCCTCCGGCAGCTTGCGGGAGATACCCGCGGTGGTGCCGCCCGGGAAGTACACGAGGTAGCGACCCGCGAAGCTGATGCGGTTGGTCAGGCGGGCGCCCTTGTGGCCGACCGGGTCCTTGATGACCTGGACCATCACCTGGTCGCCAGAGCGCAGCGCCTGGTCGATGCGGCGGGACTTGGAGTGCAGGTGCGGGGAGTGCCAGTTGACCTCGCTGGCGTAGAGCACGGCATTGCGGCCGGTGCCGATGTCGATGAAGGCCGCCTCCATGGAGGCTAGAACGTTTTGCACCCGGCCCAGGTAGATATTGCCGATCATCGACTGCTGGGTGTCGCTGGTGACGAAGTGCTCCACCAGCTGGCCATCTTCTACGACGCCCACCTGGGTCGTCAGGCCGGTGTGGTCGTGTCGCTCGGCGTCGCGCACCATCATCTGGCGGTGCACGGACTCCCGGCGCGCGAGGAACTCGGAGCGGCTGATGGCCTTGTGGCGGCCGCGCTCGCGGTTCTCCTCACGCCAGCGGCGCTTGGATTCCAGGCGGGTGGAGCCCTTCAGGCGCACCGGCTCGTCGACGATGTCCGCTTCCTCGCGCTCGCCCGGGTGCAGCTGGTCGGCCGGGGTCTCCTCCTCGGCCGCGGGCTGAAGCTCGGCGGGGCGCTGCTCGGCCTTCTGTTCCTTCTTCTTGGGCTCAGCCTTCTTCGGCTCGGCCTTCTTCGGCTGCTCCCGCTTCTCGGCCATCTCCTCGGACGAGGCCTCCGCCTTTTTCGCTGCGGTGTCCTGCTGGATGGCGCGGCTGCCCACGCGGCGCACGATTCGGCGCACGCGGCGGCGAGCGGGCTGTGGAGCCTCCTCGCTTGTAGAAGCCTGCTGCTCCGGGGTCGTGGACGCCGCTTCTTCAGCCTGGGATTGTGGCGCCTCAGCGGCCTGGTGCTGCTGTGCGTTCTCCGCCTCGGCGTTCTTGGCTTCCGCCTTCTTGCTGGCTGTGCGCTTGGTCGTCTTCTTCGCGGCAGCCTTCTTGCTAGCCTTCTGTGCACTCTTTTGGGCACTCTTTTGGGCAGTCGTGCGGGAGGCCTTCTTGGGCTCAGCCTGCTTCTGCTGTTCCTGCTGCTCAGCCACCTCAGGTGCGGCATCCTGCTCCGGGAGCTCCTGCGCGGGTGCCGCCTCCTTGGCAGCGGCCTTCTTGGTGCTCTTCTTGGTCGCAGCCTTCTTAGCCGTGGACTTCTTCGCGCTCTTCTTGGCAGCGGCCTTCTTGGCTCCCGCCTTCTTGGCAGTGCTCTTCGTGTCCCCGGCCTTGTCGGCAGCGGGCTCGGCGGCGTCCGCCTCGTCCTTCACCGCTGGCTGCTCAGACTGGGTTAGCCCTCCCCCGCCAGCCAGACGAGAGACCACGTCGGTGGCCTCCTCGTTCGACAGCGTCGAGGAAGGCACCTTGCCGGTGATCCCGTACTCCCCCAGCACGGCGATGAACTCCTTGCTGGTGATCCCCAGTTCCTTGGCCACCGAGTGCACGCGCACCCTGCGACCGAAGCTTTCAGTATTAATTTTTCCGGCCGATTCAATCAGCGCTGGTTCCGGCGTAAAAGCCACGTTTCTCCTTGAAAGTTTTTCTCGCGCTAGCTGGCGGCGTCCTAAAGAAAAAGATCGAGAACAGCAGCGGACCTGTGGAAACGACGGCCGCTGCGCCAGCCAGGCGCCAGAGCGACACCGAGGCCGGGCGCCTCAAAGGAGGCCTGGCAATGGGGTGTGCTCGCAAACGATGTTTAAGTGTGATGGATTAGCCCTGACCTGACCGCATCGTCGTTGTGGGTGATGGTGAAGGAAAATCCTGTTCCCCATCTTGTCATAACTTCCCCCGCGATGAGGGAGCCGGCATCGCGAGAGGTCGTGTGTGGGGAGGTTGCTACGCTGATGGAATGTTCCAGATCAGCGAAAAGCAGCTTCGAGAGCACTACGGGAAGAATCAACCTTCCACGATGCTCGGGTGGACCCTCGGCGTTGTGTGGACTCTCGTCGTCATCGCTTGTTCCGCCCTCCCACACGTGTGGATGGGATTCGTGGCGATCGCCTTCCTGCTGGGGCTGATGGTCTTCGGCTATACGAAGTTCTTCAACCGGCATGGCTACCGAGGAAACGATTACGATCCTCTCAAGCCGGATGTGAAGCTGCAGCGGAGCGAGTTCAACTGGCGCGAAGTGCTGCGCTTCGTTGTCCCTTATTCCGCGTCCTACGTGGCGCTGAGCATCGCGCAGTCCACGGCACCATGGGTGGTTGTTGTTCCAGTGGCGATCGCTACGGGCCTGGGGATGGCGTGGTACTTCACTTCAGGGGCGCACCAACCAACGCATTACGCGACACCACCGCAACTCTTCGGCGATGCAGGCGATGTTTCCGCACCGGTGGGGCCCGGCAAGATCTTCGAGGGGCCGGATGCCATCGTAGCCTTCATGCATGCCGATGAGCTCGTGCCCGGCATCTATCAGCGCCTAGAAAGCGAACTCGTGGCGGAGCTGGTCGCGGACGGGGCTGTCGAGCACGAAGTCAAGGCCGCTCTCAACGAGGCCGATGCGCACGGGCAGGTGGTGCGGATCCGCGAGGTGCGCCACCGCGGCAGCACCGACCAATGGCTGACGCTGACCGAGGAAGCCAGCCAGACGTACCAGGACAGCGTCCGCGGCGCCGGTGATCTAGCGAGCCAGTAGCGGCACCGCTGACCTGCAGCACAAGGAAACGTCCCGGCAAACCCACATGGGCCTGCCGGGACGTTGTGCTGTGAAAGGTATTAGAGGTTCGGGAACCAGATAGCGATCTCGCGCTCAGCGGACTCCGGGGAGTCGGAGCCGTGGACGACGTTCTCGCCGACGGTCAGTGCAAAGTCACCGCGGATGGTGCCCGGGGTGGCTGCCTCGACCGGGTGGGTGCCGCCAGCCAGCTGACGCCAAGCAGCGATGGCGGACTCGCCCTCGACGATGCCGGCGACCAGCGGTGCGGAGGTGATGAAGTCCACGAGCTCGCCGAAGAACGGCTTGTCCTTGTGCTCCTCGTAGTGCTTCTCTGCGGTTGCGCGGTCTGCGGTGCGCAGGTCCATCTCGACGAGCTTCAGGCCCTTGCGCTCGATGCGGGAGATGATCTCTCCGACGTGGCCGTTCTTAACGCCGTCCGGCTTAATGAGAATGAGAGTGCGTTCAGTCATGCTCTAAGAATAGCGAATCCTTATGCCCCTCGCCCACCCTGAACCTCCCTGTGTCCCCTTGCCTTTTGATCTCTTTCGCTAGCGCAACGCAAATAGCGAAATAATTTTGAAAACGAGCACTACCATCGGCGAGACACAGATCACATAACACTGAAGGAGGCGGGCATGGCCTCCAAGATCTACACCAGCCCATACCCGAGTTTGGACTACCCCGACACCGACGTTAAATCTTCTCCATGGAGCTCGCGGCCCTGCAAGACGCCCCGAAACCAGCTTCCGAGGTGACCATCGAAGCTCACTCGGTTACCGCTGTCCCATTCTCTTCCGGCACCACCGGGTTGCCGAAGGGCGTGCAGTTGACCCACCGGAACCTCACCAGCAACTTGATGCATGTCCGGGAAATGATTGAGCGTTCCGGAATTGAAGCGCGCACAAACACCCTGAGCGTGCTGCCGTTCTCCCATATCTACGGCATGACGGTCCTGCTTCTCGGCCCGCTGCTACACCGCCACCACATCTTCACCATGCCGAAGTTCGACATCGAACAGTTCCTGCGTGCCCACGCTGAACGCGCGATCGAATTCACGTTCATCGCCCCTCCGATGGCCATCGCGATGGCCAAAAGCCCGGAAATCGACCCGGCATGGTTTTCCGCTTCGAAGCTCATGGTTTCCTCTGCGGCGCCAATCGACGCTCCGATTATGCGCGCGGTCGAAGAACGCCTCGATACAAAGGTCGTGCAGGGATGGGGCATGACAGAGGCCTCACCGCTGGTCGCCCTAAACCTCCATGGCGACGCCGATCACTCCAGCGTTGGCAAGCCGGTGGCAGACACAGAAATCCGGCTGGTGGATATCGACACCCCTGAAGACGTTCCCGAGGGCGAGGCCGGCGCGGAGCGCGATGGCCTAGAGATCCCGCGCGCGTTCGTCGTAACTCGCGAAGGTTTCGAGCTGGGGGCACAGGAACTCATGGACTGGGTCGCTGACCGTGTGACCCCATACAAGAAGATCCGCGCCGTGGAGTTCGTCGATGCCATCCCGAAAAACGCAACCGGCAAGATCCTGCGCCGCGAGCTGGCGAAGGTCCCCTTCGAGAGCTAGCAGGGCCGCGCTGCACACGCCATAAAACCTAAGCCTCCCCGACCCGCCCGACGTTGGGCTGGTGGGGAGGCTTCACGCTCAATGGCGCTCGCGGAGCAAGTTAGACGTGCTGGCTCGGCAGCAGGCCGCGCCGCATGCGCTCCTGAACCACCTTGCGAAGGTGGTAGATGTACCACCACACGCCGATGAAGATCAGAGCCATCACACCGATCACCAGGTTGGCGAAAACCCCGATCAGAGCCAGGACCTGCAGACCCCAGTTGATCTTGTCCGCCGCCGGAGCCTTCTGCATGAAGCCCGCCGCAAACATCAGCACCGCCACGGCCAGGACGTAGCCGAACTGCAACCAGACAGGACCCAGCCCCGAATCCACGCGGCCGACCACGGTCAGCCCCAGCAACATGACGATCCCCTCCAGGACCAGGGTGCCCGCCATGACTCCGCGAATGCCCTTCATCGGGTCATTAGCTGGGGCATGCCCGGGACCGAGGGGGCCCATCTCCAGTTCTTCAGCCGGCTTGCGCGCCATCTGCTTCCACTCCTCCTGTGTACTCGAGCGTTCTACTCGGGCTTCTTGGCGAACAGCGTTCGCGCCTCACCTGCGGTGACCACCGAGCCGGTGACCAGCACTCCGGCCCCGGCCAGCATGCCATCGCTATCGTCCTCAGCCAACTGGATGGCGGTCTCCACCGCAGTCGGGAGCTGCTCGGCGACGTGGACCCGCTCCTCCCCGAAGGCATCCCGGGCATACTCGGCGAGCACGTCCACCGGCAGCGCGCGCGGGGACTGCACCTCCGTGATGACGACGTCGTCGAGGACAGGCTCGAGCGCGGCGAGGATGCCGCGGGCGTCCTTGTCCCCCAGGACCGCAACCACGCCGATGAGGCGGCGGAAGTCGAAGTCCCGGTCCACGGCCTTGGCCAAGGCTGCCGCACCGTGCGGGTTGTGGGAGGCGTCGATGAACACGCTCGGGGTGGCGCGCACACGCTCCAACCGGCCGGGAGATGTCACGGTAGCGAAGCCCTCGCGCACCTTATCGACGTCCAGCTGGCGGTCGCCGCCAGCTCCGAAGAAGGCCTCCACCGCGGCCAGGGCGGTGGCGGCATTGCGGGCCTGGTGTTCGCCGGACAGCGGCAGGAAGATGTCGTCGTAGGTCCCGGCCAGTCCCTTGATCGTCAGACGCTGGCCACCGACTGCGACGGTGGATTCCACGGCGCCGAACTCGGCTCCGGCGCGAGCGACCGCGGCGTCGACCTCGACCGCACGCTCCAGCAGCACGCGCATCGCCTCGGGCTCCTGCTCGGAGATGATCGCGATATTTTCCGGCGGAGTGAGCAGATCCTCGCGATCCCAGCGGGACTTGATGATGCCTGCCTTCTCGCCAGCGATCTCGGTGAGGGTATCGCCGAGGAAGTCCGTGTGGTCCATGCCGATGGGCGTAATCACGGAAACGTCGGAGTTCACGACATTCGTCGCATCCCAAGTTCCGCCCATGCCGGTTTCGATGACGGCTACGTCCACCGGAGCGTCCGCAAAAGCGCTGTACGCGAGCGCGACCAGCACCTCAAACTTGCTCATCTGCGGGCCGCCCTCGGCGGTGGACTTCGCATCCACCATCTCCACCATCGGCTGGATCTCCCGCCACATGCGGATGTAATCCTGCGGGTGGATCGGCTCGCCGTCAACGGCGATACGCTCGGTGACCAGCTGCAGGTGCGGGGAGGTCGTTCGCCCTGTGCGACGATGGAATGCCCGCAGCAAGGACTCGATCATCCGCACCACGGAGGTCTTGCCGTTGGTGCCAGCGACCTGGATGGTGGCAAAGGAGCGCTCCGGGTTGCCCAGCAGGTCCATGAGCATCTCGATGCGTTCCAGGGAGGGGTCGATCTTCGTCTCCGGCCAGCGCTGATTCAGCTCGGCCTCGACGGCGGCGAGGTCCGCCAGATCCTCCTCGGTGATGGGCCGCGGCGGCAGGGCGTCGTCGCCGCTCAGCTGGCCGTCATCCTCGCCCGGCTTCGCACCGGCCGCGTCGATAGGAAGCGCCAAGCCGTGCTCGTCGAGGCGCACTCCCCCGACGGCGGACCCGGCAACGGCCTCCTCCTGGCCGGTCAGCTCAACGGCACCGGTGTCCCCGGCCTGGCCTTGGCCCTGGTCCTCGCCCGGCGCGGTGTTCAAGTCACGATCCGTCGAATCGGTCATTTCTTTGGCAGCCCCTCCAGACGGCGGGTGATGCGGTCAAACTCCTCCTGGGCCACGACCTGGCGTTCCTTAATATCCGCCACGACGTGCTCCGGAGCCTTGTTCAGGAAGTTCTCGTTGCTGAGCTTCTTCGCCGCGTTATCCAGCTCCTTCTGTGCGTTGGCGAGATCCTTCTCCAGGCGCTTGCGCTCGGCCTCAATATCCACCGCGTCGGAGGTGTCCAGCTCCACGGTGATCGTGGCCTGGCTGAGGCGCAGCTCGATGGAGGCGGTGGTCTCCCAGTCATCGCCCGGATCCTCGAGGCGTGCCAGGGAGCGGATGGCTGCCTCTTCCTCCTCGAGGTCCACGGCCGCGAAGTCCAGGCGGCCCGGGACGCGCTGCTTGGGCTTGACGCCCTGGTCGGCGCGGAAGCGGCGCAGCTCGGTGACGAGCTTCTCCAGGTCCGCCATGCGGCGGGCGGCCAGCTCGTCCGGCTCAGCGCCATTGTTGGTCATGGACTGGTCCGGCCACTCGGCGATGACCAGGGACTCCGGGTAGCCCTCGACGTCCTTGGTCAGGGCGGTCCACAGGGTCTCCGTGACGAAAGGCATCGCCGGGTGCAGCAGGCGCAGCACCGCGTCGAGGACGCGGCCAAGCACCACCTGGGTATTCACGCCGCGGGCGTACTCCTCCTCGGTGGCGGAATCCCAATCGCGCGGGATCTGTACCTTCGCGATCTCGAGGTACCAATCGCAGAACTCGCCCCAGGCGAACTTGTAGAGGTTCTCGTTAGCCAGGGAGAACTCGTAGCGCTCCAGGGCATCGTCGACGAGGGCGCGGGTGGCCTCCAGCCGGTCGAGAATCCAGCGGTCCGCATCGGTCAGCTCCTCGCGCGGTGGCAGCTCGCCGATCTGAGCGCCGTTCATGAGCGCGAACTTGGTGGCGTTGTATAGCTTCGTCGCGAAGTTACGGGAAGACTGCGCGGAGTGTTCGCCAACCGGCAGGTCCGCACCAGGGTTGGCACCACGAGCCAGGGTGAAGCGCAGCGCGTCAGCGCCGTAATCGCGCACCCAGTCCATCGGATCGATGCCGTTGCCCAGGGACTTGGACATCTTGCGGCCGTGCTCGTCGCGGACGAGGCCGTGGAGGAAGACATCCTTGAAAGGCACCTGCGGGCGCCCATCACGAGCAGCCGGGTCCTCGCCATTGGCCTTACCGTGCAGCGGGGAGCCCTCGAGAGTGTCCGCGAAGGTGGCGAACATCATCATGCGGGCGACCCAGAAGAACAGAATGTCGTAGCCGGTGACCAGCACAGAGGTCGGGTAGAACTTCTGCAGGTCCGGGGTGTTCTCCGGCCAGCCCATCGTGGAGAACGGCCACAAAGCGGAGCTGAACCAGGTGTCCAGCACGTCCTCGTCCTGGCGCCAGCCCTCGCCTGTCGGCGGCTCATCATCCGGGCCGCAGCACACGACCTCGCCTTCCGGCCCGTACCAGATTGGGATGCGGTGGCCCCACCACAACTGGCGGGAGATGGTCCAGTCGTGCATGTTGTCCACCCAGTCGAACCAGCGCGGTTCCTGGGAGGCCGGGTAGATGGTCGTATCGCCCTCACGGACGGCGTCGCCGGACATCTTCGCCAGCTTCTTCACGTCCACCCACCACTGCAGGGAAAGCCGCGGCTCGATCGGCTCGCCGGAGCGCTCGGAGTGGCCGACGGAGTGCACGTAGGGGTGCTTGCGGGCCACGACGCGGCCCTGCTCCTCGAGGGCCAAGCGGATCTTCTCGCGGGCCTCGAAGCGGTCCATGCCGTCGAACTGCGTGCCGGTGCCGGACACGTGGCCGGTCTCGTCGAGCACCACCGGCATCGGCAGGTCGTGGCGCTGCCCCATCGCGAAGTCGTTCGGGTCGTGCGCCGGGGTGATCTTCACCGCACCGGTGCCGAACTCCGGGTCCACGTAGTCATCCGCGATGATGACCATCTCGCGGTCCGGCAGGAATGGGTGCGGCAGCGTGGTGCCGACGAGGTCGGCGTAGCGCTCGTCCTCCGGGTGCACCGCGACGGCCACGTCGCCCAGCATCGTTTCCACACGGGTGGTCGCGACGATGACGTGGGGCTCGTCGTCGTTAAGGGAACCGTAACGGAGGCTGACCAGCTCGCCCTCGACGTCCTCGTAGTTGACCTCGATGTCGGAGATGGCGGTCTGCAGCACCGGCGACCAGTTGACCATCCGGTTGGCCTGGTAGATCATGCCCTGGTCGAACAGGGCCTTGAAGATGGTCTGGACGGCGCGGGACAGCCCCTCGTCCAGAGTGAAGCGCTCGCGGGACCAGTCCACCGAGTCGCCGATGGCGCGCATCTGCTGCTGGATCAGGCCACCGTATTCGTCCTTCCACTCCCAGACGCGCTCGACGAACTCCTCGCGGCCGTAATCAAAGCGGTCCTTCGATTCGCGCTTCTTCAGGTCGGATTCCACGCGGGTCTGGGTGGCGATGCCTGCGTGGTCGGAGCCCGGCAGCCACAGGACCTCGTAGCCCTGCATGCGACGGCGGCGGGACATCGCGTCGATCAGAGTGTGATCCAGCGCGTGGCCCATGTGCAGCCGACCGGTGACGTTCGGCGGCGGCAGGACGATGGAGAACGGCGGCTTATCGCTCGTCGCGTCGGCCTTGAAGTAGCCGGCCGAAACCCAGCCTTCGTAGAGCTCCGATTCCACATCGGATGGGTTCCACTGATTGGGCAGCAGCTGCGAACGATCCTCGCCGCGCTGGACACCCTGGGACGTTGCAGGAGTATTGCTGGTCATCGCACCCTGATCACTTACTCGGGGACAAATTCTGTTGAACTCATCCCAGTGTAGTAGACGGGGCGGACACGGCTGGCAGCTCGTCGGCTAACCCGAGCCACCAGCCGGAACAGCGGTGTGTGGCTAGTCGATGAAGCCGGCCTCGCGCACCGCGGCCAGCTCCTCTTCCAGCTCTTGCTGGGTGCGCGCGATGCGCTGCTTCTGCTCCTCACCCAGCTCCAAGCCCTGGACGATCTCCCACTCGCCGTTCACGCTACGGCACGGGAAGCCGAAGACCAGTCCCTCCGGAACACCGTAGGAACCGTCGGAAGGCAGCGCGACGGAGACCCACTCATCGCCCTCGGTGCCGAGCAGCCAATCCCGCATGTGGTCGATGGCAGCGGACGCCGCGGAAGCTGCAGAGGAGTGACCACGAACCTCGATGATCTCAGCACCACGCTTGGCCACGCGCGGGATGAACTCCTCGCTGACCCACTCCGCGCCCAGCTTCTCGAAGACAGGCTCGCCGCCCGCGCGCAGGGCGGTGGCATCCGGGAACTGGGAGGCCGAGTGGTTGCCCCACACCACCATGCCCGAGAGCTCGGAGACCGGGACGTCCAGGCGGTCGGCGGCCTGGGACAGCGCGCGGTTGTGGTCCAGGCGCATCATCGCGGTAATACGGTTCGGCGCGATGCCCTTGGCGTGGGCGGCGAGAATGGCGGCGTTGGTGTTCGCCGGGTTGCCGACCACCAGCACGCGGGCGTTCGGGGCGACCTCGCCCAGCGCCTCACCTTGCGGGCCGAAGATGGCCCCGTTGGCGGCGAGCAGGTCCGCGCGCTCCTGCCCCTTCTGGCGCGGCTTCGCACCGACCAGGAAGACGACGTCAGCGTCCTGGAAGCCCTCCCGGGCGTCGGTGTGGACGGTGACGTCCCCGAGCAGCGGGAACGCGGCGTCCTTCAGCTCCATGGTCACACCCTCCGCGGCGCGCTTGGCGGGCTCGATCTCGATGAGGCGGAGGTTCACCTTCCGCCCCGGGGAGATCTCGCCTGCCGCCAGACGGAACAGCAGGGAGTACGCGATCTGCCCTGCTGCGCCGGTGACCGCCACGTTCAAGGCATCGGAGGTGTTCTGCGAAGTGTTATCAACCATGAGTGAAACCGCCTTTAATCAGGATCGGGGGCACCAACCGGGGGCGATATCCCCCAATTGATCTTTCCGACCCCAGCCTACCCGCGAACAGTCATTACGATGAGGAGAGAAAGTTTTGACTGGAGAGGAACAATGACCGACGACTCAGCTCGCCATCTTCCTCACTCGGCGCACCGGTACGACCTCGACCCGGTCGACTACGCCCGAGCGATGGAGTGCGCCCTGCCGATCGCCGTGGAATACGGGACGGATATCCCGAAGGCCCAGCTGGTGGCGATCCAACGCGCCGGTAACCTCCCCACCAAGCACGCCCTGCTGAGCAATAACCAAGAGCTCTACGAGGAGGCCCTGCGCTACGCACTGGCAACCCTCTGGCCGGCTGAACCGAAGAAGTTCGAGGACGACATCGCCAGCCTTACCCCGGTGCAGGCAGTGCGGCGCCTCGTGCGCGAAACGCTCGCTCGGGCGCAGCGCAATCCGGACTCCATGCGCCTGATCGCCGCGGAGAACCTCTACAACCGAGCGGACGTGCCGAACCGTATCGACGTGCTCGAGCAGTCCCCCGTCATTCTCCAGATCGACCGCGCTCTCCTGCGCGGCCACGACCTCGGTGCCTTCCGCACCGGGGTGTCCGCGGAGGACGTCTACATCCTCATCCTGGGGCTATCCGGTTTCGCCACCCTGCACCGCAACACCTTCTACGCGCTCTACGGGATGGACGTCCGCGAGCCGCACAACGAGTCCGGTGTCACCGAACTTGCCTGCGACGCCGTCGTCGCCTTCCTCACCACGCCGATGCGGACCAGACAGGATAATTCCTATACCCACTCCTCCCCCTCCGAGATTGTGGGCGAGTCGGTTGCCGCGAGCCTCTACGACTCTGAGGAGTTCTGGCAGGAGTAACCCTCCGCCAACCGACCGCCCGCCCCCGCGCGGCGCACAGTGTGGGGCGCGGTTCACTCCCCCTAGTGGACCGCGCTCCCCTCGTCGCCTTGCTCCCCCATTGCGCCCCGCCTAAGCGGAGCGCTTATCCCGCTCGGCGACCTCCTCGTGGGTCAGGCGGGTCGGCTCGGATTCACCCTTCGCGGCAGCCTCGGTGATCAACACCTCGGCGATATCCTCCTCTTCAGGGATGGAGTACATGATCGGCAGCAGGATCCGCTCCATGATGGAGCGCAGCCCGCGCGCACCGGTCTCCCGCGCGAGCGCCTGGCGGGCCACCTCGCGCAGCGCACCATCCTCGAAGGCCAGCTGCACGTTATCCATCTCAAACAGCCGCTGGTACTGGCGCACCAGGGCGTTCTTCGGCTCGGTGAGCACCTGCACCAGCGCGTCCTCGTCCAGGTGACCGACGTGGGTGACCACCGGCAGGCGGCCGATGACCTCCGGGATCAACCCGAACTTCACCAGGTCCTCCGGCTCCACGTACTGGAACGGGTCCTTGACCTGGTCGTTCTTGGAGGTGACCTCCGCGCCGAAGCCCAGACCCTTCTTGCCGCGGCGATCCTCGATAACCTTCTCCAGGCCCGCGAACGCACCCGCGACGATGAAGAGCACGTTCTTCGTGTCGAACTGGATGAATTCCTGGTTCGGGTGCTTGCGCCCACCCTGAGGCGGGACGGCAGCGACCGTGCCCTCCAGGATCTTCAGCAGTGCCTGCTGCACGCCCTCACCGGAGACGTCGCGCGTGATGGACGGGTTCTCGGACTTCCGGCCGATCTTGTCCACCTCGTCGATGTAGATGATGCCGCGCTGTGCCTTCTCGACGTCGAAGTCGGCGCTCTGCAGCAGCTTCAGCAGGATGTTCTCGACGTCCTCGCCCACGTAACCAGCCTCGGTCAGCGAGGTCGCGTCCGCGATGGCGAAGGGGACGTCCAACATGCGTGCCAGCGATTGCGCCAGGTACGTCTTACCGGAGCCGGTGGGCCCCAGCATGAGGATATTGGACTTAGAGAGCTCGACCTCGTCGTCGTTGCGGCGGGCCAGCGCGTTGGCCTCTTCAACCTGGATGCGCTTGTAGTGGTTGTAGACAGCCACCGCGAGGGTGCGCTTCGCTTCATCCTGACCAATGACGTACTTGTCCAGGAAAGCGGAAATCTCGGACGGGGTCGGCAGCTTGCCCTGTGGCTCCTGCGCGCTGGTGGCTACCAGCTCTTCCTCGATGATCTCGTTGCAGAGTTCAATGCATTCATCGCAGATGTAGACCCCGGGGCCGGCGATGAGTTTGCGGACTTGTTTTTGGCTCTTGCCGCAAAACGAGCACTTCAGCAGCTCTGCGCTTTCTTGCATCTGTGAGAACCAGTCTTTCTGAGAAATTGGTGGTGCTACGGCGGGTATCCAACACTACCCAAAAACCCCGCTGCGCTGACTGAGCAACACTGCGGGGCTTGAGGGGCTGGGATCACCAGCCCCGGTAGCGGGAACCGTGAGGCCACGCCCCACGGAAACTATCGACCGCTACTCCTGAGCGGAGAGCTTCCGGTACTCGAAGACCTGGTCGATGATGCCGTATTCCTTAGCGGCCTCGGCGTCCAGGATCTTGTCGCGGTCGGTGTCGATACGGATCTGCTCCGCGGACTTACCGGTGTGGCGAGCCAGGGTGGTCTCCATCAGCTGGCGCATACGCTCGATCTCGTTGGCCTGGATCTCCAGGTCGGAGACCTGCCCCTGCACACCACCGGAGGCCGGCTGGTGGATCAGCACGCGGGCATTCGGCAGCGCGGCGCGCTTACCCGGGGTGCCTGCGGCGAGCAGCACGGCGGCGGCAGAGGCTGCCTGGCCGAGGCACACGGTCTGCACGTCCGGGCGGACGTACTGCATCGTGTCGTAGATGGCCATCAGGCTGGTGAAGGAACCACCCGGCGAGTTGATGTACATCGTGATGTCGCGGTCCGGGTCGAGCCCCTCCAGGACGAGCAGCTGGGCCATGATGTCGTTGGCCGCGGCGTCGTCCACCTGGGTGCCCAGGAAGATGATCCGCTCTTCGAAGAGCTTGTTGTACGGGTTGGATTCCTTCGCCCCGTAGCTGGAGTGCTCAACGAAGGATGGCAGGATGTAGCGCGATTCTGGCATCTTCATTCTTTACTTCTCCTTCGCAGAGCTGATGACGTGGTCGACGAATCCGTAGTCCTTGGCCTGCTCGGCGGTGAACCAGCGGTCGCGGTCGGAGTCCTTCGTAATCTGCTCGACGGTCTGGCCGGTGAATCCAGCGATCAGCTCCGCCATCTCACGCTTGGTGTGTGCAAACTGCTCCGCCTGGATGGCGATGTCGGCCGCGGTGCCGCCCACGCCGGCGGAAGGCTGGTGCATCATGATGCGGGCGTGCGGCAGAGCGTAGCGCTTGCCCTTCGTGCCCGCGGAGAGCAGGAACTGGCCCATGGACGCGGCCAGGCCCATGCCGTAGGTGGCGATGTCGCAGGGCGCGTACTGCATGGTGTCGAAGATGGCCATACCCGCGGTGACGGAGCCACCTGGCGAGTTGATGTACAGGGAGATGTCCTTCTCCGGGTCCTCGGCTGCCAGCAGCAGGATCTGAGCGCAGAGCTTGTTCGCGATTTCGTCGTCGACCTGGCTACCCAGGAAGATGATGCGCTCGCGCAGCAGACGCTCGAAGACCGAGTCGTTGAGGTTCATCCCAGCCGTGTCGGCGGACATGAGGCTGCTCGAAAGACTGCTCATTGTGCCCCTTTTCGTTCATTGGTTTATTCTTTGTGGCTTCCACAGTAGCGACTAACCCTCGGGTCGTGCCCTATGAAAAGCCCCTGTTCGCTTTAAGCGCACAGCACCCCCGGAGTATTCCTCCAGGGGTGCTGGGTCAAAGCCGTCGGTCAAAGCCGTTGCTTTAGTGTCACGACGCCACCGGCGCTCACCGAGCCGAGTCAGGCGAGGCAGGCCGGGTGGCTAGCGTGCGCGAGGCTTATTTGTCCTCGCTCTTCTTGGCTGCAGCCTTCTTCGTGGTCTTCTTCGCTGCGGCCTTCTTGGTCGTCTTCTTGGCGGTCGACTTCTTGGTGGTCTTCTTCGCCGTGGACTTCTTGGCGGTCGACTTCTTGGTCGTCTTCTTCGCCGTGGACTTCTTAGCAGCCTTCTTGGTGGTCTTCTTCGCGGAAGACTTCTTAGCGGCCTTCTTCGGCTTCTCGTCCTTCTTGGCCTCCTCGGCCTTCTCGGACTCCTCCTCGGTGCCGAAGAACTGCTTCGGGTCGATCTCGTTGCCCTCGGAGTCCTTCACGGAGCTCTTGGAGATGTTGATCGCCAGAGCCTTGCCGCGGCGGACGTCGGCGAACAGGCTGCCGATCTGGCCGGCCTGCTGCAGCTGCATGATGAACTGGTTCGGGTCCATGCCGTACTGGGCAGCGGTGAAGCCGATGTGGTCCATCAGCTCCTCCTGGGAGACCTCCGGCTGCTCAACGTCAGCCAGGGCGTCCAGGAACAGCTGGGTGCGGACGGAGCCCTCGGCGGCCTCGCGGGCATCTTCCTCGAACTTCTCGCGGGTGATGTCCTGGGCTGCGAGCATCTGCTCGAAGACCTTCTCGTCGCCACCGAACTGGCCGATGAGCTGCTGGATCTGGCCCTGCACCTGCTCGTCAACCACGGACTGCGGCAGTGGAACCTCAACCTTTTCGAGCGCGGCCTCGAGGACCTTGTCGCGGATCTGGCCGGCCTGGCCGTTCTTCAGCTGCTCCTCGACCTGGGTTGCCAGGGAGTCCTTGAGCTCGTCCAGGGTGTCGAACTCGGATGCCAGCTGTGCGAAGTCGTCGTCCAGCTCCGGCAGCTCGCGCTCCTTGACGGAGCCGACCTTGACGGTGACCTCTGCCTCTTCGTCGGCGTGCTCGCCGGCAACCAGCTTGGAGGTGAAGGTGGACTCCTCGCCGGCCTTCATGCCGACCAGGGCGTCGTCCAGGCCCTCGATGAGGGAGTCGTTACCGACCTCGTGGGACAGGCCCTCGGTGGTGGCCTCGTCCACGGTCTCGCCGTCAACGGTGGCGGACAGGTCGATGGAGACGAAGTCGCCCTTCTTGACCTTGCGGTCGACGGACTTCAGGGTGCCGAAGCGAGCCTGCAGGTTCTTCAGCTCGCCCTCGACGGCCTCGTCGTCGGCCTTGATGGCGTCGACCTCAACGGAGATGTCGGAGAAGTCTGGGACCTCGATCTCCGGACGGACGTCGACCTCGGCGGTGAAGGTGACGGACTCGCCGTCCTTCAGCTCGGTGATGTCGATCTCCGGCTGGCCGAGAGCCTTGACGTCGTGCTCCTCGACAGCCTGGCTGTAGCGGGACGGCAGCATTTCGTTGATCACCTGGTCGAGGACCACGCCGCGGCCGAGACGGGTCTCGATGATCTTCGCCGGGACCTTGCCCTTGCGGAAGCCGGGGATGCTGACCTGCTGGCTCAGGGAGGCATACGCCTTGTCGAACTCCGGCTTGAGCTCGTCGAAGGGTACCTCGACGGTGATCTTGGTGCGGGTAGCGCTGAGCTTTTCAACAGAGCTCTTCACGAGTGCACTCTCCTGTGTATTCATGGTTGCTGACGGCCTGTGTCGCCAGTCAGCGTTGGACATCGACCAAGTTTATAGGGTCTTGATTTTCCGTGTCACCACACCCCCACCTAGTTTTGGCCAAGGTCGCCCCACCAGGCGAGTTTCGGCCAAGCGGAAATCACGCAATTTCGGTTCACCCGTCCGATCATGCAGCGGCGATGAGGTGCCCTCTCCTCCGCGCCAAGTCGTGCCAGATTCGTGGGTTAAGTAGCAAAAGGGGACGCGGACATTTTGTTGGACAGTTTCGGGTCACGCTACATGAAGTTTTCGGTAGGCGGTGATACTCACACCGCCTAGACTGGTTTTGATCCGGTGGTTGTTATAGAATGAAGCGTCCTGGGTTTAGTTCCGCTTCTTTTACGCCCCTGTGTTGATGGGCTGGGTGAGATAGTACTCGGTTTCTACTTCCTGTGGGGTGGCGTAGTCCAAAGCTTCGTGAAGCCGCTTAGTGTTCCACCAATGCACCCACCGCAAGGTGGCCAGTTCGACTTCTCCGACCGACGTCCACGGGCCTTGGGCATGAATCAGTTCCGCCTTGTAGAGACCGTTGACGGCCTCAGCTAGAGCATTGTCATAAGAATCGCCGACTGTTCCCACACTCGGCCGGATTCCTGAATCCGCGAGAGCGGTGGAATACTTCAGTGACACGTACTGGCTGCCCCGATCACTGTGGTGAATCAGCTGGTTTCCATGGATTCGCCCTGCAGTCGTTAACGCATGCTCCAAGGCCTCCATAGGCAGCGCATCGGTGCGCATCGTCGAGCGTGTAGCAACACCAACAATCTTTCGACTGTAGACATCCACGACAAACGCGGTGTAGGCGAATCCTGACAGGGTGCGAACGTAAGTAATGTCGGCAACCCACAACCTTCCTGGTGCTTGTGCACGAAAGTTTCGCTGCACTAGGTCCGGGCGATGATCCGGTGCCTTCGGGCTAGTCGTTGTCACGGGGGTTCGTCCACGTCTGCGGCCGGAAACACCAGCTAGCTTCATCAGACGTGCAGTCTTGTCGCGGCCGATATGAAAGCCTTCACGGTTCATCGCGTGCCACATTTTGCGGATACCGTAAACCGAGAAATTCTGCGCATGCACACGCTGTATCTCTGGGATGAGAAGGCTATCGCTTAAGGTCCTTGCACTGGGAACACGTGTGGTGGCTTTGCGGTAGCCGCGTGAAGTAATGAATCCACGATCTGCTTGTTTAAGGACTCGGCAGATGGCCTCGACCCCAAACTGATCCTTATACGCGTCGATGTAAGAGATCATTTGGTCGTGGGTCGGTCGAGTTCCGCTGCGAAAAAAGCCGAAGCAGTCTTAAGAATCCCGTTTGCTCGCTTCAGCTCACGGTTTTCGCGGCGCAAACGCTTGAGCTCTTCTTCCATCGTTTCGCCGGAGAGTGTCCGATTGTTTGTGTGCGGGGGC
>NZ_KV823563.1 GCF_001815985.1 Corynebacterium sp. HMSC27B11 | reverse complement strand
CCCTCCGCGCGATTCGTCCTGAGCTGCCACGTCCCAAAACATCAGCTCTCCGACCGGGTAACCGCGGTACATCGAGTCGAACAGGTCGCGCACCTTCGCAGATGGCCAGACGAAAGGCCGCTGCAGGTCTGGCAACTGGATCTTCCCGGAGTGAATGTCAGCAACGAGCTGGGAGACCTGCCACGAGATTGTCTTGAAGATTGAGGCCACGAAGAAACGTCCCTTTCAGGCATTTTGTTTGTTGCTAGGCCAACTAGTGACGCGGGGGAGGATGACCGCCGCACAGGATGGCGCTTCTTCGTTCAGGCTACCCGTAGCCCGGGTGGGTACATGGCGAGTTTTGCCGGCGAGATCAGCGCCGCTTCGGGCAGGGGCGCGCTTTTGGGCTGTGCAGTGCCAGAAAACGCGCGAAAAGTGACACGCCACGGCCCAAAACCGACCCCATCAGCCAGCCCTGGCCAGCCCAGCCAACCCGGCTCGACCAGCCAGCCAGTCCCGGCCCAACCAGTCCAGCCGAAACTCAGCCCCTAGAATGCCCCGTCCAGCTCCTCGTCTCCTTCCGTGCGTCGGCGCTGGATAACAGGCAGGAACCATGTCACCACGGCCGCAACGATGGCCACCGCGGCTGCGCTCCACACCAAGAACTTGTCAGGGGTCAGCCACCACGCCAACAGTGCCACCACCGCGAGCGCGAACCACGCCACCGGCACCAGCGGGCTGGGCTGCTCCACCCACGGTTGCTGGGGGAAGCGGCTGCGCGCCTCAGCGCGAATCCGCCTCGGCGCCTTCCGTGAGAGCGCCCATACGCAGCCCACCACAAACACCAGTCCAGCCCCCGCGATGATCAGATCCCCCCGCACGCCACCGAACATAAAAATGCCCACAGCAAGCGCTAGGGAAGTGCGTTCTCCCAGCGTAGGTGGGAAATTCTGGGCGGGATCCACATCCGGGTAGATGCTTCTGAAGACATCTGTTTGGGGGTAGCTGTGCACGCTTTTTCTCTCTTCCAATGCAGTTATTGACAAATACACAATTTAAGGGAAGGATTCCCTAACTAAGGCAAGCCTAGCCTACAGAATTCACCGGATAAAACAAGGTTTCTGACATGACTCGAAATCTCTGGCGCTCAGCAGTCAGCGTCATGATCGCCACCCCTCTCGCACTCGGCGCAGCACCACTTCTCCACACCGTCCCGGTCGCCCAGGCAGACACGTCCTGCACCTGGAACTGGGGAATTAAGCAATCCTTCCGCAGCTACATCAAGGGAAAAATCGCCCGCGGTGGCTGGGGTGCTAGCGGCATCGGCTTTACCGGAAACGAAACGGGCAACGGCGCGTTCGTCTTCAAGGCCAGCTCGCCACAGGCCTCCGGCGACACCGTCACTGTCCCGTTCCAGGGCACCCTGAACTTCAAGGGGCACGACGGCGTCCTCGACATGACGATGTCCGACTTCAAGGTCACCGCCTCCGGCAACCAGGCGAAGATCTCCGTCGATTACGTGTCCTACGAGCTCAACCGGAGCAACTACAGCCGCGGTCAGCGAATCCAGGGCGACGACGAGGTCATCGCCACCATCCGCCTTCAGGAGCCCGTCAAGTCCGGCGCCAAGAAGGTCAATCTGGCAGGATCCACGTCCCTGACCTCCGGCGGAGTCAAGCTCTTCACCGGCTTCTACAACCAGGGCGAGGCCCTCGACCCATCCTCGGGAACCATCGCGCTGGACGGCTCCTGCGCAGGTGGCGGTTCCGCTGGCGGCGGATCGGGCTCGCAGCGCCAGCTGAACTCCATCTCGGGCAACTTCACCGGCTTCAACAAGGAAGCCATGGACATCCTCTCCGAGACCAACGACACCATGAACGGCATCACCACCTTCATGGGCAACACCCAGGCATTCCTGGATGAGCTGGAATCCTTCCGCAACCGCGGGAACTCCAACTCCGGCACCGGAAACTCGAACTCCGGGGGTTCACCGTCCGGTAACTTCACCTCCGACTCCGGCGCTTCCGACTCTGGCACAGACTTCGGCACCTCGGGAACCGGCGGGACCGGCGCCGGCGCAGGGGCCTCCACCGCCGGGGGCTCGGGCTTCGGGGCTACCAGCGCGGGCGGTACGTCCTCCGGGGGCGCGTCCGGCGGCAGCGACGCATCCTGCCAGGCCACCGGCGTCACCCAAGCCACCGCGCAGTGGGGCGTGAAGAAGTCCTTCCAGTCCTACATCACCGGCTCCATCGCACAGGGCAAGTGGCAGCTCTCGGGCGTTGGCTACAACAACGGCCGCTTCCAGTTCTCCGGTAACTCCGGTGCAGTCAAGGACGGCGCAGGCTCCATCCGCTACGGCGGAAGCATCCAATTCCACGGCCACCACGGCAAGCTCGACCTGAACATCGCCAATCTGGAGATCACCTTCAACGGCAAGACCGGCAAGCTGATCGCCGACGTTCGCTCCTCCAACATGGAGGGCCAGAAGAAGAACTTTGGCCGCACCGTCATCGCCAACCTGAACTTCAGCTCCCTCAACGTCGGCGCCGATTCTGCCTCCGGTGAAGCCTCCGTCTCCCTCTCCGACGTGGGATCCAAGGCCTTCGCCGAGTTCTACGAGCCCGGCACCCAGCTGGACCCACTGAGCTTCCGCGCAACCCTCGGCGGCAACGCTGACTGCGGCGACGTCGCCGGTGGCGGCGCCAGCGGGGGAGCAGGCGGCGGTGACTTCGCTTCCGCGAGCGGCGGTGGCGTCAACGACGCAGCCATCGAAGAAGCGCTCGCCGGCGACTCCGAGCAGGGCTACGAAGACGGCTCGAAGAAGTTCAAGATCAAGTCCGCTAACGGCCCGAACGGCAGCACGGCAGACGACCCAGCCACCTACCTCCTCCTGTTCATCGCCGCGCTGGTCATCGCCGGTGGCTCCACGAGCCGACTCATCATGAACAACTCCTAGAAAGATTGTCGTGAAACTCCTTCTACGTTTACTCGTCCCACTGTTGTGCGTCGTGGGACTCACCGCCTGCGGGGTGCAGGGCAGCTACACCGACCAACTCCCGGACCCCGAAAACCTCTCCGACCCCCGCTCCTTCGAAGGGGTCACCGAGGTCAGCGACTTCGCCGACATCGAGCCGGTGACTGATAACGCACAGCCAGCCCTCCCCGTCGAGCTCACCGACGCCGATGGCTACGACGTCACCGTCGACGACACCTCCCGGATCCTCGCGCTGGACATCTACGGGACGTACACCAAGACACTGACCGGCTTGGGCCTGGCGGACAACATCGTGGGCCGCACCGTCTCTTCCACGGAACCAAACCTGGCCGACCTTCCGGTCGTGACCGAAGGCGGCCACAACATCAACGTCGAGGCAGTCCTGGAGCTCAAGCCGACCCTCGTCATCGTTGACCACTCCATCGGACCTCGCGACGCGATCGACCAGATCCGGGATGCGGGCGTGACCACCGTCGTCATGGAGCCACAGCGCACAATCGACTCGGTGGGGGAGGACATCACCACCCTGGGCGAGACCGTGGGGTTGTCGGATGAGGCACAAACCCTGGCCGAGCGCTCCATCGAGGAAATCGACGAGGCGAAGGAAGCCATCAAAAACATCGTTCCCGAGGACCCGATGCGCATGGCCTTCCTCTACGCCCGCGGCAACGGTGGCGTGTTCTTCATCATGGGTGAAGGCACCGGCGCCGAGGACCTCATCGAAGGCATCGGTGGGGTGGACCTCGCAGCAGAGCACAAACTCTCCTACGCCGAGCCTGCCAACGCCGAAGCACTTGCCCGCATCAACCCGGAGGTCATCATCATGATGACCGATGGCCTGAAGTCCACCGGCGGCATCGACGGCCTGCTGGAACGCCCCGGCGTCAAGCAGACCATCGCTGGTCAGAAGCAAAGAATCGTTACGATCCCCGACGGCCAGTCGCTGGCCTTCGGCCCCATGACCGGCCAGACGCTGGTCAAGCTCGCAAAGGCTGTCTATGACCCAAACAACGCCTAGCGAGATCTTCGCCCGCCGCCGCGCACAGCGCAGATGGGTATTCGTGGGTCTAGGGGTGCTCGCCATCCTGGCCGCACTGGTCTCGATCATCCTCGGGCAGTACTACATCACGATCCGTGACCTGGTACCCATCCTGACCCTTGGCCCCGGCCAGGAGTCCCTCACCGCCAGCGTGGTCTGGAACATTCGCCTGCCACGCCTGGTGCTGGGGCTCCTCGTGGGCGCCGCCCTGGGAGTTGCGGGAACGCTGATGCAGGCGATCTTCGCCAACCCACTAGCGGAACCCTCCATCATCGGAGTGACCTCCGGCGCAGGTGTGGGTGCCGCGGTGGCGATCGTCTTCAACATCTCCTTCCTGGGAACCTTCACCGTTCCAGCACTCGCCTTCGTCAGCGCGCTCGTGGTGACCTTCATCATCTACCAATTCGCTCGTCACAACGGGCGTGTGACGGTGGTCCACCTGATCCTCACCGGCATCGCCATCAACGCGGTGTGCAATGCCGTGATCGCCTTCATGGTGTACCTCGCACCGACCGCGAACCGCGAAGCGATCATCTTCTGGCAGATGGGTTCCTTCAACGGCTCGCAGTGGAAGCACGTCTGGGTGGTTCTACCCGTCGTGATCCTCGGCATCGCCGTGGCCCTGCGCCTGGGTAAACAGCTGGACATTCTCGCGCTCGGCGAACGCGCCGCAGCGCACACCGGTGTGAACGTTCCCGTGCTACGCATCGTGGCGATCATTGCCTCCGCGGTGCTCACCGCCGCGGCGGTGGCCTTCGCCGGCCTCATCGGCTTCGTCGGCCTCATCGTTCCCCACCTACTGCGCAGCATCGTTGGGCCGGAAAACAGCATCCTCATCCCGGCCTCTGCCCTGGGTGGCGCGGTGCTCATCGGATTCGCGGACGTGGCAGCACGAACCCTGATTCCCTTCGCGGACCTGCCGATCGGCATTTTCACCGCCCTGGTTGGCGGACCAACATTCTTCATTCTTTTGCGTCGCATGATGCGGAAAGGGGTGCACTGATGCTCAGCGTTGACAACCTCACCGTCACAGTCGGGGAGCGCACCCTTGTCGACTCCGTATCCTTTACTGCCAAGCCAGGTGAAGTCACTGGGCTGATCGGCCCGAACGGTGCCGGCAAGTCCACGGTGCTCGCCGCGGTGGCGGGGGACATGGACTACACCGGCGAGATCAGCGTCGGCGGACTGTCACCGAAGGCCCCACCCCTGGACCTCGCCCGGACACGTGCGGTGATGCTCCAGGACGTCGCGGTGTCCTTCGAGTTCCTGGTCCGCGACGTCGTCGCCATGGGGCGCCGCCCCTGGCGCGGAACCCCGCATGCGGACCTTGACGAGCAGCTCATCGACGCCGCCCTGGAGGCCGCGGACGTCGCCCACCTCGCGGGACGTGACATCAGCACCTTGTCCGGTGGGGAACGTGCGCGGGTGGCGTTTGCCCGCGTGCTTGCCCAAAACACGCCGATTGTTCTCTTGGATGAGCCGACCGCGGCCCTCGACATCCGTCACCAAGAACAGCTCCTGGGGACCGTGAAATCCCTCGCCCGGGAAGCCGGAGTCGCCGCACTCGTCGTACTCCACGACCTGAACGCGGCAGCCTCATATTGCGATCACATTGTGTGCGTCTCATGTGGGGGGTTAGCAGCTCAAGGGCGTGTGGCGGAGGTTTTCACCGATCACACCTTGTCCGAGGTGTACGGGTGGCCGATCTCCGTCAACGGGCTGCTGGTGCAGCCACAACGTGCCACGTCCACCATCAATTCACTTTTCTCACATCAACTGGAGGAATTCCATGCTTAAAAGAATCCTGGTGACCGCTATCGCAGCTACCGCGATCACCGTGCCGCAGGCGTCCGCGGCAGAAGCAGAAACCTGCACCATTGAATCCGGCTCCTTCGACTGGGGCGTCAAGCAGTCCTGGCGTAAATACATCAAGGGCCGTATCGCCCAGGGGACCTGGGAGACCGCCGGCCCGGTGGCCGAAAACGGGGAACCGAACGCCAAGGACTTCACCTTCGGTTTCGACGTCGACCCGGCAACCTCCACGGTGACGGTAGACGAGAACGGTAACGTCACCGCCTCGAAGATCAGAGCCAAGGATTCCTCAGTCACCTTCACTGGTCACCACGGCGCACTGTACTCGAAGATGATCAACCCATTCGTCCAGACCGACGGGGACAAGGCCCAGCTCGGTTCCGAGTACGAGGCCTACTTCGTCGAAGGTAAGGCCATGCACGAATACACCGCAGACGACCGCACTGAGGAAAACAAGCGCACCGGTGAGGGTGCCTTTGGTCACGGTAAGGCGCAGTGGAAGAAGGAGGGTGACACCCTCACCCTCGATGCGAGCGACGTGACCTATGTGCCCCAGCCGGGCACGGATGAAGCTGGTGCTGTCGAGGGCGTCGACTTCCTGTTCATGGGTATGTATGGCCCCAACTACAACCCAGAGGTGGATGGGGCGAAGGTGACCCTCAAGGTCTCCTGCGAGAAGAAGGAGCCGGAGACCCCGGAGACCACGACCCCGGAGACCACGACCCCGGAGACCACGACCCCGGAGAACCCGAAGGGGCCGGAGACCCCGACCCCGGAGGCCCCGAAGCCGACCGAGCCGGAGAACCCGAAGGGGCCGGAGACCCCGACCCCGCCTGCGCCGGAGAAGCCGAAGAATCCAACCGAGACCGAGACCCCGAAGCCGGATAAGGATAAGGACGGCCAGGGTGACAAGGACACCGGGTCCTCCGCCATCTCGAAGTTCAAGAACTTCTGGAACTACTTCCTCGGAGCTGTAGCCATCGGCGGGATGTTCGGCATCCTGTGGCAGGCAGTCGTGAAGTCTGGTGCTCTCGACAACATTCGTTCTTTCTTCCAGCGCTAATTGCCGAGCCGTTAAATACTCAGGCACAACGCTGAAAGTTTAGAGCCACAACGACGGGCCGCGTGATAGCGGCGGACGGTTGGCACCGCCCCGTCAATAACGAGGGTTGCCACACCTTAGGAATAGGAGGCAGCGGTGTTGAAGATACTTTCTCGCAAATCAGAACACCCGACGCCTGCCAAACTAAGGTGTGGCTACCCTTAATTTTCATTCCAATAATTCCGATTACATCCTGGAGCAGAACCATGACCACCACCATCGATAAACCACTGTCTGCTGCATTGCGTGACGCGACCGCAGAGGTCCACGAGAGAGCGGAAAACTCCTCCTTCATGCAGCGCCTGCTCAGTGGGCAGCTCACCGAAGCCGCTGCGGCCGATCTTGCCGGCCAGCTGTGGTTTGTTTACGACGCCCTCGAAAACGCTGCCCGCAGCGTAGCCAACAGCCCGATCGCCGGTGCGGTAGCGGACCCGCGGCTTGAGCGACGTGGCGCACTGGAGGCAGACCTGAAGCTACTTATTGGCGAGGACTGGCGTGAGAAGATCCAGGCCTTGCCGGCCACCGCCGCTTATGTGGCGCGGTTGGAAGAGATCGCGGGTAAACCTGTGGAAGTGGTGGCGCATCATTATGTCCGCTACCTGGGCGATATTTCCGGCGGGCAGGTGATCGCTGCGATGCTGCGCTCCCACTACGGGATTCCGGCTGGGGCGCTGAACTTCTACGACTTCAGCGCGATCGGAAAGATCCCGCCGTACCGCAACGGATACCGCGAGCGGGTGGATGGTCTGGCGCTGAATAATGATCAGCGCGCGACCCTGCTGATGGAAGCGGAGAAGGCGTTCAACTTCAACACGGCAATCTTCGCGGAGCTGGCGGAACGCCACTAGCCAGAAGCAGAACACCTGCACAGTAGAAAAACTGCACAGCAAAAGGCCCGGAAGCAACTAACAGCTCCCGGGCCCTCACTCGCTAAACAGCAACTAGCAGTCGTAGTACATCTCGAACTCCAGCGGAGTCGGGCGCAGGCGAGACGGCATGATCTCGTTATCCACCTTGTAGCGGATGTAAGTGTCGATCAGGTCGTCGGTGAACACGCCACCCTCGGTGAGGAACTCGTTATCATCCTCCAGGGCCTTCAGCGCGCCCTCCAGGGAGGTCGGCGCCTGCGGGATGCTCTTGGCCTCCTCCGGCGGCAGCTCGTAGAGGTCCTTATCCACCGGTTCGTGCGGCTCGATGCGGTTCTTGATGCCATCCAGGCCAGCCAGCATCATCGCGGCAAAGCCCAGGTACGGGTTACCGCTCGGGTCCGGCGCACGGAACTCAATACGCTTCGCCTTCGGGTTCGAGCCCGTGATCGGGATACGCACCGCCGCGGAACGGTTGCGCTGCGAGTACACCAGGTTGATCGGCGCCTCGAAGCCCGGCACCAGGCGGTGGTAGGAGTTCAGAGTCGGGTTCGTAAAAGCGAGCACCGCGCCAGCGTGCTCCAGGATGCCGCCGATGTAGTAGCGGGCGGTATCCGAAAGCCCTGCGTAACCGTTCTCGTCGTGGAACAGCGGCTCGCCGTCCTTCCACAGGGACTGGTGCGCGTGCATACCCGAACCATTATCGCCGGCCAGCGGCTTCGGCATGAAGGTCGCGGACTTACCGTTGCGCCACGCCACGTTGCGGATGATGTACTTGAAGGTCTGGATATCATCCGCCGCGGCCAGCAGCGTGTCGAACTTGTAGTTGATCTCCTGCTGCCCGCCGGAGCCCACCTCGTGGTGCAGGCGCTCCAGGGTGAAGCCGGCCTTCATGAGCTCCTTGCTCATCTCGTCGCGCAGGTCCTGGTAGCGGTCGTACGGCGCGACCGGGAAGTAGCCACCCTTCGGGCGGGTCTTGTAACCCAGGTTGCGGGAGCCATCCAGGTCGAATTCCTGGTCGCGGTTCCACCAGCCAGAGTCGGAATCCATGCTGTAGAACGCCTCGTGACCCTCCACGCGGTAGCGCACAGAGTCGAAGAGGTAGAACTCCGCCTCCGCGCCGAAGAAGCAGGTATCCGCAATACCGGTGGACGCCAGGTACTGCTCCGCCTTACGCGCCACATTGCGCGGGTCGCGGCTGAACGGCTCGCGGGTGAACGGGTCGTGGACGAAGAACTTGATGTTCAGCGTCTTCGCCTCGCGGAAGGGGTCGATCTTCGCGGTGGACAGGTCCGGCAGGAGGTTCATGTCGGACTCGTCGATGGTGGTGAATCCGCGGATGGAGGAACCGTCGAAGGCCAGGCCTTCCTCGATGGCGTCCTCGTCGAAAGCCTCTGCCGGGATGCTGAAGTGCTGTTCGGTGCCAGGGACGTCCGTGAAGCGGATGTCGACGAACTCCACGTCCTCGTCCTTGATGAACTTCACGACCTCTTCGGGTGTTTCAAATGCCACGCTAAACTCCGCTCTTCGTAGTCGTGTTTGTGGGGGTTGCTGGGGTCACATTTTACCTGCCGTTATCCGGAGTATTGCCCTCGGGGAGGGCGCGGGGGTGAACTTTCCGTTTTTCCCGTCCGCACCGGTGGTCGCTGGGTTACTGTTTCTTTTACCTCGTTTCCGCAGCAGGGGGCACCGGTTGCGGGGTGGGGTGGGAAGTCATTGTTTTCGAGGGGGTACTGTGACCAGCTTTTTTAACGACGTCAACCCCCGCAAATCCACCCGATCCCCAAGTGGGATCATGCGGGCTGTGGTGGTGATCGCCACGGTTCTGGGGTTGGCGGGGGTGATGGGTTTCGCGCCCGGCACGGGTGGCGAGCTGCAGCGGGAGGCTGCGGGGGTGATGCCGATCGTGGACGCCGGGAACTACGTGGGAACCGAACTGGGCGAGCGGTTGTCTAATAACGGTGGGATGGATCTTTCTTGGCCCAGGCCGGAGGGCTTCGACGGCATCTGGTTCGAGAAGGAGCCCTACGGCCGCCGGGAGCATGTGGTGTGGGAATCGCAGCGCTTCGTGGGTGAGCCGGTGGACATCCCAAAGTTGAAGCAGGGGCAGGTGAAGGGGGACTTCGTGGGCTTGCCGGATATTTGCGGCCCGGTGGTGCGCGAGCGCATGGCCGAGCTGGGGTACCTGCCGAGCAAGACGCTCGAGAGTAACTACGAGTTCCGTTACGGCTGCAATTTCGGGAACCGCGACGTCGAAAACCTAGCGAATCTCGATGCCGTCGATGTGTCGTTGGGGACTCCGCCCGGACACCTAGAACGAGTTGAGATCGACACGGAATATGAGCTGCCGTCATCTGCTGAGTACGTCCGGGTGCCTAACGGCTCTCCGACAGTGTCGTGCCTCGCAAGGGGACCAAAGCTCCGCGATGAAAATCGGGTCTATGTGGCGACGGGGGTCGACCATATGGAGTCGCAGTACGCAGACTGCACGGTTAACGCACTTTATTGGCAAGTAGTTCAGAACGTAATGGGGGAACACTAAATGAAGATGGAAGCCGTAATTGCGGACATCGATCAAGCAAGGCGCACTATTGCGTCCGCTGCACAGACAAAAACTGGATTCACAACGGAAGAGGCATGGGGTGGCGGATACACCAAAGTTCCGTCCCTCAGCGGTGCGTTTACGCAGCATGCATCATTTTGGAGCGGCCAACCTGGTGATGCAGTCACCGCGATCACCAAGCTCAACGACGATCTCGACTGGAGCGGAACGATGTTGGGCAGTGTCGCTGATGCACTCCAGCACCAGGAGGAGACAACATCCAAGGCCTTCGACAACTTTGATATGGCTGCCCATGAGCGCGGGGTGGGCTCTTTCTCCTGCTTCCAGCCACGAGATACCGAGCCATTTAAGAATCTCAATTACCTTCATCCGGCCTCTATCGTTGAACCGCTCTACTCGGTGAAGTTGATGATTGCGCTGATCCAGGATTCCGATGCTGCGCCGATCGCCGCTGCGGAGAAATGGCGGGGCACTGCAGCAGAGCTGCAGGCTGTTGCGGAACAACTGATGGCGACCTCATCGGGCCTGGGCGCAAGGAACAAAGGCCGGGCCTTCGATGAAGCGCGCAACGCGCTCGAGGATTTTGCGAAGAGAAGCCGAACCGTGTCGGCAAACGCAGCGTTGATGGCGGAATCGGCAGCTCAGTTTCCTCTCGTTCGTCAGAAGAACCTGGAGGAGCTTTTGGAAATTGCAGCGAAGGTGACCGCAGCCAATGCCGGTGCGCCGGGATCCGGAGAAATTATGGAAGGCGCAGAAATGGCAAGGTTCGTGAGCACGCACCTGCAGCCCTCGCTGGAGCTGCTCAAGCCACCAGTCCATAACTTCGGGGTGCCCGTCGTCGGACACAACGGTGGCGGCGGGGTGAACATCACCAGCTTCAACACCACCGGCCCAGCCGAGGCTTTCCAGGCCATCAACGGCAACGTCGCACCCGCCACCGCGAACAACGTTCAGGAGCTAGGGGCCCAGACCGCCGATGCTGTGACGGATGCAGGTCGCGGCAACGCCGCCGCCAACGCGCCAGCAGCCGGGAACACCAGCCCAGCGGCAGGGGAGCACCTCCCCGCCAGCCAGCAACACGTCGCCCCGGCAGGCGCCAACCCCGCAGCACCCGCGGGTCCGGGCGTGGCCCCGGCAGGCACACAGCTGCCCGCGAACACGCCCGCCCACACAGCAGGCATGCCGGGCGGGGCTCCATCCAACGCAGCCGCGCCGGGCCTCGCACTGCCTGGAACCAACCAACGCGGTGCCAACGGGAGCCCGAACGCGAGGGGAGCAAAGCCCGCCCGCCCCGCGCTGCCGACGACGGGTGCACACCGGCCAAACGCAGGACACGCGCCGGTGCCACGGGCAGGCAGTGCTCCACACGGCACCGGCGCGCACAGTGCCCTCCGCAACGCTCCGGGGCTCGGCGGGGCAGAGGCCACCGGCGAGCGCACCGGCAGCCGCAACCACGGCTACGGAACCCCCGCCACCACCGGGCAGGGCAGGGCGCCACGAACCACCGTCGTCCGCCCCGAGCTACCAGCCGCACACCCGGAGAACCTTCGCAACGGTGTGGCGGGCCGCGGGCTGCACGGCGTTGGCGCGCCGGGCACACCCAACGGGGCTCCGCACATGGGCATGCACGGCACCGGCCACGGCTCTCCGACCACGGGCACACCGCACGCCGAGCAGGGTGCCGTTGCGCAGAACAACCAACGCGGTCGCGGCTTCTACGGCGGCATGGCGCCTGGCGCACGGGGAGGGGCGGCCAACACCGGGCGACAAGTAAAGCCAGGCGCCGGCCAGTGGACCAGCTCCGTCTCGGAGTACTTCAAGCGCCAATTCTTGGGTACTAAGCCGCGCACCACGAAGAAGGTGATCAGCCGCTAACCCCGGTCCCGGGTTGAGGCTCACCCCCGCCGGGTCAGGGCAGCCTAATAATCCCAGCAGGGGCGCGGGAAATTGTTCCCGCTCCCGCGCTTGGATAGGCTCAAAACCATCATGACTCAGAAGCGCTCCTGGCTCGAAGGCCCCCAGCTGCCCGGCCAAAACGAAGACCCGAATAAACTCAGCTCTTACCCCGGCGAGGCCATCGGCCTGCCCGAGAAGGGGCCCGGCTCGCTCTCGACGCTGATGCCCCGCATGCTCGCGCTGCTCATCGATTGGTTGATCTGCAGGGGTATCGCGTGGTTCATCACGACGATCACGGACCAACTCGGTGACGTGTTCACGCTGAACATGATGGTCTTCTTCGTCTGGCGCCTAGTCACCGTCTGGCTCTTCGCCCAGAGCCCGGGCCACGCGATCATGGGCATCGGTGTCGCCCGCCTGGACGACGCCACCCAGCGCGTCGGCTTCTGGCGCTCGCTGGTGCGCATCCTGCTGACCATATTCTTGTTCCCGCCGGTTGTCCAGGACACCGACGGCCGCGGGCTGCACGACCGCGTGACCCAAACCGGCGTCATTAAGACCCGATAGCCTGCCCGAGAAGCGGGGAAACGGCAGCGCCGGGCGCTGCCGCAGAACGGAGAGCGGCGGGCAGCTGCGGCCGAATGGGGAAGCGGCGGAGTGCTGCCGCAGCAGGGGGATGCCGGCGACGTCGAACCGAGATCGCCGGCGCCGAAGCGCTAGCCCAGCAGGCCGGTCAGGCCGTTGTACAGCAAGGTCACCGAGAACACAGCGAAGAACAGCCCGGCACCCAGGTCGATCAGGTGGGAGACGGAGAGCAGCCGGGACTGCACCCGCTGCGTCGAGACGAACAGCGCGATCAGGCTGAACACAATCGCCGCCGAGGCCATGATGGTGACCACATACACCACAGACACCCACCACGGCGCGCCCACCGGCAAAAACGGTGCCAGAATCGCCGTAAAGTACAGCACCGCCTTCGGATTGGAGAGGTTCGTCGCCATACCCGTGCGATAAGCGGCACTCGGCGAACCCAGCCCCGGGCCCATCACCAGATCCGTGTTCGCCCCCGCCCGCGTCCGGTAGTACTCCCGCACCTGCCGCAGCAGGCTAAACGCCATATAGCCCAACCACAGGCCACCGAAGATCTGCAGGTAATCCAGGATCCACGGCTTCTTATTCAGCAGCGTGCTCGCGCCCATCACGGTCAGTGTCGACCAGAACACCAGGGCGGTGATGATCCCGCCAATCGCCGCGAAGGCATGCTTCCGCGAGCGGGTGGCCATCCGCAGCACCAAAAACAGGTCCGGGCCAGGGGTCAGCACGCCGAGCATGTTCAACAACATGATGATCCCGATGTTGGCTACGTCCACAAACTAATCCCAAATCTCCAAACAAAAACCGGCCACAGAGTGCGGCCGGTTGAGCGCAAAATATCTTAAGTTTTACTTCTTGCCACGCTGTGCAGCACGGCGGGCGCGGCGGTTCATGCCGGCCATCTGGCCACCCTTCGGCAGCGGGCCCTTCGGCATATTCGCCATGGGGGACTGCAAGCGGGAAATCGAATCGATGCGGGAGTTCAGCGCATCGACCTCGTTCTTCTTAATGTTCCGCGGCAGGCGCATCAGGTGGTTCTGCAGCTTACGGACCGGGACCTCGCCCTCACCGTCGCCGACGATGACGTCGTAGATCGGGGCACTGCCAGCGATCCGGGCGATCTTCTTCCGCTCGCTGGCGAGCATCTGCTTCACGCGCTTCGAATCACCCTCACCGACCAGGACGATGCCCGGGGTGCCGACGACGCGGTGGACGGCGTCCAGGTTCGTGTTCTGCGCGATGCCTGGCTCGACGATCCACTTCATACCGACGCCGTCGCGCAGGTTGCTCAAAGTCCAGGCGGCAGCGCCGGCCTCGCCCTCGATCTGCTCGTAGACGCCCTTCTGCAGGCGGCGGGTGAACACCCACACCGCCACGGCGATGCCCAGCAGGATACCCACGATGAGGTTCAGCCACCACCAGCCGAACACCGTGGAAAGCAGAAGCAGAAGCACGACGGGCACCAAAAAGCCCACCAGCATCAGCGGGATCAGCTTCTTATCGCGCTGCCGCTGCAGCTTAAAGGCCTGCCACAACTGGCCGCGCTGCTCCTTGCGGGCGGCGCGCTTGGCGGCCTTTTCTGCCTTCTTGTTTTCCTTCTCGCGGATGTCCTTAGCCATGTGCTCCAGGATAGAACATGCAGCGAAAAAGAAAGAAACGCGCGCAAGGTGCGATGCCTTACGCGCGTCTCAACGCTTCTTGCGCTAGCGGTAAGCGACCGGGGTCTCCTCGGAAGCGCCGTACTTGTCCAGCAGGTTGGTGGCCTCCTGCTGGGTGGAGCCGTCCAGCTTCTCGTTGAGGTGGGAGAGGTTCTCCGGGATCTCGCGGCCACGGGCGCGCATCGCCTGAGCGTACAGGCGACCGGAGCGGTAGCTGGAACGAACCAGCGGGCCGGACATAACAGCCGGGAAGCCCATGTCATAAGCAGCCTCGGAGTGGGCCACGAACTCCTCCGGGCGCACCCAACGCTCGATCGGGTGGTGCATGGAGGTCGGGCGCAGGTACTGGGTAATCGTGAGGATATCGGTGCCGGCCTCGCGCAGGTCACGCATGGCCTCCACGACCTCCTCCTCGGTCTCGCCCATGCCCAGGATCAGGTTGGACTTCGTGATCAGCCCGTAATCGTGGGCCGCACGGATGACCTCCAGGGAGCGCTCGTACTTGAAGGCCGGGCGGATGCGCTTGAAGATGCGCGGCACGGTCTCCAGGTTGTGGGCGAAGACCTCCGGCTGAGACTCGAACACGATCTGCAGCAGCTCCGGCTTATTGGAGAAGTCCGGGGTGAGGTTTTCCACGCCCGTGTTCGGGTTCAGCTCGTGGATCTTGCGGACGACCTCGGCGTACAGCCAGGCGCCCTCGTCGTCCAGGTCGTCGCGGGTCACGCCCGTGACGGTTGCGTACTTCAGGCCCATCTCGCGGACGGACTCCGCCACGCGGCGTGGCTCATCGCGGTCCAGGGGAGTGGGCTTACCGGACTTAATCTGGCAGAAGTCGCAACGGCGAGAGCAAGTATCGCCGCCGATAAGGAAGGAGGCCTCGCGGTCCTCCCAGCACTCGTGGATATTCGGGCAGCCAGCCTCCTGGCACACCGTGTGCAGGCTCATGCCCGTCACGCGGTTCTTCATGTCCCGATACTCGGGGCCCATCTTCGCGGTGGTGCGGATCCAGCGGGGCTTAGCCTCGATGGGGGTCTGCGAGTTCTTAGCTTCAATGCGAAGCATCCGGCGTCCGTTAGCGCTGACAGTCATGCAGACCACCCTACGCTGGTCACCCGATGATTGCTAACAATCTCGGCGTGCGGGCTGACCTGCCCAAACATCACCGGCATGGCGAGCGCTGCGGCTAGTCCTTGTGCACCGCCAGCTCGCCGTTGAGGGCAGCCACGATGTTCTTCTCCAGCGCTTCGCGGCACTCCTCGACGGTGACGTCCCTGCCGAGTTCCGCGGACAGCGTGGTCACCCCGGCATCGGCGATGCCGCAGGGCACGATGTGCCCGTAGTATTCCATGGTGTTGTCGCAATTCAGGGACACCCCGTGCATCGTCACCCCGCGGGTGACGCGAATACCGATCGCCGCGATCTTTCTGGCGGGCTTGAGCTCACCGCCGACCACGCCAGCGGGCAGCCACACACCGGAGCGCCCCTCGACGCGTCCGGTGCCCTCCAGGCCGACATCCTTACAGGTCTGGATCAATGCTTCCTCGAGGCGGCGGACATAGTCCACCACGTCCACCGGGTCGGCCAGTTTGATGATGGGGTAGGCGACCAGCTGGCCCGGCCCGTGCCAGGTGATGCGGCCGCCACGGTCGACGTCCACCACCGGCAGCCCGTTATCCGGCCGGTCACTGTCCTCCGTGCGCTTACCCGCCGTGTACGTCGACGGGTGCTCCAGGATCAGCAACTGGTCGTTGATTTTCCCCTCGGCGCGCTCGGCGGCGAGTTCGGCCTGGCGGTGCCAGGTCTCCTGATAATCCACCGTGCCGAGCTCCTTGACCTCGATCGGGGTGGAGTCCATGCGGATACTGCCGGTTTGAAAGCCCATGTTTGCCAAGTGTAGCGCGCAGCAAAAGACCCCCAAGCGTTGAGGCTCGGGGGTCTGAGTACTGCGGGTCCCGTTAGTGGCTGGGAACTACCCGCGGGCGCTATCTTCCGCGCGCGGCGCTGCCTTTAGCCAGCGCCACCGTGAGGGGCGCGGGAGCTTTAGAGCTCCAGGTCATCCTCGAAGTCGCCCTTCTCCAGGCGGTCACGCAGGGTGGACATGAAGCGGCCTGCGTCGGCGCCGTCGATGACCTGGTGGTCGTAGGTCATCGGCAGGAAGACCATGTCGCGGATAGCGATGGCCTCGTTCTCGTCCTCGGTGAGGACGACCGGGCGCTTCACGATCGCACCGGTGCCGACCATGGCTGCCTGCGGCGGAACCAGGATCGGGGTGTCGGTCAGGGCGCCCTCGGAACCGATGTTGGTGATGGTGAAGGTGCCACCTGCCAGATCGTTCGGCTTCAGCTTCTTGTTGCGTGCGCGGTCAGCGATGTCTGCGATGGCCTTCGCCAGCTCCGGCAGGCTCAGGTCCTGCGCGTCGTGGATGACCGGGGAGAGCAGGCCGTCCTCGGTGTCCACCGCGATGCTCAGGTTCACGCGGTCGTGGTAGGTCATCTCCTTGGTCTCAGCGTTGTAGGACGCGTTGACGTTCGGGTGGGAGATGAGCGCCTCGACGGCAGCCTTCGCGAAGAACGGCAGGAAGGTCAGGTTCACGCCGTGGGCGTCCTGGAAAGCCTTCTTGGACTTCGCGCGCAGGTCGGCGACGAGGGTCATGTCGACCTCGTGGACCTGGGTCAGCTGCGCGGAGTTGCGCAGGGACTCCAGGGTGGTGCGTGCCGTGATCTCGCGGATGCGGTTGACCTTCTGGGTCGTGCCGATCAGCTCCTGCTTATTCGGGTCGACCTTGTGCGCGGATGCACGCGGGCCGGCCGGCAGGTTGGTCTTCGCGCCGGTGGTGATGTTCTCGCCCTCGGCGGCGGCCAGGACGTCCTGCTTGCGGATGCGGCCGCCAACGCCGGTGCCGGTGACCTTGGAGAGGTCCACGTTGTTCTTCTCGGCCAGCTTGCGGACCAGCGGGGTCACGTACGGCAGGTTATCGCCGGACGGCTCGCCAGCGGAGCCGGACTTCTCGCCGCGGTCGGCGACGTTCGGGCGTGCGGTGGTCTCCGCAGCCTTCTCGCGTGCAGCCTCGCGGGCGGCCGCGGCCTTGTCCTTGCCGGAGTCCTTCTTCTCGGACTTCTGCTCGTCCTTGGAGTCGTCCTTCTTCTCAGACTTCTGCTCGTCCTTCGCCTCAGCCTTCTCGGAAGACTTGTCCTCGGACTTCTCCTTCTTCGGCTCTTCCTTCTTGGCCGGCTTAGCCTCGCCGTCGCCGATGCGGGCGATGACGTCGCCGACCTCGACGGTGTCGTCCTCCTCAGCGAGGATCTCGACCAGGGTGCCTGCGACCGGGGATGGGATCTCGGTGTCGACCTTGTCGGTGGAGACCTCGAGCAGTGGCTCGTCGACCTCGACCTTGTCGCCGACGGACTTCAGCCACTGGGTGATGGTGCCCTCGGTGACGGACTCGCCGAGCTCCGGCATGGTGACGTCCTCGCCCTCACCGGAACCCTCGGAAGCGGAATCGTCGGAAGATTCATCGGAGGAGGTGTCCTCGGAGGAATCCTCAACGTCCTCGTCCTCGGTCTCCTCCGGCTCCTCAGCCTTCGGCTCTTCCTTCTTGGCCGGCTTAGCCTCGCCGTCGCCGATGCGGGCGATGACGTCGCCGACCTCGACGGTGTCGTCCTCCTCAGCGAGGATCTCGACCAGGGTGCCTGCGACCGGGGATGGGATCTCGGTGTCGACCTTGTCGGTGGAGACCTCGAGCAGTGGCTCGTCGACCTCGACCTTGTCGCCGACGGACTTCAGCCACTGGGTGATGGTGCCCTCGGTGACGGACTCGCCGAGCTCCGGCATGGTGACGTCCTCGCCCTCACCGGAACCCTCGGAAGCGGAATCGTCGGAGGACTCATCCTCGGACTCCTCAGCAGCCTCCTCATCGGAGCTGTCCGCAGCCTCGTCCTCGTTGGAGGAGTCGTCGCCCTCGTCATCGGAGGAAGGAGCTTCATCCTCCTCGCCGATCTCAGCGATGACGGAACCGACCTCGATCGTGTCGTCCTCTTCGGCCATTACCTTCAGCAGAACGCCGGCAACAGGGGAGGGGATCTCGGTATCAACCTTGTCGGTGGACACCTCGAGCAAAGGCTCATCCACCTCTACCTTGTCGCCAACCTTCTTCAGCCACTGGGTGATGGTGCCCTCAGTGACCGATTCGCCCAACTCGGGCATTTCGACGGACTGCGCCATGGTGTTGAAGCTCCTCTTGAAACGCGAAAACTAGCTGTGGTCGAGTTTTAAAGACCAGTTACTCAACAATTGTACGCTCTCAAGCAAGTTTCGACGCACCCAACCCCGACCGAGAACCGGACTGCCTAGAATGGTGAGTTGTGTTCAATCTTTTTGGCCGATCCAGCAAGAATCAGACCAAGCCGCCGCATGCGCCCGGAGACACCATCCGCGCCCGTGATTTGGAGTACCTGAGCACCTGGTCCGCGCAACACGGCGGGCAGGCAGGTGGGGTGGAAGGGTTCGTGGAACCCGAGACCCTCATCAACGAGATGTCGGTCGTTCTCGTTGATGGCTCCGGCGACTGGACGCGCCGCAAGATCGGCGGGCCGAAGGGCATCGACGTGGTCGCCAAGAAGCTCGGCATCCCCCTCTACTTCGCCGAAGAGACCGGCTACCCGCAGCGCATGCGCGACCGCATCGAGCGCGACCGGCTGATCAAAAAGCGCCTCGAACAGCGCGAACGGCGCGCCCGCATGGAACAGGCGCGCCGCTCGGAAGAGGACTCCTAGCCCTCCGGGGGGGAGAAACCCTAGCCCCGGGCAGTTCTAGCCGAGGGGGAGGGCCAGGGCTTGGGCTTAGCCCTCCTTGGTGGTCCCTGCCAGGTGGCGCAGGGTCGCCAGGATCGTGCGCACCGGCACGCCCGTGCCGCGCTTCGGGGTGTAGCCGAACGCGCCCTCGGTGTTATACGCCGGGCCAGCGATATCGATGTGCACCCACTCCACGCCCTCGGTCACGAAGTTAGCCAGGTAGTGGCCGGCCACCGACATGCCACCCCAGCGGCTGGCGGAGATATTGCGCAGGTCAGCCACATCGGACTTCAGCGCCTCGCCCAGCTCAGGCGGCAGCGGCATAGCCCAACCGTTCTCGCCGATCTCCTGGGACAGTTCCGCCACCTTGTCGCGGAAGGCGATGGAACCCATGACACCCGGGGTGCGGTTGCCCAGCGCCACCATCTGCGCGCCGGTCAGGGTCGCGGTCTCGATGAGGTAATCCGGCTCATCCTCGCAGGCGCGCGCCATCGCATCCGCCAGGATCAAGCGGCCCTCGGCGTCCGTGTTCAGCACCTCGGTGGTCAGACCGTTGTAGTGGCGCAGCACATCACCTGGGCGGGTCGCGGTGGAGCTCGGGGTGTTCTCCGCCAGCGGGATCGTGGCGATAACCTTCATCGGCAGGTCCAGGCGGGCGGCAGCCACCATCGTGGCGACGACAGCCGCGGAACCACCCATGTCCGAAATCATGTCCCACATATTCGCACCCGGCTTCAGGGAGATACCGCCGGTATCGAAGGTCACGCCCTTACCGACGAGGGCGACCTGCGGTGCCTCGTTATCCGCAGACGGCTCGTGGGTCAGACGCACCAGGCGTGGGGCGTGCTCACTGCCCTTACCGACGCCGACGATGCCGCCGTAGCCCTTCTCCTCCAGCTCCTTTTCATCCAGGATTTCGACGCCCAGCCCCACGGCCTCAGCGATCTCGCGGATCGTGTTGGCATAGGTCTCCGGGTACAGGAAGTTCGCCGGGGTGTTCACGAAGTCACGGGCCAGCGCCACCGCGGCGGCGTCAACCTGCGCCTGGGCCAGCAGGGCGGCGTCGGCCTCGCGGGCGAGCACCGTGATGGTGGCAGGGGAGTCGGACGCGTCGGCGTCGTCGTCCTTAGCGGAAACATCCTGGCCAGCGGTGTCCTTGGTGGAAGCGCCCTTGAAGCCAGCGAAACGGTAACCACCCAGGGCATGACCGACGAGCGCGGCCTCCGGGGAAATCAGGCCGAGGCTGGAAACGACCTTCGAGCCCAGGCCCGCGGCGCGGGAAGCCACACCCGCGAGCTCGCGGATGTCCTCGTCCGTGGATTCGTCGATATCGCCCAGGCCCAGCGCCAGGATCTTGGTCGCCGGGGCCGTTCCCTCGGTCGCCAGCAGCTCGCCCGGAACCGGGGTGAGCTCCTCGCGCTTGCCGGTCGCACCCACGCTGGTGAGCACGCGCCACAGGGTGATCTCCTGCTCCTTGCTCAACAGGCCAGAACCCGTGGCGGCCAACTCCAGGCCGTTGGCACCCTGGAACACCGGAACGATGAGCGTGTCCACATCCGCGTTCGCCGGAACCTCCGCGACGAGGTCAATCGCCGGCATCGTGCCACGGTTCGGCAGGGCGGAATAAGTCTGGGCGGGATCCAGCGCGATCGGCTGGCCTGGCTGGGTGGTCATGATCGAAAATCAATCCTTTCGCAATGCGAAAACTCACTAATGCGCCATCAACTGTACTCACAATTTTTCGAGGAACTATGGTTGTAGCCATGAGCGAAAGCACACCGAACACCACCGCACCAAACACCAATCTGAGCTTCACCGTCACGCCGAACGAGAACCGCACTTCCTCGGCGGATATCGCCAAGGTCCTCGAGAGCCCGGGCTTCGGCGTCCACTTCACCGACCACATGGTCCTCATCGACTACGACGAGGAGATCGGCTGGCACAACGCCCGCGTCGAGCCCTACGGTCCGCTGAGCATGGACCCGGCCAGCATGGTCTTCCACTACGGCCAGGCCATCTTCGAGGGCATCAAGGCTTACCGCCAGCCGGACGGCAGCATCGCCACCTTCCGCCCGGAGCAGAACGCCCAGCGTATGGCGCGTTCCGCCGAGCGCCTGGGTATGGCCCCGCTGCCGGAGGAGCTGTTCCTCGAGTCCCTGAAGCAGCTGGTCGCCATCGACCACGAGTGGGTGCCAGCAGCAGGCGGCGAGGCCGCGCTGTACCTGCGCCCGCTGATGATCGCCCGGGACGTCCACCTGGGTGTGCAGCCATCCAAGACCTACACCTACATGGTCATCGCCTCCCCGGCGGGCGCCTACTTCACCGGCGGCATCAAGCCGGTCAGCGTGTGGCTGTCCACCGAGTACGTGCGCGCCGCACCCGGCGGCACCGGTGCCGCGAAGTGCGCTGGTAACTACGCCGGTTCCCTCATGGCCCAGGCCCAGGCCGCCGAGCAGGGCTGCGACCAGGTCGTGTGGCTGGACGCCGTCGAGCGCAAGTGGGTCGAGGAGATGGGCGGCATGAACCTCATGTTCGTCTTCGGCGAGGGGGAGAACGCCGAGGTCATCACCCCGGAGCTCTCCGGCTCCCTGCTGCCGGGTGTCACCCGCGACTCCCTGATCCAGGTCGCTCGGGACCTGGGCTACACCGTCAATGAGCGCCGCATCTCCATCGAGGAGTGGGAGCAGGCCGCGAACTCCGGCATGCTCTCCGAGGTGCTGGCCTGCGGCACCGCCGCCGTGGTCACCCCGGTGGGCTCCGTCAAGTACGCCGGTGGTGAGTACGACATCAACGGTGCCCAGACCGGCGAGGTCACCATGCGGTTGCGCGACCACCTCACGGGCATCCAGCGCGGTGCCGTGGAGGATAAGCACGGTTGGCTGCATACCCTGGTTCCGGCTGAGGATCTGCAGTAGAGCGCCTGCAATAACGCACTAGCTGCGTAACGCGCCTCGCGCGGTGGTGTGGAGCGATACTTCACGGCCCCGGGCTACCATCGTTGAACTGCTCCCCATTAGTTGGCCTGATTTATCAGCTACCGATTAGTGAGGAGCAGTTTTTCGTTGAGAGCACGAAGTTCGCTGAGCGAAGATCAGCGCGAGCAGTTAGTGGGCTCAGCTACACGCTCCCAAACGCGAAGAGCCAGATTGATGTCCAGCGCGCGGTGCCACGTGTTCATGGTGACGTTCTCGATCGCCCCGCCGACCGCGATGCCCGCGTTGAGCACGAGCACATCCACCGCGCCGATGGCCTCGGCCGCGGCTTCCCGGTCGGCGTCGGAGGTCACGTCCAGCTTGCGGTAGGTGCACGTTTCGCCGAGCTTGATGACGTCCTCGTTCGCCGTGTCATGCAGGTCCGTCGCGATGACGGAATCGCCGCGGGCGATCACCTCCGGTGGCGTGGCCGGCGGATCAGGTCAGCATCGACAGCAGGAACACGGAGTCCTCGTCCGCGTCGACCCGGTGCGGGACCATGGCGGGCAGGTACGCGACGGTCCCCGGCGTGAGGACCTCGGTGCGGTCGCCGACGGTGAAGCGCACTTGGCCCTCGATGCATTGCACCATGATCGGGTGTGCAGCGCGGTGATCGGGCAATGTCTGTCCGGAACGGAAGCGCATGGCGATGATGTTGACGCCGTCGGCCGTTTGCAGTCGTTTCACGGCCGGGCCGTCGCCGCCCTCTGCAGCTGGTGCGGCGGTGGCGATGTCATGAAGGCTCAGGGCTTCCGGCTCGGCGGTCAGTTCAGCTTTCTGGTCGGCGTCGAGGAATTCGATCTCGGGCTCGCGTCGGGCGGCGGACGATGCTTCGCGCCCGGGGCCGGGAGCGTTGGAATCGGCGCCCGTCGCATCGAAGGCATCGGCGGTGTCGCGCAGACGGGCCACGATGCCGATCGAGGCGAGAGAGTCGTCGTGTTTGGCGAATGTGCTGCGCATGCCCAGGACCCGTCGGCGCGCCGCCGGCTGCCTGATCGCGTTGCCCACGATCCGCGCGACCCCGGCAGGGCCCTCGTCCTCGAGCATCTGGCTCGGCTTGAGTAGGCCCATCTCGCCGATGCGGACCTGTTCGACCTCGAAGCCGTGATCCTCGAGCAGCTGCCGCCATTCGGCGGGGGTGAGTGGACGGGCATTGACGCGAATCGCCTTCGACATGGCGACCCGGATCTCGTCCTTCGTCGACGTCGGGAGGTCGTCGGGGGTCAGTGCGAGTTCGTGGATCGCGTACCGGCCACCGGGCACGAGGATGCGGCGGACCTCGTCGAGGATGGCATTCTTGCCCTTGACTCCCTGCATGGTGAGCATCGCTTCGCCGATGACGGCATCCGCTGAATCGTCGTCGAGGTCCGTCGACTGGGCCTTGCCCTTCACTACGCGACCCTGGCCGCTCACGACCTTGGCTGTGGTCTGCACGGCGGCTTCGTCTTCGTCGACTCCGACGTATCCGGACGGCCGTCGCTTTAGGATCTCCGCCGCCGTGACGCCCAGGCCCGGGGCCAGTTCGACGACTCGGGCATCGGTGAGGCGGGACTGGTCGAGGATCCACTCCGTCATCTTCCGGCCGCCGGGGCGCAGCACCTTCTTTCCGAGCCTGGCCAACAGCCAATGTCCCTGGAGTTGATCGAAATCCCTGTCGCGGGCGGTCATGCGTGACTCCTTCGTCGAGTGTCGGTGGTGGCGGTGTCGTCGGAACGTGGCCGCCAATAATCCGAATATGAAGTACTGAGTATCAGGAACGAGCTTAGGCTAACCTTAATTACTTGTCGAGAAGGGATGAAAAGCCAGATCGGGCCGTCGCAAAGCTGCTTTGCGACGGCCCGGAAGGGGGGAGTTGGTTCGAGAAATGCCCCGGTCAGCGGTCCTGCGGAGTCTGGTCGACGAGCTCGTCGTCCTCCGGGATCTCCCCGGCCGGGCGCGGCGGGATCGAGCGGATCTGATCTCGGCTCAGGCCGGGGCCGAATTGGTGCGGCGGCAGAATGACCTCGCGGCCCAGGCGCAGCGACTCCTCGATGGCGGCGAATATGCGCACGTCGGCGAGCCCCTCCCGGCCATCGGGCTCGGGGCGCACGCCGGCGCGGACGCAGTCGATGAAGTAGCGGGTCTCGCCGGCGAACTGGTCGACGGAGGTGGCCTCATGGGTCTTCGTGCCCTGCGGCGTGGTCAGCGTCCAATTTCGCGGCGGCTCCGGCGCGAAGCCATAACAGGAGTTCGACGTGATGGTGCCCTTCGACCCCACCAGCTGGAACGTGTCCAGGTCCGCGGCGTTGTAGCTGAGCGTGTACTGCGCGACGCGGGCACCGGGGAAGCGCAGCGTCACGCCGGCGCCGTCCTGGAAATCGAAGTCGCGGTCGCGCGAGCTCACGCCGGTGGCGTGCACGTGCGTCGGCTCAGCGCGGAACAGATGACGCACCAGATTCAGGGGATAGGCGCCGAAGTCGGGGACGGGGCCGCCCCAGAAACCGGAGTGGCCGCGGTGGTTGGCCTCCTCGATGTCGTGCGCGAACGTCGAGGTGAACGTGCGGGTCTCGCCGATGACGCCGCGGTCGACCATGTCCGCCAGCTCCACCAGGTAGGCGTCCTGGTGCATGCGGTAGGCGACCATCAACGTCGCGCCGGAGCGCTGCGAGGCCGCGATCATCGCCTCGCAATCCTCCACGGAATCGGCCATCGGCTTCTCCAAAAGCACCGGGATGCCGGCGTCGAGCGCGGGCTCTGCGAACTCGCGGTGGCGGAAGACCGGCGTGGCCACGTAGATACCGTCGATGTCGCCGCGCTTCAGCAGCTCGGGGAATTCGTCGTAGTCGTACACCGCCACGTCGTCGGCGGTCGCCCGGCCGGTCGCCGCGGGGTCATCGTCGGGTCCGGCTCCGGCACCCGTTCGCTTGGCGACGGCCTCCGCCTTGGCGTCGGAGCTGGTCACCACGGCGGCGACCACCGCATCGGGGAGGCTGCGCAGAGCCGGGATGAAGGCCTGCTGCGAGATCTGGCCGACTCCGACGACGGCGAAACGGAACGGCGAGTCGGGGGAGTTGGGCGTGGAAGGCGTCTGGTTAATGTCAGTCATCATCGCCGACGGTACGCGCGGACACGAGGCCCCGCCATGTATCGACCGGCCCACAGCGTCGCGCCGGAGGTGCCGATGGTCAGCGGCGCCATGCCCGGAGTGCCGGAGGCGACGGGGATCAGCGTGCCGGCGGTGAGCTCGTCGTTGAGGTCGGTTTCGTCGTGGGTAGGGGCGGCACCGATCTCGTCCGACGGCAGCCACGCCTGGATGACGCGCAACTTCTTGCCGTCGAGGTAGCCGGAGGCGTTGAGCTCGGAGTGGCGGATCCTGCGTCCGGCGCTGACCCGCTGGGCCATGCCCGGCGTCAGGATCGACGCGGTGCCGGCCGCGCTGCCCTCCATACCGCCATCGTCGTGGTGGCGCAGGCGGCCGGTCATGATCCAGGTGACCAGCTCGACGTCGTTGTGCTGGTGCATGTCGAAGCCCTCGCCGGGGGCGACGATGTCGTCGTTGTGCACCATGAGCAGCCCGAACGCGTTGCCCTCGAGGTCGAAGCTGCCGGTGGCGGGGAAAGACTGGCGAGACAGCAGCGCCGAATCACGCCACGTCGAGCGTTCATCGGCGCGGATGATGCGGACCTCAAGGGCCGTCATCGGCGTCTTCTTCTTGCCCATGCCGCAATTCTATGCCGGTGGCGCGGCGGGACGGGACTGGTTTCAGGGCAGCTACAGGACCGGATCAACGCACTCTAAATCGAGAAGAGCCGGTAAGTGGCACAACACCGCACGCATCCAACATCGACTTTAAGGGCCTGACCCCGATGCAATATCGGACTCAGGCCCTTGAGCTCCTAACCGCCTAGGGTTAAAAGCCCAACTTTCGGGGGCTAGTTCACTTTCGGTGGCACCGAGGCCTTAAGCGTTGCTAGGCAGGGCGCTGATCAGGGGAGTGCGGTCTTATGCCTCGCCCTCGGCGAACTGTGTGGCCAGGCGCAAGTGCGGCAGCGCCAGCAGCGTACCCGCTCCCTGACCCAGGCCGATCCCGGTCGGCAGGATTGGGCTTAAGCCCAAGGCGCCGAGCGCCGGCACGATCGCCGGCTCCGTGCCGGGGGAGGCAGGCTGCCACCAGTCGCGAGCGGTGGGAGCCAGCATCTGCGCGCACAGCGCGGCCGCCGCGCAGCCCGCACCATCGAAGATCACCGGGGTGCGGCGAATCGCGGCCTGCGCGAGGATCCCGGTCAGCACCGCGATATGCGGCGCGGCCACCCGGGCGAGGATCTCGCGGGGCTCCGTGCGCACATCCCGCACCGCGAACATGCCGTCGCGAATCTGGGCGACCTTGCGCCGCCAGCCCTGGTCATCAATGCCTGAGCCCCACCCGATCACCTTCACCGGCTCGATCCCGCAGATCGCGCCAATGATCGTTGCGGCCGCGGTCGTGGTGCCTGGGCCGAAATCGCCGAGCAGCAGCAGCTCCGTGCCCTTATCGGCCTCCGCATCGGCGAAGGCCGCACCGGCCGCTAGCCACTCCTCGATGCCGGGCTCCGCCCCAGGGGAGGCCTGCTCGGTGGAAAGCTGATCGGCGGCCGCGGTGTTGGCGTCGATAAACTCCACCCGAACATCCTGGGCCACAGCAGCGGCGGCGACGGGGGAGCGACCCGAGGCATACAGCTCGCCCACCTGGGCCAGAGAATCCTCGGGGAGAATGGACACGGCAGGCGTCGTTGCTGGCTCACCAGCGACGACCGCCAAGGTCACGCGCTCCAGCGCGGCGGGCAGCTCCCGGCCCTGGCAGGCCGCCAACCAGCCACCCCAGGCGGCGAGCTCCCCCAAGCTCGCACGGCCGCCACCGGCAGCCATCGTCGTCGCCTCCAGCCGGCGGGTCGCCTCAGCAACGCGCGTCGGATCGACTGCTTCCACGGCCGTGAAGTCCACTGCCATTTAGCGAACGTCCTCGCCGATCTCTACCTGCGGGGCAGGGTTACGCATCTTGCGGATCATCGTCGCGCGGCCGAAGGCGTACATGCCCAGCCCGAACTTACCCAGCGTGGTGTCCGGGTACTTCTCGCGCACCAGGCGGTTGACCCTGCGGCCAAGGATGATGCCCTCGATGACCATGAGGATCAGGATGCCGAACATCACCAGGGAGGCGGTGTTCGCCAGCATCGGGTTGCGCAGGCCGATCACCATGATCACGACCACGACCAGCGCGATCGGCATGAAGTAGTTGCCGAGGTAGCGGTGCGAATCCACCCAGTCGCGAACGAAGCGACGCTCCGGACCCTTATCGCGGTCCATGAGGTAGCGCTCGTCGCCGGCCATCATGCGCTCGTTAATGTGGCGGCGCTCGGCCTCGCGCTCCCGACGCTCCTTGGCCTTGAGCTCCTTGTACTCCTCCTTGGACATGGAGGCCTTGAGCTCCTTACGGCGCTTGCGGGCCTCGGCCGGGGTCTCGGGGCCCTGGTATGGGCCGCGGCGCACGCCGGCCTGGCGCTCCTGCTCGTTACGCTTCGGGGTCGGCCGACCCTTCGGCGGGGTGAAGGCCTTGTTGGCAGGCTGCTTGTCCCCAGCCTCTGGGGTGGCCTCGGCGGATGCTGCGGCGGTGCTGGCGGCAGCGGAGGTGGATGTGCTCTTCTTACGCGACTTTTTCACGCCTCTTAGGCTAGAGCAGAATCAGGGGGCTATCAAAAGGATGGAATAGTTTCGCGGCAACGTTCGTTGTACGGGAGGACGGAGCGCGAGCTTGTGGAATTCGCACCGCTTCGCGAGTAACCTAAACGAGCATCGAAACCATCCTTATTGAGGAGGAAATATGACTGCCCCAGAGAAGGTCACGGGTGTTGAGCTGACCGACGCCGCTGTGGCCAAGGCAAGCTCCCTGCTGGCCCAGGAGGGTCGCGACGACCTGGCACTGCGCATCGCGGTCCAGCCAGGTGGCTGCGCTGGCCTGCGTTACCAGCTGTTCTTCGATGACCGCTCCCTGGACGGAGACCTGAAGGACGAGTACGAGGGCGTGAACCTGGTCGTCGACCGCATGTCCGCCCCATACCTGATGGGCGCGAAGATCGACTTCGCGGACACCATCGAGTCCCAGGGCTTCACGATCGACAACCCGAACGCTTCCGGCTCCTGCGCCTGCGGCGACTCCTTCTCCTAAGCCGAAGAAAGGCCCTTAACCCCGCGGCTGCGGGGTAGCAAAAGAGGCAGGACGGCGAAACGCCGCGGCCCCACGTCGAGTGGGTGCCGCGGCGTTTTTGTTGCAAGGAGCCCAACAGGGGCTAGCGAGCGGTGAGGTCCCAGGGCTTGGCAGGGGTCACAGGCTAGGGCCCGGGGGGGGGAAGTAGGGCCTAGGGCGCGGGCTTCCCGCCCCAGGCCCAGCGGCCTAAGAGCGTGGCCTTAGAGCTTCACCGGGTAGTCCTGCTCGCTGATGCCCGGGTCGATGCGCTTCTCCACGAAGATGCCGTGCCAGATCATGAACGCCAGCACCGTCCACAGGCGGCGGGAGTGATCCGGGCCGGAACCAGAGTTCATCGCCGTCCGGTGCTCCTCGAGCATCGCCAGAACCTCGGCCTTGTTGAAGATGTGATCCGTCTGGGAATCCTCGATGTGCTTCTTCGCCCAGCCGTAGAGCTCGTCGCCGGCCAACCAGTGGCGGATCGGCACTGGGAAGCCCAGCTTCTTGCGGTTGAGCACGTGCTCCGGAACGATGCGCTCCATCGCCTTACGCAGCGCGTACTTCGTCGTCCCATGGGAGATCTTCATGTCGATCGGCAGGGTCTCCGCGACGTCGAAAACGACCTTGTCCAGGAACGGGACTCGCAGCTCCAGAGAGTTCGCCATCGTGATCTTGTCCGCCTTGACCAGAATGTCCCCGCGCAGCCAGGTGAATAGATCCAGGTGCTGCATGCGGGCCACCGGATCCATGTCCTTCGACTTCGCGTAGATCGGGGCGGTCACCTCCCGGTGATCCCACTCCGGGCGCACCTCGCGCAGCACGCGCTCCAGCTGCTCGTAGTTGAAGGAGCGGGCGTTGCCGTAGTAGCGCTCCTCCATGGACATCGTGCCGCGCTGCAGCAGCGACTTACCACGCACGCCGTCTGGCAGTGCGTCGCCCAGCTTCGCCAGCACCTTATTAATAGGGCTCGGAATCTTCTCGAACGGGGCGAGGCTCAAAGGCTCCTTATAAATGGTGTAGCCACCGAAGAGCTCATCTGCGCCCTCGCCGGAGAGCACGACCTTCACGTGCTTGCGGGCTTCGGCTGCCACAAAGTACAGCGGCACCAGCGCCGGGTCGGCAACCGGGTCGTCCAGGTACCACATGATCTTCGGCACCGCGTCGGCGAACTCCTCCGGGCTGACCACCTTGACGATGTGCTCCGCGCCGATCGCCGCAGCGGACTCCGCCGCGACGTCCACCTCGGAGTAACCCTCGCGCTGGAAACCGGTGGTGAAGGTCAGCAGGTCCGGGTTGTGGCGCTTGGCCAGCGTGGCGATGGCCGTGGAGTCGATGCCACCGGAGAGGAAGGAACCCACCGTGACATCCGCGCGCATGTGCTTGGCCACGGAATCCTCCAGGGCCTCGGCGATGCGCTGGAAGAGGGCATCCTCGCCGCCCGCCGGAACCTTGGCCACCGGGAACTTCGGCTCGAAGTAACGCTCCTCCTCGATGGTGCAGCCACCCTTCGCGCCCTCCGCTGGGGGAGTGACGAACGCGCGGGAGCCCGACTCCAGACGGAAGATGTTCTTGTGCAGGCTCTCCGGCTCAGGGACGTACTGCAGATCTGTGTAGTGAGCAATAGCCCGGGGATCCAGATCGAGGTTCAGGCCGATGGCGTCCGCAAGGGAAAGGATGCACTTCTTCTCGGAGGAGAAGACCGTCGCTTTGTCTGTCGACGCCAGGTACATCGGCTTGATGCCGAACGGATCGCGAGCGAGGAACAGGCGGCGCTCCACCGAATCCCAGATCGCGATGCCGAACATGCCACGCAGGTGGTTGACCACATCGGCACCCCAGTGGTGGAAACCAACGACGATCGGCTCGCCGTCGCCGCCGGTATTAAAGGAGTAACCCAGCTCCTGGAGCTCCTCGCGCAGTTCGACGTAGTTGTAGATCTCGCCGTTGAAGGTCATGGAGTAGCGGTTCGGTTGATCCGCCGGCCCCCACTGCAGCGGCTGGTGGGAGTGCTCCAGGTCGATGATGGACAGGCGGTTGAAGCCGAAGACCACATCGTCGTCGTTCCAGGTGCCGCTATCATCCGGACCACGGTGACGCATGCACGGCAGCGCTTCAGCGACCGGGTCGGTGAACGTGTTGGCAGTGCCGTCGGCGGACAGTAAACCAAGTAGGCCACACATAGGGTGCTTTACTACTCCTGAATCATCGGGGACTATATAAACTGACGCGCGGAACAGAGGTGGCCGCGAGCCAGGTCGGTTAGACTACAAACTACGCGCTCGGGGGCGCTCGTCCTAGCTGGCGCGCGGGGGAGAAAACGGGCAAGTTGCCCCGGACGGGGGGAGGGGCTCACAGGAAACCCCCAAAATGTGGCACCCACCGCAACGAATAGTGGCAATTCGCTGTATATGGTCTAAAGTTCTCTAGTGAAGCAGTCTTGGGCGCAACAAGCGTGCGCTCACCACGAGCGATAACGCCGAAAAACCCAAGGCTATGAACGTGTGAACGAGGAAGGCATAATCGCGTGGAACAGCGAAAAGTGCACGGTATGACTCGCCGTATTGCTATGGCAGGGACGCTCGGCCTGTCCGGCCTCGCCCTTGCTGGTTGTAACGTCGCGCCCCCGGAGAACGGCTTTTTCCATGCTCTCCGCATGGGCTGGCCGATGGGTATCACCCCGGAGGCTGAGCAGATGGGCAACTACTGGGTCTGGGTCTGGGTGGCCGCCTGGATCATCGGTATCATCATGTGGGCCCTGATGTTCTTCGTTATGGGTCGCTACTCCAGCAAGGCTCGCTCCCGCCGTGGCGACAACGAGGAATTCCCACGTCAGACGGGCTACAACGTCCCGCTCGAGCTGGTGCTCACCACCCTCCCGGTCCTGATCGTCATGGTTCTGTTCTTCTTCAACGTCCAGACCCAGGACAGCGTTACCGCCCTGGATAAGGACCCGAAGGTCAAGGTCGACGTCACCGGCTACCAGTGGAACTGGAAGTTCGGCTACGGCGAGATCAACGGCGAGCTGCTGGGCGGCCAGGACTACGAGGGCGTCGACAAGGAGGCTCAGCAGCGCGCTGAGGACTCCAAGTACGAGATCCGCTCCAACACCAACCACGGTGTCGGCCCGATCCACGGCCGTTCGAAGGAAGACTACAGCTACCTGAACTTCAACAAGATCGAGACCGTCGGCTCCACCGACGAGGTTCCGGTCCTGGTTGTTCCGTCCAACACCGCAATCGAGTTCAACCTCGCCTCCGCGGACGTTGCCCACTCCTTCTGGATCCCAGAGTTTCTCTTCAAGCGCGACGTGTTCCCGCACCCGGAGGCAAACCAGTCTGAGCGTCGCTTCCAGATCTCCGAGATCAAGGAAGAGGGAGCATTCGTCGGTCGCTGTGCCGAGATGTGCGGTACCTACCACTCCATGATGAACTTCGAGCTGCGCGTCGTCTCCCCGGAGAAGTTCGCGGACTACATCAAGTTCCGTCAGGACAACCCGGAGGCTCCGAACTCCGAGGCTCTGAAGTCCATCGGTGAAGCTCCGTACTCCACCTCTACCCACCCATTCGTTTCCGACCGCACGGGCACCCGTGAAGCCGGCGAAAACATGACGGACCGCAACGCTGCCTAAGGGCACCGCGCGAGTTCCTAACTAGAGAAAGAGGAAAAGATGACTTCCGGAGCAAAGCTTTTCTACGGCCTCGCCCTGTTCTTCTTCGTCATGGACGTGGTCTACATCCTGGGCACCAAGCACCTGGTCGAGACCAACCGTGTGATGGGCACCGAGTGGGCTGGTGTTACCGGCCTGACCCTGGCCCTGCTGCTGTCCCTGATGCTGGCTGTGTACCTGCACCTGACCGACAACAAGACCGACATCGGTCCTTCCGACTGGGAGATGGCTGAGATTGAGGACGGCGCTGGCGTGCTGGGCTTCTTCTCCGCTGGCTCCATCTGGCCGCTGCAGCTGACCATCGCCGTGATGCTGGTCGCTTACGGTCTGGCCTTCTGGCACTTCTGGCTGATCGTGGCCGGCGCAATCTTCCTGATCTGGGGCTCTGTCATGATGAACCTCCAGTACGGTGTCGCTCGCGACGACCACTAAACGCTTAAGCGTTCACACGCTTTAAGGCCGCGGCCGGGATCCCTCGACGGGAACCCGGCCGCGTTCTGCATTTCTGGACCCTGTTCGCCAATATCTCGCTGTCAGCCGGCGGGCCATCGCATCTGCAACCGCGCTGGGGGGTCATCTGGTTGGGCTAGCGGGGGGGCGGGTTGAGGGACAGGCGTGCGCGCGGTTCAGTAATCAACGGCAGCGGAGTACTTCGGTTGAAAAGCAACGCAAAAGGCCCCTCGGTCAGGCTTTAAACCTTGACCGAGGGGCCTGATGGGGCAGTTGTGCGGCCCTAGCGGGCGATCATCGCCTCCATCTTCTCTAGGGCTGCGCCGGACTCCAGGCTCTCGCGGGCGCGGTCGATGTTCCGCTTCAGCGTGGCCTGCAGGCCGTCTTCCTCCCAACCCTCGACGGTGGCCAGCGCTGCGGCGCCGTTGAGCAGGACGGCGTCCTTAATCGCGCCCTCGAGCTCGCCACGGAAGAGCTTGCGGGCGATCTCGGCGTTGTACTCGGCATCCCCGCCGCGCAGGGCGTCCTCCTCGTAGAAGTCGAGGCCCAGGGAACGCGGATTGATGATCTCCTCGCCGGTCTGGCCGTTGGCATCCACCGTGACCACGTCGGTTGGGGCGCACACGCTGATCTCGTCCATGCCGTCCATACCGCGGACGACGAGCACGCGGCTGCCCTGGTGGGCGAATGCTCCGCCGATGATCGGCATGAGATCCTTGAACGCACACCCGATGAGGCCATAACCGGGCTTTGCCGGGTTGGTCATGGGGCCGAGCAGGTTGAAGACGGTCGGAACCTTCAGCTCGCTGCGCACCGGGCCCGCGAAACGCATGGCCGGGTGGTAGGCCTTCGAGAACAGGAACGCGAAGTGCGTCTCCTTCAGGTCCTCCGCTACGGCCTCGGGGGAGCGCTCGATGTCCACACCGAGCGCCTCGAGCATGTCCGCGCCTCCACATTGGGAGGACGCCTTGCGGTTACCGTGCTTAACAACGTTCGTTCCGGTGCCTGCGACGACGAAGGACGCCATCGTGGAGATGTTTACGGTGTTGCGGCCATCGCCGCCGGTTCCGACGATGTCCACAATCTTGTCCACTCCCGAGAAGTCCACCGGGGTCGCGAAAGAGCGCATGGCCTCTGCTGCAGCGGCGAGCTCCGCGGCGGTGATGCCCTTAACCCGAAGACCAAAGGCAAAGGCGGAGATCAGGACGTCGCTGGCGCGTCCAGCCATGATCTCGTTCATCGCCCACGCGGTCTGGGACTCGCTGAGCTCTTCGCGGCGACCCAGGCGGTCCAGTAGGCCCGGCCAGGTGAAGTAGGACTCCGGAAGCTGCTCGGCACCAAGTGCATGAGCGGTAGAGGTGAATGTGCTGTGATCGGTTGACTCTGTTGCCACCTGTTGGCTCCCTTCCAAAGCTGTTTCTTTAAATAATACGGCGGAGGTTAGCGTTGCCTGTGAGTGGGTGGCGTGGATCACCACTGCGAACCGAATCTCGGCGACTTCTGCGGGGGTAAAGGGGAGATGCGGGGGCGCTTCGGTGTCAGGGTTCGGGCCCGAAGTGGGGGAGGGGGTGGTGCCTTGCTGGCTGAATCCTGTGAACAAAATCGGTTGTCAGTACGGCGGAAAACCGGGTCCGCTTATGCGCTGACCTGGCACGATGTGGTGCGTCGGATAGCGATTCCAAAAAGTTCCGACTATCCCCCAAAGGGGGGATACTGGCAGGTTTGTCCAAGGTTTGACCTGGTGTTTTCCAGTCCGCTTTGAGCTTTCACGCGTGGGGAATCGACTATCTGCCAGAAAACAGCCATACTTAGACACGTGACAAGCGCAGTTGAAAACCCAGGTATGGCAGCACCACATCGTGTTGCGACGCTGAACCGACCGAACATGGTCAGCGTCGGCACGATCGTGTTCCTGTCTCAAGAATTGATGTTTTTTGCTGGCCTGTTCGCGATGTACTTCGTGTCCAAGGCCAACTCGGGAGGCAATTGGCCATCCGAGCCAACCGAGCTGAACGTGCCTTTCGCGGCGACGATTACGATCATCCTGATCTCCTCGTCCGTGACTGCGCAGTTCGGCGTGTTCGCGGCTGAGAGGGGGGATGTCTTCGCTCTTCGTCGTTGGTACGCACTGTCGGCGTTGCTGGGAACCGTGTTCCTTATCGGTCAGGGATACGAGTACTTCCACTTCGTCGAGACTGGAACCACGATCCCGGGCTCCGTTTACGGCTCGGTGTTCTTCATCACGACCGGTTTCCACGGCGCACACGTGCTGGCCGGTGTGATTGCGTTCCTCGTTGTGTTGCTCAGGACGTTCAAGTCCAAGTTCACCCCGGCACAGGCAACCGCTGCCGTCGTCGTGTCCTACTACTGGCACTTCGTCGACGTTGTCTGGATCGGCCTGTGGATCACGATTTACTTCGTTCAATAGGCCGTTAGCGCCAACTCAGGTTGGCCGACAGCCCATCGCAATTCCATTGACGAGTTAAAGGGAACAAGATGGATACCTCTAACAACAACGCGAGCGCTGGTGCAGCAACCGGTGCGCAGCGTTCCCCAGGGGCCGCACGGCGGCGCCGCAAGCTCCGCAAGGTGCTTGCCGGGGCATTCGCTCTCGTCGTCGGACTGACCGGCGCGGGATTCCTGGCTAATGCCCTCACTCCGGACCCGAACACTGCTACGGCACAGCAGGACGAGACCGCACTGGTCCAGCAGGGTAAGGAAATTTACGAAGTGGCATGTATCACCTGCCACGGTGCCAACCTCCAGGGCCAGGAGGGTCGTGGTCCTTCGCTGATCGGTGTCGGCGAGGGCTCCGTGTACTTCCAGGTCCACTCCGGCCGCATGCCGATGCTGCGCAACGAGGCGCAGGCAAAGCGTAAGCAGCCGCGTTACTCCGAGCAGCAGACCCTGGCTCTGGCGGCATACGTCAACGCCAACGGTGGCGGCCCGGGCATCGTCCGCAACGAGGACGGCTCCATCGCCATGGAGTCCCTCCGTGGTAAGAGCACCACCGACGGTGAGATCAACCCGGCCGACGTGGCACGCGGTTCCGACCTTTTCCGTCTGAACTGTGCCTCCTGCCACAACTTCACTGGCCGTGGTGGCGCACTGTCCTCCGGTAAGTTCGCTCCGACCCTGGATCACGCGAACGAGCAGGAGATCTACCAGGCCATGCTGACTGGCCCGCAGAACATGCCGAAGTTCTCTGATCGCCAGCTGACCGCTGACGAGAAGAAGGACATCATCGCCTTCGTGAAGAACGCTAAGGAAACCCCGAACCCGGGTGGCTACGGCCTCGGCGGTCTGGGTCCCGTTAGCGAGGGCATGCTGATGTGGTTCGGAGGCATCATCGTGATGATCGCCTTCGCGATGTGGATTGGAACCCGGTCATGAGCGAATTGAAGAATAAGTACACTGATGCCGAGCTGGCACAGATGAGCGAGGAAGACCTCGCTCGCCTCGGCACCGAGCTGGACGGCGTGACCGTCGCTTACCGTAAGGAACGCTTCCCGATCGAGAACGATCCGGCTGAGAAGCGTGCTTCCCGTCGGGTTGCCACCTACCTGATCCTCTCCATCGTCCTCGGCCTGGCATTCGTTGCCATCTACCTCTTCTGGCCGTGGGAGTACAAGCACATGGATGAAGAGGGCCTGTGGTGGTACACCTTCTACACCCCGCTGCTGGGTATCACCTCTGGTCTGTCCATCACCCTGCTGGGCATGGGTGTTGCGGCTTACACCAAGAGCTTCATCCCGGAGGAGATCTCCGTTCAGACTCGCCACGACGGCCCGTCTGACGAGGTCGATCGCCGCACCCTCGTGGCCCTCCTGAACGACTCCTGGAAGACCTCCACCCTCGGCCGCCGCCCGGTTATCGCCGGCCTGGCCGCAGGTGGTGCTGCACTCGCTGGTCTCGCGATCATCCTCCCAATGGGTGGCATCGTGAAGAACCCGTGGAAGCGCGGCGCAATGGGCATCGCCGGCGACGGCACCCTGTGGACCACCGGCTGGACCCTGCACGAGCAGGGCGAGAAGCTGTACCTGGCTCGCGACACCGGCGCCGTGGCTGAGAACCACGACGGCCACTGGAGCACCCAGGGCATCTCCCGCCTGGTCCGCGTCCGTCCGGAGGACCTGGACGCTGGCGCCATGGAGACCGTCTTCCCGATGACCGAAAGCATGGTCAACGACGGCGACAAGTACGACTCCAAGGCTGAGGTCTACGAGGACCACATGCACTCCATCCACGGTTCCCGCAACGCGGTCATGCTGATCCGCCTGCGCCACGAGGATGCTCTGCGTGCTGTCCAGCGTGCCGGTCAGGAAGACTTCCACTACGGCGACTACATTGCGTTCTCCAAGATCTGTACGCACATTGGTTGCCCGACGTCCCTGTACGAGCAGCAGACCAACCGTATTCTTTGCCCGTGCCACCAGTCCCAGTTCGACGCGCTGCAGTACGGCAAGCCGGTCTTCGGCCCAGCCGCACGTGCACTGCCAGAGCTGCCGATCACGGTGGACGAGGAAGGGTACCTCATCGCCAAGGGCAACTTCATTGAGCCTGTTGGCCCGGCATTCTGGGAGCGTAGGTCATGACCACTAAGCAACAAGGCCGCCTCGCGCAGGCCGCAAACAACATCGATGAGCGCTACACCGCATCTGGGGTAATCCGCCCGCAGATCAACAAGGTGTTCCCGACTCACTGGTCCTTCATGCTCGGTGAGATCGCGCTCTACTCCTTCATCATTCTGATCCTGTCGGGTGTCTACCTGACCCTGTTCTTCGACCCATCCATGTCGAAGGTCATTTACGACGGCGTCTACGCACCGCTCAACGGTGTGGAGATGTCCGCCGCTTACCACACGGCCCTCGATATCACCTTCGAGGTGCGTGGTGGCCTGTTCATTCGCCAGGTCCACCACTGGGCAGCCCTGCTGTTCTCCGTTTCCATCATGGTTCACATGATGCGTATCTTCTTCACGGGTGCATTCCGCAAGCCACGTGAGGCCAACTGGGTTATCGGCTGCCTGCTTCTGCTGCTGTCGATCGCCGAGGGCTTCATGGGCTACTCCCTGCCGGACGACCTGCTCTCCGGTGTGGGTCTGCGAATCATGTCTGCAATCGTGATCTCCCTGCCGATCATCGGCACCTGGATGCACTGGATCATGTTCGCCGGTGACTTCCCGGGCGACATCATCATCCCGCGCCTGTACATCGCGCACGTGCTGCTGATCCCGGGCATCCTGCTGGCTCTGATCGCTGCTCACCTGGCTCTGGTCTGGTTCCAGAAGCACACCCAGTTCCCTGGACCGGGTCGCACTGAGAACAACGTTGTCGGCGTCCGAATCCTCCCGGTCTTCGGCGTCAAGGCTGCTTCCTTCGGCCTGATCACCTTCGGTTTCGTGGCACTGCTGGCTGGTCTCTTCCAGATCAACGGTATTTGGAATATCGGCCCCTACAACCCGTCCCAGGTCTCCGCTGGTTCCCAGCCGGACGTCTACATGCTGTGGACTGATGGTGCTGCCCGTGTCATGCCGGCATGGGAGCTGTACCTCGGTAACTACACCATCGCCTCTGTCTTCTGGGTTGCTCTGCTGCTCGGCCTGCTGGTCGCGCTGCTGGTTGCCTACCCGTGGATCGAGCAGAAGATGACCGGTGACAATGCACACCACAACCTGCTGCAGCGTCCGCGCGACGTCCCCGTCCGCACCGGCCTCGGCGTCATGGCTCTGGTGTTCTACGCACTGCTGACCGTCTCTGGTGGTAACGACCACGTCGCTCACTTCTTCGACATTTCGCTGAACGTGATGACCTGGGTCGGCCGCATCGGCCTGATCGTGCTGCCTCCGATCGCGTACTACGTCACCCACCGCATCTGCGTTGGTCTGCAGCGTCGCGACCGGGAGATCCTGGAGCACGGTATCGAGACCGGTACCATCCGTCAGCTGCCGTCCGGCGAGTTCATCGAGGTCCACCAGCCGCTTGGTGGCGTCGACGAGCACGGCCACGCCATCCCGCTGGAGTACCAGGGTGCATACGTGCCGACCCAGCCGAACGACCTCGGTGCGGCTGGCAAGCCGGGCCGCGGTGGCTGGTTCAGCCCGGACTCCCCGGAGATCGCCGAAAAGGCTCAGGAGATCGAGCACCGCAACGCGCTGGAGCGCAAGCAGATGTTCGAGCGTCTCCAGGAGGCCAACCGTGCCGAGCTGGAGTCCCGCAACGAGGACTAAACGCCACGAGGCGCATAGCTCGCAGAAGTACCGGCGCTAGTTCCAACTGCCACTAGCAGCCGG
>NZ_KV823562.1:354-684 GCF_001815985.1 Corynebacterium sp. HMSC27B11 | reverse complement strand
GTGCTCCCCGCGCTAGCGGGGATGAGCCCAGCGCGATCAAGCCGGTCGTGGAGGCGATCAAGTGCTCCCCGCGCTAGCGGGGATGAGCCTAACGGCATTGAGGGTATCGGATCAACCGTTGCGTGCTCCCCGCGCTAGCGGGGATGAGCCCCCAGGGGTAGTCCAATGGTTGGTGTGCTGATGGTGCTCCCCGCGCTAGCGGGGATGAGCCCATTAGGCCCGCCTTCATCTCCGGTAACGCCGCGTGCTCCCCGCGCTAGCGGGGATGAGCCCTGCGTGATATCAAACAACTGGAACATATCGTCGTGCTCCCCGCGCTAGCGGGGATGA
>NZ_KV823562.1:0-334 GCF_001815985.1 Corynebacterium sp. HMSC27B11 | reverse complement strand
GTGCTCCCCGCGCTAGCGGGGATGAGCCGGGCCTGAACAGTTTCGCCCTCCGTCGCCGGGTGTGCTCCCCGCGCTAGCGGGGATGAGCCCCATAACCCCAATCACCACCATTAGCGGCGATGGTGCTCCCCGCGCTAGCGGGGATGAGCCCTCGGTCCGTACCGGCGCTACCAAAACAGCTACGTGCTCCCCGCGCTAGCGGGGATGAGCCCGGGCAGGCGGTGAGGATCACCGCGTCGCGGTGGTGCTCCCCGCGCTAGCGGGGATGAGCCCTAATTGAGCAGGGTAGACCACCCAGACCACTAGTGCTCCCCGCGCTAGCGGGGATGAGCCC
>NZ_KV823561.1:110181-163749 GCF_001815985.1 Corynebacterium sp. HMSC27B11 | reverse complement strand
ATGCGGACACACTTTTCTTTACTTAACCCCGTAGCGTGGACAACCGTCTTTTTTAGTGATGCATCACAGTGCCCAACCGCCGAAGGAGGCCATACCGGAATTGAAGGAGAACACCACAGCCACACTCCAGCCTCCAGCAGATGACAAGCTGGTCACCCCCGCATTCGCCCTCGCGTGGGTCATTAACTTCACCCAGTACCTCGCCTTCTACATCCTGGTCACGACGATGGCCCTCTACGCGGTGAAACAGTTCGCCGCCTCGGATGCGGCGGCGGGTTTCGCCTCCAGCTCCTTCGTCGTCGGTGCCACGGTGGCGCGCTTGTTCTCCGGATACCTCGTGGACGCCTTCGGCAGGCGGCGGGTGCTGTGGATCTCCCTGGCAGTGGTGGCGGTCAGCAGCGTCGGCTACCTGCTGGAGGGCTCCTTCTGGGTGCTGATCCTGGTTCGCATGCTGCACGGCCTGAGCTACGCGATCGCCTCCACGGCGGTGATGACCACCGCCCAGCGGGTGATCCCGCCGGCTCGCCGTGCGGAGGGCACCGGCTTCTTCGCGCTGGGTAATACGCTCTCCACGGCGCTGGGCCCGGCATTCGGGCTGTTCCTGGTCGGTCAGTTCAGCTACCGCGCATTGTTCACGACGACGATCGCGGTTGCGGTGGTCAGCCTGGTTCTCGGCGTCCTCCTCGGAATGACGGCGGGGGAGCGCGCCGCAGCGGAAGAGGCCCGCGACGGGGAACGACCGAGCTTCCACGCCTCGGACATCGCGGACGGTCGGGTCGTGCCGATCGGTGTGTTCATGCTGATCGTGGGCGTGAGCTACTCGGGCGTGATCACGTTCCTGATGAGCTACTCGGAAGATCGGGGCACGCAGACGGGCGCCTCGGTGTTCTTCCTGGCTTATGCCGCCGCGATGTTCATCTCCCGCTTCTTCCTGGGCCGTATTCAGGACGAGCGCGGCGATAACGCGGTGGTGTACTTCGGCGTGGCCATGTTCATCCTGGCGCTGGTTGTGTTGGCACTGGCGGGTAATGACGCGCTGGTCATCGTTGCTGGTGTGCTGAGCGGTCTGGGTTACGGGACGCTGATGCCCGCTTCGCAGGCGATCGCGGTGCGGTTGGTGGACGCCTCCCGGCTGGGCACCGGGATCTCTACGCTCATGCTGCTTGTTGACGTAGGTGTGGCTCTGGGGCCGATCTTCCTGGGCTCGCTGATCAGCGCGACGGGGTACTCGGCGTTGTATCTGCTGCTCGCGGGGCTGGTCGCGGTGGCTGGAGTGTTCTACTTCTTCGTCCACGGGCGGCGGCCGCAGGCCAGGCAGGGCTACGCGGAGGCTTAAGCCGACGCCTGGCTGCACAACGCGGTGGGCTAGCGTTAGTTGATATGGCACGTGATGGTGAGGAGTTAACGCAGGGGGAGGGGCCCGAAGAAAAGCCTGCGCTGGTAGCTGGAGGGGAGTCGAACTCGGCGACCGGCATGAAGCCCGATGCGGGGGCTGGCGAAAAGCCGGGCTCGGCGAAGGCCGAGAAACCAGCGGTACCGCAGTCCATCTGGGTGCTGGTCGCCGCGGCGTTCATCATCGCGTTGGGCTATGGGCTGATCGCGCCGATCCTGCCGCAGTTCGCGCAGTCCTTCAACGTGGGCGTGGCCGCGGCTGGTGCGGTGGTCAGTATCTTCGCCTTCTCTCGCCTGGCCTTCGCTCCGGTCTCAGGGCGGCTGGTGGATCGCCTGGGATCGCGGCGCGTCTACCTTTCGGGCCTGCTCATCGTGGCTCTCACGACCGGGCTGGTCGCGTTCGTGGGGGAATACTGGCACATCCTGCTGCTGCGCGCGGTCGCTGGCATTGGTTCTACGATGTTCACGGTTTCCGCGATGGGGCTGATTGTGCGGCTCTCCCCACCGGAGATCCGCGGGCGCTGCTCCAGCCTGTACGCCACGGCTTTTCTGCTGGGTAATGTGCTGGGGCCGGTGCTGGGTGCGCTGCTGACGGTGCTGGGGATGCGCGCGCCCTTCGCGATCTACGGCGCTGGGGTGTTCTTGGCTGCTGTGGTGGTGTGGTGGCGCATGCCCGCCTCGGTCGGGGTGCGGCCCACCGAGGGCGGGCGGCCGACCACCCCGATGCGTTTCCGCGAGGCCTTCGCGGATTCCGCATACCGCAGCGCCCTGGTTGGTGGTTTCGCCAATGGCTGGCTGAGCTTCGGCGTGCGCGTGGCGACGCTACCGCTGCTGGCGGCGGCGATCTTCGAATCCGGTGCGGCTTATGCGGGGCTGGCGATGGCGACTTTTGCTGCGGGCAATGCCGTGGTGCAGCAGTTCAGCGGGCGCGCGGCTGACCGAGTGGGACGCAAGCCGCTGATCCTGGTGGGGCTGTTGGCCAATGGTGCGTTCACGGCGGCGCTGGGCTTTTCGGACCGCGTGTGGTCGCTGTTGCTGCTCAGCGTGCTCGCGGGAGCGGGTGCCGGGCTGTTCAACCCGGCCCAGCAGGCGGTGCTCGCGGATGTGATCGGTGCGGAGCGTTCGGGTGGCCGGGTGCTTGCGAACTTCCAGATGGCGCAGGACACCGGTGCGATCCTGGGGCCGATCGTGGTGGGGCTGCTGATTCAGTGGGCTGGCTTCCACGCGGGTTTCCTGGCCTGTGGGGTGGTCGCGGGGCTCGCGGTGGTGGCGTGGTGCTTCGGGAGGGAGACGCTGCGCAAGCCGAGCTCGGTCTCCGCGCTCTAGGGGGCTGGAAAGTCTGCTCCCCGCGATAGCTGCGCGCCATGGCGAAGCGGGGAGGGAAGCGGAGATGTAGGGGAATGGGAGCCCAGTGGGAAAGAAGACAAAAAGGGGGTTAAGCAACAAAAAGCGGGGCCCGAGGGTGATCCTCGGGTCCCGCTGGGGCTCAGGCCGACTGTTGAGCCGGGCAGAGCGGCAGATTACTTGGTGAACTGCTTGGCGATCTTCTCGATGTTCGCGACGAGAGCGGAGATGGAGCCGAGCAGAGCCACGACCGCGGCGACGGCGCCAGCGATATCCTTGAACTTCTTGCCGAAGGTGGTCTTCTCCTCAGGCACCGGGTTGCCCTTGGCGTCGAAGACCGGAACACCGTTCTTGTAAGCCTGCTGGGTGCCGTCCTGCCAGCCGAAGATCTCGCGACCGAGGTCGCGGTCAGAGGAACCCTTGGCCTCATTCCCGCCCTTGTTGGAGGAGCCGGCGGTCTGGCCAGCCTCAGCGGTGACTTCGGTACCGACCTTGGAATCCTCAGCGACGGCGACGCCGTGGGACAGAGCGACGGAGGAAGCAGCTGCGAGTGCGATGATGGTCTTCTTCACGAAGAATCCTTCCCGGCCCCTGATTACGAGGACCGATTGTGTCAATGAAGTGTGAGAACGATCCGGCGCTGAATCCTCATGCATCACCGGCTCCCCGGTGCTGCCACGAACCTGGCGAAAAATTTTCGACCACGTCCAGCGCGTACGCAGCAAAGTATAAGCGAAAGATGATAAAAAACAACCACTATTTTTATTTCTTTCCAGCTTTTCGTGCAGTTAGCCGGTAAAGCCCCAGCCCGCGCGCGAAAAACAGGCTGAAAAGCGCGCTCAATGTGCGGAAATTCACAATCCATCGCCCTGGGGTTTGGCTGAAGCCATAGCACCTCGACAGTCAAGATTTGGGAGGCCAGTCAGCCTGTGCCATAATGTGCAGGTTGCCTCGCGCGGGCACGCCTTGTCGTGCGCGCACAACCGAGGCAAGGACCGCGTGCGTGAGGGTCGGAAATCCCGCGCACACCAACTACTAGGTTCTAGGAGACTCTAAAGTGCTTCAGCAAGAATCGCGCGTGCGAGTAGCTGACAACTCGGGTGCCCGGGAAATCCTGGTCATCCGCGTGCTCGGCGGCTCCGTCAAGCGCAGCGCTGGCATTGGCGATGTCGTGGTTGCAACCGTCAAGGAAGCAGCCCCAGGCGGCACCGTCAAGGAAAACGAAATCGTGCGTGCAGTCATCGTCCGCACCAAGAAGCCAACCCGCCGCCCAGACGGTTCCTACATCTCTTTCGATGAGAACGCAGCCGTCATCATCAAGGCCAACGATAACGACCCACGTGGTACCCGTATCTTCGGCCCAGTCGCTCGTGAGCTTCGCGAGAAGAAGTTCATGAAGATCGTTTCGCTTGCTCCGGAGGTGCTGTAAATGAAGATCCGCAAGGGCGATACCGTCATTGTTATCTCCGGCCCGGACAAGGGTGCTAAGGGCAAGGTCATCGAGGCCTACCCGAAGCGCGACAAGGTTCTTGTCGAGGGCGTCAACCGCATCAAGAAGCACGTAGCCAACTCCGCCCCTGAGCGTGGCGCAGAGTCCGGCGGCATCGTGACCCAGGAGGCACCGATCCACGTCTCCAACGTGATGGTCATCGACTCCGACGGCAACCCGACCCGCATTGGTTACCGCTTCGAAGACGGCAAGAAGATCCGCGTATCCAAGCGCAACGGGAAGGACATCTAAGGATGAGCGACAACTACACTCCTCGTCTGAAGGCTCAGTACCGTGAGGAAATCCGGGAAAAGCTGCAGGCCGAGTTCAACTTCGACAACGTCATGCAGATCCCTGGCGTGACCAAGGTTGTCGTCAACATGGGCGTCGGCGACGCTGCACGTGACTCCAAGATGATCAACGGCGCAATCGCTGACCTGACCGCAATCACCGGCCAGAAGCCGCAGGTCCGCACCGCGAAGAAGGCAATCGCTAACTTCAAGCTGCGCGAGGGCATGCCGATCGGCGCCCGCGTCACCCTGCGTGGCGACCGCATGTGGGAGTTCCTGGACCGCCTGCTCACGATCGCCCTGCCGCGTATTCGTGACTTCCGCGGCCTCTCCGACCGTCAGTTCGACGGCCACGGCAACTACACCTTCGGCCTCTCCGAGCAGACCATGTTCTACGAGATCGACGTGGACAAGATGGACCGTCCGCGCGGTATGAACATCACCGTCGTCACCACTGCCACGAACGACGAAGAGGGCCGCGCACTGCTGCGCCGCCTCGGCTTCCCGTTCAAGGACAAGGACGGCAAGATGCAGCAGGCTGACTAGTTTCTAGTCTTCTGTAGCACTCTGGCAGCGCCCCACCGATCACGGTGGGGCGCTGTTGCCATCTGGGAGAGGGGTATTCGCGGAACAAGGTGATACGTCATCGACAGGGGTGGGGTTTCGTCGCTAGGCTGGGGACCATTCTGCATTTATTAGCATCCCGGCGTTTCCGTGCCGGAGGTGCGAAGAACAGCAAAGGAGCAAAAATGTCTTTCCTGCCTAGCGCAATCCTGCGTTCCGTCCCGGGCGCCTACATCGTTAACTCTGCCATCGAGAAGTTCGGTGCCGAGCCAGCCAAGTCCGCCGGCCTCCAGCAGTTCGCTGCCTCTGGCGTGCCTGCCCTGAAGAAGCTGCCCAGCGATCAATTCGCCAATATCCTCGGCGGGGCAGAACTCGCGGTCGGCGGCGCCCTGCTCGCGCCCTTCGTCTCCAACAAGCTCGCCGGCGCGGCCCTGGCCACCTTCGGCGCCGGGCTGCTCTCCATGTACTTCCGCAACCCCAACATGACCCACGAGGACGGCATCCGCCCCACCGAGGAGGGCCTGCAGCTTTCCTCCAACGTTTTCCTCGTCGCGATCGGCGCCGGGCTCGTCGCCATGGATGCCGCCGACGGTGCCAATAAGTTCGCCACGAAGCGGAAGATCAAGAAGGCCGAGAAGCGCGCAGCAAAGCGGGCGCTCAAGGCCGACAACTAACCCCGCGCAGGTTCTGGCGCGGCGCACTCCGGGGGAGCGCAAACGAGTAGGGGAGGCGCCACGCCAGGGGGTACAGACAATTAATGCCGGATTCACTCTGGCCTCCCTTGCAGGTCACCTCGCTTGCCTATCTTGTTCTTCGCAAGACCCACAAGAAGAAGGACAATTACGTGGCAATCAAGGGCATGAACCTGCTGTTCCAATCTCGTCGCTCGTCCCGCACCTGTACCTACAAGTGCGGTAACGCCTGCTTCGGGGAGTGCTCAAACACCTCCTCGAACCCATACTTCGGGGACATCTCCCGCCGCAGCGTGCTGCGCGGCGCCGGTCTGGCAGCGCTGACCATCGGCGGCGGAACGGCACTGGCGGCCTGCGCGGACGGCAGTACCGCCCAGTCCTCCGGTTCCTCGGAAGGTGGCAAGGCTCCCGGCCCGCTGAAGGGCATGCAGTTCGAGCCAGTGGCTGCCAACGAGAAGGACGAACTCGTGGTCCCGGCAGGCTACGCCTCCGGCGTCCTGATCGCCTGGGGCGACCCGATCTTCCCGGACGCCCCGAAGTTTGACCCGTACAAGCAGACCGCCAAGGCCGCGGAGCGCCAGTTCGGCTTCAACAACGACTTCGCCGGCCTGCTGGAGCACCCGAAGGACCCGAATCGCCTGCTGTACGTGTGCTCCCACGAGTACACTACCGAGCCACACATGTTCCCGCGCTACGATGCGGAGAACCCCACCGATGAGCAGATCAACATCGGCCTGGCCAACCACGGCCACACCATCCTCGAGGTCTCCAAGGTCGGCAAGACCGGCGAGCTCAAGCGCGAGTTCGGCCCGCTGAACCGCCGCATCACCGGCGAGACCATCTTCGAGATGCGCGGCGTGGCCGCCGGCCACGATCTGGTCAAGACTAAGGCCGACCCGAGCGGCAAGAAGGTCCGCGGCACTCTGAACAACTGCTCCGGCGGCATCACCCCGTGGGGCACCTTCCTCTCCGGCGAGGAGAACTTCGAACAGTACTGGGCCAACGCCGACAAGGCCCAGGTCGAGGGCAAGGCCAAGGAAGATATCAAGCGCTTCGATGCCCCAGAGGGTGCCTCCGAGCGCAAGTGGGAGCGCCTCCACGACCGCTTCGACCTTTCAAAGGAGCCCAACGAGTTCCACCGCTTCGGCTGGATGGTCGAGGTCGACCCGACCGACCCGTACTCCACCCCGGTCAAGCACACCTCCATGGGCCGCTTCAAGCACGAGGCCGGCAACATCTACGTCACCGACGACGGCACCGTCGTCTGCTACTCCGGCGACGACGCCCGCTTCGAGTACATCTACAAGTTCGTCTCCTCCAAGAAGATCAGGGAGGGGGACATGAAGCACAACATGACCATCCTCGACGAGGGCACTCTCTACGTCGCCACCCTGAAGGGCAACTCCCCGGACAAGGAGATCACCGGCGACGGCGAGCTGCCAGAGGATGGCAAGTTCGACGGCACCGGCCAGTGGAAGAAGCTGCTGACCGTCACCGCGGACGGTGCGGAGTCCCACGTCGAGGGCTTCACCCCGGAGGAGGTCGCCGTCTACACCCGCATGGCTGCAGACAAGGTGGGTGCGACCAAGATGGACCGCCCGGAGGACTTCGAGGCCAACCCGCACACCGGCCTGCTCTACGTCTCCCTGACCAATAACAAGTACCGCGGTGCGACCGGCGAGAACGCCGAGAAGAACCAGGAAGACCCGACGGAGTACGCTCCGATCAAGGAGAACAAGAACGGCCTGGTCATGGAGATCGACGATGAGCACGCGGGGGAGAAGTTCACCTGGAACCTGCTGCTGGTCTGTGGCGACCCGGAGGAAGCCGAGACTTACTTCGGCGGCTTCGATAAGTCCAAGGTTTCCCCAATCTCCTGCCCGGATAACCTGGCCTTCGACTCCCACGGCAACCTGTGGATCTCCACCGACGGCAACGCCCTGGACAGCAACGACGGCCTGTACGCGGTCGGCCTGAAGGGCGAGAACCGTGGCGAGACCCGCTGCTTCCTCACCGTTCCGGTGGCTGCGGAGACCTGTGGCCCGATCGTTACGGACGAGCGCGTCATGGTGAACGTCCAGCACCCAGGCGAGGACGACGACGCCACCTTCGAAAAGCCCGCCTCCCACTGGCCGGAGGGCGGCAACTCGGTGCCGCGCCCGGCCGTGGCGGTGGTCTGGCGCCGTGACGGTAAGAAGATCGGTATTGAGGCCTAGCGGAAAGGCCTAGCGGAAAGGCCTTGTGGAAGGCCTTGGGGGAGGCCTAGAGGGGGAGCCACAGGATAAAGCCGCGGTGCAGCGAATGGGTCTGCGCCTCGGCTTCGTGGTCAGTCGCCCAAGGAGAGCGCGCGAACTTGGAGTGGATAGCTAGCGGGCCCACCGCCCTCGGCTTGGCAATAAATACGCAGGTTGCTAAGCTTGTTGAGTCTTGTTGCGGGAAAAGTGTGCCCACAGCACACTTGACGTGCGCAGATCTGCTCACACAGTCAACAAGAGCTAGTAAGAAAACATCCACTTTGTTGTAGGCCCCCTGCCCATAGCGGCCGCGGACACATCTTGGTAGCGAGCGCCCCAAGCTATTGGGCTTGGAAGTGCGTTAGTCGCCAGCGAGTCGCGGTGCACGCGAAAAGGGTGGGAACGGGAACCGCAACGAGAAAGGTAAAGGTCACCTAAACCATGACCATGACTGACCCGATCGCGGACATGTTGTCCCGCGTGCGGAACGCTTCCAACGCGTTCCACGACAGCGTCACGATGCCTTCCTCCAAGCTCAAGGCTCACATTGCTGAGATCCTGAAGCAGGAAGGCTACATCGAAGACTTTGCCGTCAACGACCGCACGGATGGCAAGGCAGGCAAGGAGCTTGAGATCACCCTCAAGTACGGCCCGACCCGCGAGCGCGCTCTCGCCGGTGTCCGCCGCGTCTCCAAGCCAGGCCTGCGTGTGTACACCAAGTCCACCAATCTGCCAAAGGTTCTCGGTGGTCTGGGCGTGGCGATCATCTCCACGTCCCACGGCCTGCTGACTGACCGTGAGGCCTCGAACAAGGGCGTCGGCGGCGAAGTGCTCGCCTACGTCTGGTAATAGAAGGAGGAACCAAGCATGTCTCGTATCGGCTTCGCTCCGGTGTCCGTCCCTTCTGGCGTCACCGTCACCATCAACGGTCAGAACGTTGAGGTCAAGGGCCCAAAGGGCACCCTCAACACTGACATCCCAGCGCCGATCGCAGTGGCACAGGAAGGCGACGAGATCGTCGTCTCCCGCCCGGACGATCACCGCAAGAACCGCTCCCTGCACGGCCTTTCCCGCTCCCTCGTCAACAACATGGTTGTTGGCGTGACCGAGGGGTACACCACGAAGATGGAGATCTTCGGCGTTGGTTACCGTGTGCAGCTCAAGGGCAAGGACCTCGAGTTCTCCCTGGGCTACTCCCACCCAATCCTGATCAAGGCTGACGAAGGTATCACCTTCGCCGTGGACGGAAACACCAAGTTCTCCATCTCTGGCATCGACAAGCAGAAGGTCGGACAGATCGCCGCCAACATTCGTGGCCTGCGTAAGGATGACCCATACAAGGGTAAGGGCATCCGCTACGAGGGCGAGCAGGTCCGTCGCAAGGTCGGAAAGACGGGTAAGTAATGAGCAACAACGATTCCAACAAGGCTGGCAAGCGCCTTCCGCTGGGCAAGGACATCTCCACTCGCCGTCGCGTTGCGCGCTCCCGCCGTCACAACCGCATCCGCAAGACCATCCAGGGCACCCCGGAGACCCCGCGTCTCGTCGTGCACCGTTCTTCTCGCCACATGCACGCACAGATCATCGACGACACCGTCGGTCACACCCTGTGCGCTGCGTCCACCCTCGAAGCAGAGGTCCGTGGAGTCGAGGGCGACAAGAAGGCACGTGGCGCCAAGGTTGGCGAACTGATCGCACAGCGTGCGAAGGAAGCTGGCATCGAGGCAGTCGTCTTCGACCGCGCTGGCTACCAGTACCACGGCCGCGTCGCCGCTCTGGCAGACGCCGCCCGCGAAGGTGGTCTGAAGTTCTAATGACCACCAACACCATGAACTCCAACGGAAGGAACGCGTGATGTCGGAACGTGACCGTAACGGCGGACGCTCCGCCGAGAACAACCGCAACGATCGCAACCAGCGCGGCGGCCGCAACGAGCGCGGTGGCCGTAACGATCGTCGCAACAACCAGCAGGACGAGCGCAACCAGTACATCGAGCGCGTCGTCACCATCAACCGTGTGTCCAAGGTCGTCAAGGGTGGTCGTCGCTTCAGCTTCACCGCTCTGGTGATCGTGGGTGACGGCCAGGGCATGGTCGGTGTCGGCTACGGCAAGGCCAAGGAAGTCCCAGCCGCTATCCAGAAGGGTGCCGAGGAAGCTCGCAAGAACTTCTTCCGCGTCCCGATGATCAACGGCACCATCACCCACCCGGTGCAGGGTGAGGCCGCAGCAGGCGTCGTCATGCTGCGTCCGGCTGCCCCAGGTACCGGTGTTATCGCCGGTGGCGCAGCCCGCCCGGTGCTGGAGTGCGCTGGCGTCCAGGACATTCTCTGCAAGTCGCTCGGCTCGCCGAACGCCATCAACGTTGTTCACGCAACGGTGGCCGGCCTCAAGGAGCTCGTGCGCCCAGAAGAGGTCGCCGCACGTCGTGGCAAGAGCCTCGAAGAGGTTGCTCCGGCAGCCATGCTGCGCGCCCGTGCTGCAGGACAGGGGGCATAACCCATGGCACTGAAGATCCGTCAGATCAAGGGCACTGTTGGTAAGAAGCAGAACCAGCGTGACACGCTGCGTTCCCTCGGCCTGAAGCGCATCGGTCAGGAGGTCATCCGCGAGGACAACTCTGTCACCCGCGGCATGGTCCACACCGTTCGCCACCTGGTCGAGGTTGAAGAAGTGGCAGGGGAGTAAAAATGAGCGATCCAATCAAGCTCCACGACCTCCGTCCGGCCAAGGGTGCAAACAAGGCTAAGACCCGCGTGGGTCGCGGTGAAGCATCCAAGGGTAAGACCGCTGGTCGTGGTACGAAGGGCACCAAGGCCCGCAACAAGGTTCCTGCATACTTTGAGGGTGGCCAGATGCCACTGCAGATGCGTCTGCCGAAGCTCAAGGGATTCAAGAACAACAACAAGGTCATCTTCCAGGTCGTGAACGTCTCCGACCTCGAGAAGGCCTTCCCGAACGGCGGCGACGTCGCAGTTGCAGACCTCGTCGCAGCTGGCCTGGTCCGCGCTAAGCAGCCGGTCAAGGTTCTGGGCAACGGCGAGATCAGCGTCAAGCTGAACGTCACCGCAAACAAGTTCTCGGGCTCCGCTAAGGAGAAGATCGAGAAGGCAGGCGGCTCCGTCACGGAGGCTTAAGCCTGAAAAAGCGCAGCCCGGTGAGGGACTTTCCTCGCCCGGTAGCGATATAGCAAGACCCCGCTCGGTGCATCTCGCACCGGCGGGGTCTTGTGCTTTCTGCGAACCATTCCCTTAGCAGGCCGAAGACTTTCTAAACCAGTAGCCAAACTGTTACTCTGGTTTGGTTATCTGCCTAGGCGCCTCTCACTCAGTGGCCGCCTAGGGGTGGCATAATAAGCAACCGGCAGCGTGGCAAAGAAAACCGTGTCCGCACCGGCTGCTACTTTGCTACTAGAGACTTCAATTCCATGGCGCACGCTCTGCGGCACCGGCCCTGCGATAACTCGCGCGGCCACCACAGCGCGGGCCCACCAACACAGGAGGCCAGTTTGTCCGCCATCACCGGGGCGTTCAAAAACGTTGATCTCCGCAAGAAGATCCTTTTCACTCTTGCGATGATCATCCTGTACCGCATCGGCTCGCAGATCCCAACGCCGGGCGTCGACTACGCAAACATCACCAAGCAGATCTCGGAACTCACCGAATCCTCCGCCGTCTACTCGCTGATCAACCTCTTCTCCGGCGGCGCGCTGCTGCAGCTGTCCATCTTCGCGATCGGCATCATGCCGTACATTACGGCGTCGATTATCGTGCAGCTGCTCACCGTGGTGATTCCGAAGTTCGAGCAGCTGAAGAAGGAGGGCCAGACTGGGCAGGCGAAGATGACGGAATACACCCGTTATCTCACCGTCGCGCTGGCCCTGCTGCAGTCCGCGGGCATCGTCGCCCTGGCGGACCGCGAGCAGCTGCTCGGCCAGGGCATCCCAGTCCTCAAGGACGAGGTCGGCATCTTCGGCCTGATCGTCATGGTGCTCATCATGACCTCCGGCGCTGTTCTCGTGATGTGGCTCGGCGAGCTCATCACCGACCGCGGCGTGGGCAACGGCATGTCCCTGCTCATCATGGCGGGTATTGCAACCACCCTGCCGGGGGAGGGTGTGTCCATCCTCTCCAACTCCGGTGGCTTCATCTTCGGTGCGGTGGTCTTCGGCATGCTGCTGCTCATCGTCGGCGTGGTCTTCGTCGAGCAGGGCCAGCGCCGCATCCCGGTGCAGTACGCCAAGCGCATGATCGGCCGCCGCCAGTACGGCGAGACCTCCACCTACCTGCCGCTCAAGGTCAACCAGGCCGGCGTGATCCCGGTGATCTTCGCGTCCTCCCTGCTGACCGTCCCGATCCTGATCACCCAGATCATCCAGTCTGGTGCCGCTGCAGGCGAGGACGTCGCGAACAACTGGTGGAACCGCAACGTCATGTCCGTGCTGCAGAACCCCGCGGCATGGCAGTACATCCTGGTCTACCTCGCGCTGATCATCTTCTTCTCCTTCTTCTACGTCTCCGTCCAGTACGACCCGTACGACCAGGCAGACAACATGAAGAAGTACGGTGGCTTCATCCCGGGTATCCGCCCGGGTCGCCCAACCGCCGAGTACCTCGGCTACGTCATGAACCGCCTTCTGGTCGTGGGCTCCCTGTACTTGGGTATCATTGCGGTGTTGCCCAACATCCTCATTAACTTGGGAGTGGACACGTCCCAGGCCTCCGGCGGCGGCATGCCGTTCGGTGGTACCGCGGTTCTGATTCTCGTGTCCGTGGCCCTGACCACGGTCAAGCAGATCGAATCGCAAATGATGCAAGCTAACTACGAAGGATTCCTCAAATGAGACTAGTTCTCCTCGGCCCTCCCGGTGCCGGCAAGGGCACCCAGGCCCAGCTGCTCTCCGACGCACTGAACATCCCGCACATCTCCACGGGCGACCTGTTCCGCGCGAACATCTCCCAGGGCACCGAGCTTGGCAAGCAGGCTCAGGAGTACATGGACGCTGGCAAGCTGGTCCCGACCGAGGTCACCGCGAACATGGTTCGTGCCCGCCTCGACGAGGGCGACGCCGCCAACGGCTTCCTGCTGGACGGTTTCCCGCGCACCATCGAGCAGGCCGACCTGCTCGAGGAGATGCTCAAGGACAAGGACCTGAAGCTGGACGCGGTGATCAACTACCAGGTCTCCGAGGACGTCGTGGTCGAGCGCATGCTCTCCCGTGGCCGTAACGACGACAACGAGTCCACGATCCGCACCCGCCTGCAGGTCTACCGCGAGGAGACCGCACCGCTGATCGACTACTACCAGGGCCGCATCCTCAACATCGATGCCGAAGGCTCCGTCGAGGACATCTCCGAGACCACCCTGTCCGCCCTGGACAAGTAAAACCGGGACTAGCCGCCACCCGCATGCGCGGCGCCGATCCTGGTAGGGCCCAACGGTCCGCCTTTTCCCGCCCATCTTCCGGACGTCACCGGTGGGCGGGTTTAACTTTTGGCCCACCAATCCGGGCTACAAGAACACAAGAACAAGGAGGCTTTCGGTGGCTTTCCGAAAGAAGAGCAAGAAGATCGCCGCGAAGACACCCGCGGAACTCGACGCCATGCAAGCCGCAGGCGAGGTCGTCGGCCGAACACTGCAGGCCGTGAAGGCCGCCGCGAAGCCAGGGGTGAGCACCCTCGACCTCGACGAGATCGCCGAGGCCACCATCCGTGACGCCGGTGCAACCCCAGCCTTCCTCGGCTACCAGGGCTTCCCGGGCTCCATCTGCAGCTCCGTCAACGACATGGTCGTCCACGGCATCCCGGCGGCAGATGTGGTCCTCAAGGAAGGCGACCTCGTCTCCATCGACTGCGGCGCGATCCTCGACGGCTGGGTAGGGGACTCCGCATGGACCTTCGGCATTGGCAAGATCGCCCGCGAACACGAACTGCTCAACCAGGCCACCGAGTGGGTCCTCATGGAGGGCCTGAAGGCGATGCGCCCGGGCAACCACCTCACGGACATCTCCCACGCCCTCGAACTCGCGACCCGCAAGGCCGAGGAGAAGTTCGGCGTGCCACTGCACATCATCGACGGCTACGGCGGGCACGGCATCGGCCGCAGCATGCACGAGGACCCGTACCTCGCCAACGAGGGCCGCCCGGGCCGCGGTCCGGTCATCCAGGAAGGCTCCGTGCTCGCGATCGAGCCGATGCTCTCGCTCGGCACCATCGACACCGCCGTCCTCGACGACGATTGGGGAGTGGTCACCGTGGACGGCAGCTACTCCTCCCACTGGGAGCACACCGTCGCCGCCACCGCCGGCGGCCCGCGCATCCTCACTCCGCGCCGCTAATCCACCGGCCTCCTCCGCCCTGGCCAGCAGTTGTTAAAGCCCCAGGTCACGTGTACGATAGACCGATGGTGCAGGTGACGCACCCCAAAAACGGGGAGCCAAGCAGACCGCACCATCGTAGCGATACACGCACAAATAGCCGATGACCAGCATGTTCATCGGGGAAATGTGGAGGATATGGCCAAAGAAGGTGCCATTGAGGTTGAGGGCCGCATCGTCGAGCCCCTGCCGAATGCAATGTTCCGAGTCGAGCTGGATAACGGGCACAAGGTGCTCGCACACATCTCTGGCAAGATGCGCCAGCACTACATCCGCATCCTTCCTGAGGATCGCGTTGTAGTCGAGCTTTCTCCATACGACCTCTCTCGTGGTCGTATCGTCTACCGCTACAAGTAAAAAAACTCTGTCAGCCTTCGTACATCCAAATCTCACCCGCCCATGGTCACATGCGGCACGGCCGCGCAACACGTGGCCATGTGGGTGAGGTTGCCTACCTCTGGCCGCGGCGGCCGGAGCCCGCTGCTGAACCTCTTAAGATTGATCCGCCCCATTGCGGGTGACGTCGTCAAAAGAAGGAAGCAGGCCACCGGGATGAGTACGGAGAAAACCGCCGTAAAACCGGAAGGATAATGCCATATGGCACGCCTTGCTGGTGTAGACCTGCCACGCGAAAAGCGCATGGAGGTCGCACTGACCTACATCTTCGGAATCGGCCCAGCCCGATCCAAGGAGCTGCTGGAAAAGACCGGCATCTCCCCGGACCTGCGTTCCAAGGACCTGAGCGACGAGCAGCTCGCAGCTCTGCGTGACGTGATCGAGAACAACTGGAAGGTTGAGGGTGACCTCCGCCGCGAAATCCAGGCCGACATCCGTCGCAAGATCGAGATTGGTTCCTACCAGGGACTGCGCCACCGCCGTGGCCTGCCAGTCCGTGGCCAGCGCACCAAGACCAACGCTCGTACCCGTAAGGGCCCGAAGAAGACGATCGCAGGAAAGAAGAAGTAATGGCTGCACCGAAGAGCACCGCTACGCGCGCCCGCCGCGGCCGTCGCGTAGTCAAGAAGAACGTGACCCAGGGTCACGCGTACATCAAGTCCACCTTCAACAACACCATCGTGTCCATCACGGACCCGAAGGGCCACGTCATCTCGTGGGCATCCTCCGGCCAGGTCGGCTTCAAGGGTTCCCGCAAGTCCACGCCTTTCGCCGCACAGATGGCTGCCGAGTCCGCTGCCCGCAAGGCAATGGAGCACGGCATGAAGAAGGTCGACGTTTTCGTCAAGGGGCCGGGCTCTGGTCGCGAGACCGCAATCCGCTCCCTGTCCACCGCTGGGCTTGAGGTCGGCACCATCGCCGACGTCACCCCACAGCCGCACAACGGCTGCCGCCCACCGAAGCGTCGTCGCGTCTAAGAAAAGAAAGGTTAAGGGATAAACAATGGCTCGTTATACCGGCCCAGTTACCCGTAAGTCCCGTCGCCTCCGCGTCGACCTCGTCGGTGGCGACCGTTCCTTCGAGCGCCGCCCGTACCCACCGGGTCAGGCTGGCCGCGCTCGCATCAAGGAGTCGGAGTACCTGATCCAGCTGCAGGAGAAGCAGAAGGCTCGCTTCACCTACGGCGTCATGGAGAAGCAGTTCCGTCGCTACTACGCAGAGGCCAACGCAATGCCGGGCAAGACCGGTGACAACCTGGTCATCCTGCTGGAGGCACGCCTCGACAACGTGATCTACCGCGCTGGTCTGGCACGCACCCGTCGCCAGGCACGTCAGCTGGTCTCCCACGGTCACTTCACCGTGAACGGCAAGAAGATCAACGTTCCGTCCTTCCGTGTCTCCCAGTACGACATCATCGATGTCCGCGATCGTTCCCGCTCCATGCTGTGGTTCGATGAGGCACAGGACAACCTGGTTGACGCCAACGTTCCGGCGTGGCTGCAGGTCGTTCCGTCCACCCTGCGCATCCTCGTGCACCAGCTGCCCGAGCGCGCTCAGATCGACATCCCGCTGCAGGAGCAGCTCATCGTCGAGTACTACTCCAAGTAGTCCGCGACAACGATCTGAAAAACAGACATTTACTCCCCGCCGTCTACCACCACGGTGCACGGCAATCCTGCTACCGGCGTCAAATAGCGGTCGCCGACAAGGAGAAGTAACACATGCTGATTTCCCAGCGTCCAGAGCTGTCCGAGGAGTTCATCGACGACTCCCGCTCCCGGTTCGTCATCGAGCCGCTCGAGCCGGGCTTCGGCTACACCCTCGGCAACTCCCTGCGCCGCACCCTGCTGTCCTCCATCCCAGGTGCAGCCGTGACCTCCCTGCGGATCGATGGTGTGCTCCACGAGTTCACCACCGTCCCGGGCGTGAAGGAGGATGTCTCCGACATCATCCTGAACATCAAGTCCCTCGTCCTGTCGAGCGACTTCGATGAGCCGGTCACCATGTACCTGCGCAAGGAAGGCCCAGGAGCGGTCACCGGCGCAGACATCGAGACCCCAGCAGGCGTGGAGATCCACAACAAGGACCTGCACATCGCCACCCTCAACGAGCAGGGAAAGCTGGATATCGAGCTGGTCGTTGAGCGCGGCCGTGGCTACGTCCCAGCCGCAACCTCCACCGACGAGATCGGTCGCATCCCAGTCGACCAGATCTACTCCCCGGTCCTGAAGGTCAGCTACAAGGTCGAGGCAACCCGTGTCGAACAGCGCACGGACTTCGACAAGCTGATCCTCGACGTGGAGACCAAGAGCTCCATGTCCGCGCGCGACGCCATGGCGTCCGCCGGCAAGACCCTGGTCGAACTCTTCGGCCTGGCACAGGAGCTCAACACCGAGGCGGAGGGCATCGAAATCGGCCCGTCCCCCCAGGAATCCGAGCACATCGCCGCATACAACATGCCGATCGAGGACCTGGACTTCTCCGTGCGCAGCTACAACTGCCTGAAGCGGGAAGAGATCCACACCGTTGGTGAGCTGGCTGCTCGTACCGAGTCCGATCTGCTGGACATCCGGAACTTCGGCCAGAAGTCCATCAACGAGGTCAAGGTCAAGCTGGCTGGCTTGGGCCTGGCACTCAAGGACTCCCCAGAAGGTTTCGACCTCTCCGACATCGAAGGCTACGACGCCGAGACCGGTGAGTGGGTCGAGACCGAGGGCGAAGACATCGCGGAGTAAATCGCACTTAAGCGCTCAAAGCTTTTAACCCACTCGAGGAGAAGACATGCCAACCCCTAAGAAGGGCGCCCGTCTGGGCGGATCTGCTTCCCACCAGAAGAAGATCCTGTCCAATCTCGCAGCCCAGCTGTTCGAGAACGGCGCAATCAAGACCACGGACGCCAAGGCGAAGCTCCTGCGTCCCTACGCTGAGAAGATCATCACCAAGGCCAAGAACGGCACCCTGGCTGATCGTCGCAACGTTCTGAAGCTCATCCCGAACAAGGACGTCGTGTCCCATCTGTTCACCGAGCTGGCCCCGAAGTTCGAAGGCCGTGAGGGCGGTTACACCCGCATCATCAAGCTGGAGAACCGTAAGGGCGACAACGCTCCGATGTCCCAGATCTCCCTGGTGACCGAGGAGCTGGCTTCCAAGGAGGCAGAGCGTGCAACCCGCGCTGCTGCATCCAAGAAGGCCGAGGAGAAGAAGGCTGCTGAGGCAGCTGAGGAGAAGGACGAGGCCGCAGAGGAGAAGTAATTCTCCACTGAGGTGATCCTTCGATCTCTTCAACCGGCGGGTTCTGTAGGGCCTGCCGGTAAGCCGGGTACTACGCACGAGCGTGGTGCCCGGCTTTTGCTATTGGAGGGGTTTCGGGGGCAACGAGCCCGCCGGGTAGGTTTGGGGGCATGAGTTCAACGGACACTGGGGCAGCGACGACCGCGGCTGGGGCGACGGGGACTGGGACGACGGTGACGGGGGCGGACGTCGACGTCGCAGCTAACGGTGCGGTGAGCGACGTCGTCAACGACACCGCGGACGGTGACGGAGAGACCGTTCGGGTGCGGATGGACGTCTCCTACGACGGGACGGATTTCCACGGCTGGGCGGCGCAAAAGGGCGGCTTGCGGACCGTGCAGGGCGTGCTGGAGGAAAAGCTCTCGCTGGTGTGCCGTACGCCCGTTGAGCTGACGGTGGCGGGGCGGACGGATGCCGGCGTACACGCCGATGGGCAGGTCTGCCACGCGGATATTCCAGCGGAGGCCTTCACGCAGCGGAGCCTCGCTAGGCCGGAGGATCTGGTGCGGCGGCTCTCCCGGATGCTGCCGGAGGATATTCGCCTGAACGCGGCGGTGGCTGCCCCGGAGGGTTTCGACGCCCGCTTTTCTGCTTTGCGGCGGCACTACGTGTATCGGGTGTGCACGGCCCCGGGCGGACCGCTGCCGCGGCGTGTGCGGGATACCGCCCGCTGGCGCCGACCCGTGGACCTGGAGAAGGTGCAGGTTGCGGCGGATGCGCTGGTGGGGCTGAATAACTTCGCTGCCTACTGCAAGGCCCGCGAGGGGGCGACGACGATCCGGGAGCTGCAGGAGTTCACCTGGAAGGATGTGTCCACGGCCTCGGAGCCGCAGACTTATGAGGCGCACGTGGTGGCGGATGCGTTTTGCTGGTCGATGGTGCGCTCCATCGTGGGGGCGTGCCTGACGGTGGGGGAGGGTAAGCGGCCGGAGACTTTCACGGCCGAGTTGCTGGAGATGGATGAACGCAGCTCCCAGGTGCCGGTGGCCCCGGCGGAGGGGCTGAACCTCGTGGGCGTGGACTACCCGGCACCGGAGGAGCTGGCGGCGCGGGCCGCGGAGACGCGGGCGGTGCGGGAGCTATAGGGGCGGTAGAGCTGCTTGGCGAGAGCTGGGGCAGCTCCGACGCGTAACCACTGGGCGTGGGGCTGAAGCCCTGGCTAGCGGGGCACTTCCGCGTGCTCTAGCGTGCTGGAACTTGGCAAATGCATCGGATCGAAGCGAACCTCATGCCGGCGGTGGCTCACGGTGCCCCGGGAATCGATCACTAGATCCGCGATGATGCCGTGGCGAGTGGCCTCCTCGGTGGAGGAAGCCAACACCACCCGGCAGACTGTCGGTGACCACGCCTCGCGCCAGCGGGCCCCGAGATCACGGGGCTCCTTAGCCGGTGTCGAAGCCCCGGCGAAGGACTGCGTGTTCGTGGTCTTTGCCTCGCCGCTTGGGAGGGGGAGGGTTTCCGCGCGGAGAACCCGAACCCAGGGCAGGTCTGCGGGCAGGCGTTCCAGCAGGCGCTCGGCGGAACCAGCCCCATGCAGCAGCACGGTCGCCCCCGGCACGAGCTGCACCTGCACCGGATTGCCCGTAGCGCTCAACCCCAGCAGCCAGCCGGGCGCAGGCAGCGCCTGGAACGTCGGGCCCGGGTCAGTGAACTCCCGCTGCGCGCCGTTCTCTGGCCCTGTGTCGGTGGACGGAGCAGCACCATCTACCGGCCAGGCCACCACCCCGGAGCCGGCAGCCGCGAACGGCACACGCCCGCTGAATGGCGCCGGGATCGAGGCGAAAGTTGCGCCCACGTTCCCGGTGAGCAGGGCGGGCAGTTCCCCGCCGAGATCCTGCTGGTGTACCAGCAGCGGCGGGGCGGCCACCGCGCTGGCGCTCGTGCTGACGTCCCCAATGGAAGAAGACGGAGCGTGAGAAACGCTGCTGGAGTGGGCGGCGTCGACGTCCTCTCCCGGCACCTCGGAGCCGGACGCGCCCATGCCGGCAACCAGGCGCGAAACACCCACGGTGACCGGCTCCGGGGCGTGGAAAAAATCGTGCGGAGCAGGCGCGATCCGCCACACCTGCCGCTCCTGATCCTCCGGACGGACACGGGCGCTCCACAGCCACCAACCACCCGCAGCAGCCAGTGCCGCAATGATCCCGATGAGCAAAACATGCACTACAACCACGCGAATTCCCCCTGAATATCCCCCGGGATGCCCCACATCCCTTGTTGATTCTCCCGAATTTTGTCACAGCGGACCGGCGCGCGCATTAGATTGAAGAAATCGCCCTCGGGGGAGGGCAGCGGTGCGGCTCCTGCGGCAGGACTGCGGGGAACGAGCGTTAAGCACCGCGCACCAGGGACAACGCACAGAATTCAGGGGGAGATCGTGCGCACCACAAGTCTGCAAGTATCGGGCTACCGTTTTCTGCTCCGACGGCTGGAGCTCGCGCTGATCATCGGCGATCCGCGCATGGCGCACGACCCGCTGCGCGCCCAACGCCGCAGCATCGGGGTCGGGCTTCTGCTGAGCGCACTGATCGCAGGTGGTGCGGTGATGCTTTCGCTGTTGCGGCCGGCCCCTTCCATTGACGACGCCGCCCTCGTCGCCGATGAGCAGGGAAGCCTTCATGTCCGCTTGGAGGACGGTTTCCACCCGGTGAGCAACGTGGCGAGCGCCCGGCTGGTGCTGCGGCAGCCGGTGGAGGTGAAGAACTCCACTGCGGCGCTGATCCAGGAGGGCAATGGGGGAGCTCCGATGGGGCCCGCGGTGGGCATTGGGCACGTGCCGGGGCTGAACCCCGCGCCGGTGCGGCAGTGGCTGGTGTGCGATACCTCGGAGGCTGCGGGGAAGCCGGATACGCTGCAGGTCCGGGCCGTCGGGGAGGTGGCAAGCTACCAGCGGGGCGTGGTGCGCTCCGGCAAGGCGGTCTGGCTGATCGACGGGACGAAGCGCAGCCTCGCGGAGGGTGGGGCCGCGCGCGCCCTCGGGGCGGTGGAGATCCCGATGGCCCCGGAGCTGCTGAATCGCTTCGATGAGCAGGCCGATAGCTTGATCCCGCGTGGGCTTTCCGGGTTGAAGAAACCCTTCCACCGGGCGGGGACGGTGGCGCACGCCGGTGACCGGGCATTCCTGGTTGGCCACGGCGGGGTCTCGGAGGTGACCGGCCCGCGCCGGGAGTACGTGGAGGCCCTCGCACCGGGTGGGAGCTTCGATGCGGAGCTGGGGGCGGTCATGGCGCAGCCGATGATTGACCTGCTGCCAAACGTTCCCGACCGGGAGGCCTCTTGGGCGCACCCGGAGCAATCCTGCCTGGGGGAGAAGGGCTTGGCGGAGCCGGCGGGTGACGGTGACGGTAAGAGCACCGGGACTGACGGGGACGGCGACGGTAAGCGCACCGGTGCCGGTGACGGGGCCGCTGACGGTTCTGCTGGCGGGGCTGGGACCGAAAGCAAGGACGACGCCGCGGGGCAAGACCCCCGGGCGGCTTACGTCGGACCTGCGGGCACGAGCGCGCTACTCACCGAGCGCGGTTTCTTCCTGATCGACGCCACCGGCACCCGCTTCACGGTGGGCAAGGCCGAGGACCTCACGGCCCTCGGCTTCACCGAGCACACTCAGGTGCCCTGGCGGGTGATCTCCGGGCTGCCGGAGGGTGGGGTGCTCTCCGAAGCGAATGCCCGGGCAACGAGCACGAGCACCAAGGCCACCGCCAACACCGCAGAGAGCGCCAACGGCACCCGGTAGTCCGTCACCTGCTCGGCGACGGGCGCGGCGGTGACCGCCACCGGGACGTCGGCCACGGCATCGCCGGGCGCATCGAAGGCACCGGAAGTGGCCGCGTCGTGGGCCCCGGCTTCGTTGCCGGGGCCTTTATCGTGGGGGCCGCCGGGCAGGCCCGCCTGGGCGCGTTCCACGGCACCGTCCCCACGGTGATCCTGGCCCGCCGCGTCCGCCACGTGGTTCCGTTGCTGGTCGCGGGCCAGGCTCAGGGCGGCCGAAGGATCCACGACCCTCGCGGTCTGCAACCCCTCCACACCGTCGATGGCGCCACCTGGTTGCGCGGTTTCCCGCAGCAGGCCTGTCACCTCTGCGGCCGTGAGCTCCGGGCGGAGCTGCCAGACCATCGCAGCCACCCCACTGACCACGGGGGCGGCGAAACTCGTGCCGATGAAAGGCTCCGGCGAGCCCACCACCGGCGGACTATCGCCCACCTGCGCGACCACCGGGCCACCCGGCGCGTAAATGTCCGCGGGAACTCCGGCCAGCCCGTAGGCGGCGGGCACCCGGCCGCTGTTGAGGACGGCCGGGGCGGGCTGGTCGCCCGGAGAACCCCCGCCCGTGGCGGCGCGTCCTGCACCAGCTCCGGCGGTGCTCGTCGCCGCGGAGCCTCCGGCAGACCCCGCACCACCAGCGCCCATGACGGTGTCGTTCTCCACAGCCCCGACGGACAGCACCCCCGGCAGGGAAGCCGGGAACGTCGCGGCCCCGGCGTCGCACTGCCCCATATTTCCGATGGGTGCGACCACCAGTGCGTTGTCGGCGACGAGCTCGCGCACCGCTTTCTCCAGCGCCGGGGCGGGTTCGCAGGTGACCATCGAGACGTTGACGATCTTGTGCTTGGCCTTGACCTTCCGCGCCTGGTCGAGAGCCGTGACCAGCTCCTCGACGGTGCCCTCCACCGCGTCGGGCCTAGAAGCGTGTCGGAGGCTGTGGATGTGCGCGCCGGGCGCGGCCTGCGCGGCGGTCGTGGCCACCGCGGTGCCATGCAGAATGCACGAATCCCGTTCCCCAGTCGCCCCCGGCAGGGCCACACCGGTGTCCACCACGATGATGGTGCTGCCATGGCCAGTGGCCAGGTCGTGCGGATAAGCCGGTGCTGGTAGGTGGAGGTCCGGGTCGCGAGCCTGTTCCTGGCAGTTGAGGTTGATGTTCCCGCGTGCGGGAGCTGCTGGTGGGGGAGTCATCCGAGCCCCCTGATCAGCTCAAACACGCCCGCGCCATGCAGCGTCAGCGGGACTGCGGCGCAGAAGGCCACGGCCTCCAGGGCGTCGACGATCCGGCCCACCCGGGGCGAGGAGATCTGCACCAGAGGTAAGGCCACCAGCACCAACGCCAGCACCCCCCACGGCACCTGATGACCCAGCCACACGATCGAACAACCCGCCATCACGGCCAGCGCATTGGCGTGGAAGGGGCGCGTACCGCGGGCAGACAGCGCGGCTACGACCAGCGCGATCACCAGCAGCACCGTCCACACTGACGGGGTGGGCCCACCCCACGGCACCAGCTGAACCACGGAGGCGAATAACCACGTACAGGCCGCCGCCACCAGAGCGGAGTGCACCTGCACCACCGGGCCGGCCTCGTTGGCCACCGGATCGCGGAACACACCCGCAGCCGGTACGCGCGGGACCACGACCTTCGCAATCGCCAGCGCCAACTGGCCGGAGTAGATCAGCAGCACCACCGCGGCCAGCGCAGTGATCGGCGACCAGAAATTGATGGCCGCCAACACCGCAGCCGCGATCGTTCCCACTCGCACCGGCCCCGGGCGCCACACCAACAGCGCGGCGACCACGCAGCCCACCAGCACGTTCACGTTCAACCCGACGGCAAAACCCAGGGCCGCTGCCACCGGGACAAACCGCCGATCAAACAAGCTCAGTGCGGCCACTGCCACCGCAGCGAAGGTGCTGAAGACCAGCGGCAACAACACTGCGAGGTCGACCCCACCGCCCGCGGCGGCGTCCTGAAAACCAAAATGAGCGGCACTGTGGAAATCCAACGGATGCCACAACGGGGTCGCGCGGAAGGCGAGCAACACCACGGCAGCAGCGATGATCCACGCGGCGTAATTGGTGCCGACGTCCCCGGAAAGCTCATCCGCCGCCTCCAACGGCGGGGCGGGTGGTTCGGCGGGCTTGCGGCAGTGCAAAGCCAAGGCCTCGCCCGCGTGGATGCCGGCCTCCGCGAGCGACTGCTCCGGGGCAACCACCCCCACCGCGCGGCGCAGCTCCCACAGCTGCCCCGGCTCCGGGTCCACGAGATGCGGAATGAGCTCAGCGACCGGCACGTGATCCGCCACCGCGGCGTTAATCACCTTGCCCGTGCTGGGCACCGAAATGCTGATGGCAATCAAAATATCCCCCTCAAATTTTCCCCCAATTTTTCGCCCCGACCCGAATACCCCAGCCAGGACTGAACAGAACAATAGCGGGTGGGGCGGACACGGGGGTGGCAAATTGGGGGATTTCGCCACGCGATGTCTGCACCGGGGTCTATGTTTAGGCGCACACGGCCATTGAGCTGACCCGTCCGGCGCATTCCCGCTGGGCACACGGGGTGGCGGTAGTGCCAGCAACCTGCGGGGGCAGGGGCGCGAGTGGTCAGTTGAGGGGTTCAATACAAGGGGGAAACGCGGTGAAAGCGCAATCACCACCAACTTTGCCGAAGGAAAAACAGCCCTTCGTCCGCATACTCATGCCCGCGATCATGCTGGTCGCGGTGCTGGGAATGGTCGCGGCGATGGTGATGTCCGGGGCGGGACGCTCGCCAATGACATTCATCTTTCCGCTGATGATGCTGGGGTCGATGGCGATGATGTTCCAGTCCGGCACGGACGTCAACGAGGTCCGTAGGGGGTTCCACCGGCACCTGGACGCGCTGTCCGATTCGGTCAAGAAGGCCCGGCGCGAGCAGCTGGTTCGCATGAACCGCGAGCACCCACACCCGGGCACGCTGTGGAACCACATCCATGCCGGCGAGTTGCCGAGCGCGGCCCCTGGGGTGGTGCGCATCGGGGTGGCGGTGCAGGCACCGGATGATCCGCTGGAGATCCCGGTTAATGCTCCGCCGGAGGACCTGGAGCCGGTGAGCGCGATGAGCCTGCGTGACCTGGCGCTACGCACCGCGACGATCGAGGCACCGGTGGCGGTGGATGTGCGTGCATTCCCGTATATCGCGATCGTCGGCGACGGTGCGGCGGGGTTGGCGCGTGCGATGCAGGCGCAGCTGGTTGCCCAACCGCCGGAGGACGTCGGTGTGCGCGGGCCGCATGATCAGTGGCTGCCCCACGATGGGGCGGTGCGGGTGAACTTCTGCACGGGCGCGGACCCGGTGACGTTGAACTCGGTGGTGGTGGAGCCGAGCAGCGAGTGGGTGGATGCCGCACAGAGCCAGGGGTTGTACCTGCACGTCGCGGGGGCTGAGGAAGGCTTCGCGATGAGCGCGTGGACCGTTGATGGTTGGGCGCCGTTCGGCCTGGCGGACCAGCTCAGCGACGTGGAACTGGCGATGGTGTGCCGGTCGCGCTCCCAGGTGACTTCCGGCACGAGCCTGCTGGAGCTGCCGGGCGGGGACCTGCGCGCCCCGATCGGGTTCTCTGGCGCGCCGGTGTACCTGGACATTAAAGAATCCGCACTGGGCGGGATCGGGCCACACGGGTTGTGCATCGGGGCGACGGGCTCAGGTAAATCCGAACTGTTGAAATCCGTGGTGGTCAGCTTCGCGCACAACCACAGTCCGGAGGAGTTGAACTTCATCCTCGTGGACTTCAAGGGTGGCGCGGCCTTCCTGGGCTTGGACAAGCTGCCGCACACCTCTGCGGTGATCACCAACCTGGTGGATGAGGCCGGGCTGGTGGATCGCATGCAGGACTCGCTGCTCGGTGAGATGCACCGGCGGCAGGAGCGGCTCCGGGCGGCAGGGATGTCCACGGCCCTGGAGTTCAACGAGGCCTTCCCGGGTCAGATGCCGGCGCTGTTCATCGTCGTGGATGAGTTCTCTGAGCTGCTGCAGAACCGGCCGGAGTTCGCGGAGGTCTTCGCCGCGATCGGGCGGCTGGGCCGCAGCCTGCGGATGCACCTGTTGCTGGCCAGCCAGCGCTTCGAGGAGGGGAGGCTGCGCGGCCTGGAATCCCACCTGAGTTACAGGATTGCGCTGCGGACATTCTCGGCGGCGGAGTCGCGGGCGCTGATCGGTTCCACTGCGGCGTTTGAGCTACCCGCGAATCCGGGTGCCGCCATCCTTTCAGCCCACGACACGGTGCGCTTCCACAGCGCCTACGTCTCCGGCCCAGAGCTGCCCCGTGACCAGCGGCTGATCCAGGAGCTCGGCAGCGAGGTGGAGTCCACGACCACCACCCTGCAGCTGGTGGTGGACCGGCTGCAGGGGCCGAACAAGAACCCGATCTGGTTGCCGCCACTGCCCACGATGCTGCCAGCCCACGAGGTGCTGGCGGAGTCGGATACAGGCGCACCGGAGGCTGGACCAGAGAACACCGGGACGGGGATCGGAGCGGGTGCGGCGGCAGCGGCGTCGTCGTCGGTGAAGATGGAACCGCTGACGGCGACGATCGGGCTGGAGGACCTGCCGTTCGAAGGGGTGCAGCGGGCTTACCGGATGGACCTGAACCGGCGGCACTGGGCGATCGTCGGGCAACCACGGACGGGCAAGACAATGACGGTGCGGGCGCTGGTGCTCGCACTTGGGCTGAGCAGCCCGGGCGTGCCGATCTACATCTTCGACCCCGGTGGTTCGCTGCGCGATCTGGCGCGGTTGCCGCAGGTCGCGGCGGTGGTTGGCCCGGAGCATGCGGGGCGCCTACTGGACGAGGTGGACCTGGTGGAAGGCCCGCGCGTGCTGATCGTGGACGGGCTGGATCAGCTCACCGCGATTGGGGAGGAGGAGCAGCGGCTCATCCAGCTGGCCACCAGCGGGCTGGAACGTGGCCTGCACGTGGTGGTCACCGCACTGCGCTGGAACTTCCGGCCCTCGCTGCGTGACGTGCTGACCGGACACGTGGAGATGAAGATGACCGCGCTGGATGCTGAATTCCGCGATGCGCAGAAGTCCCTGCCGGACGTGCCGGGGCGGGGCGTGTCGCATAACGGCAAGCACATCCAGGTGGCGTTCTGCGCTGCCCAGGATGTGGAGCACGTGCGCAAAGTCAGCGTGGATCGGGGCGAGAAGGATGTTGCGATGCGGGTTCTGCCGGACCGGATCGGGCTGGCGGAGCTGTTGGACGGCGTGCCGGGTTGTGGATCCGCGCCGGACGTGGATGCCGGGACCAGCGGTTTTGGCACGGGTACAGCTACGGCTGGCAAGCACGCTGCCGTGGACTCAACGGGGGAGGTCGCAGCAGGCAGCCACGCGATGGGTGCACACGCCCCGGTGGTGCCTTTCGCCCTGGGCGGCCCCCGCCTGGATGCGGTGGCCTGGGACAGCGGGGAGTTCCCGCACCTGGTCGTCATCGGTCAGGCCGGGGCAGGCGCGACCAGCGCGCTGCGCACGGTGGCCGCCAGCATCAACCAGCTTCCCGAGGGGCGCGCGGAAGTGTTGGCCACGGACACCCGGCGCGGCCTGCTCGGCAGCCCCGGTTACCTGGGCGCGGAGCAGTTCCGCCAGCGCCTCGCCGAATGGGGCGAGGTGCTGCAGTCCCGCGTGCCGAAGGACGTCTCCGTCGAGCAGCTCCGGGACCGTTCCTGGTGGTCCGGGCCCGAATTGTTTGTGATTGTCGACGATTCGGACAACGACCCTGGCCTCGACGCGCTCGTGCCGTTGCTGCCCTACGCGGCGGACATTGGCTTGCACCTGGTGCTCGCCCGTCGTTCGGGGCAGTTCGCCCGCTCGGCCTTCCAGCCCCTCATGCAGGCGATGCGCGACCACAGCGCGTGGCTGCTGCTCTCCGCGCCGCGTGAGGACGGTCCGATCGCGGGCCAGAAACTGTGCCGACGCCAACCCGGCCGCGGCGTGTACGTCCACGCAGAATCCTGGCTGGTCCAGGTCGCAGAAGCGGAGGTCGGTGCATCGTCAAAACCAGTTGAAGCTTGTGAACAAACCGGAACCGACGCCACGGGTGCGTCCGAGAAGGAGGAAGAGTGATGAATCCGAGTGCAACCAAACCCCCGATCCCAGCGATGGGGCTGCTCGCGGAGGCCGTTGCCCGTTACGAGTCGGGGTTGCTGGTCCACGGTGACCAGGTCACGGACCTGCTCACCGGGTTCAGTCTCACGATGCCTCCTATCACCGGGCCCGATACAGCCAGCACACTCGCGTTCCGCGGCAGCGGGATTGACCTGCAGGAGCTGGACGACCTCACCGAACTGGTCACCCAAGTAATGCAGCAGCGGATGAATAGTCCGCACGCAGCGGGGCTGGACTCCGGTATCCCGCGGGACCACTTCCCCTATGGAGTGGGTGAGTCCGAGCCGGACGTGCTGGTCACGGGTGGGCAGGCTGCCCCGATTGCTACCTATCTGCGTGCGGCTGGGTTCCGAGCGCGGGTGGTGGACACCCAGTACGCGATGAACCTGGCCAGCAGCCTCGCGGTCGCACAACAGGAGCTATTGGCGCTGAGCCCGGAAGAGCCGATGAGGGCAGGCGCCGGGGCCACGGGTGGCGCCGGAGGTGGCGCGGATGCTGGGAAGCTCACGCACGCGGAAGCACTCGGGCAGGGAGCACCCGCGCCGGGCGTGCCTCCCGGGGAAGAGGCACGGGCGACACCCAACCGGGTTCTGTCCTGGGACTTTTCAGGCTCACGGGACAAGGCTGGGCCAACTCGGCCCGCAGTAAACCGTGGGGAAGCGGGTGCGGCGGCACCGCGGAAACTCCCGCTGGGAGCCAGCCCGGTGGCTGCGGCCTTCGTCGCGATCATCATCGTGGCTGGAGCAATGGCCGCCGGGCTTGCGCTGGACGCTGCCGGTGGTGCCGGGGAGGACACCCAGGCGGTCGCGAACGCCGAAGGCGGTGCCGCCGGGCAGGCCGGGCAGGTCGAGCCAGGTGCCGGGGAGAGCGCCGGCGGGGAAGATTCCGACGAGGAGGACGCGGATCGCAACCGCCAGCCAGAGACCCCGCCACCATTCACCCCGCCGCCGAACCGGCCGGGCATGCAGGACCCGAAGATCAACGGTAAAGGTGCCGACCACCGCGCCGCCGACCGTGCCGACGTCCCTGTGACAGCGGACTGGCCGAAGGGATGGAACCTCGCCGAAGCCACCCCGCAGCGGGAGACCTACCAGTCTGAGAAGGACGCCGGAATGCGCGTACTGCTCGCCGCGAAACCCGCACCACTAAAGAGCCAGGCCGAATTGGACAAAGCCGTGCTCAAAGCGTTGCGGGACGCGCCGGGCACGAAGGTCGCCAGCGAATCCCCGGTTAGCTACCGGGAGAAGTACCCGGACTCCGAAACGCTCTGGTACGTCCGGCTCGTGGATGGCCACCAGGTATCCATCGGCTGCCAATATCGGGAACCCAACCCAGTGCGCTCGCGGGTCTGCGAACAGGTGGTGGACTCGGCCCGGCCGGAGAAGTAAGCGCTGCGGCACCGGCGCCCTTTCCGCCGCACCCGACGGGGAGAGGTGTCCGCCGGGGTGAAGCGCCCCCGCCACGCCGGGATGAGGTGCCCGCGCCAGGCGGGTGAGGCGTGTGCGCCAGTTCCGCCTCGACCAATTCGCCACGCCGGAACGATGCCATTGCCGAGTCAGTGCCGGGCCGAGGCCACGCCAGGGCCGCTTCGGTAGGGTGCAGCCGCTTCGGTAGGGTGCAGGCAGAAGCGGTGCTTAGTGACAGCACCACAGGAACGGCTGGGAAGAGCGGAGGTGAACGCGGTGACGTCCCCGGAAAACATCCTGCTGCACCTCGCGGAAGAACAAGAAGCGCAGGTCCGGGAGATCTTCGCCGCGCTCGAACAGCGAGGTTTTCCCACCCAGCACCAAACCCCGCACATCACCATCACCTTCGCCCCGCGCATGGAACAGCCCGTCGTGGATCTGGCCGAAGAACTCCTCGCGCCCCTGATGCCCGCCACCCTGCAGCGGATGGGCACGGTCGTGTTCGGCACCCGGCGCAAGCAGACCGTCGCGTGGCTGCTGGAAACCAGCGACGAGCTCGACGCTGCGGCGCGCGCGATCAGCACCGCCAACCCGGAGGGGCGCGGCCCGCGTTGGATCCCGCACCTGACGATGGGGCTGCGCCTACCGCGGGCCATCGTCCCGGACTACATCCGCGCCCTCGACGAACTCAGCCCGCCAGAACTGCGCCAGCTCACCGCGGCGGAAGCCGGCCTCCGCGTGCCGAGCACAGGCCAGTTCTTCCCCTTTTAAACCCGCTGTTTTCCCGGGGGAGGGCGATCCCCCTCCCGGAGCTGGCTAATCCCTCCAGCCAGTCCCAGGCAGCTACGCCTTGCGCCGGAAGACGAGCAGCGCGTCGCGGATGATGTCGTGCGGATACTCATCCCATTCGATCTCCACCACGGCCACCTGCTCTAGGTGCTCTGCCAGCAATTCGGCGCAGTCCACGATCAGCGGGGTCAGCACCCCGGCATGCTGAATATCGCCCACGTTCCACACCACGTGCCCACCGGGAACCACCAGTCGCGCGCATTCGGCCGCCACCTCGCCCAGCTCCGCGAGGTAACGCCGATAGTCCCCGCCGCCGCACTCATAAGCCTCCAGCGGATCGGCCTCGCCCTCCGTCGCGGCCATGTACGGCGGGGACGTGAGAACCAGGTCCACCGCAGGTCGCGGCCCGTTTTCTTGCCGATGTTCTGACGACGACGCCAACATCGGCAGGATCCGGCGCGCGTCTCCTGCGACCATGCTCGCCCCCGGTGCGGCGGCGCGAATTTGAGCCACCCGTTCCGGCAGCAGTTCGATGCCCCCGGCCCGCCGGCCGAGCCGCACGGCACGGATGAGTGTGGTTCCAAAGCCCGCGAAGGGATCAAAAACCATGTCGCCAGGAGCGGAATATGCACGGATCACGTGGTCCACGATCGCGGTGCACATGTGGACGTCCTCGTCCGCGCCGGCAGGGCGATCCACGAGGAACTCGGCGATGCTCGTCCGCAGGGGTGTGGCGGGGGCTGCCGTTGGCGCATCCAGGGGCGGGGAAGGCGTCATGACCTGCAGTTTAGCCCGACGTCCTGAAAAGACCAGTGACCGGTCCGTGGCGTTTTGGGGCATCCCGGCCCCGTGTGTTTCCCTCCACCCCGTGTGTTTTGCGCTCCGCCCTCCCGTGGGTGTTGCACTCCACCCGTGCGTTTCGCGTTCCGCCCGTGTGTTTTGCAGAGTTTGATGCCGGAAATCGGGCCAAAAGCGACATCAAACTCTGCAAAACGTGCTGGGAGTGCGGGGAACGCGAGGGGAATACGCGGGGCACAGGAACGCAGGGGGTGGGGAGGAGAGGGATGGGCCGGAACGCAGGGGAACGCGGGGGAGTGGGCAGGCAGCGCGAGGAATTTAAAGGATTTTTGGGAAACCGGGAACCTTTTGGGCCCGTTAGTTGTCTAATACTTCTGACGGACCGATAACCGGTTCGCGAAAACATGGGGAGGGAACATGAGTTTTAGGACAGATGTCGCAACGATGACCGGGGCGGCCAGCAACGTTGACCAGGTCAACGCCAGCATCCAGGGGGAGCTGTCCCGGCTACAGGGTATCGTCGCGGAAACCTCAGGCGTGTGGCGTGGCCAGGCGCAGGGGGCATTCCAGAACCTGATGGAGCGGTGGAACACCAGCGCCCGGGAGCTCAGCGAGGCGCTGAACAGCATCTCCGAGAACATCCGGGCCAACGCACGCTCCTTCGACGACACCGAGCTCGAGAACATGCAGGCATTCCGCTAAACCAGCGACTGATGCGGCCGCTTCCGCAACAGAGGCCGCACCGCACAGAGAAAATCCAGGGGGGATTTGAGAACAATGATCAAGTACAACTTCGGCATGATCGCGCAGACAGCCGACGATATTAACCAGACCCGGGGGCGGATCAACGGCAATCTGGAGGATCTCAAGCAGCAGCTGCAGCCACTGGTTGCGGACTGGGAGGGCGAATCCTCCGAGGCCTACCAGCAGGCGCAGCTGCGCTGGGACCGTGCGGCCGCTGAGCTCAACGAGGTGCTCGGTCAGATCAGCGTGACGGTCCGCCAGGCCAACGATCGCATGAGCCAGATCAACACCTCGGCGGCCCGCAGCTGGGCGTAACTGACCACACCAGCCCGATCAGCTGAACCGGCCGAAGCGCTTGGAAGCCTGAACGGCTGCGCACGCACCCCGTGGGGAACTGTCCCTGCGGGGTGTTGCCGTGCGTGGGGGTGCAGTGAAGAGCGCGTGGGCAAGGGACAGGACACCACCGTTTTCCCGGGCACGGGTCGTTCAAGAGGAGGACGTCGCCGTGCCCAGTGTCACCGCGAATCGCGCCCTGCGTGGCCATGAGGCGCTCGGCTGGCGGGCCAGGAGGCGGGCGTAGCGACGTCCCAAAATTTGGCGTATGAGCTGCGGATAGCTAGGGTATTAAAGGTTGCATAACGTGTCCTCGGGTCTCCACCGGCCGCCGAGGATCCTTGAGCAGCGGAAGAAACTGCCTCTGAGCAGTACATTGACCGCGCTCGAGCGCAGCTCTGGCTGGCAGTTCCGATTCGACCTACAGGAGTCCAACGTGACTACTTTCCACCCGAAGAGCGGTGACATTACCCGTAAGTGGTACGTCATCGACGCCACTGACGTGGTGCTGGGTCGCCTGGCCGTCACCGCAGCTGACCTGCTGCGCGGCAAGGGCAAGCCGACCTTCGCGCCGAACGTTGACTGCGGCGACAACGTCATCATCATCAACGCCGACAAGGTTCACATCTCCTCCAACAAGCGTGACCGCGAGATGCGCTACCGCCACTCTGGCTACCCAGGTGGCCTGAAGTCCATGACCCTGGGCCGTTCCCTGGAGCTGAACCCAGAGCGCGTCATCGAAGAGGCTGTCCGTGGCATGATGCCGCAGAACAAGCTGTCCAACGCTTCCGTTAAGAAGCTTCGCGTCTTCGCCGGCTCCGAGCACCCGTACGCTGCTCAGAAGCCAGAGACCTACGAGATCAAGCAGGTGGCACAGTAATGGCTGAGAACTTCGACAACACCGAGGCCTTCGAGAACGAGGCCGCACAGTACACCTCCACCGACGCTGCCAACGAGGAGTTCGTGGCATCCATCGGTGACTCCCTCAACGTTGAGGGCCAGGAGGCCGAAGAGGCCGCACCGGCTGCTCCGCTGTACGAGGGCCCGATCCAGACCGTTGGTCGCCGTAAGCGCGCCATCGTCCGCGTCCGCATGGTTGAGGGCTCCGGCCAGATCACCTGCAACGGCCGCGCACTGGAGGACTACTTCCCGAACAAGCTCCACGAGCAGCTCATCAAGGACCCACTGGTCCTGCTGGAGCGCGAGAACCAGTTCGACATCCAGGCAACCCTGTCCGGCGGCGGCCCGTCCGGCCAGGCTGGTGCGATGCGTCTGGCTATCGCCCGCGCCCTGAACAAGTACAACCCGGAGGAGCGCACCCAGCTGAAGAAGGCTGGCTTCCTGACCCGCGACGCTCGTGCTGTCGAGCGTAAGAAGGCAGGTCTGCACGGTGCACGTCGTGCCCCGCAGTACTCCAAGCGCTAAACCTTCACCGGTTTTACTGCCCCACACCCCCGCATCGGCTTTGTCGGCCGGTCGGGGGTTTCGGCGTTCCTGGGGGAGGTACGGATGCCGGCCCAGGGGCAGACGGGGGCATGGGTGCGCGAGCCGCCCTGGGCGCTGAAACGGGCCGACTCCAGCTGCGGGGCTGGCCTCACGCCAACCCCAGCACTGCAGTTGCTAGGCTGTGGAGCCACAGGTCAAAAATAACGCAAGGGGTGCGGCCCCGCACGCGCGCAATCCGCGCAAATGCGCAGGTGGCAGACACTCGCCACCCGCCACCGAGGCCGCTGAGAACACACCCTAAGAACCTGATCTAGTTCGTACTAGCGAAGGGATGCTCGCACAATGCACAACTCGAATCTGCCCACCGCCAACCCAACCCCCGCGATCCCGCGCGTGCTCTCCATCGCGGGCACCGACCCCACAGGCGGCGCGGGCCAGACCGCGGACCTGAAGTCCATCGCAGCAGCCGGCGGCTTCGGCATGTCCGTCGTCACCGCCCTGGTCTCCCAGAACACCCACGGCGTGCAGGCCATCGCGGAGATCGACCACGACTTCGTCCGCAAGCAATTCGACTCCGTCTTCGGGGACGTCACCGTCGACGCCATCAAGATCGGCATGCTCGGCGACGCCGCGACCGTCGCCCTCGTCCGGGAGGCGCTGCGCGACAACCGGGCGCCCGTCGTCGTCCTCGACCCGGTCATGGTCTCCAGCTCCGGTCACCGCCTGCTGGAAGAGGACGCGGAAGAAGCGGTGCGCGGCCTGGTCGCGGACGTGGACGTCATCACCCCGAACGTCCCAGAACTCGCCGTCCTGACTGGGAAGGACGCCGCCACCGACTACGACGCCGCCGTCGCCCAAGCGCAGCCGCTCGCGCGGGAGAACGGCACCATCGTCATCGTCAAGGGCGGCCACCTCAGCGGGGAGCGCGCGGACAACGCCGTCGTGTACCCGGACGGGCGGGTCGACCGCGTGCCGACCTACCGCATCGATACGCGCAATACCCACGGCACCGGCTGCAGCCTCTCCTCGGCGCTGGCTACCCGCATGGGGCTCGGTGAGGACGCCGGGGCCGCGTTGCGCTGGTCGACCCGCTGGCTGCACGAGGCGATCGAGAACGGCGAGCAGCTGCAGGTCGGCGACGGCACCGGCTTCGGCCCCGTCGATCACAGTCATCGTTCCCGTCGGCTGGAGCAGGTCGCGAGCAGCGAGATCTGGCCGCACCTGCGCGGCGAGCTGCCGGAAGGTCAGGGCTACGCCGCCGCCCCGACCCCGCACCTGGAACCGGCGGGCCCGCACACCCGCCGCCTGTGGGAGCTGACGGGCCAGGTGTGGCAGGAGATCATGGAGCTGCCGTTCATCCGTGGGCTGGCTTCCGGGCGGCTGCCGGAGGAGGATTTCAACTTCTACCTCGCCCAGGACGCCCTGTACCTGAACCGCTACTCGCGCGCGCTGGCGGAGCTGTCCACCAAGGCCCCGGATTCGGCGGGCCAGGTGATGTGGGCGAATTCCGCGGCCGGCTGCATCGAGGGAGAGGCGGAGCTGCACCGCTCCTGGCTGGCGGGTCGTGGCATCGAGGACGCGTCCGCTAACCCGGTCGCGCCCTCCCCGGTCACGCTCGCGTACACGAACTTCCTGGTCGCGACAGCCGCCGTGGAGCCGTATGTGTGCGGTGTTGCCGGGGTGCTGCCGTGCTTCTGGCTGTATGCGGAGATCGGCCTGGAGCTGACGCGGGCGAACCACAGCGGCCACCCGTTTAAGGCGTGGCTGGATACTTACGCTGACGAGGAGTTCCTCTCCGGGGCGCGGGAGGCGATCCAGCGCACCGAGGCAGCCTTCGAGGCGGCGAGCGAGGCGGAGCGGGAGGCGGCGACGTCCGCGTATCTCAACGCTGCGGTTTACGAGCGGGAGTTCTTCGACCAGGCGGATCGCCGCTGGTAGCAGGCGGTGGCGCTCGTCCCCACAGTGTGGACGATGACGTCCGTCCCTTCCGCTTAGCTTTCGACGGGGACGTCCCTGCTGGTTAGGGCCCGCCCTTTGGCGCGCCACCGCACCCGCTCGCGCCGCAACCCGGTGGTGTCGCAGGCCTCTTGTAAGCTATTGAGCCATGGGAAGATTGTTCGGAACCGACGGTGTCCGTGGCCTTGCTAACGAGAAGCTGACTGCCCCGCTGGCTATGCGGCTGGGTGCGGCGGCGGCCCGGGTACTGACGGAAAAGAAGTCCACCGACCGCCGCCCGACCGCGATCATCGGCCGGGACCCGCGCGTGTCCGGGGAGATGCTGACTGCCGCCCTGTCCGCGGGCTTGGCTTCGCAGGGGGTGGACGTGCTGGACGTGGGCGTGCTGCCTACCCCGGCGGTTGCGTTCCTGACCGATGATTATGGCTCCGACATGGGGGTTATGGTCTCCGCGAGCCACAATCCGATGCCGGATAACGGCATCAAGTTCTTCGCCATCGGTGGGCGCAAGCTCGAGGACTGGATCGAGGACGAGATCGAGCAGGAGATGGGCAAGCTGCCGGAGGAAGGCCCCACCGGTGCGGCCATCGGCCGGGTTTTCGACCAGTCCCACAGCGCGCTGGACCGCTACCTGCACCACTTGCAGCAGGCGGTGCACACCCGCCTGGACGGCATCAAGGTCGTGGTGGACTGCGCCCACGGCGCGGCGTACCAGGCCGCCCCGATGGCCTACGGGGCCGCGGGCGCGGAGGTCGTCGCCGTGTCGAATAAGCCGAATGGCTACAACATCAACGACGGTGTTGGTTCCACGCACATCGACCAGCTGCAGAAGGCTGTCGTCGAGCATGGTGCGGACCTGGGCCTGGCGCACGACGGCGACGCCGACCGCTGCCTCGCCGTGGACGCGCAGGGCAACGTCGTTGACGGGGACCAGATCATGGCCGTCCTCGCGCTGTCGATGAAGGACGGCGGTGAGCTGAAGCGCAACACGCTGGTCGCGACGGTGATGTCCAACCTCGGGCTGAAGCTGGCGATGGAGCGCAACGGCATCACGCTGCGGCAGACGCAGGTGGGCGACCGTTATGTGGTGGAGGACCTGCGCGCTGGGGATTACTCCCTGGGTGGCGAGCAGTCCGGCCACATCGTGATCCCGGAGCACGGCACGACCGGGGACGGTCTGCTCACGGGGCTGTTCCTGATGGCGCGGATGGCGACGACGGGCAAGACGCTGGCGGAGCTGGCGTCCGCGATGCAGGTGTTGCCGCAGACGCTGATTAACGTGCCGGTGTCCAACAAGGCCGCGATCGCTGGTGACGAGCGGGTGAAGCAGGCCATCGCGAAGGCGGAGGAGGAGCTCGGCGAGACCGGCCGGGTGCTGCTGCGCCCGTCCGGCACCGAGGAGCTGTTCCGCGTGATGGTGGAGGCCGCGGATTCCGCGACGGCGCGCAAGATCGCCGGCCAGCTGGCCGCAGTCGTCGCCGAGGTGTAGCCGGGCGCGGGCCGGGGCTCAGTCTGCGCGTAGGCGTTGCATCCGGGCCTGGGGTTCGCGCCACGTGCCCACGAAGCCCCGCGGATTTCGGATTTTCGGGAACCTTTCGCCCCGTGGCGTTGTCTAATAGGGCGGAAGGTTTTTTGCTGCCCGGTGCCGGCCACGACCGGTAGGTGTTGGGCGCGATGCGCGAAGGGGGCGCGGGGGACGTGTCTGAGGGGTCGAAGTCGCTTGCGGTGGAGCCGCAGAAGCTGATCGAGTACGCGGAGCTGCTGGGGCGGCACCAGCAGTCCTGGTCGCAACTTTTGGCAGGTCAGCGGCCAGACATCGCGGCCGGTGCGTTCGGAGAGGGCTTGAGCGCGCAGGGGCACCGCATCGAGCGTGTGCTCGCGCAGCTGCATGAGCTGCGGCAACGCCAGTCCGAGCAGGTCGCAGCGGAGGCGCGGGCGGCCTCCAAGCTCGCCCGTGATGCCGAGGACGCCGACCACAGCGCGGCAGGTGCGATCGCTGAGGTGCTCCGATGAGGCAACAGCAGCGCGTGGAGCGCGCCATCAAGCAGCTAGCCAGTTACGGGGTCCCGGTGGGCCCTGCGGAGTCCGCCGCCGGATTCACCCGCGGCCTGGACCCGGATGCCCTGCAGTCCGCCGCCCATCTTCTGTTCCGGACGCCACCGCCGGTGCTCCAGGCGGACCCGAAGGATCTTGCGGGCTGCGGGGGCGTGCAACTAGCCCAGGCGTGTGCTGCGCAGCAGCAGTACGACCAGGGCTTGGTGCATGTTGCGGAGTCCGGCCGGGGTGCCACGGAGCTCATCGGCAACCTCTGTGAGCACACCGCCGCGGAGGTGGAGCGGATCGTCTCCCGCTTCGAGGACCAGGTGGAGCAGTCCCGCATCGCGTTGCCGGAGTGCCCGCCGGAGCTGCTGAAGGCGATGGGGGATTCGGCCCAGCGCGCGGTGTGCGAGCAGCTGGAACGCCGCAACAAGGCGCTCACCGAGGCGGCTGATCAGCTGGTCGTAGATTGCGAAGCGGCCGTGGCTGGCAGCGAGGGGGAGGTACAGCTCAGCACCACCGATCCGGCGGTGCTGGAGGCGGTGATCGGACAGGACGCCGCCGGTGGCCACGGTGAGCAGCCGGAGCAGGGCAGTGCGGTTGTTCAGGGCAGCCCGGAGGGGCAGGACGCCGCGCCGGTGGCCGGCACGGACTCGCCGGAACATGGAACCCCAGGGGCCGAGGATTCGGCAGCCGGAGCGGAACAGACGGAGGAGCCACCGCAGCCCCAGGAAGCCCCGAGTCCTGAGGCTGACGCGGCAGATCCAGGCAACGGTGATTCTGCGGCCCACGATGCAGGAGGAACCCCGACGGACGGCGGGGAGGGGCAGTCGGGTGATGAGGCACCCGTCGTCGAACTGGAGACCTCCGGGGCGCTGCCGCAGGACGTCGAGCCTGCCGAGGTGGCGGCCTGGAGCCCGGATATCTGGCTGGCCGAGGGCGCGGGCACCGCCCAGGCAGAGCAGGCTTTCCATGCTTCCGGCGATGGGGCGATCGGTGGGGTGAATGCTGAGCCCGGAGGCTCACCCGCGGTGAAGCCCGCGACCACCGGGATCACCCTGGAACGGACCTATGAGGTGGGGATTGAAAGGAGCGGGCAGTGGTAGACCGCGATAAGTACGAGGCGATCATGGGGGAGTTCCTCGCCCGCATGGACGAGGCAGCGACGGCCTTCGAGCGGGAGATGTCCCAGCACCGGGACACCCTGGAGAAGCTCGTGGAACGCCAAGCGCAGGCGGGGCAGGACGGCAAGAACACTCACGGGGGATTCGAGGCGAGCACCGCGGGTGGCCGGGAGGCAGCGGACCGGGCGGTCAGCGGCACGGCCGTCGATAGTGAAGAAACCGCGAGCCGCCGGGCGGGGGCCGAACGCCCCGGCCCGGGTCTGGCGGAGCGTGACCTCAAGCGGGCCGGCTGGTGCGTGCCCTCGAACCTCTTCGATTAGACGGCATTCGATTAGACGGCATTCGATTAGGAAAACTCACCACGCTACTCTGAATCCATGGCGTGCTTCGATACTCCGCTTATCAAGGCTTTCTTTGCGGACGAGACGATCCGGAACGCCCGAGCTCTCGACTACCCGGTCCAACTGAGGGATACTGCCCCTTTCGTCTACCGCACTACGATCGGGGGTGCGGAAGTGCAACTCGACGGAGCTATGTTTCCTGGTTGTAGCGACTGCAGTTGTGCCGATTTCCGGGCGGGGGACCTCTGTGCGCACCTATGCGCCGCTGCCGCCCATCATTTCTCGAACACAACGAATGAATTGGAGTTCTTCCTGCCGGACGCCTCTGCCGCGGTACGTCCAGAGCTTCTGGAACACCCGCTCTTTTATGAGCTGCGAATGGCCTTGGTGACCTACTCTCCGGCCTACGAAGAGCAGACACTGACCGAGACTATTTTGAATAAGGCTGTGCCGTGCCGCGGCAAAATAGCCGACGAAAAGATCGCAGCGGAGGTTCTTCGCCTTCTCAACGAGAGTTTCCGCTTTTTGAATGAAAAAGAGGACCCTGCGCTCGAAGCGCTCTTCGATCTTCTCGAGGAGTTGAATGCACCAGAAGGGGAGATCGAATCTCTGAGGGCACAATGGGAGTACCTGTGGGAGCCCCGCGATGACGAGTGGGAGTTTGAATGGCTCGATGACGAAGAAGAGGATTCTTGCTAGCTGACTCGAATCTGATCGAGCGCTCGCCGGCGCAAACATTCGGAAAGCTCACGTTGTGGTCAGAAAATGCCATGAAATTGACCGGAACGTGAGCTTTCCGAGATCGGAACATGTGCGCAGAGCGGGACTCTAAAACTGTGCGATTAAGCATTGTGACGCTACATACTCTCGAGGAATTCCTCGACACTGCCCCTGAAAGCGCCAAACGTGAGTGCCTGGTGGGCGTGTTCGGCTAGGTGAAGGCAACTATCCCTGCTGGGTTATCGCCTGGGCTGCTACCAGGCGATGGTCGGGAAGCGCAGCTAGCGGTCGTCCAGCTGCCTGAAGGTGATGTTGATCCGGCCTTCCTTGAGCCCGCATCCGTCGGGCAGGGTCTCTGGCCTGGTCTGGGGGACACCGTGGAAGGCGAGGCGTTTCGGTCCACCGAAGACGATGACGTCGCCGCTGATCAGGGTCACTTCATCCCACGGTTGATTGCGAGTCTCGGTGCTCCCGATGCGGAACAGGGCCTCATCACCGATGGACAGCGAGACGACCGGTGCCAGCGAGTTCTCGTTGCGGTCCTGGTGCATGCCCATGGTCGCGCCGGGCGGGTAGTAGTTGACCAGCGCCATGTCGGGTCGGAAAGTGTCCGCCCAGGCGGACAATGCAGCGTCGTAGCGTCCGGCGCTGGTCAGCGCCTGCCTAGCGATCTCCGCGAGGTTCTTCGGCACTTGGGGCACGCGATGCCCTGCGACGTGGGTGACGTAGCGGTACGTCGGTTCGGTCACCCACATGCGGCCCAGGTGCAGCATGAATACCTGCATGCGGCCGCTTTTCAGCTGCGGGCGGCTCATGCTCAACGGGGTGCCCGCCAGCTCACGGGCGATCTCACGGAGCTGGGAGACGACCGCGGCCTGCTGCCCAAGCTCGAGCCATCCCGGAAGGTGTACGACGCCAGGGGTGATGCGGGCGTCGTCACGCGGGAGGTCGTCGAAAAGCATGATGCCCCAGTCTAGGACGCCTCGTGCCGGCCCGCCCGAGCTAAAGGGAAGTGACATCAAACAAGGGATAGTGACCTCACGACGTGACCTATTGTCTTGTGGCCGGAATTGCGATAGTCTTGAATCAAGAATCTAAAAGTGATTCAAGGTTCGGGGGTGAGTGAAATGATTTCGGCAATTGAGAGCGCTCTTAGCTCTGCAGGCCTCTCGCAGCGTGACCTGGCCGCACGTACTGGACTTTCACAGTCAACGGTGCATCGCATACTCAAGGGGGAGCGGAACGTGAAGATGCCGGAGCTAATTCGCATCGCCGATGCAACTGGCTGCACCGTTGCGCAGCTCACGGGTGAAGGGGTTGCGAAACGTGTCGTGTGCGCGGCGCGCAGCACCAATGGAGCCAAGATGGAGGCAATGCGCCAGAGATTGCTCCACTTTATGGAGCTGGATGCCTACCTGGACGATCAAGCGATCGCGAAGGTCCTATGAACAGCTCGAACGAGACCCAAGCGAAAAAGGCAGCCCAAGAATTTCGCACTGCCCATGGGTTGGGCGTGCAACCACTAGGAGACCTGGTCGGGCTCGTCGAGCGATTCACGGGGTACGACGTCGCGGTTGTTGATGCGGATGCAGACGAACATGGGCTGACGATGTTTGATCCGGTGCGCGAACACATCCTTATTGGTGTGGCTCGCACCCGTCATCCGATGCGGCAGCGCAGCACTCTTGCACATGAGCTCGGGCACGTAATTTTCGAAGATTTCCGTGAAAACCTGCAAGGATCTCCAGTTGGAGGAGGCCCCAGACGTCCAGCTGAAGAGATCCGCGCCGATGCCTTCGCCCGGCACCTGTTGATCCCTCAAGAGGGCCTCAAGGCGTGGCTGGGGGCCGAGGAGCCTGTCTCAGAGGTGACACTCTCGCGGGTTGTGCAGCGTTACCTCGTGTCGCCAGCGATCGCTGCTATCGCGCTACGGGACACGGGTTATATCAATTCTGATTTAACGGAAAAGTGGCAGCAGATCTCCACTGGCGCCCTGGCGACGAAATACGGTTGGCGTGACTATTATCACGGACTCCAGGAGGAATCAGATCGGATCCGGGCGCCGCAGAAACTTTTAGCTCGCGCAACCAAGGGGTATATCGAAGGCGTGGTGAGCGCCCAAACCATTGCCACGCTGCGTGGCATTCCGGAGGCGGATCTGCTTGCTGAGTTCGCCGAAGCAGGAATTGCGCCGAAGCCTCAGCCCGACGATGAATTTGAGATTCAGCACTTGCCGCCTGTGAACGTGGATCTCAGCGGTTTGGAATAGATACGGTCATCGCGCATGCCGTCGTCGCTGCTGAACAGGGGAACGACATTATCGTCCTGATCGATGACGGAGAGGGACGCCGGATGGCAAATCAGGAGGCCCGCCGCCTTCAAAGGCTACGGGCGAGCGGATCCTCGGTCGGCAGCCTGGCGCTCATAAGTACGGTGACGGTTCTGAAAAATGCCGCCGGGAAAGAAGAGTTGCCGGATCGTTCGTCATTGCGGAAGCTGTACGCCCGGCTGCGCAGCCTTGATGACGGCTTAAAACCGCTGGAGGAGACAGGACTATTAGGCCTGGATGTGTGGAGATGAGAGGCCGGAGGAACCTACACCACAGTTCCGGCATCATCGGAAAACCGGAGCGCAGCCCTGCGCGTCCAGCAGCCAGCTAGCCCAGCCGGATGTTGCTCAGCGCTTCCTCAACGTCGATGTTCTCCGGCAGCTCGCGGTACAGCTCCAGCTGATCCTTCACGCTCGTGTCCTTCAGTTCCGCGCGAGGGTCGCGGAAAGCCTTGTACTTCCGGGACTCATCAGCCAGCACGAAACCAGTCATCAGGCCACGCACCGTCTCTTGTGCGGCGAACTCCGGCAGCCCAGAGCCCATCACCAGGCGGCGGCCGTAGTTCTCGTGGAAACCGGCCTGCGAGGCCTTATCCATCCGGCGGTACACAACTTCGCCCTGCCAGTTCGCGGCTAGGCGCTCCGGGTTGCCGGACGGGGCGGCGTGAATACCACCAGGGGAGAGCACCAGGCCCGGGGCATCCACGTGCTGCGCGGCGTCATACGGGCTCGGATTCGCATCAGCCGGGTACACAGCCATCACACCAGCCAGGGTCGGCTTGTCCCCATAAGAATCAAAGCTGTCCTTGACGTACTCGCGGGCCGTTGCCGCCAGCACCGCTGCCGCCGCGCCCATGCCGTGACCAGCCAGGTACAGCTTCGACGGGTGCACCGTCACGTTGCCCTGACCCAGCTTCACGCCAGCCAGGATCTGCAGGGAGGTCTCCAGGTCGGAGGCGAAGCCACGGTGGTTCGGCAGCACGCCGCGCTCCGTATCGGGAGCGGCCACGGCGAAACCCCAGCTCGCAAGGTGCCGCAACGTCGCGTGGTAGGCCTTCGCGCCCACCCGCCAGTCGTGTCCGAACGCGATGCCCGGGATGCCCTTGCCCTCGGCAGGGGTGTACACGCGGCCCGGGATGCCAGCGAAATTCAGGTCGCCGGTGAGCACCCGGTGCGGGCCACGCTTGCCGAGCCTTGGAACGAGGTTTTTCAAACTATCAGCCACGTAACTCACACTAGTAGAAACTGCTTCCGCATGGGCCAAGCAGGCGTGTATCGTTTCCATTTATGTGCGCAATCGTTGGATACGTAGGAAAGAACCAAGCCCTGGAAATCGGGCTCGATGCACTGCAGAGGATGGAGTACCGGGGCTACGATTCCGCCGGTATCGCCGTCAATAACGCAGAAGGTATCCGCGTAGAAAAAGCCGAGGGCAAGCTCAGCAACCTCGTCGAACGCATCGACATCATCGGCCGCGACACCCTGACCGGCAACACCTGCCTGGGGCACACCCGTTGGGCAACCCACGGTCGCCCGAACGACGTCAACGCGCACCCACACCTCTCCTTCGACGGCAAGGCCGCCATCGTCCACAACGGCATCATCGAGAACTTCGCCGCCCTGCGCGACGAGCTCGAGGCCCGCGGCATCGAACTGGTCTCGGACACGGACTCCGAGGTCGCCGCCCACCTGCTCGCCATCGAGTACAACGAGGGAGCCCACGCTGGGGACGTCAAGGCCTCCGCGCTCGCCGTTCTGCGCCGCCTGGAAGGTGCGTTCACTGTCCTGTTCACCCACGTTGACGAGCCGGGGCTCATCGTCGCCGGTCGCCGCAACACCCCGCTGATCGTCGGGGTCGGGGAGGACGGCATGTTCCTGGGCTCGGATGTTGCGGCCTTCATCGCCCACACTAAGAACGCCGTCGAGCTCGGCCAGGACAGCGCCGTCGCCATCACCGCCGATAACTACGAGATCATGGACTTCGACGGCGCCCCCGCCGAGGGCAGCCCGTTCACCATCGACTGGGACCAGGAGGCCGCCGAGAAGGACGGCTTCGACTCCTTCATGATGAAGGAAATCCACGAGCAGCCCGCCGCCGTCCGCGACACCCTGGCCGGCCGCTTCGTCGACGGCAAGGTCGTCCTCGACGAGCAGCGCCTCTCCGGCGACGACCTCCGCAACATCCAGAAGGTCTACGTCGTCGCCTGCGGTTCCGCCTACCACTCCGGGCTGCTGGCGAAGTACGCCATCGAGCACTGGGCCCGCATCCCCGTGGAGATCGAGGTCGCATCCGAGTTCCGCTACCGCGACCCGGTGCTGAACCAGCAGACCCTCGTCGTCGCCGTCTCCCAGTCCGGCGAGACCGCCGACACCCTGGAGGCCGTGCGCCACGCCAAGACCCAGGGTGCGCGCGTGTTGGCGGTGTGCAACACCAACGGCTCCCAGATTCCGCGCGAATCCGACGCGGTGCTCTACACCCACGCCGGCCCGGAGATCGGCGTTGCCTCCACCAAGGCCTTCCTCGCCCAGGTCGCGGCGAACTACGTGGTTGGCCTGGCTCTCGCCCAGGCACGCGGCACGATGTACCCCGACGAGATCGGTGACATCTACGACACCCTCGCCGAGCTGCCCACCAAGATCGAAAAGACCCTGGAGCTCGCCGAGCCGATCGAGCAGCTCGCCGAGGAGCTCGGGTCCGTGAAGACGATGCTCTTCCTGGGCCGCCACGTCGGCTTCCCGGTCGCGCTCGAGGGCGCATTGAAGCTCAAGGAACTGGCCTATATCCACGCCGAGGGCTTCGCCGCCGGCGAGCTCAAGCACGGCCCGATCGCCCTGATTGAGGACGACCTGCCGGTGGTCGTCGTCGTCCCGTCCCCGACGGGCCGCCCGGTGCTGCACTCCAAGATCGTGTCCAATATCCAGGAGATCCGCGCCCGAGGTGCGAAGACGATCGTCATCGCGGAGGAGGGCGACGAGGCGGTGCGCCCGTACGCCAACTGGCTGCTGGAGATCCCGGCCACCGGCACGCTGATGCAGCCGCTGCTGTCCACCGTCCCGCTGCAGTTCCTGGCCGCGGACATCGCCCGCCAGTGCGGCAACGAGGACATCGACAAGCCGCGCAACCTGGCCAAGTCCGTCACCGTGGAGTAGTCCGCGGGGCGCCCGGGCTACTCCGCTTTCACTTCACCCACCACCACGTTTCACCATCTCACCCGGAACGTTTTCCATCACCACACAGGAGCTTCGCCCCATGCCGAATTTTTTGGACGACACCCCGCCCGGCGAGTTGCTCGCCGCACGCGATTGCCTGGTCGCGGCCGGGGAGGTCTGGCCCTCCCCGCAACCACTGGAGGATAAGTACGCCGGTGTGGTGGGCATTTTCGCAGGCTCCGATACGTTCCCGGGGGCCGCGCTGCTGGCGCTCAAGGCGGCGGTGAAATCCACCGCTCCGATGGTGCGCTACGCAGGCCCCGTGGACCCACGCCTGATCGCCCTGGCCCTGCCGGAGGTGGTCAGCGCCCCACGCCCGGAGAAGGCCGGGAGGGTGCAGGCCTGGGTCGCAGGCCCCGGGATCGACGAAAACTCGCCGGAAGCGCTGAACATCCTGGACTGGCTGGTGCGCCAGCCCGAACCCCTGCTGCTGGACGCCTCGGCGCTGCAGCTGGCGGCGAAGAATACGCAGCTGCTGCGCGGGATTATCAACCGCCGCACCACCGGCCGGGCGACCGTCCTGACCCCACACGCCGGGGAATTCGCTGCCCTCGCGCGGGCGCTGGGCAACGAGGAGCAGGCCGAGGCCGCGGCCGTCGACCAGGATTTTGACCGCCGCCGCACCGCGTGCGCCTGGCTGGCCCGACAGACCAAGTCGGTGGTGCTGCTCAAGGGGCGGCACACCATCGTCTCCGATGGGGATGTCGCCTGGGGCGTGGACGCAGGCCACTCCTGGTCCGCCACGCCCGGCTCCGGGGACGTGCTGGCGGGCATCGCTGGTGCTGTGATTGCGGCGGCCGAAGAGGCTCCGCTGCTGCACTGCATCCTGGGCGCGGTGGCGGTGCACGCGGTGGCGGCACTCCGTGCCGCGGAGACCCCGGAGGGCGTTGCGCCGATCTCGGCGTCCGACATCGTGGAGAGCATCCACACCGTGGTCGCCGTCGCGCTCCGCCACGCGCATGAAGACGCCGACGGCGACTAGCCTTAAGGCCATGACCCACACCCCGAAGGACACAACGGGTCGCGGCGAGCTCATCCAGCTCATCGTCGACCTTCCAGCACTGGCCACCAACACCCGCTTCTTCGCGGACTTCGTCGCGCCTGCCCAACTCATGGCGGTCGTGAAGGCCGATGGCTACAACCACGGCGCGCTGCGTATCGCGCAGACCGCGCTGGATCACGGCGCTGCGGTGCTGGGGGTGGCTACTGTCCCGGAGGCTCTGTTACTTCGCGGCGAAGGCCCTGTGAAGGACGGCGAGCCGGCCACCATCTTCGCCTGGATGTGGGAACCGGCTATGGACCTCACCCCGGCCTTCGAGGCCGAGCTGACCCTGGGCGTGCCCTCCCTGGCACACGCCCGCAGCCTCATCGACCAGGCCCGCTCCTGGCAGGGCAAAGCATGCCCGGTGGTCGGCGTGATGGCCGATACCGGTATGTCCCGCTCCGGGATCAGCCCGGCCGAATGGCAGGAAACCATCGCGCTGCTCGCCGCCGCAGAGAAGGAGGGGCTCATCGCGGTGGACGGGGTGTTCACGCACTTGGCGTCCGCGGATGAGGACACGCAGCGCGCCGTGACCGACCGGCAGCACCAGCGCTTCCAGCAAGCCATCGCCGACTGCCGGGCCGCGGGCATGGCAGTGCCCCGCAACCACATCGCCAACACCCCGGCAACGCTGACCCGCCCGGATATGCACCACGAGCTCGTGCGCCCTGGCCTCGGCGTCTACGGCGTGGACCCGGTGGCAGGCGGAACCCCCACCGGGGCAGCGGAGAACGCCGTACCGGGACTACCGGACGTCCTGCCCCTCCAGCGGACGATGAGCATGCGCGCGAAGGTCATCACCACCCGCGTCGTCCCGAAGGGCGAATCCGTCAGCTACGGCGGCATCTGGACCGCCCCGGAGGACACGCGCACTGCCGTCGTCGCCGCAGGCTACGCGGACGGGGTGCCACGGTCGGCGTCCGGAAAGATGCAGGTCAGCATCAACGGCGAGAGCTACCAGCAGGTCGGGAGGATCTGCATGGACCAGTTCGTCGTCGCCCTGGGTCCCGCCGAGAGCGCTGCCGCCGAGGCCGTGCAGCCGGGCGACTGGGCCGTGATCTTCGGCGACCCGGCAGCAGGGGAGCCCGGCGCGGAGGACCTGGCAGCCGCCGCCGATACCATCCCCTATGAGATCGTCACGATGCCGCGCGGGCCACGCGTCCAGCGGGTCGTCGTGGACGTGGAAGGCGAGGAACACGTTGTCGAACGCTAAGGCTGGCAGCGGGGTGGACCTGGGCGAGGTAAAGGGGAACGCGCATGCCCGGACCCCCGAAGACATGCGTGCCATCGGCCGCGAGCTGGGGGAGCAGCTCGCCGCGGGCACCGTCGTGATCCTCACCGGGCCACTCGGGGCGGGCAAAACCACCATCACGCAGGGTATTGCCGAGGGGCTGGCGGTCAAGGGGCGCGTGCAGTCGCCGACCTTCACCATCGTGCGCACCCACAAGCCCGGGGCGCGCGGCATTCGGCTGCTGCACATGGATGCCTACCGCCTGCTCGGCGAGGGCGTGGCCGAGTCCATCGCGCCGGGCGAGCAGCTCTCCCGCGACGACGTCCTGGACACGCTGGAGTCCCTGGATATCGACGCCGACCTGGACGACGCCGTGCTCGTCGCCGAATGGGGGCGCGGGGTCGTGGAGGAGCTCGCGGACCGGGTCCTGGACGTGGAGATCATGCGCGCCGTGGGTGCTGAGGGAGATGATGACAGCGACGTCGCGACCGCGGACGTCAACGGTGATGGCTCGGACGTCGTAGATGGCGACCTCGCGGACGGCGGGGTCATCGACATGACCGACGGCGACGAGGACGACCCGCGCGAGGTCCACTGGCGCTGGCGCGAGTAGCTGGTGCTGTCGGCGCGGGGGACGTCGGCGTCGTAGCGTGCGCTGGATGAGCGCGAAAGGCGTGTCTGCGCGGGGTAGTACACTAACCCCATGCTCGTGCTCACGATTGATACCGCCACGTCCTACGTTGTTTCTGGCCTCGTTGAGGTCAACCGTCGGGCGGGCAGTTGGGGCACGTTCGAGTACTCCGCGACCACGCTCACGCAGCGGGTGCAGCGCAACCCGCGCGGCCACATGGAGCTGCTTGTGCCGCATATTCAGGAGTCCCTCGCGGAGGCGGGGCTGCGGCCACGGGACGTCGAGGCGGTGGTCGTCGGCACTGGTCCGGGGCCGTTTACGGGGCTGCGCGTCGGGATGGCGACGGGGGCGGCGTTCGCGGACGCGATCGGTGTTCCGGTGTTCGGGGTGGATTCGTTGTCCGCCACCGCTGCCAGTGTTGCGGCTGGTCACCAGGAATGCCTCGTTCTTTCCGACGCCAGAAGGCGCGAGTGGTACTCCGCCACCGCCACCGAGGCCGGTCGGCTGGTCGCTGGGCCCGCGGTGGGCAAGCCCGCGGACGTGCTGGCTGAGCACGGCTCCAAGCCCATCGCGGTGGCGCTGACCGCCGAGGTGGCGCGTGCGATCGAGAAGCTTGAGGGGGAGGAGAAGGCCGCGACCGAGGCCTGGCGCATCATCACGGAGGATGCGTACCCCACGCCCGAGGGGCTGGCGCTGGCGGGCGCGGATCAGCTGTGGTGGCTCGAGGGGGAGGGCCACTTTGTGGAGCGGCTGGGGCGCCCGCTGGTGGCGCAGTATTTGCGCCGGCCGGATGCCGCGGAGCCGAAGCGCAAGGAGCGCACTGCCGCGGTGAACTTCGCCGCGGCCGCTGAGGATGTGGCGGCTTTTGATCGGCTGGAGGCTGAGCAGCGGGCGGCGGAGGCCGCGCCGGAAGGGGCGATGACCGAAGCAGCGGGTGTCGGCGCCGAGTCTGCGAATGCTGAGGCTGCGAAGGCCGAGGCGGCGGATGCTGAAGCTGGGAATGTCGAACCTGCGGATGCTGAACCCGCGAATGCTGAACTCACAGTGGAGCTGCTGACCCTGGATCGCGCATCCCTGGCTGACCTGGAGGAGATGGCGCGGATCGAGCAGGAACTCTTCAGCGAAGAATCCCCCTGGTCCCTGGAGGCCTTCCGCGCTGAGCTCGCCAACCCCCGCAACTACTACGTCGCCCTGCGGGTGGCAGGCCAGCTGCAGGGCTATGCGGGCATCGCGCTCAACGGGACGCCCGCGGACCCGGAGTGGGAGATCCACACCGTGGCGCTGTCCCCGGAGCAGCAAGGCAAGGGCCACTCGCGGCTGCTGATGGACAAGCTCTTCGAGCCTCTGCAGGTCATCGGCGGGCCGGTGTACCTCGAGGTCCGCGACGGCAACGCCCCGGCCGTGGGGCTCTACGAAAGCTATGGCTTCGCGGTCACCGGCCGCCGTAAGGGCTACTACCAGCCCTCCGGGGCCGATGCCCTCACCATGTTCCGCCCCGACGAGAAGCGCCCAGATCAGGTCGAGGAGGGCGTGCCGGGGAGCGCTACTGATGCTGCAGAGTCCATGCTCGTCATGGGTATTGAAAGTTCCTGCGACGAGACCGGTGTTGGCGTCGTGCGCATGAGCGCGCCTGCCGGTGACCAAGAGGAAACAGGCAGCGCCCCGGTCGTCGAGGAACTCGTCAACCAGGTCGCCAGCTCCATGGAACAGCACGCCCGCTTCGGTGGCGTGGTCCCGGAGATCGCCAGCCGCGCCCACCTGGAGGCCATGCAGCCCACCATGCGGGCGGCGATGCGCAGCCTGCAGAAGCAGACCCGCATCGGCCAGCGCCCGGACGCCGTCGCCGTGACCATCGGACCTGGGCTCGCCGGCGCGCTCATGGTTGGTGCCGCCGCGGCCAAGGCCTACGCCGCCGCCTGGGAGGTGCCGTTTTACGCGGTGAACCACCTGGGCGGGCACGTCGCCGTCGAGGCGCTGACGAAGGAGGGCCGCGAGCCGCTGAAGAATGCCATCGCGCTGCTCGTCAGCGGCGGGCACACCCAGATCCTGCAGGTCGACGGCGTGGGTAAGCCCATGACGGAGCTCGGCAGCACCCTCGATGATGCCGCCGGTGAGGCCTATGACAAGGTCTCCCGCCTCCTCGGGCTCGGCTACCCGGGCGGGCCAGTGATCGACCGGCTCGCCCGCCAGGGCAACCGCAAGGCCATCGCCTTCCCGCGTGGCATGATGCGACCGCAGGACTCCCGCTACGACTTCTCCTTCTCCGGGCTGAAGACCGCCGTCGCGCGCTTCGTCGAGCGCGCCGAAGCCGCCGGGCAGGTGGGGGAGAACGCCATCCCGGTGGAGGACGTCTGCGCCTCCTTCCAGGAGGCCGTGGCCGACGTGCTCACCGCCAAGGCACTGCGCGCCTGCGAGGACACCGGTGCGAAGGTGCTGCTGCTCGGCGGGGGAGTCTCCGCGAACTCCCGGCTGCGCGGGCTGGCCGCCGACCGCTGCCGCGACGCCGGGGTGGAGCTGCGCATCCCACCGCTGCCGCTGTGCACCGATAACGGGGTGATGATCGCCGCCTTGGCCGCGCAGCTCATCAGTGAAGGCGCCCAACCGACCGCAATGTCCGTCGGCACCGACCCGGCCCTCGAGGTGGAGGTCCCGATCCTCACGGACTAGGTGGAAGATACGGGCCAGCGGTGGCGGGGGCGCCATCCGGGCGGGGCGTCGGACCCCACCGCCGAAACAGACGGACCAGCGGTGGTGGTGGCGTCGTCGTCAAAGAAAAAGAGGGGGACAAAGAACGGGAACGGGAGGGGCAGCGCCGGCGACTGAAACACGACGAGCGACCATCGCGCCACGCTGAGCAAGCCCGAGCAAGCCTGAGTAAGCCCGACTCAACCGGCGCTGTTGAGGCTTAGCACTTGGGTGGGTAGAGTGCTAGTCAGGTTGTTTGACACACAGTTGTTCACCCGCGACGACGGCTGTGCACGGAAAACAAACCGGCACAAAAGAACCAAGCCCCAATCAACGGGGGCACAAAGAAACCTTGAGGAATACACGGAGGTATTCAACGTGGCTAACGTCAACATCAAGCCGCTCGAGGACCGCGTTCTGGTCCAGATCGTCGAAGCAGAAACCACCACTGCATCCGGCCTGGTGATCCCAGATTCCGCACAGGAGAAGCCACAGGAAGCAACCGTCGTCGCAGTCGGCCCGGGCCGTTGGGCAGACGATGACGACCGCATCCCGATGGACGTCAAGGAAGGCGACACCGTCATCTTCTCCAAGTTCGGCGGCACCGAGCTGAAGTACGAGGGCCAGGAGTACCTGCTGCTCAACCAGCGCGACATCCTCGCCGTCATCGAAAAGTAAGCGGGTAACGCATGTCCAAACTCATCGCATTTGATCAAGAAGCCCGCCAGGGCCTCCAGAAGGGTGTCGACACGCTCGCTGACGCGGTGAAGGTGACGCTCGGCCCGCGCGGCCGCAACGTCGTGCTGGACCGTGCCTTCGGTGGCCCACTGGTCACCAACGACGGCGTGACCATCGCCCGCGACATCGACCTCGAAGACCCCTTCGAGGACCTCGGTGCACAGCTGGTGAAGTCCGTCGCCATCAAGACCAACGACATCGCAGGCGACGGCACCACCACCGCCACCCTGCTGGCCCAGGCGCTCATCAACGAGGGCCTGCGCAACGTCGCCGCCGGCGCCAACCCGATCGCGCTGAACCGCGGCATCGCCACCGCCTCCGAGAAGGTCGTGGAGCTGCTGAAGGAGCGCGCACAGGAAGTTTCCGACGCCGCTGCGATCGCCAACGTCGCCACCGTCTCCTCCCGCGACGAGTCCATCGGCACGATGGTCTCCGACGCCTTCGAGAAGGTCGGACGCGACGGCGTGGTCACCGTCGAGGAGTCCCAGTCCCTCGAGGACGAAGCCACCGTCACCGAAGGCCTCTCCTTCGACAAGGGCTTCCTGTCCCCGTACTTCGTCACCGACACTGACTCCGGTCAGGCCGTCCTGGAGAACCCGCTGGTCCTGCTGGTCCGCGAGAAGATCTCCAGCCTGCCGGACTTCCTGCCAGTCCTGGAGCAGATCGCCCAGTCCGGCAAGGAAGTACTGATCATCGCCGAGGATATCGAGGGCGAGCCTCTGCAGATGCTGGTGGTCAACTCCATCCGCAAGTCCCTGAAGGTCGTGGGCGTGAAGTCCCCGTACTTCGGCGACCGCCGCAAGGCATTCATGGATGATCTGGCCATCGTCACCGGCGCCACCGTCGTCGATAAGGAGCTCGGCGGGAAGCTGTCCGCCGTCACCCTGGACGACATGGGCACCGCGCGCCGCATCACCGTCACGAAGGACGAGACTGTCATCGTCGACGGCGGCGGTTCGCAGGACGCTGTGGCTGAGCGCCGCACCCAGTTGCGTCGGGACATCGAGAACACCGACTCGAACTGGGACCGCGAGAAGCTCGAGGAGCGCCTCGCGAAGCTCTCCGGCGGCGTGGCTGTGCTGCGCGTCGGTGGCGCGACCGAGACCGAGGTCAACGAGCGCAAGCTGCGCGTTGAGGATGCGATCAACGCGGCACGTGCCGCGGCGCAGGAGGGCGTGATCGCCGGTGGCGGTTCCGTGCTCGTGCAGATCGCTGAGGAGATCGACAAGCTGGCTGCTGCTGAGGCCGGCGACGAGGCCGTGGGCATGAAGACCCTGGCTAAGGCGCTGCGCCGCCCGGCGTTCTGGATCGCTGAGAACGCTGGCCTCGATGGGGCAGTGGTGGTCTCCAAGACCGCGGAGCAGGAGAATGGCTCCGGCTTCAACGCTGCGACCCTCGAGTACGGCAACCTGCTGGAGCAGGGCATCATCGACCCGGTGAAGGTCACGCACAGCGCCGTCGTGAACGCCACCTCTGTGGCGCGCATGGTGCTGACCACCGAGACCGCTGTGGTTGATAAGCCAGAGAAGGTTGAGCCTGCCGCCGGTGGCCACCAGCACTAGTTGCTAGGGCGCTCTTGGGTGCTCTGGGGTGGCGCTGGGCGCTCGGAAAATGAGCGCCCTGCGGGATGCTCTGGGGTGGCGTGCCCTGAGGATGCTCTGGGGTGGCGCTAGAAACGCGCCCTGGGGATGCTCTTGGGTGGCGCGCCCTGCGCAACCTTGGAGTGCTCTGGGGTGGCGCTGGGCGCTCGGAAAATGAGCGCCCTGGGGGATGCTCTTGGGTGGCGCGCCCTGCGCAACCTTGGAGTGCTCTGGAACGCAATCTGGGAGCGCGTAGCCCCCGGGACTAGTTCATCGTGAACTGTCCCGGGGGTTTCGCTTTGGGTATTGCTTCCGCCCCGGGCGCGTGGGGCCACCTCGCCCCGTTTTGCAGAGTTTGATGCCGGAAAATCGTGAAAAACCGGCATTAAACTCTGCAAAACATAGAGAGTGGGAGGGATGGGGTGCTGGGGCCAGTGGGTCGGGGCGG
>NZ_KV823561.1:109842-110161 GCF_001815985.1 Corynebacterium sp. HMSC27B11 | reverse complement strand
TTGATGCCGGAAAATCGTGAAAAACCGGCAATAAACTCTGCAAAACATAAAAGAGCCGAAGGGGTGGGGTGCTGGGGCCAGTGGGTCGGGGCGGACACTTGTGCGGTTTCGGGCCGTGGTGTGTCGGGCTCCGAGGGGTACATCCGGTTTTGGGCCGTGGTGTGTCAGGAAACGTGCGAATTGTGGCACGGCACAGCCCAAAACGGGGCTCCGAGGGGTACATCCGGTTTTGGGCCGTGGTGTGTCAGGAAACGCGCGAATTGTGGCACAGCACAGCCCAAAACGGGGATCCGAGGGGTACATCCGGTTTTGGGCCGTG
>NZ_KV823561.1:109371-109822 GCF_001815985.1 Corynebacterium sp. HMSC27B11 | reverse complement strand
TGCGAATTGTGGCACGGCACAGCCCAAAACTGGGTTGTGGGGGTCGGCTCTCCGGTTTTCCAGGCCTTGCGGGACGTTTTGCAGAGTTTGATGTCGGAAAATCATGGAAAACCGGCATTAAACTCTGCAAAACATAAAGAGCGCCCGGGCTGGGGTCAGCGGCCCCTACAGCCGCGCGGCGCTTGGGGCAGCAGCCCAAGGGGCGCACCCGGTTTTGGGCCGTGGTGTGTCGGGCTCCGAGGGGTACATCCGGTTTTGGGCCGTGGTGTGTCAGGAAACGTGCGAATTGTGGCACGGCACAGCCCAAAACGGGGATCCGTGGGGTCCGTGGGGTCCGGGCCGGGTACTGGGCTGTGTCGGGCACCGGGCTGGGCCTCGGGACTGCCAGAGGGGCTGAGGCGCTGGGACAAGCGGAACGCATGTTTTGCAGAGTTTGATGCCGGAAAATCGT
>NZ_KV823561.1:0-109351 GCF_001815985.1 Corynebacterium sp. HMSC27B11 | reverse complement strand
AATTGTGGCACGGCACAGCCCAAAACGGGGGCTGGCCATGCCTGGGGCTTTAAAAGCTACAGCCGCCCGGTCCAGGGGAAGCGGGCGCGCAGCTGCTCGTTGGCGAAATCCATCGCATCCGCATAACCCAGGCAGTAATCCCAGGTCACATAATCCTGCGGGGATGGCGCAGCCGAAGGCTCGTGCACCGGCAGGTGCTGGTGGTTCAGCATGGAGACGATATTCGACTCGATGATCCCCCAGTCGTAGTAGTGCTGCTCATCGCAGTCCTCGCAGAGCATCGCCACGCCCCGCACGCCGTGCGGCTCCAGCAGCTCCCGGAAGACCCGCACGTTCGCGAGGTCTTCACGCAGCGCGGCTTCCTCAGCCGCGTCGATCGGCTCCATGACATCATCGCCCTCGATGGGCCCCAAAAGGGACGCCGGATCGTTCGGATCATCCGCGAAGGGATCCGGCGGCATCTGATAGTTACTAAAGCTCACGAAACCCACCGTACCCGCAAGCCAACCCGGAAAACACATTGCAGACGTTTAGCGCTAAAGTAAGGGCTAATAAAAGCTCGTAACCGAAGCTGCGCTAGCGATTCCGGCATAACCCGCAGGCAGGTGCGTGTCTCGCGGGGAAAGCGGAAGACCTTCGCCAGTGCGGATCGTGCGCTGACAATGCGATGGAAGGATCAGGCCTTATGGCAAACCCACAGTCCACTAACAACTCTCAGGCAGCCCAGCGCGTGGAGACCGGGGGCGACGATCCGAACAAGGTCGCTCTCACCGGGCTCACTTTCGACGACGTCCTCTTGATCCCGGATGCGTCCGAGGTCATTCCTTCCGCCGTGGACACCGCGACTCAGTTCTCGCGCAACATCAAGCTGAACGTCCCAATCGCATCCGCAGCGATGGATACCGTCACCGAGGGCCGCATGGCCATCGCCATGGCTCGCCAGGGCGGCATCGGGGTGCTGCACCGCAACCTCTCCGTCGAGGCGCAGGCCGAGCAGGTCGAGATCGTCAAGCGCTCCGAGGCCGGCATGGTCACCAACCCGGTCACCGCGAGCCCGGACATGACGATCGAGGAGGTCGACGAGATCTGCGGTCGTTTCCGCATCTCCGGCCTGCCGGTCGTCGACGAGGATCAGACCCTCCTGGGCATCATCACCAACCGCGATATGCGTTTCGAGCGCGACGTCAACCGCCCCGTCCGCGAGGTCATGACGCCGATGCCGCTCGTCGTTGCCGAGCAGGGTGTCTCCGCCGACGCCGCGCTGCGCCTGCTGTCGGAGAACAAGGTCGAGAAGCTGCCGATCGTCGATGGTGCGGGCAAGCTGACCGGCCTGATCACTGTCAAGGACTTCGCGAAGCGCGAGCAGTACCCGAACGCCGCGAAGGACTCCTCCGGCCGTCTCCTCGTCGCCGCTGGTATCGGTACCGGTGAGGACGCCTGGAAGCGCGCCACCGCCCTCGTCGACGCTGGGGTGGACGCCCTCGTTGTCGACACCGCGCACGCCCACAACCGCGGCGTGCTGGACATGGTCTCCCGCGTGAAGAAGGAGTTCGGCGACCGCGTGGACGTCATCGGCGGCAACCTCGCGACCCGTGAGGCCGCGCAGGCGATGATCGACGCCGGCGCCGACGGCATCAAGGTCGGTATCGGCCCGGGCTCCATCTGCACCACCCGCGTCGTCGCTGGTGTCGGTGCCCCACAGATCACCGCGATCATGGAAGCAGCCGTCCCAGCCCGCGCCGCTGGCGTCCCGATCATCGCGGACGGTGGCATGCAGTACTCCGGTGACATCGCCAAGGCCCTGGCAGCTGGCGCATCCACCGTGATGCTGGGCTCCATGCTGGCGGGTTGCGCCGAGACCCCGGGCGAGGTCGTCACCGTTGGTGGCAAGCAGTACAAGCGCTACCGCGGCATGGGTTCCCTGGGCGCGATGCAGGGCCGTGGCCTGACCGGCGAGAAGCGTTCCTACTCCAAGGACCGCTACTTCCAGGCCGATGTGAAGTCTGAGGAGAAGCTGGTGCCGGAGGGCATCGAGGGTCGCGTGCCGTTCCGCGGGCACCTGGACCAGATCCTCCACCAGCAGGTCGGTGGCCTGCGCGCTGCCATGGGCTACACGGGTGCCGCCACGATCGAGGAGCTGAACAACGCTCGCTTCGTGCGCATCACCTCCGCTGGCCTGCGCGAGTCCCACCCGCACGACGTGCAGGGCATCGCCACCGCACCGAACTACGACCCGAACCGCTAAAACCCCATCGGCCGGCTTCGCGCACACCGCCGGAGCCGGCCGCTACCGGTTAGCCTCGTTCTAGAGATAAGCCTCCCACCCCTGACCAGCGGGGTGCGCCGCCCACACCACCGCAGCGCACCCCGCTGGCCCACGAAATAAGGACCAACATGCAGGAATACAAGGACATCGGCCGCGGTCGCTCCGCACGCCAGGTCTTCGGACTCAACCAGATCGACATCGTGCCTTCGCGGCGCACGCGTTCCTCCCGGGACGTGGACACCTCCTGGCGCATCGATGCCTATGAGTTCGACTTCCCGATCATGACGCACCCGACCGACGCCGTGGTCAGCCCGGAGTTCGCCATCGAGTTCGGCAAGGCCGGCGGGTTGCCCGTCATCAATGCGGAGGGCCTGTGGGGCCGTGCGAAGGATCTCGACGCCGCCTTCGGCGAGATCGTTTCCGCGGCGGAGCGCGGTTACTTCGGCTCCTTCAACGAGGGCGCGGACGAGGACGTCGCGGCCGAGGCGCTGGAGACCCCGGAGTTCGCCGCGAACCAGGTGCTGCAGCGCCTGCACCAGCAGCCGCTGGACCTGGACCTGCTCCAGGAGCGCCTGCAGCAGGTGCGCGACTCGGGCGTGCGCTTCGCGGTGCGTGTCTCCCCGCAGCGCGCCCGTGAGCTCGCCCCGACGCTGATCGCCGGCGGTATCGACCTGCTGGTCATCCAGGGCACCCTGATCTCCGCGGAGCACGTGGACACCGATGGTGAGCCGCTGAACCTCAAGGAGTTCATCGGTTCCCTGGACGTTCCGGTCATCGCCGGGGGAGTGGTGGACTACACCACCGCCATGCACCTGATGCGCACCGGCGCGGCCGGCGTGATCGTGGGCGCAGGCCCGGTCACCAACAGCCAGGCCCTGGGTATCGACGTCCCGATGGCCACCGCCATCGCCGACGCCGCCGCTGCCCGTCGCGACTACCTGGACGAGACCGGTGGCCGCTACGTGCACGTCATCGCGGACTCCGAGCTCTCCTGCTCCGGCGACATCGCGAAGGCCATCGCATGTGGCGCGGATGCCGTCGCCCTCGGCGCGCCCCTGGCCGCCGCGGAGGAGGCCGGCGCCCCGAACTGGTTCTGGCCCTCCAGTGCAGCGCACCCGAAGCTGCCACGCGGCACCGTGGACGCTCTGCTGCCGCCGACCTCCGTGCCGCTGAACCAGCTGCTCTTCGGCCCGACCCCGGACCCGCTGGGCCACGAGAACCTGGTGGGTGGCCTGCGCCGCTCCATGGCGAAGTGCGGCTACACCGAGGTCAAGGCCTTCCAGAAGGTGGATATCGCGGTCCGCTAAAGCCGTGAAAGAGGGGCGCAGAAATAGCGGCTATGCGCGCTGTGGCGCCTAACTAATGGCGCCACGCGGCGCCGGAATCATCAGAAGATAAAGCGGTCGAACTCCTGCTTGTGAGTTCGACCGCTTTATTCATGCTTAAAATGACAATCAAATGTTCGCTCGGTAAGTTGAAAACTGTCTGCCTTATTGCAATGGGCGATTGATTCAACTTCTTTTGGAGGAATATTATGCAGCGCGCACACAAGCTCCGCACCGCCGGTCTCATGAGCATTCTGGCTTCCGGGGCTCTCGTCCTCGGGGCGTGCTCGGACGCCGGCGAAAACGGGGCACAGGATTCCCAGAACAACGCCTCGGGTGAAGGCTTCGAGTTCAGCAACTGCGGCTTCACGATGCAGCTGGATAAGCCAGCCGAGCGCATCATGTCCGTCGAGCAGGGCACTACGGACAACGTCCTTGCCTTCGGCCTCGGCGATAAGCTCGCGGGCTACTCCCACCAGAAGGACGCCCCGCTGGAGGGCTACGAGGACGAGATGAAGAAGTCCACGGAGGTCTCCCCGGAGGTCGCCACTGCCGAGCAGATCCGCACGGTAGACCCGGACGCCATCCTCTCTCCGTTCGAGTCGGTCTACACCGACGACGGCGCCGGCACCCGCGAGGAGTGGAAGAAGCTGGGCGTCGCCACCTGGTACTCCAACGTCGAGTGCCGCGACAAGGACGGCAACGAGGGCAAGAACGCCTACGACCTCCTGCTGAAGGACTACCAGCAGCTCGGCCAGCTCTTCGGCGCCGAGGACAAGGCCGCCGAGCTCGAGAAGAAGCACAAAGAGCACGTCGACGCAGCCAAGGAGAGCGTCAAGGACGCACCGAAGGACCTCTCCGGCGCCCTGCTGTACTCCATCTTCGACGGCGCGCCGTACATCGGCGGCAAGCTCTCCATCGCACAAGACATCTTCGACCTCACCGGCGTGAAGAACGTCTTCGAGGACGCCAACGAGGCATGGCCGGAGCTCAGCTGGGAGGCCCTGGCTGACAAGGACCCGGACTTCATCGTCCTGGCTGACCTGCCGGGCCGCGGCGCACCGGGAGACAAGGCCGAGGAGAAGATCGAGATGCTGGAGAAGGACCCAGCAACCCGTAACCTCAAGGCTGTGAAGGAGAAGCGCTACGTCATCGTGAAGGGCATCGGCCTGTCCGGCTCCGTCCAGTCCTACGAGCCGCTCGAGGACGTCGCTGAGTACGTAAAGAACTGGAAGAACTAGGTATGGCATCGAGCACTGACACTCGCCGCGAGCCCGGAAAAGGCGCGAAGGCATCCCCCCTGGAGGGCACGAAGCTCGCACCCGCGCGCCGCGTGCCCACCTGGGTGGCGTGGGTCGTCGGGCTGATCCTGCTGGCCCTGGTCTGCTACATGGCCCTGTTCATGGGCGCGGCCACCCTGACTCGCGACGAGGTCTGGGGCTCGATCACCCACAAGCTCGGCATCTTCGTCAGCGATGACCGCCCCGCACCCAGCCTGATCCGTCAATCCATCCTCTTCGACCTGCGCATTCCGCGCATCGTCATGGGGATCTTCGTCGGCGCGGGCCTCGCGGTCGCGGGTGCCTCGCTGCAGGCGATCACCCGCAACGATCTGGCGGAGCCGTACCTGCTGGGTGTCTCCTACGGTGCCTCCACCGGCGCGGTCGTGGCCCTGCTGCTCATGCCCGTCAGCTTCGCGCTGGGGCTGACCGGTGGCGCGGCCATCGGTGCCCTGCTGAGCTTCGGCTTGCTGATGCTCCTGCTGCGCGGCACGGGCTTCGTCTCCACCCGCGTGGTGCTCACCGGTGTGCTGGTCGGCCAGTTCTTCTCTGCCATCACCAGCCTCATCCTGGTCGCCCGCGGCGACGCGGAATCCGTCCGCGGCATCACCTTCTGGCTGCTGGGTGCGATGGGCGCCTCCCGCGCCAACACGATGTGGATCGTGCTGATCACCGTGGTCATCACCAGCCTGCTGATCTGGATGATGTCCCGCTACCTGGACGCCATGAGCTTCGGTGACGAGACCGCGAAGTCGATGGGCGTGCCCGTTGTCGGCGTGCGCGCCGCAGTGCTGATCCTGGTTGCCCTCATGACGGCGGCGACGGTCTCCGCCGTCGGTGCGATCGGCTTCATCGGTCTGCTCGTGCCCCACGCGGTGCGCATGATCGTGGGCTCCGCCCACGCGCGCCTCATCCCGCTGTCCGCGCTGGTCGGTGCGATCCTGCTGGTGTTCACCGACGCCCTGGCCCGCAGCGTGTTCCAGCCGCAGGAAGTCCCGGTCGGTGTGTTTACCGCGCTGCTGGGCGTGCCACTGTTCTTCTTCATCCTGAACCGGGGGCAGCGAGTATGAGCATCGTAGAAATCCAGAACGTCTCCATCACCTACCACCGCAAGTCCACCCCGACGGTGGCCAACGTGGACGCCTCCTTCGAGGCGGGGACGATCACCGCGCTGGTGGGGCCGAACGGTGCCGGTAAGTCCACCTTGCTGAAGTCCGTCGCCGACGTCGTCGACTTCGACGGCGAGGTCATGATCGACGGCGCCCCGCTGCGCAGCTACAGCCGACGCGAGAAGGTCAAGCAGGTCGCGTTCGTCGCGCAGCACGGTAACGCGAACTCCGAACTGCTGGTCCGGCAGGTCGTCGAGCTTTCCCGAATGGCCTCCAAGGGGCCATTCGCCCGGCAAACGGACGAGGACCACGACGCGATCTCGCACGCGGTGGAGCACGCGGACGTCGCCCACCTGATGGATCGGACGTGGAACACCCTCTCCGGCGGTGAGCAGCAGCGCGTCCAGCTGGCCCGCGCCATCTCGCAGAGCGCGAAGGTGCTGGTGCTGGACGAGCCGACGAACCACCTGGATATTCATCACCAGTTCCGACTCATGGAGCAGCTGCGCCACCTCGCGGCCGACCACAACGTGTGTGTGATCGTCGCGATGCACGACCTGGGGCTGGCCTCCCGCTACTGCGACCAGATCGTGCTGCTGGAGGACGGCGCGCTCGTGAAGTCCGGCACGCCGCACGAGGTCTTCACCCCGGAGCGGCTGATGAGTGTGTTCGGGATCGACGCCGAGATCACCACGGTGGGCGGGCACCTGGACCTCGCGGTCAACAGTGCGGTGCCGAACTGGAAGCACCATCACGAGCCGAAGGAAGACCTCGCGCACTAAGCGGCGTGCTAAGCGGCCACGAAGTCGCGCGAAGCGGCCACGAAGCCGTGCGCTCAAGCCACGCGCAGGCGGCCACGAAGCTGTGCGCTCAAGCGGGCAACGAGGCCGCCAACTGGGGTGCCGACCGCGCGGCCAGTCGGGCCGGTCATGAGGTAGCCCACCAAGTGAGTCGGCTAGTCCCCCGCGGGTGTTACCCACCCCGTGGGGGACTAGCCATATATGCGATAGGATGAGCAGCGTGAATCACCAAAATCATCAGCCAGTCCTCGTGGTGGATTTCGGCGCGCAGTACGCACAGTTGATCGCGCGCCGTGTGCGTGAGGCTCGGGTCTATTCCGAGGTTGTTCCGCACACCGCCACCATTGAAGAAATCAAGGCCAAGAACCCTGCGGCCATCGTGCTGTCGGGTGGTCCGAGCTCGGTCTACGCCGATGGTGCACCGGCCCTGCAGCCGGAGCTGCTGGAGCTGGGCGTGCCGGTGTTTGGCATTTGCTACGGCTTCCAGGCCATGACGCACGCGCTCGGCGGCACCGTCTCCGAGACGGGGCAGCGCGAGTACGGCCGCACCGAGGTTGAGCTCCTCGATGACGGCGGCGTGATGCACGCGGGCCTGGGCTCGCACAAGGCTTGGATGAGCCACGGCGACGCGGTCTCGCAGGCTCCGGAGGGCTTCACGGTCACCGCGAAGTCCGCCGGAGCGCCGGTCGCCGCCTTCGAGTGCCTGGATCGCCGCATGGCCGGTGTGCAGTACCACCCGGAGGTCATGCACAGCCCGCACGGCCAGGAGGTGCTGGAGCGCTTCCTCACGGAGGTCGCGGGCCTGGAGCAGAACTGGACCGCCTCCAACATCGCCGAGGAGCTCATCGAGCAGGTTCGGGAGCAGATCGGTGAGGACGGCCGCGCCATCTGTGGCCTGTCCGGTGGCGTGGACTCCGCCGTGGCCGCTGCGATCGTGCAGCGCGCCATCGGCGACCGCCTGACCTGTGTGTTCGTGGACCACGGTCTGCTGCGCGCAGGGGAGCGCGAGCAGGTGGAGAACGACTTCGTCGCCGCGACCGGCGCGAAGCTGGTCACCGTGGACGAGCGCGAGGCCTTCCTCAAGCGCCTGGACGGCGTGACCGACCCGGAGGTCAAGCGCAAGGCCATCGGTGCGGAGTTCATCCGCTCCTTCGAGCGCGCCGTCGCTGGCGTGCTGGCCGACTCCCCGGAGGGCTCCACCGTGGACTTCCTGGTCCAGGGCACCCTGTACCCGGACGTCGTCGAGTCCGGCGGCGGCTCCGGCACCGCGAACATCAAGAGCCACCACAACGTCGGTGGCCTGCCGGATGACGTCGAGTTCAAGCTGGTCGAGCCGTTGCGCCAGCTGTTTAAGGACGAGGTCCGCGCGGTGGGCCGCGAGCTCGGCCTGCCGGAGGTTATCGTCGCCCGTCAGCCGTTCCCGGGCCCGGGCCTGGGCATCCGCATCATCGGCGCGGTCAACGAGGAGCGACTGGAGACGCTGCGCGCGGCGGACAAGATCGCCCGCGAGGAGCTCAGCGCCGCTGGCCTGGACGGCGAGATCTGGCAGTGCCCGGTCGTCCTGCTCGCGGACGTGCGCTCCGTGGGTGTGCAGGGCGACGGCCGTACTTACGGTCACCCGATCGTGCTGCGCCCGGTCTCCAGTGAGGACGCCATGACCGCCGATTGGTCTCGCATCCCTTATGACGTGCTGGAGAAGGTCTCCACCCGCATCACCAACGAGGTGGCGGAGGTTAACCGCGTGGTGCTGGACATCACCAGCAAGCCGCCGGGAACCATCGAATGGGAGTAATCCCAGCAGCTTGAGGCGCCCAGCGGGGTGTACCCCAAGTAGAAAGCGCGTCGCACGATGAGGTGCGGCGCGCTTTCGCGTTCGTGGGGGTGGGGCGTGGGCTAGCCAGGATCAGCGGGTAGTCCGCACTGTGGGGCAGGGGCACTGGCGTTGAGCGGGGCCGTGTACCTGGCTCAGAACGTGGGGCTTAAGCGTCGTCCCGAACCTGCCCGGTCCCAGGTTCGGCGAGATAGCGGGTGCCGTCGATGCTGGGGAACGAGACCCACGCATAGGCCCCGGCCAGCGCGAGCACGATCAGTGCCGCGATCCAGGAGTGGATCTGGAAGGCGGGCAGGATCATCAGCGCGAGCCAGAGGGGGAATAGCGGCATGATCTGCGCGACGGAGGTCTTGTACTTCCGTCCTGTCGACTCCACGGCCGCGCGCACCTTCTTGCGGTAGGGGTGGCTGAAGGTCACGAGGAAGCCCGCCCCGATGGCGATGACCAGCACCATGACCTGCCAGGTTGTCGCCAGCGGCATGACCATCGCCGCCACGCCGAGCCCGAGCAGGAGGGACGCGACGGCGCGCACGCCCTCGGGAGCGCGGACGAGGATGGTCGCCTCGCCGGGGGCGTCGCCCTGCTTGGCCTGCGCTGCGCTGGCTTGCGCTGAGCTGGCCTGCTGAGTGCGCGGCGAGCGCTGCGGGGTGGGGCGCTGGGCTTTCTTGCGGGGCTGGTTCTTTTTGCTCATATGTGACGAGTCTAGTTCCTCGCGGCGGTGTGTTCTTTGTTGGCGGTGAGCAGGGCGTTGGTGAACTGCACCAGGTGGGTCTAGAATCCCTAAATTAGAACACCTGTTCGATATGTCTGGTGTGTTTTCTATTTTTTAGGGCGTCAACCCGGTCGGCCTGGCCGTAGCTGTGAACTCAACCTTAAAGCCCGGCGGAAGTGGGGCTGGCCTGCATGTTTCCCGAGCCGATGGTGTCGATATAGAGGAGGGAGTGCTGTACCCATGCTGATCGATGAGAGCAATGTTGTTCATGCGATCGAGAAGATCAAAAGCAGCCGTGCAGCGGCGCGGGCTGCGGCCGCGGCGCAGCATGCGGCGGAACCTCGAGGCGTGTCGGAACTACGAGGCGCGACGGAATCCCAGAACGCGGCTGGTCTTCAGGGGGTGGTGCAGCCTGTAGAGCGGGAAGCAGGATCTACCCGGGGAGTGTCGCCGCTGCGCGCGGTTGCGCCCGAGCCTGCGACGGTGGGGCGGGCGCGGGCGCTCGGCATGCCCGAGTGGCTCGCGGGCCAGCTTGCTGGCGGTGGGCTGGCTCGTGGGGCGGTGACCGCGATGGCGGATTGCCCCGCCGCGGTCGTCGATATTCTTGCGCATGTCACCGCGAACGGCGGGTGTGCGGCGGTGGTGGGCTACCCGAACCTCGCGCTGGCGGCCGTCGCCGCGGCGGGCGGGGAGCTCTCCCGGTTGATCATCGTGCCGGACCCTGCACCGCACGTCGGGGCGGTGCTCTCGACCTTGGCGGAGGGGCTGGACCTGGTCGTCTACGTGCCCGTCCGGCGGGTCACGCCCACCTTCGCGCGCCCCGTGGAGGCGAGGCTGCGTAAGAGTAGTTGCGCATTACTGAGTTGCGGCGCGCCCTGGCCGGGTGCGCGGCTGAACCTTGACGTGCGGGTGTCTGGTGTTCACGGGCTGGGCCGGGGGAGCGGGCGCATCCGCTCGGTCGGTGTGACCGGGCGCGTTTGGGGCAAGGGGCAGCCGCCGCAGCGCATCACGGCGGAGTTGACGGGCCGCCGCGATGGTGCAGGCAGTCAGGTCGATCAGGGCCGGATCGAGGTGGCGCTGTGACTGGCCGGGGAAAGGCCAGTGCCGAAGCTAGCGCTGCTGCGGCTGAACGCGTGACCGTCCTGTGGTTCCCGGATTTCCCGGTCTATGCCGTGGGGCTTGCTCGCGGCTGGGACATGCTGCGGCCTGCCGCCACGATCGCGGAATATCGCGTCCAGGCCTGTAATGCCGCTGCGCGGGCGCAGGGAGTGCGCCAGGGGATGAAGCAGCGTCACGCGCTCGCAACCTGCCCGGAGCTACGGCATGCGCACGCCGACCCAGTGCAGGAGGCCACGATTCATGAGGACATCGTGGCGGCCCTCATGGAGGTGGCTGCCGGGGTGGAAACGCTGCGCCCGGGTCTCGTTGCATTGCCCACCAGGCCGCTGGCGAACTACTACGGCGGGGAGGCTGCCGCCGTCGAACTCCTGCTGGATTCCGCAGCCCGGTTGGGTGTGGAGTGCCTGGCCGGCACCGCCGATGATCTGATGCCTGCCGTGTGGGCAGCGCGTCGCGGAGTGCACGTCCCCACGGGTGGAAACTCTAGTTTTGTGCCCACCCTGCCCATCGGGTTTTTGGCGGTGGAAGCTGTGCTGAGCGCCCCCGCCGAGTTGGTGAGCACCCTGCAGGAGCTGGGGGTGCGCACCCTGCGAGACTTCGCGGCACTGGGGCGAAAGCACGTGGCGGGGCGCTTCGGCGCCGAGGCTGTGTACTGGCACCGCGTGGCATGCGGCGAGCCCGGCCGGGAGGTCTCCCCGCAGTGCCCTATTCAGCCCGTCGAGGTGCTGCACCAGGTAGGGGAGCCCATTCGGAGTACTGAAACCGCGGCCTTCGTTGCCCGTCAGGCCGCCGCCCGGCTGCACGGGGAACTCTTCCGTCGCGGGGAAGCCTGCCTCCGGCTGACCGTGCGGGTGCACCTCAACCCGCCCGCGGAGTACACCGGCCCCACCATGGTGGAGCGCGCCTGGCGCTGCCGCGAGCCTCTAACGGAAGAGGACACCGCCCAGCGGGTTCGCTGGCAGCTCGATGGCTGGATCACCCGGCTGCGCGCCAAGGCTGGTGAGCCGGAGCAGGATGGTTTCGAGGACTCCGCCGCCGGCGTGGTTGCCATCGAGCTGCTCCCAGTCGAGACGGTGCCCGCGGGCACCATTGCCGAACCACTCTGGGGCGGGGCGGACGAGGGGCTGCGCGCAGCCCGCGCCGCCGCTGGGCGCGCGCAGGCCCTTATCGGCATGGCCGCCGTTCAACAGGTCGTCCACCGGGGTGGACGCGCCATCGGTGGACGCGTGCTCACGCTGCCCTATGGCGAGGAAGCGCCCGAGGAGGTCGACGCGCTGCCCACGACCCAGTGGTGGGGTGAGCTGCCCGCGCCGCTGCCCGCGACCGTGGGTGAAGCTGCTAACCCCAGCGCGGGGCACCCAGCTGCATCGATCACGGTGCTCGGCGATCACGAGCAGCCCGTGCACGTGACCGGCCGGGGTCTGATGAGCGCATCACCCCAACGGTTGCGGTGGGGTAACCGGACACTGCCCATCCGGGGGTGGGCTGGCCCCTGGCCCGTGGATGAGCAGTGGTGGGCCGAAGGGAAGCGCTACGCGCGCCTGCAGGTCGCCACCGATGAGGGTGCCTACCTGCTGGTATGCAAAGGTCAGAAGTGGCGAATCGAGGCGACTTACTGAGGGCATGTTGAGCTGCGTGAGTGTCAAAGGCCAGGGCAAAGGGGGCGGGGCGTGAGAATAAAACAGAAATAGTTTTCCAAAGGAATGTACTGGTGCTAAGGAAATAGTAAGCTTCCAGGCACTGGGGTGAAGCAGGGCTATTCCAGAGCACTAGACCTTCGGCAAGCGACAGGCGGGACCGCCCAGTGCATCCAGATCCCAGTTCTCAAAGACAAAAGATCAGCGCATCTGCGCGGGTCAGCATGAAAGGGGCCAAAGAAATGGCGACCAAGAAGATCAACGCAATCGGCAAGGCCACCATTGCCCTCACCGCAGCGACGGCCGTCGCCATGGGCGGCGTCACCGCCGCAAGCGCAAACCCGCTGGGCAGCCTGGGCAGCCTCGGCTCCTCCTCTCCGGGAGACCTGGAGCAGGCCCAGGGCAAGGAGTACAAGCTCGGTAATGTCGGCGGTCCGGCCTGGAACGTGGACGTCTACAAGCAGCTCGTTACCGGCGCTGAGACCGTGCGCCCGGGCGCGACCGTCAAGACCCGCATCAAGATCCAGGGTGTGAAGGGCGAGACCAAGGTCAGCGACCTTATCGAGCGCATGCCAGAGAGCTTCCAGCTGGTTAAGGTTGAGACCTTCGAAAACGGCTTCCTCGGTGGCAGCATCAAGCAGATCGACCAGAGCCAGTACGGTGTGACCACCAACGACGGCGTCAAGCAGGTCAACGTCGGCCTGAAGGAAGGCCTGCTCTTCAAGGGGGACAGCACCGTCAGCACCACCAAGTCCCTGGTTGTCGACTTCACCTGGAAGGCCGGCTCGGAGGAGGGCACCTTCGCCACCGGTGGTGGCGCAAAGGTTGGCGCAGCCATCAACAACTACAAGGTCTTCGACAATGGTCCGAAGATCACCGTGAAGAAGGGCGCGTCCAAGCCATCCGGCAGCGTCTCCCTCAGCTCCTAGAAGCACCCGTGGGCCTTCCACCCACCCCGCGGGCGTGAGCCCGTGAACCCCTAAGCGGCCGCGATCAACCGATCCGGCCGCTTAGGTCTGCCTAAGGCCTTCCATTTGGTACCTTGTCAGTTATGGCTACCAGCAGAAATCCACTCGCGGGAGTCTCGCCACACGAGTTCACCACCGAACAGCTCGATGACGCCCCCACCATTTGCTCCACCTTCACCGGAGAGCAACTCGCTGGCACCGCAAAACCCGGAAAAATCATCCTCTGCCTGGAGTTCTACACCGGCTGGGGGCACGACATCCTCGACGGCACCGCCTTCGGCGCCGAACTGAACGCGAAGATCAAAACCTTCCTCAAGGACAACGGGGCAGAGCTCCAGTTCATTCGCCGCCCCGGCCGGGAAGGCCAGGACCGCCGCTGCAACAACACCCGGGTGCTCTACATCGCCTGGGCCACCGGCACCGAACCCATCCTCGAGAGGATGGACCTCCCAGACGTCGAGGCCCTCCTGGACATCGACCTGAGCCCCCCGGGCAACACCCCGGGCGCCCGCCGCGTCGACCACCCCATCCTGCTGGTCTGCACCCACGGCCGCCGCGACCGCTGCTGCGCCGTCCGCGGCCGCCCGCTCGCCGCCGCGCTGAGCAAGCATTTCGACGAGCCCGCCGCACCGGAGGGCGAGGCCACCCCGAGGATCCAGCCCGCCGCGAACCCCGCGCTCACCCAGAACCACGCCGACACGGCCGGAGTGGGAGCCGGGCCAGTCGACCCGAAGCACACCGAATTCGACGATCATCCCTCGGTGGACCCCATCGACCCGATCATCTGGGAGTCCTCCCACACCAAGGGGCACCGCTTCGCGCCCTCCATGCTCCTGCTGCCCGCCAACTACTCCTTCGGCCGCATGGCCGAGGGCGGGGCGCGCAGCATGGTGGAGCACGCCCAGCGCGGGGAGCTCTGGCTGCAGGGGAACCGTGGCCGCGGCTGCCTCGATCCTGCCAGCCAGGCCGCCGAACTCCGCGTGGCCCACGAACTTGACGACCGCGGTCTGCCCGTCGGCCTCGCAGCGCTGACGTCCTGGGAGGAAACCCCGGAGAACAGCGACGAGGAGACCGCGCAGTCCGCCGACGTCGCCGTCCGCGTGGTGGAAGATACCGCCTCCGACCTGCGCTTCCGGGTCCGCATGGAGCGCCGGGACAGCGTCATGGTGGTGTCCTCCTGCGGGGATAAACCCAAGCGCTCGAAGTCCTGGATTGCGGTTGGCTGCGAGGAGATTCTTGGGTAGCTCGCGGCGTCCCGAAGAGAGGAATCTCGACCAGGGCGGCATCCGCCACGCCATCGGGCTGGCCATGCCGGTGGGCCTCGGCATGGTTCCGCTCGGCCTGGCCTTCGGCATCCTGCTGACCCAGATGGGCTTCGCGTGGTTCTGGGCGCCGATCTTCTCCCTGGTGATCTACGCCGGCTCGATGGAGTTCCTGGCGCTCAGCCTCGTCACCGGGGGAGTGGGACCGCTCTCAGCCGCGCTCTACGGGCTGTTGGTGAACTTCCGCCACGTCTTCTATGCCCTGAACTACCCGCTGCAGGTCATCCGCAGCAGAGCCGCCCGTGCCTATGGCATCTACGCGCTGACGGACGAGACCTATGCGATCGTCAGCGCCAACCCCAATCAGCGTTTCACCGGCCGCCAGGTCATCGCCATCCAGATCGTCCTGCAGTGCGCGTGGGTCGGTGGGGGAGTCCTCGGCGCCCTCTTCGGCGACGCCATCCCCTGGAAACTCGAGGGCATGGAATTCGCGCTCACCGCGCTGTTCGTCGTGCTGCTGATCGAGTCCTTCCTCGCCACCAGGGACGTCTCCCTGGTCCTCACGGCCGTGGTGACCGCCGCGGTGGCGCTGCTGGTCTCCCCGGGCAACATGCTGATGATCGCGATGCTGCTCTACTTCGCCGTGCTGCTCGCCCGTTTCTACCTCCCGGGTCTGGACCGCGCCCTTCAGCTGCGCTGGCGCACCGGGGACGAAAGGCAGGAAGTATGAGCCCCCAGCCCACAGTTCTGGCCGCCGAGGCTGTCCACGCCGCCGAGGCTGCCGGCAGCTATGGCCTGCCCGCGGGCGTGAGCCTCGGCACCACCATCGGCGTGCTGCTCCCGCTCTGCATCGTCACCGTCGCCCTGCGCGGCCTGCCCTTCGCGGCCCTGCGCTCCTTCCGGGAATCCAAGCTCGTCGCATGGCTCGGCATGGGCATGCCCGTGGGCGTGATGAGCATCCTCGTGATCTACACCGCCGCCGACCGGATGGCCGCCCCCGGCGGCCTGGCCTCCCTGCTCATCGCGGTGGCTTTCACCACGGCCTGGCATCTGTGGCGCCGCTCCGCCACCCAGTCCATCCTGCTGGGCACGGTGTTCTACGTGCTGCTCGTCAACCTCGTCTTCTAGACGACGACGCCGCGCCCGTCACCGATGCCTCGTTCGTCACCGTCGCCCGCCCCCGCGGCAGCGCACACCGGTCCTCGCGCTCACCCCCCCGCTCGGCCAAAGCCCACTCGGTCCAGGCCCACCCGGTCCAACCCCAGCCTCGCTTTAGACAGAAAAAGAACGCCGCCCCGCACCGAAGTGCAAGGGGGCGACGTCCTCAAAAGAGGGGCACAAAACCCCGGAGAAGGGTGAGCTTCTAGCGGCGCATAACCTTCTTGGCCAGCCAGTTACCGAACAGCTGGGCAGCCTGGACGATAACGATGATAACCAGCACGGTGATCCACGTGACTTCGTCGTTGAAGGCGCGGTAACCGTAGACAATCGCGAAGTCACCCAAACCGCCAGCGCCGATGTAGCCAGCCATCGCGGACATGTCCACGATCGCGATGAACATGAACGTAAAGCCCAGGATCAACGGCCCCAGGGCCTCCGGGATGATCACCGTGAAGATGATCCGCAGCGGCGAGGCACCCATGGACTTCGCCGCCTCGATCACGCCCGGGTCGATGGTGACCAGGTTCTGCTCCACGATGCGGGCCGCGCCGAAGGTCGCGGCGATCACCATGCCCAACACCGCGGCCTTCAGACCGATACGGCTGCCCACCAGGGCGTCGCTCAACGGGCCGATGGCGGTGAGCAAGATGATGAACGGAATCGGGCGAACGAAGTTCACCAGGAAGTTGATCACCCAGTAGATGGGCTTATTCGACAGCACCCCACCCGGGCGGGTGGTGTACAGCAGCATGCCGAACACCAGGCCCAGCAGGCCACCGATGACGAGGGTGGCCAGCACCATCGTCAGGGTGTCGTAGATCGCCTGGGTGAAAGTACCGCCCAGCCGGTCCCAGTCCATCGCGGCGAGCACGAGGGTGTCCGGGGACGCGGTGGCAGGGGCGGTAGCGGCTGTGGTGGCGGTGGAGCCCGCGGCGGTCGGGAAAGTAGTCAGCGCGCTCATCGGATCTCCTCAATATCGGTTCGCTGGGACAGGTCGGCGTAGAACTTCTCGATCGCTGTCTCACCGGCGGCGTCCTGAGCGGTCACGCGCACGGTCAGGCGGCCGAAGGAGTGGTTCTGCAGGGTGGTGACCCCGCCGTGGACGATGTTCACGCTCACATCCGTAGCCGAGAGCTCGGAGACGGCGTCGAAGAAGCCCACACCCTGGTTCATCGTGATGGTGAACAGGCGGCCGTCGCCGGCCTGCAGGGCGTCCGCTTCCACGTTGTCCGGGGTGTTGCGCAGGGAGGTGGCCACGAAGTTCTTCGCGACCTCCGTCTGCGGGTTGGAGAAGACCTCGTAGACCGAGCCCTGCTCCACCACGCGGGCGTTGGACATGACGACCACCTGGTCGGCGATGGAGCGGACGACCTCCATCTCGTGGGTGATCACCACGATGGTGATGCCCAGCTCCTCGTTGACGCGGCGCAGCAGCGCGAGCACGTCGCGGGTGGTGGAGGGGTCCAGCGCGCTGGTTGCCTCGTCGGCGAGCAGCAGGCTCGGGTTCGTCGCCAGGGCGCGGGCGATGCCCACGCGTTGCTTCTGGCCGCCGGAGAGCTGCTCCGGGTAGCTGCGGCCCTTATCAGCCAGCCCCACGAACTCCAGCAGCTCGGCGACGCGCGCCTCGCGCTCGGCCTTCGGCATGCCCTGCAGCTTCAGAGGGTAGGCGATGTTGCCCGCCACGGTGCGGGAGGAGAACAGGTTGAACTGCTGGAAGATCATGCCGATATCGGAGCGCAGCTTGCGCATCTCCGGTTCCTTCAGCGGGACGATGTCCTGCCCGTCGAGCAGGATCTCGCCGCTGGTCGGCTTGTCCAGCCCGTTGATCTGGCGCACCAGCGTGGACTTGCCCGCGCCGGAGTAGCCGATGATGCCCACGATGGAGCCCGGCTGGATGGTGATGTTCACGTCCTCCAGAGCGGTGATGGACTTGCGTCCCTGCTTGAAGACCTTGTGGACGTTGCGAAATTCGATTCCCGTTCCCGTGCGGTCGCCCCGCGGGGTTGCGGGGCCGGCCGTGTCGGGGGCGGCGGATGTGCCTTGGGCCATTGGGGTGCCTTCCGGTTTAAAAGGCGTGCCTCGGCTGGCGGGCTGGTGGGCCGGCCATGCGAGACACGCCTTTTTGGGGGTTGGGTTTTACTGCTCCTTGAGCTTCTGCTGGGTGGTGTCCAGCACCTTCTGCAGCTCATCGCCGGACATGGTCACGGCGACGGAGGTGCCCTTGGTCTGCTCGTCGATGGCGTCCTGGACCGGCTTGGAGTGCCAGATCTCGACGAGCTTCTTCAGGTCCTCTTCGTCCTTGCGGTCCTTGGTGGTCACGAAGCCGTTGATGTACGGCTGTGCCTCCTCCTTCTCCGGGTCGTCCTGGAAGATGGCGGTCTTCGGGTCGATGTCCGCGCGGTCCAGGAAGGAGTTGTTGACGATGGCCGGGGTGCCGTCGAGCCAGGAGGTCGCGGTCTGGGCTGCGTCGACCGGGGTGACCTTGATCTTGGACTTGTCGGTGTCGATGTCGGCCGGGGTCGGGGTCAGCAGACCTTCCTTCTTCAGGGTGACCAGGCCAGCCTGGACGAGGACGTTGATGGCGCGGCCCTGGTTGGTGGAGTCGTTCGGGATGGCGACCTCGCCAGCCTTCTCGACGTCCTTCAGGTCGGAGTGGTCCTTGTAGTACAGGCCCAGCGGCAGGATCTCGGTAGCGCCGACCGGTGCGAGGTCGGTGTTGTTGCCGTTGTTGTACTCGGCCAGGAACATCATGTGCTGGAAGTTGTTGACGTCGATCTCGCCGTCGGTCAGCGCACGGTTCGGGATGGAGTAGTCGTTGAAGGACTTGATCTCGGTCTTCAGGCCGGCGTTATCCAGCTCCTGCTTGAAGACCTGCCACTGCTTCTGCTCGGAGTCGGTGGTGCCGATGACGATGGTGTCGTCGTCGTTGCCGCCGGAGCAGGCCACGAGGCTGAAGCTGGTGGTCAGGGCGATCGTCGCGGCCAGGGCCTTGCGTCGAAGAGTCATGGTGATCCTCCTAGATCTGGGGGTGTCCGCCGTGTGCCGTCGTTGGCACGGGTGTTTTTTGTTTGGCGGGGCACTGTTTGTTGAAGGCAAATTTAGCACCGTAGGGCAGCATGGACAACTTGGTCTATTTTCTTGTCATTTATGCACGTGGTGTCGTCGATTTCTGCCTTGAGGGAATGGCGGTACAGGGGCGGTAGGCAGGGGCGAATGCTGTGCTATATCGAATAGATGTTCGATTTAGGGTAGGGTTCTGGCCGTGACGTATACGCGCGGATTCAACAACCCCAAAGCCCTCAGCTGGTCGCGGATCGAGCGTGTCCTTTCGGGAAAAACCACAGGTGAGGGTGTTGAAGTTCGCCCGCGGAACGAGGCGCGGCGCGACGAGCAGCTCGATGGTCGACATGACGATTACCCCGGCGAGGCCCAGTCCGCGGAGCGGCTTGACCTCAGGCGCGGGAAGCAGCCTGATGGGATCCACGGGGCGCGGAGCGCGGCGGGGGAGCCTGGGGGTAGGGCGCGCGCAGCCGGGGCGCACGTGGAGTTCGCGGAGCTGCGCGCCGCCAGCAGCTATCACTTCCTCCACGGCGCCAGCGAACCCGAGGAACTAGTGGAGCAGGCCATCGCACTCGGCATCAGCGCGCTGGCCTGCCTCGACCGGGACGGCATGTACGGGGCCGCGCGTTTTGCCACCGCCGCCGCAGAGGCAGACGGCGAGCTAAAGACCGTCTTCGGGGCGGAGCTCAGCATCGACGGGCCACAGGCCCCCGGCCTGGCGGTGCTCTGCCGCGGCCAGGAGGGCTACCGGCGGCTCAGCCGCGGCATCACCGCCGCCCGGATGGCCCACCGGGACAAGGACGCAGTTGAATACCCCAGCTTCAACTCTCTCGCCGAGGCCGCCGGCGGGCACTGGCTCGTCCTCATCGACGCCGCCCAGCTCGCCATCCCCGGCCGCGCCGCCGAATTACTAGAAGCCTTCGGCACGCAGCACTGCCTCGTGCAACTGCAGCTGAGCATGGACCCGGCCGACGTGGACCACAACGAGGCCCTCCACGCCTTCGCGACCACCCACGGGCTGCGCGAGATCCTCTCCTCGCAGCCCACCTGCGCGACCCCCAGCCAGGCCCGCCTGGCTGGGGCCAAGGCCGCCCTGCGGCGGCGTTGGGACGTCGCTCGTGCCGAACCCGTTACCCACCCCGTGGGTGGATCCTGGCTGCGCTCCGGGGCGGAACTGCGGCAGCTCGCCGGGGACTGCGCCTGGCTCGCGGAAGCCACCGCAACCAGCGTGGGCGTCGCCGAAGAATGCGCCTTCACCCTGAACCTCGTCGCCCCGGAACTACCGCACTTTCCCGTGCCGGAAGGCCACAGCGAGATGTCCTGGCTCCGCGAGCTCGTGGAAAGAAACGGCACCCACCGTTACGGGCGGCGCGGCTCCACCGCGGCGGCGCAGAAGGCCTGGGAGGTCATCGACCGGGAACTCGGCGTCATCGAAAAACTGGGCTTCCCCGGCTACTTCCTCATCGTCCACGACATCGTCGACCACTGCCACAGCAACAACATCCTCTGCCAGGGGCGCGGCTCGGCGGCGAACTCCGCCGTCTGTTTCGCGCTCGGCATCACCTCTGTCGACGCCGTCGCCGCCGGCCTGCTCTTCGAACGCTTCCTTTCCCCGGAACGCGAGGGGCCACCCGACATCGACCTCGACATCGAATCCGGTCGCCGCGAGGAGGTCATCCAGTACGTCTACCGCCGCTACGGGCGGGAGAACGCCGCCCAGGTCGCGAACGTCATCACCTACCGGCGCAAGGGGGCGCTGCGGGATGCCGCCCGCGCGCTCGGCTACCCGGCAGGCCAGGTGGATGCCTGGACCCGAGGTACCGCCGAGGCGCCCGAGCGGGTGCGGCAGCTTGCTGAACAGCTGATCGGCCAGCCCCGCCACCTGGGTATCCACTCCGGCGGCATGGTCATCTGCGACCGCCCCATCGCGGACGTCGTGCCCACCGAGTGGGCGCGCATGGAGAACCGCTCCGTGGTGCAGTGGGATAAGGACGACTGCGCGGCCGTCGGGCTGGTGAAATTCGATCTGCTGGGCCTGGGCATGCTCGAGGCCCTGCACCACGCCATCGACCAGGTGGCCACCCACCGTGGCCGCCGTATCGAGCTGTGGCGGCTGGCCCCGACCGAGGAAGCGGTCTACGAGATGCTCAGCCGCGCCGACGCGGTGGGCGTGTTCCAGGTGGAGTCCCGCGCCCAGATGAACACCCTGCCCCGCCTGCGACCCCGGCGCTTCTACGACCTGGTGGTGCAGGTCGCGCTGATCCGCCCCGGCCCCATCCAGGGTGGGTCGGTCCACCCGTTCATCCGGCGGCGCAACGGCCTGGAGCCGGTGACCTTCGACCACCCGTGCCTGGAACCCGCGCTCGGCAAGACCCTCGGCATCCCACTGTTCCAGGAGCAGTTGATGCAGGTCGTGGTGGACGCCGCCGGGTTCACTGCCGCGGAGGCCGATACGTTGCGCCGCGCGATGGGGTCCAAGCGTTCCCCGGAGCGGATGGCGCGGCTCAAGGAGCGCTTCTACGAGGGCCTGGAGCGCACCAACGGCATCACTGGGGAGGTCGCGGACCGGCTGTGGGAGAAGATCACGGCGTTCGCAGCCTATGGCTTCCCGGAGTCCCACTCCCAGTCCTTCGCCGCGCTGGTCTACTACTCCGCCTGGTTTAAGTACCACTACCCGGCGGAATTCTGCGTGGCCTTGTTGCGCGCCCAGCCGATGGGCTTCTACTCGCCGCAGTCGCTGATCGCGGACGCCCGCCGCCACGGGGTGCGGATCCTCCCGGTGTGCGTCAACGCTTCCGGGGTGCAGGCGGATACGGATCTCTCGGCAGGTTCTGCTGCGTCTTCTTCCGCGTCTTCTTCCTCTTCTTTTGACGACGTCAACCGCGCCCGCGGGGTGCACGGGCTGGGGCGGGGCACCGCGGAGCCCCTCGGTGCGATCCGGCTGGGGCTGGCATCCATCGCGGGGATCAGCGAGGACACGGCCGAGCGGATCGTCGCCACACGGGAAGAGAAGGGGGAATACCGGCAGGTCAGCGACCTCTCCCGGGAAGCCGGGCTCAGCGTGGCGCAGGTGGCAGCCCTGGCGCGGGCCGGGGCCTTAGAGAGCCTCGGGCTGGATCGGCGGCAGGCGGTGTGGGCCGCGGGGCTGGCGGCCACGGAGCGGGAGGGCATGCTGCCGGGGACGTCCGCACCCTCGGTTCCCGCGCTGCCTGGCATGAGCGCCTTCGAGCTGGCTGCCGCGGATCTCGCGGCCACGTCGGTGACCCCGGACGGGCACCCTGTGGAGTTGCTGCGGGGCCAGCTTTCCCAGTGGCACGACCTGCCGGTGCGTGCCGGGGTGCGTCGCGGGCAACGCCGGGGTGGGGCGGCGGTGGTGCCCGCCGTGGATCTGCTGCACGTGCCGGATGGTTCGCGGATCCGGGTGGCCGGGGTGATCACGCACCGGCAGCGCCCGGCCACTGCGGGCGGGGTCGTCTTCCTCGGGGTGGAGGACGAGACCGGCATCGCGAACGTGATGCTCACCCAGGGCTTATGGAAGAAACAGCGGCAGGTGGCGATGACAGCGCGCATCGTGGTGGTCCGGGGGATCGTGCATAACGCGGAGGGTGCGGCCAGTGTTACCGCCGATCTGTTGGAGGCCGTGGAGACGGAGCTGGGTGGTGCCGCGGCGCTGGGTAGCCCGTCGCGGGATTTCCGCTGAAGTGCCCCGGAGCCGGCTACCGGGTCGGCCGTGGTCACGACCCAGGTGGGTGGCTGCGACGGTGAGGAAGTGCCTGTGGCCGGGGGAGGCGGGGGCGATCACAACGTGGGGAATAACACTTATGCGATTCACCGATTGACAATCAGCGCGCCCACCCTTCAAGATCGGGGGAATGACCACCCCTAGCCCTTCCGGGCGCCCCACCAGCCAGCGGCGCTATATGCTGCGGCGAATCATCGCCCTCGCGCTGGCAGCCGTGGCCATTGGGCTCGCCGCCGGGGCCGGGGTGTGGCTGCAGAAAAATACCGGCTGGAGCGTCGACTACCTCACCCGAAAAAGCCGACACAGCCTGGTCAGCGAACGCACCGAACACGAATCCGCCGTGGCCATCCCGGAGCGCTCGAGCCGGACGGCGGGGACCAGCAACGACCGCACCCCGGGGGCTGGCGGTACCGGGGAGGACCAGGCCGGCGCGGGCAGTGAGCCCAGCACCCGTGGGGGTAGCGGGGGAGAAGCCAGCCAGGGTGCTGCCACGGACCCAGCCACGAGCACCAGCCCCGCACCCGTGCTGCGCAATACCCAACACTCCGCCCCACTGCGGGGCGCCCCACACCCCGGGCACAATGGCCAAGTCCAGCTGACATCGGGCGGACTGAACCGCCAGGCAGTGTTGCATGTGCCTGCTGACGCCCTGCCCCGCCAGTCCCAGGCCACCCGGCCCAAGCCACTGATCCTCGCCTTCCATGGCTATGGGCAGTCCGGCGCAGCCATGGCCCGCTTCGGCGACCTCGCCCGGGACGGCGCCATCGTCGCCTACCCCGACGGCGTCGACAGGGCCTGGGCGGGCGCACCTTATGCCACGGCCACCGGGAAACAAGACCTGGCCCTGGTCCGGGACCTCATCAACCGCATTGCCGCCACCTACCAGGTCGACGACCTGCGCATCTACGCCGCGGGAATGAGCAACGGCGGCGGCTTCGTCGCAAAGCTCGCTTGCGAGATACCCCAGGAATTCGCCGCCTTCGCCTCGGTCGCAGGGGCCTATTACAAGGGCACCTGGCAGAACTGCGCAACACGGGCACAGCGTAGCAAAGAACACCCACAGTTTCGCGGCAGCAGGGCGACGTCCTTCCTCGAAATCCACGGGGAGGACGACAGTCGCATCCACTACGAGGGCGGCTCCCGCTACGGCACCCCGTACCTCGGGGCGATGAGCTTCACCTCCGCCTATGCACACCGTGCCTCCTGCTTCGGGGCCCCCGCGGTCCGCAACGTCACCCCCATTGTCCGCCGCTACCAGTGGCGCGACTGCGCGGCGGATAAGGACGTCATGCACATCGCGGTGAAGGGGATGGGGCACACCTGGCCCGGCGAGGGCGAAGCCGCCCGGCCCGGTGAGTCCGGGATTGCCGGGGTGCGTAACGACGGGGGCCAGCAGGAAGCGAACCCCACTCGCGCGGTCAATGCCGGGGCGGAGATCTTGAGTTTCTTCACCCGCCACCGGAAATAGGGTCCTCCGGGGCGGCTGCTAGGGTTAGACCCGACCAACGCGGGAGTCCGGGAGAACGTCCGGGCTGAGAGGGCGCCAGCACCGTGGTGCCGACCGATGAACCTGATCCGGATCATGCCGGCGATAGGGAGGATAAGCGTGAGCATCACGCCCGAAAAACCATCACAGACCAGCGAAACCCACGGCTTCTCAGGCGAGCAGCAGGCTCCCCAGCACAGCAAGTCCTGGCGCGTCGTGGACATCATCGTCGCCGCCGTGCTCGGTGTCGCCTGCGGCCTGATCTTCTGGGTCTGGAACGGCATTGGGGGCGCGGCCTACGGCGTGTTCGACGCTGCCACCCCGGGCCTTGGCGGGCTCGCGGTCGGCATCTGGCTGCTCGGCGGCGTGCTGGGCGGGCTGATCATCCGCAAGCCGGGCGCGGCACTCTTCGTCGAGGTGCTCGCCGCCGTCGTTTCCGCGCTGCTGGGTAACCACTGGGGCATCGAGACCGTGTATTCCGGCCTGGCCCAGGGGCTGGGCGCGGAACTGGTCTTCGCGATCTTCGCCTACCGCCGCGCCGGGCTGGGCGTGGCCATGGCCGCCGGTGCTGTGGCCGCCATCTTCGAATTCATCCTGGAGCTGGCGACCAGCGGAAACTACGCGAAGTCCCTGGCCTTCAACGCCACCTACCTGTCCACCATGATTCTCTCCGGCATCGTGCTGGCGGGCCTGGTGGGCTGGCTGCTCGTCCGCGGTTTGGCTGCTACCGGGGCGCTCGACCGCTTCCCGGCGGGCAGGCAACGCCAACAACTGGTTTAGGCCGCTCAAGGGGAGAAAACCATGACGAGCCACGGGCGGCCGCCGGGCGGGGCGGTCGTGGAGATCACCGACTTCGGCTGGCGCCACGCCGGCCGGAAGAACCCGGCCATCGCGAACATCACCGCACGCCTGGAACCCGGGGAGCGCATCCTGCTGCTCGGGGCCTCGGGCGCAGGTAAATCCACCCTGCTCGCCGGTATCGCCGGGGTGCTGGGGGATGCCGAGGACGGCGAGCAGCGCGGTGCCATCCGCGTGGACGGCAAGGACCCGGCCCAGGCCCGGGGCCTGGTCGGCATGGTGCTGCAGGACCCGGACTCGCAGGTCATCGCCGCCCGGGTGGGCGACGATGTTGTTTTCGGCTGCGAGAACCTCGGCATCCCGCGGGAAGAGATGTGGCAGCGCGCCACGGAGGCTCTACGCACCGTCGGGCTGGGGGAGCTGGACCTCGACCGGTCCACCCACCGGCTCTCCGGCGGGCAGAAGCAACGGCTCGCGCTGGCCGGGGTGCTGGCCATGCGCCCCAGGGTGATCGTGCTGGACGAACCCACCGCCAACCTCGACCCGGAGGGCGTGGCCGAGGTGCGCGACGCCGTCATCCGGGCCTGCGAGGACACCGGCGCCACACTGATCGTCGTCGAGCACCGCGCAGCCACCTGGGCCGGGCACGTCGACCGCATCCTCGTGCTCGGGGAGACCAACCCCAGCGGCGTGGGGGAGCAGGCCAGCGGTGGTCGGCAAGCCGGGGGAGTGCTCGCCGACGGCCCGGCCGGGCAGATCCTGGACACCCACGCCGACCGGCTCGCCGAGGCAGGCATCTGGGTGCCGGGCATCTCGCCCGCGCTGCGCCGCATGGGCACCCCGCCGCCCGAGCTGGGCGCGTTGAAGGCCGCGCCCGGTTCAACTGGCAACCAGGGCCATGCTGATCACCAGAACCATGCTGGCAACCGAGGCACCGTTGCCCACCCGATCGACGCAGAAACAACCATCGACGCTGCGTCCGCGCCCGCAGGTGGGAGCTCCCAGGCGAGCGGGAAGCCACTGCTGCGCACCCAGGACCTGGCCATCGGCTGGGGCCAGCACACCATCCGCACTGGCATCACCGCTGCCCTGGAGCCGGGGTCCACCTGCCTGACCGGCGGCAACGGCACCGGAAAATCCACCTTGGCGCTCACCCTCGCGGGCCTGGTTCCCGCGGCGGGCGGGGAGCTGGACGCCAGTGGGCTCCAGCCCGCTAAGCACAGGCGCCGGGAAACCCCGGACCCCCGCAGCTGGCGCTCGAAGGACCTGGTCCGCCGCATCGGATACGTCTTTCAAAGCCCCGAGCACCAGCTGGCCGCCCGCACCGTCCGCGACGAGTTGCTGCTCGGCCCCAAGGCCGCCGGGATGGACGCCGCCGCAGCCGAGCGCCGCGCAGACGAGCTGCTGGGCACCCTCGGGCTGAGTCACCTCGCGGCCGCCAACCCCTTCACCCTCTCGGGTGGGGAGAAACGCCGGCTCTCCGTGGCCGCGGTGCTGGCCACTGAGCCGCGCCTGCTGATCCTGGACGAACCGACCTTCGGCCAGGACCTCAACACGTTCACCGCCCTGGTCGGGTTGCTGCAACAGCTGGCGGACAGCGGCATGGGGCTGCTGTCCATCACCCACGACGCGGATTACTTCGCCGCGCTGGGCCAGCACCACTGGCACCTTCCCCAGGGCCCCGGCCTGGAGGTGCGGGTATGATCCTGGAACGCATCGACCCATCCACCCGGCTGCTCGCGCTCGCGCTGTTGACCACCCCGTTGCTGATCAGCATCGATATTGTGAGCGCCAGCGTGTCCTTCGCGCTGACCCTGCTGGTCGTCGCGCCCCTGTGCGGGGTCGGGCCTGCCCGGCTGTTCCGCCGGGCTTGGCCGCTGCTGCTCCTCGCCCCGCTGACGGGTGTGAGCATGCTCTTCTACGGGCGGGCTAGCGGGCAGAGCTACTTCGAATGGGGCTTCATCCACATCACCGAGAACTCGGTGCAGCTGGCCATCGCGGTGATGATTCGCGTGCTGGCGGTGGGCGTGCCCGCCGTGGTGCTCACCGCGGACATGGACCCCACCCGCCTCGGCGACGGGCTGGCACAGCTGTGGAAACTGCCCACCCGCTTCGTCATCGGTGCGGTGGCGGGCGTGCGCCTGGTCACGCTATTCCGAGAGGACTGGACGGCCGTGGAGCGTGCCCGCCGCGCCCGCGGCCTGGGGGACGAGGGCAAGCTGAAGCGTGCGCTGCAGCAGTCCTTCAGCCTGCTGGTGCTGGCGCTGCGTCGTGGCGCCAAGCTGGCCACCGCGATGGAGGCCCGTGGGTTTGGAGCCACCCATAACGCCGAGGGCCAGCCCATCGAACGCACCTGGGCTCGTCAGGCTCATTTCGGCGGCTGGGACTGGGCCGTGGTTGTGGGCTCCTTGGCACTGAGCCTGCTTTCCTTGGGGATCGCCGTGTGGACCGGCCATTTCGTGTTGCTGGGAGTACAGAATGGCTAGCGCTCCACAGCTCTCGCCCGAGGAGGCCACCCGCGAGCTCGCCACCTGGGTCGCAAGCCAGCGAGGCCGCCGAGCCACACAGATCGAGTCGGCTGCTGCGCATCGACCCCGCGCGGGCCGCGACCCGCGGTGGGTGATCCTCATCGACGGTCGCAGCGGCTCCGGCAAGACCCACTTTGCGGAACACCTCATGGCCACACTCGGTGCTCCCAGCCACCAGACCGGCGCATCGCCGAGCACGCCCCCGGCCCCCAATACCACGCCCCAGCTGGTGCACCTGGAGGATTTCTACCCCGGCTGGGGTGGGCTCTTCGCCGCAGCCCGCATGCTCGCCGCCGACGTGCTGCAGCCCAATTGCCCGGGCTTTCGCCGCTGGGACTGGGAGAAGAATACCCCCGCGCAGTGGCAGCCCCTGGACCCCGGCCACCCACTAATCGTCGAGGGCGTCGGTGCCCTCAGCCCCGAGGCCCTAGCCGTGCTGCGACGCCGCGGCATCCCGCACCGGACCCTGGTGCTGGAGGCCCCCACCCAGCTGCGCAAGCAGCGCGCGCTGCACCGCGACCCCTACTACGCCCCTTGGTGGAACATGTGGGCCGCCCAAGAGCGCGCCCACATCAATCGGCGCCCCGCCCCGGACTTCATCGTCGCCAACGGCTCCACCCGGTCGGAGGCCTAAAACACCGCCCGCCCGACACAGCGCCGTACTCGCCGGTTACTGCGGCGTGGAGGTGCGGTAGAGCCCGCCTCGCGCCACGTCCAGGCGCATCCCGGACTCGCGGAGGCGACGCACGTACACCATGCCCAGGCCCGTCGCCGGGGTCAGCACGCCACCTTCAGTTCCCGGCAGCTCCGCCTCATCCTTGAGCAGCGTGAGCGCTGCGGTGCCCAGCATCCGGGAGGTCGAGCGGTAGCCCGGATCCCCCTGGGAGTACAGGGTGGCGATGTAATCCGGCTCCACGTTCGGCGCCGGATTCGGCTTCACGAAGCCGTGGAACACGCAACGGAAGTAGCCGTTCTCCTGCGCCTTGCTCGTCGGACCCTCGCCCGGCTCGGGTGCCCACTGGGAGATGAAGTCCCGCAGCTTCGGCGCCTTCATCGCGGTCAGCATCGTCCAGTTAACCCCACCCATTGCGTAGGCCTGCGCGCGGCCCTTCAGGCCCGGCCCGGTGGACTGGAACTCGCGGTAGCGCAGGGACTTTCCGTACTTGAAGCCGCTCAGCGCATTGGAGCGGCGCACCACGCGGGTGTTCACCGAGGCCATGAGGAAAGGCCCGGCCCAGCCCTCCGGGGCGCCGACGGTCTCGGTCTGCAGCACGCCATAATCCGGCTGCTCGCCCAGCTCCGGCTCCGCCTCGCGATCCGGGCTCAGGGAGTACGGGTCAGCCAGCACGCGCCTCTGCTCCGGGTCGCGCTGTGCGGCCTGGAACTGCTCGCGTGCGGACTCTACGGTGCCGCCGGACATGGCCCCGCGCATGCTGACCAGGTTCGTCACCTCGGCCAGCTTCTTGCCATCCTTGGCCGCGGCCTCGTTGATCAGCAGCATGCCGATATCGGAGGGCACGGAATCGAAGCCACAGGCGTGGATGATGCGCGCCCCGTTGGCCTTCGCCACGTCGTCGTACTTGTCGATCATCTTCCGCATGAACAGCACCTCGCCGGTGGAGTCCACGTAGTGCGTGCCGGCCTCAGCGCAGGCGCGCACGAGGTCCTCGCCGTAACGCACGAACGGGCCCACCGTGGAGATCACCACGCGGGTGTTCTTCGCCAGCTCGGTCATGGCGTCCTCGTCGAAGGCGTCCGCCTCCACGATGCGCCAGTCCATCACGCCCTCGTGGATGGTCAGCAGCTGCTGCTTGAGGAAGACCAGCTTCTCGCGGTTGCGGCCGGCCAGCGCGATGGTGACGTCCTTCGGCGCGTGCTCTGCCAGCCAGCCCGCGAGGATCTTGCCGACGAATCCGGTCGCGCCGAACAGGGTGATGTCCACCGGGCGCTGCTTTCCGCCGGTCGGGGTCTTCTTGCCTTGCGGTGTGGCGTCCTTCGGTGCATCAGCCATGTCTGATCGACCTCTTTCATCGTCTGATGGGCTTCGTGCCCGATCGTCGGGGTTCTTCCCCTCCATTCTTACCGTGTTCCGGTGCCGTCAGCGCCCGCGGGCGCGGTTAAGGTGAGTGGCGTGTCTTCGCAGCCTTCCACTCCCGCTTCCGCCGCAGGTCGGTCTTCTTCTTTAACGACGCCACCCCGGCCGGCCGCCGATCCGCCCTTCCATATCCTGTTCGACCAGCCGCAGATCCCGCCGAACACGGGCAATGCGATCCGCATGTGCGCGGGCACCGGGGCGGCACTGCACCTGGCGGGCCTGCTGGGTTTCAACTTCGAGGAGAAGCACGTCCGCCGCGCCGGTCTGGATTATCACGACTTGGCGGAGGTGCAGCTCCACGAGGATTTCGAGGCCGCGGCCGCGCACTTGACTGGGTTGAGTCGGAAGCAGGCAGAGCTGAGCCGGAAGCAGGCAGCGGATGGCGCCTCGCCCCGGGCGAGGGTCTTCGCTTTCACGACGCACGCGGAGACCTGGTTTACGGACGTGGACTTCCGCCGCGGTGACGTCCTCCTCTTCGGCCCCGAACCCACCGGCCTGGACGAGGAGACCCTGGCGGACCCCCGGATCACCGCGCAGCTGCGGATCCCGATGCTGCCGGCCCGTCGCAGCATGAACCTCTCGAACGCGGCGGCGGTGGCGGCGTACGAGGCCTGGCGGCAGCTCGGTTTCCCGGGCGGGCAGTAGCGGGCGAGCGGGCGCCCGCCCTGAAGTGGGGGAAACGGGGCGCACGCCGGTGGGGCAGCGGTAGGCCTGTGGAATAATGGCGGGCATGGCTGCGATTACCCTGGATGGAAAGAAGTACCGCGACGAGATCTTCGCGGACCTGAAGCAACGAGTCGACGCTCTGCGGGACAAGGGGATCACCCCGGGCCTGGCAACGGTCCTGGTCGGTGACGACCCGGCGAGCCACTCCTACGTGCGGATGAAGCACAAGGACTGCGAGCAGATCGGCGTGAAGTCCATCCGCAAGGACCTGCCGGCGGACGTGACCCAGGAGGAGCTCAACGCCGTCATCGACGAGCTCAACGCGGACCCGGAGTGCACCGGCTACATCGTGCAGCTGCCGCTGCCGAAGCACCTCGACGAAAACGCGGTGCTGGAGCGCATCGACCCGGCCAAGGACGCCGACGGCCTGCACCCGGTGAACCTCGGCAAGCTGGTGCTCAACGAGCCCGCCCCGCTGCCGTGCACCCCGAACGGTGCGATCAGCCTGCTGCGCCGCTACGACGTCGAGCTGAACGGCGCGAAGGTCGTCGTCATCGGCCGCGGCGTGACCGTTGGCCGCCCGATCGGCCTGATGCTGACCCGCCGCAGCGAGAACGCCACCGTCACTCTCTGCCACACGGGCACGAAGGACCTGAAGGCGGAGACCATCAACGCGGACATCATCGTCGCCGCTGCAGGTAAGCCGCACATGCTGACCAAGGACATGGTCAAGCCGGGTGCGGCGATCCTCGACGTCGGTGTCTCCCGCCTGGATGGCAAGCTCGCGGGCGACGTGCACCCGGATGTCTGGGAGGTCGCGGGCGCGATCTCGCCGAACCCGGGTGGCGTGGGCCCACTGACCCGTGCCTTCCTGGTCCACAACGTCGTGGAGCGCGCCGAGCTCCTCGCGGAGCAGGGCTAGAGCCAGGGGATTAGAGCGCCAGAGGAGCTGGGCACGATGCCGGACACCCCGAAGGAGCGGGCGGAGGCCGCGCAGATCGGTACCTTCCGCCGAAAGCTGCTGGCGAACCCGCACGACCGGGACGTGCCCGCCTCGCCGCTGCCGGTGATCGCGCAGCGGGCGCTCATCGGGGTGTTTTTGCTGCTTCTGGCGGTGGGGGTGTTCTTCATCGCGGCGGACCGGTGGCGCCGCGGCACCACAGCAATGGGGGCCAGCCTGGTGTTCTTGGCCACGATCCGGTGGGTCGTGGACTCCGACGTGCTGGGGATTTTCGCGGTCCGCAGCCGCAAATTCGATTGCCTTTTCGCCGGGGGCGTGGGGCTGTTGATGATGTACCTGGCGATCAGCGTGGACACGCTGGGCAGCTAGGGGCATCCGGACCAAGTCCCTGCGCGGGGGTCGCGCGGAGCTGGGTATCCCGCGACGCTGGGCGTGGGGGGTGGGTGGCGGTTGTTCGGTGGCAGCCCTTAGCGGTTCCTAGCGGTTGTGGTGCTGCAGGATCTCCGCGCGCTGCTCCGGATTCTCGGCCAGCTCCTCGGCGGCCGTGAGGAACTTCTCAAGCACATTGCCCATCTGGCGGGCCTCGATGAGGAAACCATCGTGGCCGGTGGGGGAGGTGATCTGGCACAGCCCCAGGAAGGCTCCCAGGTTGCGGGAGAGGTGCTCCTGCTGGTGATAGGGGTAGAGGATGTCCGTGTCGATGCCGCAGACCATCGTGGGGACCGTGGAGTTACCCAGGGCGGCGTTCATGCCGCCGCGATCCCGGCCGACGTCGTGGCGGTTCAGGGCATCCGTCAGGGTGACGTAGGAGCCGGCGTCGAAGCGGTTGCGCAGCTTCATCGCCTGCCGGTCCAGGTAGCCCTCGACCGAGAAGCGCTGATTGGGGGAGCGGTACTTACCCAGCGGGTTTTCGCCCCGCTGCGGCTCGGCGCCGAAGCGCTCGTCGACCTCCAGCTCGCCGCGGTAGGTCAGGTGTGCGATGCGGCGGGCCTCGCCCAGGCCCCAGACCGGTCCCATGCCGGCCTCGTAGTAGTCCCCGCCGTGCCACAGCGGGTCGGCCTCGATCACACGGATCTGGGCGGACTGGATGCCGATCTGCCAGGCGGAGGCGCGGGCGGAGACGGCGATGAGGAGGACGGCGTCCATCATCTCCGGGTAGAGCAGCGACCACTCGAGGGTGCGTGCCCCGCCCATGGAGGCGCCGACCACCACGTGGACCCGGGGGATCTCCAGCACGTCGAGCAGCTGCTTTTCGGCCTGCACGAGGTCGCGGATGGATAGGCCCGGGAAGCGGGAGCCCCAGAAGCCACCCTCCGGGTGCAGGGAACCGGGGCCGGTGGAGCCCGCGCACCCACCCAGGGCATTGGCGCAGAGCACTAGGTACGTGGAGGTGTCGATCGGTTTGCCCACGCCGACCATGTCGGCCCACCAGTCGGTGGCGTTGCCGTCGCCGGTGAGGGCGTGCTCGATCAGCACGATGGGGCGCTCCTCCGGCGGCGTGGATACCGCCGCCTGCTCGGCTGCGTCGTAGAAGGCGTACAGCCGCAGTGAGGTTTCGGGAATGCTTGCGCCCGCCTCAGTGAGCACCTCGCCGATGGGAATATCGGCGTAGGAACCGGAGGCGGGCAGCAAGTCGGAGCGCATAGAAAACCTCGTGAGTTAAATCTGCTCGAAGCCCTGCTCGAGGTCGGCGATGATGTCGCGGACGTCCTCGATACCGACGGACAGGCGAACCGTTGCCTGGGAGATGCCCGCGTTGCGCAGGTTCTCCTCGGTGGACTGCGAGTGCGTGGTGGTGGCCGGGTGGACGACCAGGGAGCGTACGTCACCGACGTTAGCGAGGTCGGAGTGCAGCTTCAGGGAGTCGATGAACTTCCAGGCGGCCTCGCGCGGGTCGGCGTCGCCGGTGGCCAGGTCGAAGGCCAGAACGGAGCCAGTGTACTCCAGGCCCAGCTTCTCCTTGACCTTGTTCCACGGGCTGGACTCCAGGCCGGCGTAGGCGACACTGGCGACCTTCGGGTGCTTGTCCAGGAACTCGGCGACCTGCTTGGCGTTCTCGTTGTGCTGCTTGACGCGCAGGTTCAGGGTGTCGAGACCCTGGACGGCCAGCCAGGCGTTGAACGCGGAGAGGGTGGCGCCGGTGTCGCGCAGCAGACCCGCACGAGCCTTCAGGCCGAAGGCTGGCTCGCCGAGGTCGGCGTACTTCAGGCCGTGGTAGGCCGGGTCCGGGGTGACGAAGCTCGGGAAGACCGGCTTGCCGTTGCGCTCCTGGGTCCAGTCGAACTTGCCGCCGTCGACGAGGATGCCACCGATAGCGGAGCCGTTGCCGGTGTAGAACTTCGTCAGGGAGGAGACGGAGACGTCGGCGCCGAGCTCCAGCGGCTTGACCAGCGCTGCGGTAGCCAGCGTGTTGTCGATGATCAGCGGGACCTTGTTCTCGTGGGCAACCTTGCTGATCTCCGGGATGTCCAGGACGTCCGCCTGCGGGTTGGCGAAGGTCTCGCCGAAGAAGGCGACGGTGTTGTCCTGAACGGCGTCCTGCCAGGACTGCGGGTCATCCGGGTTCTCGACGAAGGTGGTGGTGATGCCCAGGCGCGGCAGGGTGACGAGCAGGAGCGTCTCGGTGCCGCCGTAGAGGCGCGGGGAGGCGACGATGTGGTCACCGGAGTTCGCGACGTTGATCAGCGCGGCGGTGATGGCGGCCATGCCGGAAGCGAAGGCGACTGCGTGGACACCACCCTCGAGGGTGGCGAGGCGGTTCTCGAGGACCTCGACCGTTGGGTTGGTCAGGCGGGAGTAGATCGGGCCCGGATCCTCGAGCGCGAAGCGCTGCTTGGCGTGCTCGGCGTTGTCGAAGACGTAGCTGGTGGTCATGTGGATCGGCAGGTTACGGGAACCGGTCGGGTCCAGGGTCTGGCCGGCGTGGATCTGCTGGGTGGCAAAGCCCCACTCTGCTGCGTTGGAGTTGTCGTACTTTGGCATGGTTTTCCTGTCTCTTTCGTGTGTTTGAGGCTGTGTTGTGAATCGTGGCGATCCGGGTGGGATCCGGGTGGATTGTGCCGCTCGATCGCTGTGTGGTGACTCACTTTATAGTCCCCGCTGAAAAAAGTAAACCGCTCTGTCTATTTTCGGGGTCTTTATGCGTTAACAGTGCAGGTCAAGAGCGTTTAAAAATTTATACCACTTAGTCTACTTTTGGGTCTTTTGGGGGCTGTTGCTCGGTGGCCCTGGGGTCGTATTGGCGGTTTTTAAGTACCGCTCGGTATGGGTTCATGCGGTGGGTGGCAGCAGCGCACGAAGCGCTGTTTTGCACCGCATCGGATGGGAGGTAGGAGGTCTGGGCTTCAACACTTTTGGCGGAAAAATTGCGGGTCGCACCTGCAAACGCAGTTGAGTCACTAGGGTGGGGTGGTGCACGGGATAAAGAAAGAATCCCAGCGCAACGAGCACAACACGGGCCCATAAGGCGCCAGAAAGGACCCGCACCATGGCGAATACAGACGCTGCATTCCTGATTGACGCAGAGCCGAGCGTGCTCCAGGTGGCAGTTGGTCGGCCCCAGTCCAACCCCGCCGGAACCTACGAGCACACCGGCATCGAAAAGCTGCCGCAGTCGCACATCGACGTGCTCGCGCCGGGCCCGAACTACGGCGACGGCAGCGGCGTCGTTGGGGATACGATCGGAGACGATAAGCACCACGGCGGGGCAGATAAGGCCGTCTACGCCTTCGCCCGCGAGGAGCTGGACTTCTGGGAGGAGGAGCTCGGCCGTGAGCTCGTCTACGGCAGCTTCGGGGAGAACATCACCACTGCCGGGGTGAAGTGGTCGGAGGTCTATATCGGCCAGCGCGTGTCCATGGGTAGCGCTGAGCTCGAGGTAAGCGTGCCGCGCACCCCGTGCGCGACCTTCGCCGCCTGGCTCGATGAGAAGGGCTGGGTCAAGCGCTTCGCACAGCATGGCGACTGCGGCGCCTACTTCCGCGTGATTACCGCCGGGCGCATCCGCCCGCTGGACGAGATTCGCTTCGGACCGGTGCCGGAGCACGGCGTGACGATGGGGGAGGCCTTCGCCGCCAAGCTGGGTGATAAGGAAGCTGCCCGCAAGGTTTTCGACGCCGGGGTGCTCCCCGGGCACCATCATGAGCAGCTGGGTCGCCTGCTGAACTGAGATATGAGCAGCTTGGTCTCCGCTGGATGGAGGCCGCAAGGTCGGGGCAGGGGCTCCTGGCCGGTAGAAAAGAAAAACTGGGCCTAGCAGCGCTATCTCTAGCGCGCTAGGCCCAGTCGGCTATATCCCTCCGCTGACCCCGGGGGCGGGCCTGCAGCAGGCCCGACGGGGGAGCGGTACTAGCCCTCCAGGGAGTTATCTGCTGCAGCGAGATCGTCGATGATCTTGTTGAATGCAGCGACCGGACGCATCACAGCGTTCGCCTTCTCCTCGTCCAGGTGGTAGTGGCCACCCAGCTCCACGGCCTTGCCCTGGATGTCGTTGAGCTCCTTGATGACCTCGTCCTCGGCAGTCTCCAGCGCGTCGGCGACCGGGGCGAAGAGCTCGGCCAGGTCGGCGTCGTCCTTCTGATCGGCCAGGGCGCGAGCCCAGAACATTGCCAGGTAGAAGTGGGAACCGCGGTTGTCGAGGGTGTTGACCTCGCGCTGCGGGGACTTGCCCTCCTCCAGGATCCGCTCGGTAGCAACGTCCAGCGCGTCGCCCAGCACCGGGGTGCGCGGGTTGTTATCCGTGTCGGCCAGCTTGCGCAGGGACTCAGCCAGCGCCAGGAACTCGCCCAGGGAGTCCCAACGCAGGTGGTTCTCCTCGGTCAGCTGCTCGACGTGCTTCGGCGCGGAACCGCCAGCACCGGTCTCGAAGAGGCCACCGCCCGCGATCAGCGGAACGATGGAGAGCATCTTCGCGGAGGTGCCCAGCTCCAAGATCGGGAACAGGTCGGTCAGGTAGTCACGCAGCACGTTACCGGTGACGGAGATGGTGTTCTTGCCCTCGCGGATGCGGTCCACGGAGAGCTGGCAGGCCTCGACCGGGGAGAGGATGCGGATATCCAGGCCCTCGGTGTCGTGGTCCTTCAGGTACTTCTCGACCTGGGTTGTCATGTTGCGGTCGTGGGCGCGCTCCGGGTCCAGCCAGAAGATAGCCGGGTCGCCGGTCTTGCGGGCACGCTCGACGGCCAGCTTCACCCAGTCCTGAACCGGGATGTCCTTGGCCTGGCAGGCGCGCCACAGGTCGCCCTCGGAGACCTCGTGCTCCATGAGCACGTCGCCGGCCTTGTTGAGGACCTGGACCTTGCCGTCCGCCTCGATCTTGAAGGTCTTGTCGTGGGAGCCGTACTCCTCAGCCTTCTGCGCCATCAGGCCGACATTCGGGACGGTGCCCATCGTGGTCGGGTCGAATGCGCCGTTCTTGCGGCAGTCGTCGATGACGACCTGGTACACGCCTGCGTAGGAGGAGTCCGGCAGTACGGCCAGGGTGTCCTGACGGGCGTCGTCCTTGTTCCACATCTTGCCGGAGTCACGGATCATGGCCGGCATGGAGGCGTCGACGATGACGTCGGACGGGACGTGCAGGTTGGTGATTCCGCGGTGGGAGTTGACCATCGCCAGATCCGGGCCGTCCTCGAGGCCCTTGTCGAATGCGGCGCGGATCTCCTCGCCGTTGTCCAGCTCGGACAGGCCGTCGAGGATGGCAGCCAGGCCGTCCTCACCGTCGAGGCCGGCGGCCAGCAGCTCCTCGCCGTACTGCTCGTAGACGTCGGAGAAGTAAGCGCGCACGGCGTGGCCGAAGATGACCGGGTCGGAGACCTTCATCATCGTGGCCTTCAGGTGCACGGAGAACAGCACGCCCTCAGCCTTCGCGCGGGCGACCTGGGCGCGCAGGAACTCGTCGAGCGCGGCGGCGCGCAGGACGGTGGAGTCCACGATCTCGTTCTTCTGCACCGGCAGGGAGTCGCGCAGCACGGTGGTCTCGCCGTTGGCCTTCACCAGCTGGATGCGCAGGTCATCCTCAGCCGGCATGATGACGGACTGCTCGTTGTGGCGGAAGTCGTTGGCCTCCATGGTCGCCACGTTGGTCTTGGACTCGGCGGTCCACTCACCCATGGTGTGCGGGTGGGTGCGCACGTAGTTCTTCACGGCCTTCGGCGCGCGGCGGTCAGAGTTGCCCTCGCGCAGCACCGGGTTCACGGCGGAGCCCATGACGGAGCTGTAGCGGGCGTAGGCGTCCTTCTCCTCCTCGGTGTTGACCTCGAGAGGGAAGTCCGGCAGGTCGTAGCCGGCCTTCTGCAGCTCGCCGATGGCTGCGCGCATCTGCGGGACGGATGCGGAGATGTTCGGCAGCTTGAGGATATTGGCCTCAGGGGACTGGGTCAGCTCGCCGAGCTCCTTGAGAGCGTCGTTGACCTGCTGCTCCTTCGGGAGCTTATCGTTGAAAGCGGCCAGGATACGACCTGCCAGCGAGATGTCACGCGTTTCCACGTCCACGCCGCAAGTCGATGCAAAAGCTTCCACGATCGGCTTCAGCGAATACGTGGCCAGAAGTGGGGCCTCGTCGGTACGGGTGTAAATGATCTTGGCCATAAGGCGGTATCTCCCTGCTTTCACATCGTTTTCGGTGAACCGTTAAAAGTCACTCGATTTTTATCGTGCTACCCAGCTTACGTGAAGTAGAAAAATCGTGAATCATACGGGTACTGTCGCAACTTCGCTTGCGAAAGGCGAAAAAAGTTATTAAAAATATTGATTCTTTTTCGTTACTTCGTATTCATCCGGCCCAGCCAAAGAATTTCAGGAAGCGTGCCCCGTGCCAACCATGCCGAATCGCCGCCCCGTGCCAACACAAACCACCATGGGCAGCCGCAGGAGAATCATCACCATGCTGGCCATCGCGCTCGGTGGCTTCGGCATCGGTACCACCGAGTTCGTGGCGATGGGGCTGCTGAACCTCATCGCCGAGGATTTCCAGATCTCGGAGGCCACGGCCGGGCACGTCATCTCCGCCTACGCCCTCGGCGTGGTGGTGGGTGCCCCGCTCATCACCACGCTGACCAGCACCGTGCCGCGCCGTCGCCTGGCACTGGTGCTCATGATCGCCTTCACGATCGGTAACGGGCTGACCGTGCTGGCCAGCAGCTATAACATGCTGCTGATCAGCCGCTTCATCGCCGGCCTGCCACACGGTGCCTACTTTTCCGTCACCGCGCTCATCGCCGCCTCGATGGCCCCGCCGGGGCAGCGCGGCAAGGCGGTGGCCTTCTCCGGGCTGGGACTCTCGGTGGCCACCGTCGCAGGTGTGCCCGCCGCGCAGTGGCTGGGCACCCACTTCGGATGGAACTTCGCCTTCCTGCTCGTCGCAGTGATCGGCCTGGTGACCTTCGTGGCGCTGTATATCTCGCTGCCGCACATGACCCTCATGCCGAAGAGCAACCCGATCACCGAGCTCGGCGCTCTGATCAACCCCCAGGTACTGCTCACCCTGGCGATCGGCACGGTCGGCTTCGGCGGCATGTTTGCGGTCTATACCTATATCTCCTGGACGCTGACCGAGCGTGCAGGCTTCAGCGAAACCCTCATCTGGATTCCCTTGATGGTCTACGGCATCGGCATGGTTTTCGGAACCTGGTTCGGCGGCGTGCTGGCTGACCGGAACCTGGAGTACACCATCGCCGGCAGCCTCATCGCTCTGATCGTGGTGCTGGGCGCGTTCTACTTCACCTCCACCAACGCCATCACAGGCATCGCCAACTTCGGCCTCATCGGATTCCTGGGCTCCTGCCTGGTCCCGAGCCTGCAGACCCGCCTGATGGACGTCGCCCGGGACGCCCAGAACCTCGCCGCCGCCCTCAACCACTCCGCGCTAAACATGGCCAACGCCGCCGGTGCCGCGATCGGTGGCGCGGTCATCGGCGCTGGCTTCGGCTATGCTGCCCCAGCCCTCGCGGGTGCGGCCCTGGCTGCCACCGGTGCGGTGGTCTGGCTGCTCGCCTTCCTGCTACGACGTCGCCAGCTCGCCGCCTCCTAGCCCGCGGCTTATGCGGCTGCTGGTGTGTCCGGGGCACGGCCTATATTGGTGGGCATGGGTTTTACAGTCGCTACGGTTAACGTCAACGGAATCAGGGCCGCCGCGAAGGTGCGCCACGAGAACAACCAGGGCATCCTCCCGTGGTTGGCCACCCACCCGGCTGATGTGGTGCTGATGCAGGAGGTCCGCGCCGACGAGGCGCAGACCGCCAAGGCCATCGCCCCCGCCCTGGAGGACGGCTGGCATCTCGCCCAGGCGCCAGCCGCGGCCAAGGGGCGGGCCGGGGTGGCGATCCTGTCGCGCCTTCCACTGCGGGACGTGCAGATCGGCTTCGGCCACGAGGCCAACCCGGAACACCCGGGCGCGGTGGAGGCCGCCCGCGAGTTCGACGACTCTGGCCGCTACATCGAGGCCACCGTGGACGCCGAGGTCGGGGGCACAACCCAGCCGATCACCGTGGCCTCCCTCTACCTGCCCAGTGGTGCCAGCGGCACCGAGAAGCAGGACGAGAAGTTCCGCTTCCTGGATGCCTTCGCGCCCTTCATGCACCAGCGTGCCGCGGCCGCCGAGGCCGGGGGGCAGCAGATGCTCATCGGCGGTGACTGGAATATCTGCCACCGCCGCGCGGACCTGAAGAACTGGAAGCCCAACCGCAACAAGTCCGGCTTCCTGCCCGCCGAGCGCGCCTTCCTTGACCACGTGCTCGGCACCTACCCGGACGGTGCAACCCAGGTGGGCGATGCGGAGGACTCCGGCCGGGTCGGTAACCCCGCCGGGGCGGCCGAGGACTTCTTCGGTGCCGTGGACTACCAGCCCGGCGAGCTCGCGCAGGCCCGCATCGCGGCAGGCGCCGCCACCCAGCCAGGCTGGCACGACGCCGTGCGCCACCTCCACCCCGAGGAGGACGGCCCGTACTCCTGGTGGAGCTACCGCGGCAAGGCCTTCGACACGAACGCGGGCTGGCGTATCGACCTGCACGCCGTCACCGGTGGACTGCTGGAGCACGCCGCCGCTGCCCGGGTGGACAAGGCGCCCACCTACGACCAGCGCTGGTCCGACCACAGCCCCGTGATCCTCGAGTTCCGCTAAACCCACCGGGAGACGGTATGTTCCTGATCGTCCTCTTCGTCATCGGCATCACTGCCGAAGGCGCGACCGGCGCCCTGGCCGCCGGCCGCGAGCGCATGGACCTCTTCGGCGTGGCCATCATCGCGTGCGTGACCGCCATCGGCGGCGGCTCTGTCCGCGACGTGCTGCTGGGGAACTACCCGCTGGTGTGGGTAGAAAACCCGATCTACCTGGTCTTCGTGCTCGTCGCCGCGTTCATCACCGTGGCCATCCCCGTGATGATGACTTACTTCCACTGGGTCTTCCTCATCCTCGACGCCGTGGGGCTCTCTGTGTTCACGGTGCTCGGCACCCAGATCGCCCTGGGCGCCGGGCACGGGGCGCTCATCGCGATCGTCGCGGCGGTGCTCACCGGCGTGTTTGGCGGCGTGCTCCGCGACATCATGAGTAACCGCGTCCCCCTGGTCTTCCAGGGCGACCTCTACGCCTCCGTCGCGGTCTCCGGGTCCATCCTCTACCTGGCGCTCAACGCCGCCGGGGTCAACGACAACCTCAACGCGATCATCGTCCTCGCATTCACCTTCGGCCTGCGCCTATGCGCGATCTTCTTCCACTGGTCACTGCCCGTCTTCGAGTACCAGGAGCGCGAGTTCACCCGCGACCGGGAGCACAGCCTGTCCAACCGACTGCTGAACAAGGCCCGGGAGCTGCGCCCCGCTGGCCCCCGCCAGCTGCGCATCACCGAAGGCATCGCCGGGCTGCGGCACCGCCACCACGGCGAAGAGCCGGGGGCGAGTGCCACGGGAGAGGACCCACGAACCGGGGGACGAGCGGCGACCGAGGGCGACGTCGAAAAGGAATGCGGCTGCGATTGCCACGGACAGGGGGACGGCGACACGCAGCCGAAACCCGGTGAGTAGCATTAGAAGACATGACAAGCAGCGAAAACCCACAGCACAGCGATAGCGGCGCGAAGAAGCAGCGCGTCGTCTCCGGACTCCAGCCGACCAGCGACTCCTACCACCTGGGCAATTACCTCGGGGCGGTCAAGCAGTTCATTACCCTGCAGGATGATTACGACGCCTTCTACTTCATCCCGGACCAGCACGCCATCACCGTTCCGGGATATAGCCCGAAGGACCTGCGCAACCGCACCCTCGCCGGTGCCGCGCAGCTGCTCGCGCTCGGCATCGACCCGGAGCGCTCCACCCTGTTCGTGCAGTCGCACGTCCCGGAGCACAGCCAGCTCGCGTGGGTGCTGATGTGCATCACCGGCGATGGCGAGGCCCGCCGCATGACCCAGTTCAAGGACAAGTCCAGCAAGCAGGGTAACGAGAACACCACCTCCGGGCTCTACGCCTACCCGATGCTCATGGCCGCGGACATCCTGCTCTACCGCCCGCACCTCGTGCCGGTCGGGGAGGACCAGCGCCAGCACCTGGAGCTGACCCGCAACCTCGCGGAGCGCTTCAACTCTCGCTATAAGAAGACCTTCGTGGTTCCGGAGGGCATGATCCCGCAGGGCGCGGCGAAGATTTACGACCTGCAGAACCCGACCGCCAAGATGAGCAAGTCCACCGACAACCCACGCGGCCTGGTGAACCTGCTGGACGACCCGAAGGTTTCCGCCAAGCGCATCCGCAGCGCGGTGACGGATAATGACAACGAGATCCGCTACGACGTCGAGAACAAGCCGGGTGTGTCTAACCTCCTGGTCATCCAGTCTGCCCTCGGTGACAAGAGCATCGACGAGCTCGTCGCCCAGTACCAGGAGGCCGGCTCCGGCTACGGCGACCTGAAGAAGGACACCGCCGAGGTGCTCGAGGCCTTCTGCTCCCCGCTGCGCGAGAAGTACAACGAGTACATGGACGACCGCGCCGAGCTGGAGCGCGTCCTCGCCAAGGGTGCGGAGCGCGCCCGCGAGATCGCTGCGAAGACGGTGGAGCAGGTCTACGACCGCGTCGGCTTCCTGCCAAAGCCCTAAACCGGCACACCGCGACCGACGAAAACGACATAATGAGGTACGTGCCCAGGTCGGCCACCAGCCGTCCGGCGCGTGCCACAGAATGATCCGACCCCGGATCGAAAACCCGAAGCCCCGAAAGCCTGCCCAAGGAAGGATGGACGCGCTGATGGCGAAAACATCAACGACGCCCGACTATGACAAGCTCGACGCCTACGGCGTGGAACGCAGCCGCAAAGACGACGAAGGGGCGCTGGTCAAGCTCCGCGACAAGTGGCCGTGGTTCGACCACATCATGCGGATGAACGAGCGCTACGGCGAGCAGGGCGGCAACCAGTTCGCCGCGGGCATTACCTACTTCTCAGTGCTGTCCATCTTCCCGCTGACCATGCTCGTGCTGGCAACAGTCGCGATCATCCTGGCTAATAACCAGGATCTGCTGGACAAGGTCATGGACCAGGTGACGTCCATGGGTAGCGGCGAGATGGGTGACACCCTGGGCACCATCGTCGAGGGCGCGATCGATCAGCGTAAGTCCGTGTTCTCCATCGGTCTTCTGCTGGCCCTGTGGTCCGGCCTGAGCTGGATGAACCACCTGCGCATTGGTGCTTCCGAGATGTGGAAGGTCGATAACAGCCCGGAGAATTTCATCAAGGGCAAGCTCTCCGACCTGCTGGGCCTGCTGGGCCTGCTCCTCGCCCTGGTCGTGGCCTTCGCCGTCACCACCATCGGTAACTCGGGGCTCACCGAGAAGCTGCTTGGTGTGGTGGGGCTCGACGAGGTCCCGGGCATCCGATTCATTACCTTCCTCGTGGCTCTGGTCGTTGCACTGCTGGCTAACCTGCTGGTCTTCTTCTGGCTGATGGTCTACCTGCCGCGGGCGAAGGTGCCGCGCAAGTCCGCCTTCAAGGCAGCCATCATCGGCGCGGTCGTGTTCGAGATCTTCAAGCAGTTCGCCACGATGTTCTTCTCCAACGCGCTGAGCAACCCGGCGGGCGCTGCCTTCGGTCCGATCATCGGTGTGATGGTGCTGTTCTACTTCATCTGGCGCATCACCCTGTACTGCTCCGCGTGGGCAGCCACCACGCCGGAGTCCCTGGCCATGATGACCCCGCCGGTGCCGCCGGCAGCGGTGATCCGCGTTCGCCAGGAGGTTCGCACCGGCTCCACCGACGCCGGCCGCGCCGGGCTGGTCGGCCTCGGGGCCGCCGCGGGTGTGGTCCTGGGTGGGGCCATCCGCTCGATCTTTAAGTAATCCGCCGGTTTTCACCGGGCTTCAACGGCGGGGTTGATAACCCTCCCCGCCCGCCACCATGGGGCACAGCTGCCGAGTAAGCTGTGCCCCATGATTGATTCGGACGTCATTGCATCCCTGCCCAAGGTCGAACTCCACGACCACCTGGACGGCGGCCTCCGGCCCGCCACGATCGTGGAGCTGGCCGCCGAGATCGGCTACGAGCTGCCCACGACGGACCCGGTGGAGCTCGAGAAGTGGTTCTACGACGCCGCGAACTCGGGCGACCTGCCGACGTACCTGACCACCTTCGACCACACCACCGCCGTCATGCAGACGAAGGAAGCGCTGGTGCGCGTCACCCGCGAGGCCGTCGAGGACCTGGCCGCAGACAACGTGGTCTACGCCGAGCTGCGCTACGCCCCCGAGCAGCACCAGGCCAACGGGCTGAGCCTGCAGGAGGTCGTGGAAGCCACCGTGCAGGGCGCGAAGGAGGGCGAGCGCGCCGCCGCCGCGAAGGGCAAGCGCATCCACGCTCGCCTGATCCTGTGCGCCATGCGTCATGCCGACCGCGCCACCGAGATCGCGCAGCTGACCGTGGATAACTACCCGATCTCCAGCCCGGGCGAGGGCTACGTGGTCGGCTTCGACATCGCGGGCGCGGAGGACGGCTTCCCGGCCGCCAACCACGCCGAGGCCTTCCAGCTGCTGCGCGAGAACCTCGTGCCCTTCACCATCCACGCCGGCGAGGCCGCGGGCGTGGAGTCCATCAAGGACGCCCTCGTTCAGGGCACCCTCCGCCTCGGCCACGGCGTGCGCATCTACGAGGACCTCAACGCCACCCTCTCCGGCATCGAGCTGGGGCCGGTAGCCCGCCACGTGCGCGACCGGGGCATCCCGCTGGAGATCTGCCCGACCTCCAACACCCAGACCGGTGTTGCCGAAGAAATCGCCGACCACCCCTTCAACCTGCTCTACGAGCTGGGTTTCGTGTGCACCGTGCACACCGATAACCGCCTGGTCTCCGGCACGACGATGACCCAGGAGTTCGAGCGCCTCGCGGAGGTCTTCGACCTGGAGTACTGGCAGATGCTGGAGCTGACCACCAATGCGCTGGATCATGCCTTCTGTGATGCTCCGCTGCGCGCCGAGCTGGAGCAGACCGTGATCTACCCGGCCTACGCGAAGCTGGGGGAGGAGCTCGGCTTAAGCACCGTTGCTGGTGCGGCTGCCGGTCACGAGCACGATCACGGCGGCCACGACCACGAGCACATCGGCGGGCCAGGCCAGGGCATCTCCGCGGGCCTGCAGGGCCTGCACAGCCCCAACGGCGCGGCCGGGGCGCTTGGGGAGGACGCCAACCTGGAGCTGTCCATGGAGAACCTCAAGGCGGAGCTGGAGCAGCTCGGCCTGAGCCTCGATGACGAGCCCGGCAGCGACGAGGACTCCGCGGACGAGGATTCCGCGGAGAAGGAGTAAGCACGACACCCCGCCGACCGCGCCCCACGCGCGCGGTCCCTCGGGGCGGGTCATATCGGCACGGTATCGCTGCAGTACAGCGCGTCTTGAAGGATTCAGAAGGCCGGTTTGCGGTTTGACTTAGGCCTCTGACCTGCGAAAAATCAGGAAACGTGCAGAAAAATAATCCCCGAATCAACACCGCGTTCAAGCGCGCCCTCGCGGTGCTCATGGCCCTGACGATGGGCGCGGTCGCGGCATGCTCCGCCACCGGCGGTCGCCCGCGCGAGAACGCGAACGGCGAGGGTGGCGCGGCCGGTGGCGTCGATACGCCCCGCTACACCGTCGCGATGATCAGCCACGGTGCGCCCGGCGATACCTTCTGGGACCTGGTCCGCCGTGGCGCGGAGGACGCCGCGAAGAAGAACAACATCGAGCTGCGCTACGCCAGCTCCCCGCAGGCGCCTGACCAGGCCAACCTCGTGCGCAACGCCATCGACTCCCAGGTCGACGGCATCGCGCTGACCATGCCCACCGCCGAGGCGCTGGGTCCCATCGCCCGCCGCGCCACCGAGCAGGGGATCCCCACCGTCGGGCTGAACTCCGGCATGGGCCACTACGAGCGCTACGGGGTGTCCGCCTTCTTTGGCCAGGACGAGCACGTCGCGGGTGAGGCCGCGGGCGAGCGGCTGGCCAAGGACGGCGCGAAGAAGGTGCTCTGCGTGATCCACGAGCAGGGCAATCCCTCCCAGGAGGCCCGCTGTGGTGGTGCCAAGAAGGCCCTCCAGGCCAAGGGTGGCGGCACGCTGGAGACCCTCTACGTCAACGGCATGGATATGACCAGCGTGACCTCCACGGTTCAGGCGAAGCTCGCCCAGGATCGCAACATCGACTGGGTGCTCAACCTCGTCGCCCCGGTGGCCCTGGCCTCCGTCAACTCCGCCCGCGCCGCCGGTTCTGACGCCAAGATCGTCACCTTCGACACCGACGCCGAGCTCGTCACCGCCATCAAGGACGGCACGGTGCAGTGGGCCGTGGACCAGCAGCCCTACCTGCAGGGCTACCTTGCGGTCGACGCGCTCTGGCTCGCCAAGCGCAACGGTGCAATCCCAGGTGGTGGCCAGCCCGTGTTCACCGGCCCGGCCTTCGTGGACGCCAGCAACGTGGACAAGATCGAGGACGCCGCGAAGGAGGGGCTGCGCTAAATGTCTGACCCCACATCCGAGCAGGCCACCGGCCCGGCAACGGCGGAGCAGATTGACGAGGCGGCGCCGAACCTGACGTCGTCCCCGGATACAGAAAACACCGCGGACTCCGCAGCCGAGGGCGCAGCGGAACAGAACGCAGACAAGGCCGGGGACAACGCCGTCCTCGCGGCCTTCAAGCGCCCCGAGCTGACCTCCCTGGTCGGCGCGATCCTCATCTTCGCGCTGTTCATGATCCTCGCCCCGGCCTTCCGCAGCGCGGACGCCTTCGCCACCGTGCTGTACTCCAGCTCCACGCTGGGCATCATCGCGCTGGGCGTGGGGCTGCTGATGATCGGCGACGAATTCGACCTGTCCTCCGGCGTGGCCGTGACCACCGCCGCGCTCGCCGCCACGATGCTGAACTACAACCTGTGGCTGAACTCGTGGACGGGCGTGTTCCTCTCCCTGATCATTTCGCTGTCCATCGGCGCGATCAACGGCTACCTCGTCACCAAGACCGGCATTCACTCCTTCCTGATCACCCTGGCGATGTTCCTCATGCTGCAGGGCATCAACCTCGCCGTGACGAAGCTGGTCACCGGGCAGGTCGCCACCCCAACGATCTCCGACATGGAGGGCTACAACTCCGCCAAGGCCTTCTTCGCCTCCAGCTTCGAGGTCTTCGGCGTGGACGTGCAGATCACCGTGGTGTGGTGGCTGCTGTTCGTGGCGCTGGCCAGCTGGCTGCTGTTCAAGACCCGCTTCGGTAACTGGATTTTCGCCGTCGGTGGCGACGCCGACGCCGCCCGCGCCGTGGGCGTCCCCGTGCGGCGCGTGAAGATCACCCTGTTCATGTTCGTGGCCTTCTCAGCGTGGTTCGTGGGGATGCATAACCTCTTCGCCTTCGACTCGATCCAGGCCGGGCAGGGCGTGGGTAACGAGTTCCTGTACATCATCGCCGCCGTGATCGGTGGCTGCTCGCTGACGGGTGGCCGGGGAACGGCGATCGGCACGGCCATCGGTGCGCTGATCTTCGGCATGACCAACCAGGGCATCGTCTACGCCGGATGGAACCCCGACTGGTTCAAGTTCTTCCTCGGTGCGATGTTGCTGCTGGCCGTGCTGACCAATAATTCCTTCTCTCGGGTGCAGGGAGGTGCCAAGTGACTCGCAGAAACAAGCGGAAGGACGCGGCGACGGTGACGTCGACCGGGACGGGCGCGGCAGGCGACGTCGTCGCCGATAAGGGCGCCGTTGCCGACGGCGCTGCTGATAAGGACGTCCCCGGCGCCGAGGACGGCGCCACCCCGCCGATCATCGAGATGCGCGGCCTGGAAAAGGCCTACGGCGAGCGCCTGGTGCTCAAGGGCATCGACATGGAGATCCGCCCCGGCACCGTGACCTGCGTGCTGGGAGATAACGGCGCTGGTAAGTCCACGCTGATTAAGGCGCTTTCTGGGCTGCACCAGCCCACCGGCGGCGAGATGCTGATCGACGGGGAGCCAGCGAGGCTGCGCAACCCGAAGGACGCCCTCGACCGGGGGATTGCCACCGTGTATCAGGATCTCGCGGTGGTGGGGCAGATGTCCGTGTGGCGGAACTTCTTCCTGGGCCAGGAGCTCACTGGCGCGCTGGGGCGGCTGAAGGCCGACGAGATGCGCGAGATTACCGCCGAGCAGCTGGAGAAGATGGGCGTGGATCTGCCGGATGTGGAGGTGCCGATCAGCACGCTGTCCGGTGGCCAGCGGCAGGTTGTGGCGATCGCCCGGGCGATCTACTTCGGCGCGCGCGTGCTGATCCTGGACGAGCCGACCGCAGCACTGGGTGTGAAGCAGTCCGGCATGGTGCTGCGCTTCGTGAAGAAGGCCCGGGAGTCCGGGGTGGCGGTCATCTTCATCACCCACAACCCGCACCACGCCTACCTGGTGGGGGATCGCTTCATGATGCTGAACATGGGCGAGCAGGTGATGAACGCTGACTTGGAAGACGTCACACTGGAGGAGCTCACGGTGGAGATGTCCGGCGGCGGGGAGCTGGACGCGCTGAGCCACGAGCTGCGCAGCTAGCGGCGAGGGCTGGCTGCGGGGGGGGGATGCGGGGGATCCCAGAGTGGGGGCTGGGCCGATTCTTAAGGGGGGCGATTGAATGCGCTCGACCGGTGCTTTAAGGTGTAGCCGAGAATTAAAAAATATGAGCTAAGTCTCATATATTTTTCATCGAGTTGAGGATTCACTATGACGAACCCGGAATCGAACGGGCACCAGAACAACACACCTGAGGAGGGCGGGCAGCCCGCATCCCAGGGCGGTACCGCGCAGCCACAGCAGCCACCGCAGCCGCCACAGTACTGGCAGGGCCAGCCCCAGCAGGGCTATGGGCAGCCGCAGGGGAACTGGCAGGGCCAGCAGGCACCACAGAACTGGCAGACACCACCCCAGGGCAATTGGCAAGCACAGCCCCAGCAGGCCTACGTCCAACCTCAGCAGAGCAACTGGCAAGGCCAGCAGGCACCACAGAACTGGCAGGGCCAGCCCCAGGGCAACTGGCAGGCACAGCAGCCAGGTAACTCTGGCCCTGGAACCGCGGAGAAGATCAGCGCCGCCGTGGGGCAGCGTGCCTTCGCGGCGGCGACGAGTCTGCAGAGCAAGGCACTGCCGCGCCTGATGGGCGGCATCCTTGGCATTCTCGCCGTGCTTCAGCTGATCGCAGGACTGCTCGCGTGGTACCGGATGAGTGCCTCGGCTTCCTTCATGGGGGTCACGGCAGGCGGGGATGTGAAGATCAACGGCTTCGGCTCCCTAAAGGTCGCCGCAGAGATTCCGTTCGAGGGCAAGCATACCGAACGCGAATTTCTCTGGCAGGCGTTCCTCGTGGAGGTCGTCGTCCTGGCCCTCGTGGTGGCCGCGGCGGTGTTGGTCTTCCGTAACCTCAAGTTCAAGATGGCGGGTATCTTGGCCGCTGCCTCGGGTGGACTGGGAGTTCTGTACGCGATCATCTTCTCTTCGCAGCTGCGGGAGCTGATCAGCTCCGATGCGGAGGACTTCCTGGACATGGTGAACTTGAGCGAGCAGGGTAAGGGATTTGGTTTCTACCTCAGCGTTCTCATCAGCCTCCTCACCATCGCAGTGGGCGTGTGGCTGATCGTGAAGAAGCCTGCGGAGATCGACGCGCAGCGCAATAAGTTCCTTGGTGATGTGGCGAACCGCTCCAGCAAGCAGGCCAATGCTGCCCAGCAGCCTGCGCAGCCGCAGGGGAACTGGCAGGGTCAGCAGTACGGTGGCCAGCCACAGCAGGGCAATTGGCAGGCCCAGCCGCAGCAATACGGTGGCCAGCCACAGCAGGGGAACTGGCAGGGCCAGCCACAGGGTTATGGTCAGCCTCAGCAGTACGGCGGTCAGCCGCAGCAGGGCCCGGGTCAGCAGTACGGTGGTCCGGCTCAGAACTCGACCTCCAATGAGCAGGGCACCCCAACTGACGGAAACCAGCTCGGCCAGTCCGATGACCAGGCCAATGGCGGAGACACCCCGCAGAACTAGCGAGCTCCATGGGACTCACTGAGCCCTGACCCGGTACGCACGGCTGGTGGCTGCCGTGGCAGGCTGGGGTCAGCTCAGCGCCAGGGATACGGGTCTAGAAGCACATGAAAGGGCGCCTCCCGAAAGATCATCCTTTCGGGAGGCGCCCTTTCAGCTTTTCTTAGGCAGCTAGCGGCTCACGCTAGAACTTGCTGAAGCGCTTGATGAGGTCATCCTCCAGCTGCTTCCAGCCGCGCACCTCCTCGTCGAAGGGCGCGGTCGGCGTGGTGCCGGACGGCGAGCCCGTGACGTAGGCGATGTAGGTCTGCAGGCGCGGGAAGCCGACCAGAACCTTGTTCACAGCATCGTCGCCCGCCCAGTCGGCGGCGTCGGCCAGCAGCTCATAAGCGCGGCTCAGCTGCTTCGGATCCACCGCGTCCACGGACTTGCCGATGTCCTCGCGCAGCCCGGTGAAGGTGTACTGGTTCAGGTCGTGAACCGTGACCTCCAACTCGCCGGCATTCGCGGCCTGGACGATGTCGCCCCAGGTCTCCATCTCCTCAAGGTCGTGCTGCGGGGCGTCGATGAGCCAGCGCACCAGGGAGCGAGGATTGGGGAAAGTGTTGATCTGGCCGTGACGGCCCAGGAACACCGGCTTGCCTCCCACGTAGCAGCGCAGGGTGTAGACCCGCTGGCCGTTCAGGGAGATGCGGATCGGGTCGATACCGGCCTGTGCCCATAGCGTCTTGTCGTACGGGTCGGTGTCTTCGTCGGCGGTGCTGCCAGCGGCGGCCTTCTCCGCGGCGGCGTCCTCCCGCTTCTTCGCGGCAGCAGCGCTGGCATCGGCCGCGGCCTTCTCGACTGCGTCGATGCGCTTCTGGGACTCCGCGACGGCCGTCTCGTCCACCTCGACCTCGGTGAGGCCGTCCTCGAGGTCGTCGAGCATCTCCGCCCAGGCGCCGAGCACGATGCGACCCATCGCGGTCCACTCTTCGACACCGTTCTGGCCGGAGTAGTGGTCCGCGCCGCGGTAGATGTTCTGCAGCATGGAATAGGAGCCGAACCATTTGTTGATCGACTCGATGCCAGCGACACCGCCGATGGACTGCAGCAGGCGGTACGCGCGGCTGACGTCCCGGACGTTCTCGTAGCTTGCCCGGCCGGCCAGCTGGTTCGGAGCCTCGATCAGGGAGATCTCCTGGATCTTCTGCGCCGACATCTGGGCATCGGCGTCCGCCTTGAGCTCCTTCCACTTCGGGTGTTCGGCGAGGACGTGATCGTTGCTGCCGACAACGTAGGCGTGGAGCTCGGCGGGGGAGGAGAACACGGAGATCGTGTCGTCCTTACCCAGGAATGCCTGCCACTTTTCGCCCCTGACGACCCACAGCGGGGCCCAGACGGTGTACCAGGTGCCGCTGGTGGTCTCCATCTTCAGCGTCACGAGCTGGTTTGGTTTAAACGTTGTCGGTTTGGAAGCTGCCATGATTGCGGATTCTACCCGGCCGGATCGGAACTCATAGCCTCGACATTGCGAAGCCGGGCATCGAGCACCTTCGGCACCACAGCAGGGGGTGCGCCCAGGAACTGCGCCTGAAGATATTCCTGTTCCTCCGGCTGCGTGACGATCCGCGCCAAGCCCGGAACGCTCCGGGAAGAATGAGCCCCACCCATGTTGTGAAATCCCCCTTTGTTAAACCGGCTCTGTGTTAAACCGACCCAGCCTGGACCGACCCAGCGTGAACCGGCCGAGCCTGAACTGAACCAGTGCGAACTAGCTCAGTGAACCTTTTCAGTGCCCACAGACTAACCCCAGCTAGCCGGTGGGGCGGTAGAAACCGTGGAAACCCATGCCGATATTCTCCGTGCGGATCGGGCTGATACCCACCGGGTCGCCCGCCTCGATCAGCTGGCCGTCTTCGATGACCATCGCCACGTGACCATCCCACACCGCCAGATCCCCGGGCTGCACCTGATCCATCGGGATCTGCGGTCCCACCGCCTGCTGATCGGCCAGGCGGGGCAGCTCCACCCCAGCTTGCCCGTAGGCCCACTGGACGAAACCGGAGCAGTCGAAGCCCTGGCCTGGCGTGGTGCCGCCCCACACGTACGGGGTGCCCAGCTGCGTCTTCGCTGCGGCCACGGCCTTGGCCGCTGCCTCCGTCGGGGCACCTGCCACAGCATCGCTGGATGCCACAGCGTCGCTGGATTCCGCAGCGTCGCTGGAATCCGCGGCGTCACCGTGAGCCACTTCGGGTCCCGTGGCGCTACCCGCGTTCGCCGCTGCGGGAGGCTGTCTGTTCGCCCCCTCGGACGGCGCGGGTACTGCCGGGATCGCCTCCGCCGGCACCGCTGTGGCCGTCGCCTCAGCTCCCAGCCCCAGCAACTCCTGGCCTAGCGCCTGCACGCGGGCCTCCGCCCTGCCCAGGTGCTTGCAAGCAATCGCCTGCGCCTCCGCCAGCGCCACCGGTGCAGTCGGGCCGAGCAGCTGCACCGGATTCATCGCACCGCCGATCTCCGCCAGGGCTTCCATCGCGATTGCCCCGACATCCTCGATCGCCGCCAGGACGGCCTGCTGCCCGCGCCCAGCGACCGCGTCCAGCCCCTGGCGGACTTCCTCAATGAGGTCCACCGCAGCCGAACCTTGTGCGAACTTGGCGGCCATCGCCCCACCGGCCTCGCCGAGCACAGCCGACCCGACTGTCTGGATGACCTCCCCGGCGAGCCCGCTGACCCCGGAGCCCAACAGCGCGGACACTCCAGGCTGTAGCGGCTGTGGGATGAGGGCTGCGATGGGCTCCACGAGCCCCAGAAAATCCGGGATGCAGCCGCCTCCGCCGAGCACGGAGCCAGCCATCTCCCCAAGAACGGAGCCGGCCACGTCCTCGATCACGTCCCCTCCAGCTGGTGCCAAAACAGGTGCACTCATCACCGAACACCTCCCGCAAGTGCTTCAAAGCCAGCCTGGGCTGCCTGCTCATGCTCGTCCACGCGCCCCCGGAACTCATCCAGCGCACCAGCAGCGCCCTGGTAGAACCTCGCCAACTCCCCGGTGGTCTCGTGGTGCCGAGCCCGGGCCTGCTGCAGTGCGGCCAGGAACCTCCCCAGCTCCGGCAGGAATGGCAGCTCCACGTGTGGCGTGTGCGGTGGGGCTGTCGCAGCCAGCTGCTCTGCCACCGTCCGCGCCTCCTGCGCTGCTGATTGGATTCGCTCCTGCTCGGCGATCACCTGGCCGCCACTGTGTCCCCCAATACCGTTCGTCAAAGGCACCATTGTTCCCCCTGAATCTTCCCTGAATCGTCTCGGTGCGTGAAGTAACTCAGAGGTATTAGACAACGGGGACGGTCATTTGGTTCCCGCCCGTGCCAATTTTCTCGCGTGCCCGGTGCTTAACGTAGATTTGGAGTCATGGACATCAAGGTGGTCAATCATCCTCTCGTGCGCGCCCGTCTGACGATTATGCGCGACGCCCGCAGCAACAACGTGGTCTTCCGCGACGCCCTCGCGGACCTCGGTGCGATGCTGATCTACGAGGCCAGCAACGACCTCGAGACTGAATCCTTCGACGTGGAAACCCCCGTCTCCACCGCCGAAGGGCACCGGCTGAAGAACCCGCCAATCATCGTCCCCATCATCCGCGCCGGCCTCGGAATGATCGACCCGGCACTCTCGATGATCCCGGACGCCCAGGTGGGCTTCATCGGCCTGGCCCGCGACGAGAAGACCCACGAGCCAGTCCCATACCTCGAGGCCCTGCCGGATGACCTCTCCGGACAGCCCGTCATGTTGGTCGACCCGATGCTCGCCACCGGCGGCTCCCTGCTCAACGCCGTGGAGCTGCTCGTCGAGCATGGTGCGGACGACATCACCTGCGTGTGCATGGTCTCCGCCCAGCCGGGCGTGGACAAGCTGGTTAACTCTGGCCTGCCGGTGCGAAAGCTCGTCACCGCCACGATCGACCCGGCGCTCGACGAGAACGCCTACATCGATCCGGGCCTAGGCGACGCCGGCGACCGCCTCTACGGCCCGCGGAATATCGACCTCGAGAGCCGCTAGCGCAGCCTCCACCTGCTCGCGGTCCGTGGCCTCGCCCACGGCCTCCAGGTAGAACTTCGCCTTCGGCTCCGTCCCGCTCGGCCGGGCGACGACCCGCAGCGCCACGCCGTCTGCATTACCCACCAGGCGCAGCCCCTCCGCGGCCTCGTCACCCAGCAGTTCGGCGCTCATCGCGGCCCCCGCCAGGTTTTCCGGCGGTGCGGCCGCGATTTTTTTAATGACGTCCGTGGCTTGCGCAATGGACTCCAAGCGGATCGACAGCTGGCTGGAGCGGAAGCAACCGAACTGCTGCTCGATGGCCACCAGCTCGTCCGCCAGGCTCCGTCCCGCCGCGGCGAGCTCCGCCGCCCACGCTGCCGCGACCAACGCGGTGGCGATGCCGTCCTTATCTGCGACGATGCCGGGGGTGGGGCAGGTGCCGATGGCCTCCTCGTAGGCGAAAGTCAACTCCCCGGGGCGACCTTCCGCCGCACGCGCCAGGTGCTTGAAGCCCGTTTTCGTCTCCACGTACTCCCACCCGCTGGCCTGGGCCATCACACCCAGCAGTTGGGAGGAGACGTAGGTCGTCGCGACCACCGGCGGGGCAGCGGCGTCTGCCGCCACGTCAGAGAGCACGCGGCGGGCCAGCAGCGGGCCGGCCTCGTTGCCACTCAGCATCCGGTAGGTCGGCTCGCCACCGGTGGGCACGCCAAGCATGCAGCGATCCGCATCCGGATCGAGTGCGATCAGCAGGTCCGCGCCGACCTCCTTGCCCAGTGCGAGCAGCAGGTCGGTCGCGCCGGGCTCCTCCGGGTTGGGGAAATCCACGCTCGGGAATTCCGGGTCCGGCCAGCGCTGCGCTGCCACCGCATGGATATCCGCGAAGCCATTGGCTTGCAGTACAGACTCCAGCGTGTCCCCGCCGACCCCATGCATCGGGGTATAGGCGATGGTCAGGGCTCGCCGTGCGGTGAGCACCGCGTTCTCGCTACTAACAACCGGGGCGCTGATCGCGGACTCGTAGCCCTGGGATGCGCCGAGTTCAAGCTGCACGCTGCGGGAGCGGGCGACCTCCTCGGCCGCCGGCTGGGCCGCGATGGCTGCCTCGATCTCGCGATCGGCGGGGGAGACCAGCTGGGAGCCACCAGAAAGGTACAACTTGTAGCCGTTATCGCCCTTCGGGTTGTGCGAGGCGGTGATCTGCACGCCGGCGTCCAGGCCGCGGTCGCGCACCAGCCAGGCCAGCACCGGGGTGGGATTGTTGCCACCCAGCAAGGTGACGGTGAAGCCCTTGGCCGCGAACACCTCGGCGGTGGCTCGCGCGAAGGTCTCGGAACCGTAGCGCGCGTCGTGGGCCACCGCTACCGCGATATCGGCAGCGACCCGGTCTGGATGCTGGGCGATCAGCCAGTCGGCCACCCCGGCGGTCGCCCGAGTGACGGTCGCGACGTTCATACGATCCGGGCCCACGTCCACTGGGGCGCGCAGCCCCGCGGTGCCGAAACTCAGACCCGGCTGGGAAGTGTTGTCCTGCGGAGCTGGAGTCGTTTCCTGCGGGGTGGGGCTCACGACTGGATCACGCTCGCGAGCAGGGAACCCATCTCCTGAGCCGCGGCCTGACCGGCGGCCAGCACCTCCTCGTGATTCAGCGCCTCCCCGGTCACGCCTGCCGCCAGGTTCGTGACCAGCGAGATGCCGAGCACATCCACGCCAGCCTCCCGGGCGGCGATCGTCTCGTAGACCGTGGACATCCCCACCAGGCCCACCCCGAAGGTGCGCAGCATGTGGATCTCCGCCGGGGTCTCGTACTGCGGCCCTGGCATCATCGCGTACACCGCCTCACGAATGCTGGGTCGCAGCGCCTTGACCTTCTCTCGCAGCTCGGGGGAGTACGCATCCACCAGGTTCACGAAGTTCGCGCCCACCAGCGGGGTCTTCGCCGTGAAATTGATGTGATCGCTGATCAGAACCGGCTCTCCCACAGACATGCCCTCAGTCAGCCCGCCTGCCGCGTTGGTCAGCACGACCTGCTTCACGCCCGCGGCGGCAGCGGTGCGCACAGCGTGCGCGCACCGCCACAGCTCGTGGCCCTCGTAGGCGTGCGTGCGGCCCAGCAGGATCAGCACGTTGCGCTCACCGATGCGCAGCGCCCGAATGGTGCCCCCGTGGCCCTCTGCGGTGGGTGGCAGGAAGCCCGGCAGGTCGGACATCGGGAACTCCTGGACGTCGCTGTCTGCGGCCTCGCAGACCACGTCCGCAGCTGGTCGCCAACCGGAACCCAGGACGATGGCGACGTCGAAAGCAGAAAAACCAGTCTTCTGCAGCAACGCCGCGGCAGCCTGCTCCGCGAGCTCGTAGGGGGCCTGCCCGGGGTTCGACGCCGCGGGCGAGGATTGCGCATTGTGGCTAGACATGGCCCAAGGCTACCGCGAAGTCACGCGCCACAGGGGTGGGCATATAGAATGGTGTTTCATGCGGCGTAACTAGACAACTCGGTCTTGAAGCGCCACAATCAGCAGACATCGACAATTATTGGCTTTAAGCCGGGAGGCATGCAGTGCAACACGGCGGACCCACCTCTGAGGCGGCCCAACTCACTCAGTTCGTCACCCTGTGGCTGAACGAGAACGTGGACCGTCTGATCGAGTGGCGGCGCCACCTGCACCGGAATCCGGAACTCTCCCACATGGAGGACGGCACCACCGCCTTCATCATGGGGATCCTCCGCGACGCCGGCCTTACACCGCAGGAGATGACCTGCAAGGGAGCCACCGTCGACATCGGGCCCGACACCGCACCAATGATCGCCTTCCGCGGGGACATCGACGCCCTCCCGGTCACCGAAACCACCGGCCTCGAGTTCAGCTCCACCGTGCCCGGCGTGATGCACGCCTGCGGCCACGACATGCACACCACCATCCTGCTGGGGCTCATGGTCGCCCTGGCTGCCTACGTCGAGGAGTACGGCGAGGACGCCCTGAGTGTGCGGGTGCGTGGCATCTTCCAGCCCGCCGAGGAGGTTCTGGACGGTGGGGCCAAGGACGTCATCGCGGCCGACGCCCTGCGTGGGGTGAACCAGATCTTCGCGGTGCACTGCGAACCGAAGCTGCGCTGCGGGCAGATTGGTGTGCGCGTGGGTGCGATCACCTCGGCCACGGACGTCATGGAGATCGTCCTGCGCGGCCCCGGCGGCCACACCTCGCGCCCGCACCTGACCGCGGATCTCATCAACGCCGCTGGCCTGGTCGTCACGATGCTGCCGCAGCTGCTGAGCCGGCGGGTGGACCCACGTAGCGGCACCGTCGCCGCCTTCGGCTCGATCCACGGCGGCCAGGCCTTCAACGCGATCCCTGAGGAGGTTCGTCTCGTTGGGTCCTTCCGCACCGCGGAGGTCGGGGTGTGGCGCGAAAGCGAGGCGATCGTCCGCGAGCTGCTGGACGAGATCGTCGCCCCGACGGGCGCGACTGCGGAGCTGCACTACACGAAGGGCGTGCCGCCGGTGACCAACGACGACGTCGCGACCGCGCTGCTCGCGCAGTCCGTGCGCAACGTCGATCCGCACTCCCTGGTGGAGGCGCCGCAGTCCAGCGGCGGGGAGGATTTCTCCTGGTACCTGGAGCACGTGCCGGGCTCGATGGCACGCCTGGGAACGTGGACCGGCGAGGGGGAGAAGCCGGATCTGCACCGGCCGAATATCATCTTCGACGAGCGCGCCCTGGGTATTGGTGTCCGGCTCTTCGCCGGGGTCATCGACCAGTTCCGTCCCTAAGCGGAGCCCTGCGCTGTGCTCCGCGCCGGAGAGACGGCGCGACTGGGCTGGAGTCAGCGAGGGGTAGTGGCGCGGGACGCCGGGGGAGCATCAACCCACGGGGCAGTCTTAACGGTTGAGGCGGCGCTGCTGGCGTAGCTGGCGAACGGCGTGGCGCTGTTCGCGCTCGAGCTGCCGATTCGTCGGCATGTACCACGACTCCGGGCCAATCTTGAGCATGTACAGCAGGATCGCCATGACGGGGATGATCCACATGAACCAATCCGAGACGGTGGTCAGCATGAGTGCGCTGACCACGGAGAGTGCCATGATCCCGCCGCGGATATTGCGCCCCCGCTTGGAGGCCACGGCGACCTCCTCGGCGGTATACACCTGCCTGCCATAACCCGGCACCGCAACCACCTGCGATGGCTGCGCCTGGTCGCCGCGTGGGATGCGGGGGAGATCCAGGAAAACCTCCGAGAGCTCGCCATGCACCCTGGCGTTGGCGATGTGGCGGCAGCGTTCGTCGTACTCTGAGATGTCTAGCCGGCCCGCCTCGAGGTGCTTCGAGAGCAGGTCCATGGCCTCTTCGCGCTCCTTATTCCCGATGCGGACAGCGCTGCGGGGATCGGGCCGCGAACCGTGTTCCCCCGGCCGGTTCTGCGGGTCATTCGAAAAAGTCATATAACGAGCCTACGCTTTCGTGGCCCAGTCGAAGGTGCGTTCCACAGCCTTATTCCACATGCGGTAGAGCTCGTCCCGCTCTTCTTCGGAAGCCCGCGGGGTGAAGGTGTGCTCCTCCTGCCACAGGCGCCGGATTTCCTCCTCATCCCGGAAGAAGCCCACCGCGAGGCCCGCGGCATAGGCCGCACCCAGGCAGGTGGTCTCCGTGATTTTCGGGATCGTGACGCTCACGCCCAGCTGGTCGGCCTGGAACTGCATCAGCAGGTCGTTTTCCACCATGCCGCCGTCAGCCTTCAGGCTGGTCAGCGGGACGCCGGAGTCCGCGTTCATCGCCTCGACGACCTCCCGGGTCTGGAAGGCGGTGGCCTCCAGGGCGGCGCGCGCGATGTGGGCTTTCGTCACGTAGCGGGTCAGTCCCGTGATCACCCCGCGCGCCTCGGGCCGCCAGCGGGGCGCGAGCAGCCCGGAGAAGGCGGGGACCACGTAGCAGCCACCGTTATCCGCCACGGAGCGGGCGAGGGGCTCGATCTCGTCGGCGGTGTTGAAGAAGCCCAGGGAGTCGCTGAGCCACTGCACCAGCGAGCCGGTCACGGCGATGGAACCCTCCAGCGCGTACTTCGGGGGCTGATTCCCCAGCCGGTAGGCGATGGTGGTGATCAGCCCGTGCTTGCTGCGCTGCGGCTCGTCACCGGTGTTGAGCAGCAGGAAGCTGCCGGTGCCATAGGTGGACTTCGCGTCCCCCGGTTCCAGGCAGGCCTGCCCAAAGGCAGCGGCCTGCTGATCGCCGAGGATGCCAGCGATCGGCACGCCCTGCACCGGGCCGGAGCGGCGCACCCGGCCGATGACCTCGCTGGAGGCGACGATCTCCGGCAGCAGGGACATCGGGATGTCCCAGATCTTGCAGAGTTCCTCGTCCCACTGCTGGGTGGAAAGGTCCATCAGCATGGTGCGGGAGGCGTTCGTGACGTCGGTGACGTGCTTGGCGCGCTGGCGTCCTGCCTTGGCCCCGGAACGGCGACCGGAACGGGAAAGGGAGGACCGGGTCAGCTCCCAGATCACCCAGGTGTCGATCGTGCCGAAGGCCAACTCGCCGCGCTCCGCACGCTCGCGGGCGCCGTCCACGTGGTCCAGGATCCAGCGGATCTTCGACGCGGCGAAGTACGTCGACGGCGGCAGGCCGGTGCGCTCTTCGATAAGTTCCCGCTCCTCGTCGGTGAGAGCGTCGACGAGGTCGGAGGTGCGGGTGTCCTGCCAGACGATCGCGTTGTAGATCGGCTCGCCGGTGGCCCGGTCCCAGATCACCGTAGTTTCACGCTGATTGGTGATGCCGACGGCCGCGATCTCCTCCGGGGTGATGTCCTCGGAGGCGGCCGCGTCGGCTATGACACGGCGGATATTGAGCCGGATCTCCTCCGGGTCGTGCTCCACCCAGCCCGGCTGCGGGAAGATCTGCTCGTGCGGCAGCTGGCTGCGACTCGCGATCTCCCCGCGACCGTCGAAAATGATGCAGCGCGTGGAGGTCGTCCCCTGGTCGATGGAGAGGACGAATCCCCGACGGGAGTTGGTCAGGCGGGCGTACTGCTCAGCGACCTGGTTGGAAAACTGATTCGCGAGGGTGTCCATCGTGTGCGGCTGCGGGACCTAGCGATTTTCCCGACCGCGGAGAACTGCGGACACGACGAGCAATGCGATACCGCTGCCCACGCCGATCATCGAGATCCAGCGGAGGGTATTCAGCGAGCCGCCGGACTTGGCGGAGATGTAGTTCTTCCCCTCGTTGCACTCGATGTGCGCGCCCTGGATGTTCTCGGTGAACTCCACCCGGGCGTACACTCCCTTGACCTTGGTGAACGGCAGGGAGACGTCCTTGATCTTGACGTCCTCGTCGGTGAGGTCCTCCAGGTCCTTGACCTTGTCGTGGATGGGCTTGCTGCCTGGGCCGAAGAAACCACAGGCGGTGGCCTCGAGGGCGTCCTTATCGGCGAGCAGGTAGTAGGAGGTGTCCGCCTTCACTGCGGTGGGGTGATCCTCGGAGAATCCCTTGACGGAAGAGAGGCTGACGATCCACGTGATCGCGCCAATGACCAGGAATACGGCGCCGATGATTCCCAGCAACTTGGGGGAGACCCGTCGCGTGTCGCGGTCGTGCTCTTCTGCCTCGGTGGACGTGTCGGGCACCAGGTCCGGCTGGTCCGTGGGGTCGAGGTGGTTATCGTTCATAGTTATGAAACTCCGCAAAACAGGGTGGGCACCGGGAACAAGCGAACCATGCCGCGAACTCAAAGCCACGTTCGCAGCCAGAAGCGCCGCCCCCAAGGGCATAGGCCAGGCCCCAGCACTGGGTCGTGGGTGACCACTGGCATGGACCAGATCTACCAATCCATTCTAAACAGACCCCCATGCCGGTGGGTAGCTCACCCTTACTCTCGCGCCCGGTGTTGCCTGGCGAACTCTGCCGGAGGAGCCGGGATCGGCCACGCCGAAGAAAGGCGGGAACGGCAGTGCGGAAGAGGTCGGGGGCGGGGTAGCGGGTTAGTCGTCGAGAATCTCGAAGAGCGCCTGGTTCTTCGTCACGCTATCGCCCGGGGCGATCGCGAGTCCGGTGACTACGCCCGACTTGTGCGCTTGCAGGGCGTTTTCCATCTTCATGGCCTCCAGCACCAGCAGGGTATCGCCCTCGGCGACACGCTGGCCCTCCGAGACCTCGATCTTCACGATCGTGCCCTGCATCGGGGCGGCCACGGTATCGCCGGTGATGGCGGCCTCGCCCGCGGCGGCGCGGCGGCGAGGGGCCCGCTTCGTGCGGCCTCCAGCGGCCATCAGCTCGCCCGGGACGGTGATCTCCACGCGGCGGCCCTCCACCTCGACGGTGACGCGCTGGCGGGGCAGCTTCTCCTCGCCGCCCGCCGCTGCGGATGCGTCCTCCGTCGACTCGGGCAGGGAGCCGTCCCACTCCTCTTCGATCCAGCGGGTGTAGACCTTGAAGCCATCCTCCGCGGTGAAGTCCGGGTTGTTCAGCATCTGCTGGAAGAAAGGGATGACCGTCGGCAGGCCAGCAACCTGAAACTCCCGCAGTGCACGCTTCGAGCGGGCGATGGCCTGCTCGCGGTCCTCGCCCCACACGATGAGCTTGGCCAGCATGGAGTCGAACTGACCGCCGATGACGGCGCCTTCCTCGATTCCGGAGTCCATGCGCACGCCTGGGCCGGACGGCTCGCGGTAGGCGGTGATCATGCCTGGGTTTGGCATGAAGTTATTGGCTGCGTCCTCGCCGTTGATGCGGAACTCGATGGCGTGGCCACGCAGCGTCGGGCGGCTGGTCCGGGACAGTGGGCGGCCTTCTGCGATGCGGAACTGCTCGCGCACCAGGTCCCAGCCGGTGATCTCCTCGGTGACGGGGTGCTCGACCTGCAGGCGGGTGTTGACCTCCAGGAAGCTGACCAGGCCGTCGGAGCCAACCAGGTACTCCACGGTGCCCGCGCCCTGGTAACCCGCGGCGCGGCAGATCTCCTCGGCGGACTCGTAGATCCGGCGGTTTTGCTCGGCGGTCAGGAACGGGGCTGGAGCTTCCTCGATGAGTTTCTGGAATCGGCGCTGTGTAGAACAGTCGCGGGTGGAGGCGACCAGGACGTTGCCGTGCTTATCTGCCATGACCTGCGCCTCCACGTGGCGGGCGCGGTCGAGGTAGCGCTCGACGAAGCACTCGCCGCGGCCGAAGGCTGCGATGGCCTCGCGGGTGGCGGAGTCGAAGAGATCTGGGATCTCCTCCATCGTGTAGGCGACCTTCATGCCGCGGCCACCGCCACCGAAGGAGGCCTTCACGGCAACCGGGAGGCCGTGTTCCTTGGCGAACTCCTCGACCTCGGCGGCGCTGGAAACGGGGTGCTTCGTTCCCGGTGTCATGGGAGCATCGACCATCGCGGCGATCTGGCGTGCGGTGACCTTGTCGCCGAGGCGGTCGATGGCCTCCGGCGGCGGGCCGATCCAGTTCAGGCCAGCGTCGATGACGGCGCGGGCGAAGTCCGCGTTCTCTGCGAGGAAGCCGTAGCCGGGGTGGATGGCATCGGCGCCGGACTCCTTGGCCGCGGCGATCAGCTTGTCGATGTTCAGGTAGCTCTCGGCGGAGGTCTGCCCGCCCAGCGCGAAGGCCTCGTCGGCCATGCGGACGTACGGGGCGTCGGCATCCGGCTCGGCGTAGACCGCGACGGAGGCGATGCCCTCGTCCTGTGCGGCGCGGATGATGCGGATCGCGATTTCGCCGCGGTTGGCGATCATCACCTTCTTGATGGGGGTGATGCCCTCGGAGCTGGCCGTCGCAGCAGCATCTTGAGCTGGCGCGCTCGACACCTGATCCGTCTTGGCCGTCACGACGTTAACTCCTCCAATGTGGGTCCTCTTTGAACTCATCACCCTACCGCTATTCGTTTCCGAATTGTTACCTGGCACGCGGTGTTTTGCTCAAGCTCTACTGAACTGGGGTGGGGCTGACGTGCCCTCACAAGCCAACTATGAATTCTCTCACTCGCTGGCTTTAGGGAAAGTGCTTCGCGTGTCTGCTGTGCAGTCTATTATTTTCGCCAAGCTAAGGAGTTGTGAGGAGGCTCATAGTGAAAAACCACGTTGTCCGTACCCGAAAGTCTGCCGAAGAGTTCCCGAGGGAGGAACATCTGGCGTGGAAGATCGCGACGATGGCTGCCGACCCCGTCGCCGTCGACGAGGACGTCGAGGAGATGGTCGTCAACCGCGTGATCGACAACGCGGCCGTCGCGGTGGCCTCGGTGCTGCGCCGCCCGGTGTCTTCCGCCCGCGCCCAGGCCCTATCGGTCGGCCGTCCGCTGCAGGGGGAGGGTGCGACCGTCTTCGGTGTGACGGACAGGGTCTCCCCGGAGTGGGCGGCCTGGGCCAACGGGGTGGCGGTGCGAGAACTGGACTTCCACGACACCTTCCTGGCTGCGGACTACTCCCACCCGGGGGATAACATCCCCGCCGTGCTCGCGGTCGCCCAGCACCGCGGTGCGGACCTGGGGCTGACCGGCAAGGACGTGGTCCGGGGGATTGCCACGGCTTATGAGACCCAGGTCAACCTCGTGAAGGGGATCTGCCTGCATAAACACAAGATCGACCACGTGGCCCATCTGGGTCCGGGTGTGGCTGCGGGCCTGGGTACCCTGCTGTCGCTGGATCCGGAGCAGATCTACCAGGCCATCGGCCAGGCGCTGCACACCACGACCGCGACCCGCCAGTCCCGCAAGGGAGAGATCTCCAGCTGGAAGGCCCACGCCCCAGCCTTCGCCGGGAAGATGGGTATCGAGGCAGTCGACCGTGCACTGCGCGGGGAGGGGGCGCCCGCCCCGATCTGGGAGGGCGAGGACGGCGTGATCGCCTGGCTCCTGGACGGGCCGGAGGGCGAGTACACGGTTCCGCTGCCGGAGCCGGGGGAGCCCAAGCGCGGGATCATGGACACCTATACCAAGGAGCACTCCGCCGAGTACCAGTCCCAGGCACCCATCGACCTGGCCCGGCGCATGCGCGATCAAGTCGGCGACCTGAGCCAGATCGAATCCATCGTGCTGCACACCAGCCACCACACGCACTACGTCATCGGCACCGGCTCCGGAGACCCGCAGAAGTTCGACCCGCACGCCTCGCGCGAGACCCTCGACCACTCGGTGATGTACATCTTCGCCGTGGCTCTCGAGGACGGCACGTGGCATCACGAACACAGCTACGCCCCGGAGCGGGCGCAGCGGCCGGAGACCATCGAGCTGTGGCGGAAGATCTCCACGGTGGAGGATCCGGAGTGGACCCGCCGCTACCACTCCGAGGACCCCGCGGAGAAGGCCTTCGGGGCCCGCGCGGTGATCACGCTGAAGGACGGCACCGTCATTGAGGACGAGCTCGCCGTCGCCGACGCGCACCCGTTGGGCGAGCGTCCTTTCGAACGCGCCAACTACGTCGAAAAGTTCCGGACTCTGGCGGAGGGCGTCATCGACGAGGCGGAGCAGAACCGCTTCCTGGACGCAGCCGAAAAGCTGCCGGCGATGAGTGCTGCGGAATTCGGGGAGCTCAACATCCGATTCTCAGCGGACACCCTGGGTCGCGCGCCGCAGATCCCGCGGGGCATCTTCTAGCGCGCAGCGGAACCTCGACGGGCGCGGAGGACGGGCGCGGAGGGGCCCGAAGACCAACAGCAACCGATTCCACGCAGCGCCCGAGCCGCAAGCACCAAAGCCCAAGAGCACCACCTGAGCCACAGCAACGAGGAGCAAAGGAGCTTCCACCATGAGCACGAACACGCAAAACGCCAACGCCCAGAACAACGCAGCCGAGCAGCCGGAGGTCCGCAAGGGGCTCTACGGGGTGGTCGCCGACTACACCAGTGTCTCGAAGGTCATGCCGGAGACGAACTCGCTGACCTACCGCGGCTACGCCGTCCAGGACCTCGTCGAAAACTGCACCTTTGAGGAGGTGTTCTACCTCCTGTGGAACGGCGAACTGCCCACCGAAGAACAGCTGACCGAGTTCAACAAAGCAGGCCGCTCCTACCGCAAGCTCGATGCCGGGCTGATCTCCCTGATCCACTCCCTGCCCACCGACTGCCACCCCATGGACGTCATGCGCACTGCGGTGAGTTACATGGGGACCAAGGACCCGGAGCACTTCACCCCAGACCGGGAGCACATCACGCACGTCGGCCACAACCTGCTGGCCCAGCTGCCGATGGCCATGGCCATGGACATCCGCCGCCGACAGGGCGAGGATATCGTTGCCCCGGACCCGGAGAAGGGGGTGGCGGAAAACCTGCTGGCCATGGTCTTCGGCAACGGGCCGGACTCGCCGGCGAGCAACCCCGAGGACGTGCGGGACTTCGAGAAGTCGCTCATCCTCTACGCCGAGCACTCCTTCAACGCCTCCACCTTCACCAGCCGCGTCATCACCTCGACCCGCTCTGACGTGTACTCCGCGATCACCGGCGCGATCGGCGCACTGAAGGGGCCACTGCACGGCGGTGCCAATGAGTTCGTCATGCACACCATGCTGGAGGTCGACGACCCGGCGAAGGCAGAGGAGTGGGTCAACACGACCCTCGATAACAAGGAGCTCATCATGGGCTTCGGCCACCGCGTCTACAAGAACGGGGATAGCCGCGTGCCGAGCATGGAGCAGTCCTTCCGCGCGCTGGCCGAGCGCCACGACGGGGCCAAGTGGGTGGCGATGTACGAGAACCTCGCCGCGGCAATGGACAAGCGCACCGGGATCAAGCCGAATCTCGACTTCCCGGCCGGCCCCGCCTATTACCTACTGGGCTTCCCGGTGGACTTCTTCACGCCACTATTCGTCATCGCCCGCGTGGCGGGGTGGACGGCACACATCGTGGAGCAGTACGAGAACAACTCGCTGATCCGCCCGCTGTCGGCCTACAACGGGCCTCAGCAGCGGAAGGTCGTGCCGATCGCCGAGCGAGGGTGATAGGCAGGGCACACCGCGACGTTGGGAACCCGGCTAGCCCCCGAAGCTGATGCCGGTGGCGCGCCGGGGCGATGACCGTATCAGCCACCCTGGCCGGGGCTAGCGGTTCCAGAAATCCGAGACGCTGAGCCCGAAGTGCTCCAGCGCCTGGCGCACCAGCGGCAGGGATAGCCCGATGACGCTGGAAGGATCCCCCTCGATGCGGTCGATGAACCAGCCGCCGAGGGCCTCCAGCGTGAACGCGCCCGCGCAGCCCCAGGGCTCGCCGGAGGCGGCGTAGGCCTCGATGTCCTTATCGCTGGCATCCGCGAAGAACACACTCGTGGCCGAGGAACCCTCGAACCAGTGCCCGTCGTGGTAGATCGCGTGCCCGGTGATCAGCTCCGCCCGTTTGCCCCGTTGCTGCTGCCAGCGGCGCACGGTCTCCTCCGCGGTGTGCGGCTTTCCCTGCAGCTCCCCGTCGAGCAGCAGCATGCTGTCCCCGCCAATCAGGACGTCGCCCTCGCCCAGCTGGAGCCCATCCTCCAGGACGGCATTCGCCTTGGCCTTGGCCAAGTGGCAGACCTTTTCGGCGGGGGGGGGGGTACGCCCCTGGCTCGCGGCCTCGTCGATCAAACGCTGCATCGCGGCGTCCTCGTCCACACCGGAGACCTGGACTACTGGCTCCACCCCGGCGCTGCGCAGGATGGAGAGCCGGGAGGGGGAGGAGGACGCCAGCACGATGCGTGGGGTGGCCTGGGAGTCAGGCATGTCTCGCTCCTTGAAAGGGACGGGAGTTAAGTATCGGTGTGCCGCCGCCGCGATGAGCGGCAGCTAGGCCTGCGGCAGATTCGGGCTGCGGAAGCCCGCCGGATTCGGCTCCGGGGCATTGGGAAAGGGCTCGCCCGCGGAGCCATACCAGCCGCGGGTGTTCGGCTTGGCGCGGCGGCGCTCTTCGGCCTGCTCGGTGAGCTCGCCCACCAGCTGTTCGAGGGCCTGGCGCTGGACGGGCGTGGGATTGCCCTTCACCACCTCGACGGCGGCCTGTGGCTCCGCCTGCGGCGCCTCCTTCTCAGCCGACGCGGCACCGGTGCGGTGGGTCAGCCGTGCGCTGGTGAGCTCTGTTGGCTGTGTCTTGCGGCGGGCGCGGGAAAACTTTCTGCTCATTGATGCTCCAAACGTGTGCTTGGCGGGGGCTCGGTGGGCAGCGGGGCGCTAGAAGGTGACGATGCTGTGCTTGCGCGGGTAGCCGTCCTCAACCTTGCGCTCCAGCAGGGCGAGGCCTTCCACCAGCTTCTGGCGGGTCTCACTCGGCGGCAGCACCGCATCGACCAGCCCGCTCGCCGCGGCCTCGTAGGGATCCTGGGCGCTTGCCTCGTCCGCGCCGATCTCGGCGGCGAAGGTATCAGCGTCCGCCACCGCAACCTCCGCGGTCGGCCACGCGAAGACCAGGTCCGTGCCCATCCGCTTCGCAGCCAGGGCCAGGTAGGCGGCGCCGGTGGCCTTGCGGGTGATCACCGTGATCTTGCCGACCGATGCCGCAGCCGTGGTGTGGAAGAGCTTCGCGGTGCGGCGGATCACCGGCGCGTCCGCCTCCTCCGGCAGGAAGCCCGGAGCGTCGACGAAGGAGACCAGGGGCACGTTGAAGGCGTCGCAGAGCTGGATGAAGTAGCTGACCTTCTCCGCGGAGTCGATGTCGATGCCACCCGCCTTGACGGTGGGCTGGTTGGCGATCACGCCGACTACGCGACCTTCAAGGCGGGCGAAGCCGGTGATGATGTTCGGCGCGAAGCCCAGGCTCAGCTCCAGCAGGCTGTCCTCGTCCAGGACTGCGGCCAGCACATCGCGGACGTCGTAGGTTTCGGACCCGGAGTCCGGGATCAGGTGGTTGATCTCGTGGACCAGCGCGGCAGCGTCGGCACCCTCCTCGGCGCGGCGGTTCGCCAGCTCGGTGTTTACAGGCTCCGTGGCCGGTGCGATCGCCCGGTTATTGGAGGGCAGGTAGGTCAGAACGTCGGCCACCGTGTCCTGTGCGGCGGACTCGTCGGGGACCACGATGTGGGCGGTACCAGTCTCCTGCGCCTCGACCACCCCGCCGGGGTTGGCGTCCATAGACAGGGAACCCTGCCCGTCGATGGAGATGACGACGTCGGACATCGCGATCCCGTGCACCTGCACGCCACGGCACTCGCCGGCGACGACCGCGATCTGCGGGATCACGCCGGAGGCCTGGGTCTGCAGGCGCAGGATGCGGGAGTACATGTCCAGGGCGATGATGCCCTCCTTGAGACGGGCGCCCGCACCCTCGTAGAAACCGATCACCGGGGTGCCGGACTTCAGCGCCAGCTCCAGCACCTTAATAATCTTCGCGCCGGTGGTCTCGCCGATCTTGCCCTCAAAGAGGGTCGCATCCTGCGAGAAGATACAGACCGGGCGGCCGTCGATGGTGCCGTGGCCGGTGACCACGCCATCGGTCAGCGGGCGTTCCTTCTCCAGGTCGAAGGCCTTGGAGCGGTGCCGGGCCAGAGCATCGATCTCCACGAAGCTGCCATCATCCAGTAGCGCTTCCACCCGTTCGCGGGCAGTGAGTCGACCGGCGCTGTGGACCGCCCGCACCGCGTCCTCCCCGGCAGGTTGGCGGGATTTCGCCAGGCGATCCTGGAGGTCCGCGATCTTTCCGGCCGTGGTGGACGTGTCATTCTGAGGATTCATGGCACACAGTCTAGATCATGCAGCGGGTCAGTCCCTATGCCACACGAGCTGGGTGGCTGAGGATGGCGGGGTGTGTCCGCGCCGTGTTCTAACATCAAGGGCATGCAAACTTCCCGTGTTCTTCTCGACGCCGCCACCTTGCGCGAGGTGCTGCCCGCCCTCGGCTGTGGGGCCGTGGAGGTGCTCGATCAGACGACGAGCACCAATAGCGTGCTCGCTGAGCAGGTCCGGGCGGCGCTGGCGGCAGGCGAGGAGGTGCCGGAGTTCTCCGTGCTCTTTGCCGAGGAGCAGACGCAGGGCCGGGGGAGGCTGGACCGGGCGTGGGGTGCGCCGCGTAGCAGTCAGCTGATCGTCTCTGTTGCCGCTCGACTGCCGGGGGTGGATGTGGCGACCCGGCTGGGGCTGTTGCCACTGCTGACCGGTGTCGCGGCGGTGGACGCGGTGCGCGCGGTGAGCCGGGCAGCTGGTGCGGAGGTCCCGGCGGAGCTGAAGTGGCCCAATGACGTGATGGTGGACGGCCGGAAGCTCGGCGGGATCCTCGTGGAAGCCGTGCAGCTTGAACCCGAACCGATCGTGGTGATCGGCCTGGGGCTGAACGTGGATCTCCAGCGCTCGGAGCTGCCGGTGCCGCATGCGACTTCCCTGGTTCTGGAGGGCATGCCGGGCGACCAGGAGTCGAGCGAGGGCGGCCCAGCCAACCCCGACATGGCCGATCCGGGTTCGAGCGAGCCAGACCCGGCCGAGCCTGGCCCCGGAGTGCGCACCCGCCTGGCCATCGCGCTGATCGACGAGCTGGTGGGCGGGCTACGCCGCTTCATCCAGCTGGGCGGGGCACCGCAGAGCGTGCTGCCGCGCTACCGACAGGTCGTCGCCACCCTGGGCACGAAGGTCGTGGTCCACCTTCCGGACGGCACGACCACCCACGGCGTCGCCCGAGACGTGGAGGGTACCGGTGCGCTGGTTGTGGACGTCGACGGTGGCGGAGAGCTGGTCGTCGCCGCCGGCGACGTCACCCACCTGCGACCCGCGGAAGGGGAGAGCTGATGGCCTTCGGGAAAATCACCTTCGAACCAGGCGAGCAGATTCTCGCCGAGCTGTGCCCCAACCGTCGCTCCCTGCTCTTCCCCGTGCTGGAGCTGCTGCTGATCACCGGGGTCACCTGGGCACTGATCGGGATGATCGACCACTACCTCGACGCGGAGGCGCTCCGCCTGCTCGGCTATAGCCTCCCCGTGCCCAGCCAGCTGGCGATGCACGTTGGCGAACCGTTCTACGTTGCGGCCCAGTGGGGTCGGCGCGCGCTGGTGGTGCTGTGGCTCTTCCTGGCCTGGCGGCGCTGCGGGCGCCAGATGATCTTCCGCGCCCGCAGCCGGATGATGCTCACCAACGAGCGCCTCATCACCGCCACCGGGCACTGGCGCAGCCAGACTGCCCAGGTGCCGCTGGAGTACATCGTGGACGCTCGGGCGAAGGGCTCCACCGTCTCCGTGTTCGTGATGGGAACCCGCAATCCGATCGTGCTGCGGGACGTGCCCTATGCCAAACGCTTCGTCCGGCTGATCCGCAGTTACACGCGGGCACTATGATTGGCCGTGTGAAAGATTCAGCTCATTCTTCTGCACCATCCGCTTCCAATCCCAACGCCGAGGCCGGCATGACCCGCGCTGCTGACTGGTCCATCGCCCGGGCGGCTGCCCACGCGCCGGGCGCCCCATTGGTGACCATCATCGGCGATGGCCAGCTGGCCCGCATGATGCAGCAGGAGGCCGTGGAACTGGGCCTGTCTGCCCGCGTGCTTGCCGGCTCCGCCGACTCTTCTGCCGCGCAGGTCACCGCGGACGTCGTGCTGGGGGACTACACCAATAAGGCACACGTCGCGGAGGTCTCCAAGGATGCCGATGCCGTGACCTTCGACCATGAGCACGTGCCAAACGAGTTCCTCGACGAGCTCATCGCCGCGGGCATCAACGTCCAGCCGCAGCCGAAGGCCCTGATTAATGCGCAGGACAAGCTGATCCAGCGCCAGCGCCTCTCCGAGTTGGGCGCCCCGGTCCCGGCCTTCACCGCCATCGCGAACACCGAGGACGCCGCCGCCTTCTGGGGTACCACCGGCGGCAAGGTCTGCCTCAAGGCCCGCCGCGGCGGGTACGACGGCAAGGGCGTGTGGTTCCCGGATTCCGAGGCCGAGCTCAACGAGCTGGTCGCCGAGCTGCTGGACAAGGGCGTGCCGCTGATGGCCGAGGAGAAGGTCGAGCTTGTCCGCGAGCTCTCCGCCCTGGTCGCCCGCACCCCGTCGGGGGAGGCGAAGGCCTGGCCGATCACCGAGTCCGTCCAGGAGCGCGGCATCTGCGTGGAGGCCGTCGCCCCAGCCCCGGGCCACGACGGAGAGGTCCTCAACCAGGCCCGCGAACTGTCCCGCACCATCGCCACCGAGCTGGATGTCACCGGCGTGCTCGCCGTCGAGCTCTTCGAGTTCCGCGACGCCGAGGGTTCGCTGGCGATCAGCGTCAACGAGTTGGCCATGCGCCCGCACAACACCGGGCACTGGACCCAGAACGGTTCCGTGACCAGCCAGTTCGAGCAGCACCTGCGCGCAGTGCTGGACCGCCCGCTGGGCAGCACAGATCTCACCGCGCCCGCCACGGTCATGGCCAATGTGCTGGGGAACGACGATGCCGACCCGGCCATGCCGATGCACGAGCGGATGGACCAGGTGTGGCGCCGCTTCCCGGCGGCCAAGATCCACATGTACGGCAAAGACTGGCGCCCGCGTCGCAAGATCGGGCACGTGAACCTCTCCCTGCCCGCAGGCCAGCCCGCGACCGACGAAGCGGTGGCACAGCTGCGCCGCGACGCCCGCCTGGCCGCGGACTTCCTCGTCGCCGCCGAGTGGTCCGACGGCTGGACCGAAGCCTAGAAACCGATCAGCCCCAGGAGGCACATAACATGACTAGCAACAAGAACTCTGCCCCCACCGGCCCGCAGGTCGGCCTGATCATGGGCTCCGATTCCGACTGGCCGACCGTCGAACCCGCCGCAGAGGTGCTGGCCGAGTTCGGCATCCCGATGGAGATCGGCGTGGTCTCCGCGCACCGCACCCCGGAGCGCATGCTGGATTACGCGCGCGAGGCGCACAAGAACGGCGTGAAGGTCATCATCGCCTGCGCTGGGGGTGCTGCGCACCTGCCGGGCATGGTTTCGGCAGCCACGCCGCTGCCGGTCATCGGCATTCCACGTGCTCTGAAGAACCTCGATGGCCTGGACTCGTTGCTCTCCATCGTGCAGATGCCGGCGGGCGTGCCGACCGCCACCGTCTCCATCGATGGTGCGAAGAACGCTGGCCTGCTGGCCGTCCGCATGCTCGCGGTGGCTGACCCGGAGCTCATGGAGCGCATGGTGAAGTACCAGGAGGATATGCGCGATAGCGTCATGGAGAAGGACGCCGCCTTGAAGCGCAAGCTCCTCGGCGAGTAGTTTCCAGCTGCCGCAAAGCTGGGCCTCGCAGCTCAGCAACGCCATCGCCGGGCCTCGCAGCTCGGCCAGGAAAGGCAAAAAGCGCCCCTCGGGGCGCTTTTTCTTTGTGCTCTCCAGGGGCGCTCTAGTACTCCCGGTAGCGGCGGTAGCGACGCCACACCAGCCAGCTCAGCAGCAGTAGGACCGCGAAGAATACACCGGGCCAGGGGGAGGGCTCGGGCTGGAAGACATTCCACACCGCCTGCACCCCGGCCAGCAGGGTGAAAAAGCCCACGAAGCCCAGGGCGGACTCCCAAACCAGCTTCTTGCGCTGGCCGTCCGGATCCACCTCGCCGGCTGTGGCGCCACTCCGGGCAGATTCGCCGGTGCGCCCGCCCGCTCCACCGGCGCGCTCGTCCAGCCCGCTGGCAGCCCCGCCGACTGGCCGGTCCTCGCGCGTGCCCCGCGCCACGTCCTCAGGTTTCGACACGTTCAACCAACCCCTACTTCACGCCACCGGCGGTCAGCCCGGAGACGATGCGGCGCTGGAAGACCAGCACCATCACGACCAGCGGCACCGTCACCAGCGCGCCGGCGGCCATCGTCGCCGCGTAGGGGAACTCGTAGGCCGAGGCCCCGGAGAAGCGGGCGATCGCCACGGTCACCGGCTCCACGGCGGGGGTGGACAGCTGCTTGGCGAGCATGAACTCGTTCCAGGTCGCGATGAACGCCAGGATGGCCGTCGTAAACAGGGCGGGCGTGGCCAGCGGAAGAATGACCTTCCGGAAAGCCAGGCCACGGGAGGCGCCGTCCACGCGGGCGGCCTCCTCCAGCTTCCACGGCAGCTCGCGGAAGAAGCTGGTCAGCGTGTACACCGTCAGCGGCAGCACGAAGGAGATATTCGGGATGATCATCGCCTGGTAGGTGCCGATCCACTCGATCTTGGAGAAGAGCTGGAACAGCGGGGTGACCAGCGCGATGCCCGGGAACATCGAGGCCGCCAGGATGATGCCCGTGACCAGCCCCTTGCCGCGGAAGTCCACGCGGGCCAGGGCGTAGGCGGTGAACACGCCCACCGTGAGCGCGATCGCGGTGGTCGCGGCACCGATGATCAGTGAGTTGCCGATCGCCCGGAGGAAGTTATTGCCGGCGTCGGTGGCCAGCGCGTCGCGGAAGTTCTCCAGCGTCAGGTGGCTGGGCAGCGGGTTGGTGGAGAAGGTGTAGCGCTTGTCGCGCAGGGCGGTGACCACCATCCAGTAGAACGGCGCGAGACCCCACGCCAGGATCACTATGACGGCGAGGTAGTTGCGCAGAGTCTGGGTTGCCTTCTTCATCGCTGTCCTCCCGTCGCTGCGGTATCTACGGTGTGCGCGCCCTGCGCGCCCGCTGCGTTGCCCTTGTCGGGGACGTCGCCGCGGTCGGTCTCAGCCTTCTGCTCGTTCTTCTTCGTGGCGACGCTCCCGCCGCGCAGCCTGCTCAGCAGAGACTTCTTTGGCTTGCTGCCAGCATCCTGGGTTCCGCCGATATCGGCGCCCAGGAACCTCACCATCACGTATGCCACCCCGAAGATCAGCAGGAAGATGAGGGTGGACAGGGCGGAGGCTGAGTTGTAGTTGCCCTGCTTGGTATCCGTGATCACCAGCTGGCTGATCACAGCAGTGGGGGAGTTGGAGGACTCGGAGATCATGATGACCGGCAGGTCGTACATGCGCAGCGCGTCCAGGGTGCGGAAAAGCACCGCGACCATCAGCGCCGGGCGGACCAGCGGCAGGGTGATCTGGGTGAACTGCTGCCACTTGGAGGCCCCATCCACGCGGGCGGCCTCGTAGACACCCTGCGGGATCATCTGCAGGCCCGCGAGGATCAGCAGCGCCATGAAGGGTGCGGTCTTCCACACGTCCGCGATGATCACCGCGAAGCGGGCGGCCCACGGGTCGGTGGTCCAGTGGATCTGGGTGCCGAGCAGGGAGTTGATGATGCCCTGGTCCGCGAAGATGAACTGCCAGAGCTTCGCGGTCACCGCAGTGGGGATCGCCCAGGGCACCAGCACGGCGGCGCGCAGCAGGCCACGGCCGAGGAAGCTGCGGTTCATCACCAGCGCCATCCACAGACCCAGCACAGTCTCCAGGCTGACGGTGACCACCACGAAGAAGAGGGTGATGCCCAAGGCAGGGTAGAAGTCCGTTGGCAGCATGCCGGAGGTGCACTCCACCACGGTGCCGTTCGGACTCATGCAGCGCTGGGCGATCCACGTGAGGTAGTGGTCGAAGCCCGCGAAGCCGCCCTCCACGAACATGCCGGTGTCCGGGTTAAGGTGCCGGTTGGCCTGGAAGGAAAGATAGATCGCTCGCAGGATCGGGTAGCCGATGACGAGAGCCAGCAGCAGCATGGCCGGGCCGACGAGCCAGATCGCGCGCAGGTCGCGGCGCGGCGTGCTCCTGCTCGTGTCCGTCGCCTTCCTGCCGTGCGACGTGGCACCCGGTCCAGGCTGCTGGTTGGCCGGTGCCGCCGATGTCGGCGAGGTGCTCACAGGCTTTCTCCTTTTGCCGTTGACGGGCCCGCCGGGGACACCAGCGGGCGGGTTGCATAAAAAGCATAGTCGCCACCCCCGACAGGAATGGCGAGGCGGCCACCACATCATGGTGATGCGGTGGCCGCCTGAGTGTCGCGCATCGCGACGAGAGGGGTGAAGAGGCTTTAGCCCTGAGCAGACTCGATGGCCTTCTTCATGTCCTCGGTGACCTTGTCGACCGGGCGCTTCTGGGTCAGTGCAGCGTAGGAGTTATCCTGCACCGCCTTGGACAGAGCGTCGTAGGTCGGGGATGCCGGACGCGGCTTCGCGTTCTCCAGGGAGACCTTCAGAGCCTCCATGTACGGGAACTCCTTCTGGATGTCTTCCTCGTCGTAGATGCTTGCCAGCACCGGTGGGAAGGAAGCCTTGGCGAAGGAGCGCTGGTTCTCTTCAGTGATGATGAACTCGATGAACTCCTTGGCCGTGGCCTTGTGCTTGGAGTTGATGTTGATGCCGTTGTTGTAGCCACCCAGGGTGGACACGCCGACGCCGTCCTTACCGACCAGCGGGGAGACCTCGGTCTTGCCCTTCACCGCGGAGCCCTCCTCCTCGGCGTTGGTGTACATGTACGGCCAGTTGATCGCCATTGCGGTCTGGCCCTGCGTGAAGGCGAGGTTGACCTCTTCCTCGGTTGCGCCGGTGGAGGCGGAGGAGATGGTCTTGTCGTGGTACGCGTCCACGAGGGCCTGCAGGCCCTCCTGGGACTTCTCATCGGTGGCGGTGACGTTGCCGTCCTCGTCCATGATGGCCCCGCCCCAGCCGCGCATGAAGCTGTCGGTCATGACGGTCAGACCCTCGTACTGCTTCAGGGTCGCGGTCAGGCAGTCCTGGTCCTTGACCTCCGTGCACTTCTCGACGAGCGCGTCCCAGTTCTCCGGCACGTCCTTGACGATGTCGGTGTTGCGGTACAGCAGCTGCGCGTTGGTGTTCTGCGGCAGCGCATAGAGCTTGTCGTTGTAGGTTGCGGACTCCACGGTGGGCTGCAGCAGCTTGCTGGTGTCGACCTCGAGGTCGCCCTCCAGCGGTGCGAGCCAGCCGTTGGCTGCGAACTGTGCGGTCCAGACGACGTCCAGTGCCATGACGTCGATGTCGTCCTGGCCTGCCTGCAGGGACTGCACCAGGGTGTCGCGCTGGGCATCGGCCTCACCGGCGAGCTCCTGGAGCTTCACCTGCTCGTCCGGGTGCTCCTTGTTCCACGCGTCGATGATCGGGCGGAGCTTGTCGGTGTCGTTCTTGCCCATCGCGAAGGTGATGGGGCCGCGGGCGTCGGCGCCCTCCTGACCCTTGGCGGAGTCGTCGGAGCCGCCGTCGGAGCAGGCTGCCAGAGCCATGCCGGATGCCGCGAGGATGGCCAGCATCTTCTTGTACTGGTTTGCCATAGTGGAGCCTTTCTAGAAGGTATTCCCGGCTGACCGTTCCCGGCGAGAGATACAGGGAAGCCACCCACCAACGCGCCGTCGGGGCGCGCGGATGAGTGGCAGTCAGCGGGAAAGCTGAAAAGTCTGCACCCCAAGTTTAGGTAATCGGGGGGTAGATCCCACGATGAATATCTTTCTAGTGGTGAATTCTAGCCCCGGCCGTTACCCCCGACCCGCTCCTGGGTCTGGGCGTCGAAGAAGTGGATCCGGGCGCCTGTCGCCGGGGAAAGCACCACGGTCTGCCCAATGGCGGACTGCTCACCCGACCCGCCGCGGGCCACGAGGGTGCCGTAGTCGGTCTCCGCATAGATATAGGAGTCCGCGCCGAGCTCCTCGACGAGGCTGACCTCGCCGCGCACGCCGTTGGACGAGCCCGCGGTGTCGACGGTGAGGTGCTCTGGGCGCACGCCCACGATCAGTTCCTTAGAGCCATCATTTCCCGCGTAGCCAGCCGGCGGGGCCTCGTCGAAGCCCGGCAGCGGCTCGGTGGTGCTCAGCAGGTTCATCGCGGGCGAGCCGATGAAGCCTGCCACGAAGGCGTTATCCGGGTTCTCGTAGAGCTCCTTCGGGCTGTCCACCTGCTGCAACACGCCGTCCTTGAGGACGGCCACGCGGTCGCCCATCGTCATCGCCTCCACCTGGTCGTGGGTGACGTAGACGGTGGTCACCCCCAGGTTCTTCTGCAGCTTCACGATCTGCGCGCGGGTCTGGACGCGCAGCTTGGCGTCCAGGTTGGACAGCGGCTCGTCCATGAGGAAGACCTGCGGCTCGCGGACGATCGCCCGGCCCATGGCCACGCGCTGGCGCTGGCCACCGGAAAGGTCCTTCGGCTTGCGATCCAGGAACTCCTCAAGACCCAGGATCTCCGCCGCGCGGTCCACCCGCTCGGCGATCTCGGACTTCGAGCGCTTGGCGACCTTCAGTGCAAAGCCCATGTTCTCCCGCACCGTCATGTGCGGGTAAAGGGCGTAGTCCTGGAAGACCATCGCGATGTCGCGAGCGGCCGGCTCAGTGCCGGTGACATCCTTGCCGCCGATGGCGATGTGCCCGCCGCTCGTCGCCTCCAGGCCGGCGAGCGCGCGCAGCGTGGTGGACTTTCCACAGCCCGACGGCCCCACGAGCACCAGGAACTCGCCGTCGGCGATGTGCAGGTCGAGGTCCCGCACGCTGGGTCGTTCCGCGCCGGGGTACTGGATCGTTACGTCATCGAATTTCACGTCGGCCATGGGAAAGATGATACTTCAGGACGACGAAGCCCCGCCCCAGCCGACCCTAGAATGTCGAACTATGCCCGAAAGCAAAGTTCCCGGCGCGCTCGGTCACAACCCGCTGAGCACCGGCCCCCTCGGTTCCAACGCGAAGTGGTGGCGCGACCCTGTCCGCCGACTGCAGTTCCTCGTTATCTCGCTGCTTTTCCTCCTGCTCGCCCTCCCGGAGATCGGCTTCGCTTATGGCCAATCCGGGAGGTGGCACGGGCCGGTACTCCTTGCCGGTCTCGCCATCTCCTACGCAGGCTTGGTTGTGCAGCAGTGGCGCGTGGAGCTTGGGGCGGCGGTTGTAGCGATCGGTCTGGCTATATCCGCGCTGTCCGGGACTTTCGCAGTGTTACTCGGGTATCCGCTGGTGTGCTGGCAGGTCTACCTGATCCGAGCACACCTGCCACGGCGCCGGGGTATGTGGCTGACGATCGCCGTGGTCGGCAGCCTTGCGGCGATCACCTGGCAGTTCATCGCGGACCGGTTGTATAACCCGATCTTTTCTGAGGAAACCACCCTCAAGGAAGTGGTCGCCGAGCCAGAGATATGGATGACCATCGGCATGGCCAGCCTGCTGGCCCTGGTGTCCATCGCCCTGTGCTGGCAATTCGGCAAGCAGGCTCATGAGCGCCGGGAGGAGGTCGCCAATCTCGCGGCACGGGCGGAGCTGGCCACAGTTTCCGAGCGCAACCGCATCGCCCGCGAGATGCACGATATCGTCGCGCACTCCCTGACCGTGGTGATCGCGCAGGCCGATGGCGGCCGCTACGCCGGACGTAAGGATCCGGAGAAGGCCATTGAGGCGCTCGAGACGATCTCCACCCGCGGCCGCGAGGCGCTGACACAGATGCGCAGCCTGCTCTCCGTCCTCCACACCGAGGAGGGCCGGGACGTTGCCGCCACCCCGGGCGTCTCCGGTATTCAGGACCTCATCAGCGACGCCAACCGCTCCGGTGCCCACGCCACCCTCGCCGTCGAGGGTGAGGAGGTCCCACTCGACGAGACGAAGGGGCTGACCGTCTACCGGGTGGTGCAGGAGTCCCTCACCAACGTCATTAAGCACGCGGGTCCCGTCGAGGTGCGCGTCCGCCTGCTGTGGGAGGATGCGCGCCTCACCGTGATGGTGGATAACGCCCCAGGGGAGGAGCAGCTGACGGGCAGCGGCCGGGGACTGACGGGCATTAAGGAGCGCGTACGGATCCACGGTGGGAAGGCTAGCTGGGGGTCGAGCGCGCTCTTCCCCGGCGGCTGGAATGTCACGGCCAGCATTCCGCTCGGCGCGTAGGGCTGCGTGTCTGACCGCAGTGCTACCGTGACGGCAGCAGGCCAGCAGAAGAACTAATGACCGAAGAATTTTTAAAAGGCGAGGGGCACGCAAACATGATCACCGTGGGATTGGCTGACGACCAGCAGCTCGTGCGCGCCGGCTTCGCGATGGTGCTGGATAGCCAGGATGACATCGCCGTGGTCTGGGAGGCAGCCGACGGGGCCGAGGCCTGCGAGCTGGCCGTAGCCCAGCCCGTGGATATGATCCTGATGGACGTGCAGATGCCCACCATGGACGGCATCGCGGCGACCCGCCGAATCCTCAACGAGCTCGCCCCCACGGGACCTGCGGGGGAACCGACCCGGGTGGTCGTCCTCACCACCTTTGATAGCGATAACTACGTCCTCGGTGCCGTCACCGCCGGGGCCAGCGGTTTCCTGCTCAAAGACGCCGACCCGGAGGAACTCATCAACGCGGTCCGCACCGTCGGGGAGTCCACCGCCGTGATCAGCCCGGCGGCGACCGCGAAGCTCATCCAGCGCCTGCGGGCGGACGGGGCCGCAGGCAGTGCCGCGTGGCAAGCAGGGTCACCCGCGCCGGGTGCGCAACCGGAGGACACCGCCGCCACGACACCGTCAGCGATGAGGCAAGACACGCCGGATGCCGAGGATGACCTCGGGCTGGTGGATCCACTCACCCCACGCGAGCGGGAGATCCTCTGCCTCATCGCGAAGGGACAGAGCAACCAGGAGATCGCGGAAAAACTCTTCATCTCCCTGCCGACGGTAAAGACCCACGTCGGGCGGGTTCTGATGAAGACCGGCTCGCGGGACCGGGTGCACGCCGTGCTTTTTGCCCTGAAGCACCACCTCGTGGACCCGGAAGAGCTGCTGACCGCCGAAGGTTAAGCGTCAACCGGGTCAGGCACGCCAGCCCGGTGGAGGAACACAGCGGAACCACGGTGAGCCGCGGGGATGACCGGAAGGGGCGGACGTCATACCCCGGTATGAAAGAACAGAAACGGCGATAATCATCCGCCGGACCGATGTTCCAGGGTGGGGCTAGGCACGAAACTGTGAAACATGATCACAGTTGAACAGCTCAGCAAGAGTTACGGAAAGAACCAGGTCCTGAAGGACATCAGCTTCCACGTCCCGGACGGGAAGGTCACCGGCTTCCTCGGGCCAAACGGTGCGGGCAAGTCCACCACGATGCGCTGCATGCTCGGCCTGGACCGGGCAAGCGCCGGGCAGGTCACCTTCAGCGGCGAGTACCGCGACGGGCAGTCCTACGACGGGGCCTTTGCCACACTAAAGAACAAGACGCAGATCGCCGGCGCGGTGCTGGACGCCTCCTGGTTCACCCCGGCACGCACCGGACGCAACCACTTGCGCGTTCTGGCACACGGCGCGGGGATCAGCGACAAGCGCGTGGATGAGTGCCTCGAGATCGTGGGCCTGAGCAGCGCGGCGAAGAAGAAAGCAGGCGGCTACTCCCTGGGCATGAAGCAGCGCCTCGGGCTGGCGGCGGCACTGCTCGGCGACCCGCAGCACCTCATCATGGACGAGCCCGTCAACGGCCTGGACCCCGAGGGCGTCACGTGGATGCGCAACACCATCCGGGCGCTCGCGGCGGAGGGGCGCAGCGTGCTGGTCAGCTCCCACCTGCTCAGCGAAATGCAGCTCACGGCCGACCGCCTGGTGGTGATCGGCAAGGGGCAGATGATCGGGGAGTACTCGATGGACGAGTTCCTTGCCGGCGGAACCGCGGTGTCCGTGGAGTGTCGGGAGGCGGTGCTGCTCAGCGAGAAGCTGCAGCACAAGGGTCTGAAAGTGGAGCTGCAGCGGCCCCGCAGCCTGCGCATCGCCCTGCCGGAGGAACTCAGCGAAGCAGAGCTGCGCGAGTTGGTGGCGCAGACCGCGCTGGAGGAGAACTTCCTCATCACGAAGCTGGCCGCGGAGACCGCGAACCTGGAGCAGCGTTTCCTGGCGGCGACGTCCGAAGCTCAGGAATACCGGACGGGCGCGGTGGCCGGCGCTGGGGCGAAGCGTTAAGTCGCACCGAACAAAACAAGCTAGAAGACCAGCGCGAGAACAAGAAAGAAGGCGCACCCCATGAGCAGCTTCCTCAGCTCAGTGAAATCCGAAACAACGAAACTCCTCACCCTGCGCAGCACGTTGACCTACTTCATCCTGCTGGGCGGTTCCATCGGCGGGCCGGTGTTTTTGTACCTCCTCCTGTCGGAGACGCCCCTCAAGGTGGACTTCTCGGACGTCGGCCTTGGCGGCATGATCGCCCTGATGATCTGCATCGTTTTTGGCGCCTCCACCACGGCCGGCGAGATCAGCACGAAGATGCACGCCCAGGCCTTCCTGACGCAGCAGTCGCGGTGGAACTGGCTGGCCGCCCGTGGCCTCGTTGCCAGCGTCTTCGTGGTGTTCACCCTTGCGCTGGCGATGGCGCTGACGGTGCTGATGATCGTGATCTGGCCAGGAGCGACCTTCGTGGGTGAGCAGAACAATACCGTCTGGTCGCTGCTGATCGGCGGGGCCGCGTTCACCCTGCTCGCGCTGGGAACCGCCAGCCTGTTGCGCTCCCGCGTCGCAGGTATCGGTGTGCCGCTGGTCTGGATGCTCGTCGTGGAGCCGCTGATTTCCCTCGGCGGCGAGAAGTTCGACATCCTCCGGAAGATTTCCGACGTCATGCCAGCGAATACCATCAACGAAATCCAGCGGTATTACACCCTTGAGGGCTACGGCGCCCTGATGGAGGATGCGCACACCCCGGCGTTCTACCTGACTGTGCTGGCGGTGTGGGTCGTGGCCCTGCTGGCCCTGGGCTTCTTCCGCAACTGGCGCGCGGACGTGCGCTAGGCGAGCGCAACCAGGGGGTTGGCAATACTGGCGCGTGGCTTCGGCCGCGCGCTTTTCGTATTTCGGCGCTTGTCAGCGGGCCGGGTACCCGCCGTTATTAGTTAACGAGGCGGGCGTTTTCCGAGGCTGCGAGTTCCGCGAGCCGCTCTGGGGTGGCATCCGTGCTCATGACGACGGCCCCGCCCGCTGCCCAAGGCCGCAGGGTCTCCGCCAGCTGGACCGCGTTGTTCCAGGGGCCGAAGATCACGCGCTCGCCGTCCGCGGCGACGTCGTCGTTCTTAGTGGTGGCCAGCCACTGGCCCTCGCTGAGCTGCTCGCCACCGCTGGCCGCCAGCACCCGGCCCTCATCGACCGGGGCGGACGAGCCCAGGAATGCATCGGGCTGCACCCGCAACTCGGGGGAGAAGTCATTCAGACCGAAGGGCAGCTCGCCGCCCGATTCCGTGACGCCACGGCCGAAGGGGTCGGTGGAGAGGACGAAGACCTCCTCGATCGGCTCGCCCAGCTCGCCGATGTCACCCAGGCCGCCCACTGTATCCAGCCCGCCCAGCCCGTCGTCGGCCAGCTGCTCGGCCAACTCGACAGAGTCCGTGAACGCAGCAACCGGCGGGGCGGCGTCGGAAAGGGAGTCGGGGAGGGGACCGCGGGCGTCCACGACGGTCGCACCGATCAGCCACGCACCCACCGCGATCGTCACCGGCTGCCAGCCGGGCTCAGCGTCGCAGACGATCACCGACCCAGGCCCCGCCCCCAGACCGAGCAGGAGGTTAGCCACCTTGGACTGCCAATTCTGCAGCGTCTGGGCAGAGAGCTCCATGCGGCCAGCATCGGTGTAGGTGGTTAGCCGTGGGGCGGCGGGATCGTTCAGAAGGGCAGAGAGAGCATCCATGCGCCCCATCCTAGAGACGCCACCCGCACGGGTGCGCCTAGTTCACGCACATCGGGCCGTCGCCGCCCGCGTCGATTTCCTCGACCGGTGGCTTGGCCGTCGGGTCCTCGGTGTTCTCCACCGGGTTGCCGTCGCCGCCAATGCTGCCCGTCTGCCCGACGGTGTTGCTGTCCTCGCCGGATTCGGTGCCCTCGTCCGGGATCCCGTCGCCGTCGAGGTCGCGCATGCCCTCGGTCAGCGTGCCTGCGTTCGGGTCATTCGGCTCGACCAGCGGGGCGGTGCCAGGCACGGAGCCCGGGCCGGAGTAGGTGCCCGCCAAAGTGACGGAGAGTTCCTTGTCATCCAGGGAAGGATCCTCGACGATCTCCAGGCCACCGAGCTGCTTGGCCAGCCCACGGGCGGCCGGGTCGTTCTTATCCTTCGCGTTGACCTGGGACTCCGAGACGCCGGTCTCCTCGGAGTTTCCGACCTCTCCCTCCTTGTAGCCGTAGTTTCGGGTCAGCTCGGAGACGTTCGCGGCTACCCCTGGGATGTTGGAGGCATTGAAGACGTTCACGCGGTAGTCCTCCGCGTCGTAGTCCTCGATTGGACCGTCCTTGTCCTTATCCTTGGTGGCCTTCTCGCCGCCGTCCTCCGGGGCGTCCTCGCCGAGCAGTTCGTTGAAGAACTCGTGGACCTGGTCGACGTCGACGGTGACGATGGATTCGCCCATGTCGCCGACCCCGTCGATGGAGGTCACGGGGATGGTCTGGAACTTGACGTTGCCGCCGGCCAGATCCTGCATCTGGGTGGCCAGGGACATGACGTCCCAGCCCTGGTCCAGGACCACGGAGCGCTCCACGGCGTCGTTGATGCGGTTCAGCGCGGAGGGGTCGGTCAGGGTCTTGGAGGAGAGCACCTTGTTGACCAGGGAGGCCATGTAGGCCTGCTGGCGGGTGATGCGGTCCAGGTCGCCTCGGGGCAGACCGTGGCGCTGGCGGACGAAGCTCAGCGCCTGCGAACCCTTGAGCGTGGAGCGCCCCTTCGGGAAGTCCGCGCCGGACAGCGGCTCCTTGACCTTCTCCTTCAGGCAGACGTCCACGCCGCCGACCGCGTCGGTGAGCAGGACGAAGCCGAGCAGTCCGATCTCGGCGTAGTGGTCGACGGTGATGCCCGTCAGGTCGGCGACGGAGTGGATCAGCGCCTGGCGGCCGGCCTGCTTGGAGGCTTCCTCGTCGCTCTTCTCCTGCTCAGCATCCGCCGGCTCGGTGCGGCGCTCGGCGATCTTCTGTTCTTCCTCGAACTTCGCGGTGCCGTAGACGCCGTTGAGCTTCATGTTGCCGTTCGGGGTGGCGACGTACGTGTCGCGCGGCAGGGAGACGGCAGTTGCCCCGGAACCGTCGTTGGGCACGCGGATGAGGATGATCGTGTCCGTGTTGGTGACCTCCTCCTCGCCCGCGTTGAGCATGTCGATCTCCTTTTGGCTCAGGGGGTTGCCCTGGGCATCCGTGCGGGAGTCGATGCCGACCAGGAGGATGTCGGTTGCGCCGTCCTGGTTATCGCCGAGGGCGAGCTCGCCGGTCTGGGCGAGCCGCCCGTCGAGCTGGCCGATCGCCTTATACCCAACCGCGCCGAGCACCAGCACCAACGCTGAGACCGCGGCGAGAACCATGCGCACCGGCTTTGAGCCGATCTGGCGGGTGGCAGTATCCCCGGGGGCGGGCATGATTTGGCGGGAGGAGCGCCGCGGCGTGGCAGGCTCCGAATCCACCCTGCCTGCGCGATCAGTCCGCGAGCGGTAGGCGCGGGGCTGCTGGTCGCCAGCGTTGGGGGGCATAGTCATAGGGTTTTCTTCTCATTCCCGGTTGGCAGATCCGCTGGGGCGCGGGCGGCCTCGTGGCACACAAAACTCCGATAATTATAGGCCTTTTCCCCTGCCAAGCCCACCACCTCCAGGGTGGGCGCAGCGGCCGCCTGGGCGGCTGCTGTTTCCCCGACTGGCTGTGGGGGCCTTAGTTGGCTGTGGGGCCTGAGTAATCTGGACGCCATGCCACAGTCACAGGATTCCCCGACCAACCCCGAGCGCCCGTTGGGCGCTCACGGCGACGCTGCCCGCAACACCGGCGCCGGCCGTGAGGCTGACCGGATGTACGAGAGCCTCGCTGTGGGAACGGGAACAACCGGTGGCGTGGTGCCCGGCATCGTCGTGCTGGGTGCCGGGGGCCAGCTGGGCACAGCGCTTGTGGCCGGGCTGGCAGACCACGCCGCCCCGGTGGTGGCGCTCGGCCGCGCCGAGCTGGACCTGACCGCCAGCGATGAGGAGTGCGCCACCGCCCTGCGGGCAGCCATCGAGCAGGCGGGTGGCCACGACGTTGTGGTCATCAACGCCGCTGCGTGGACGGCGGTGGATGCCGCGGAGGACGCTGCGAATACAACGACGGTCGAGCGGGTGAACGGGACCGCGCCGGGCGTGCTCGCGCAGGTGGCAGCCGCGCAGAACGCGGGTTTCGTCCACATCTCCACTGACTACGTCTTCAGCGGGGAGGCGGGCAGGCCGCGGGCGGTGACCTCGGAGGATCCCCCGGCGCCGGTGAATGAGTACGGCCGCACGAAACTGGTGGGGGAGCGCGCGGTGCTGGATGCCGGCGGAACCGTGGTGCGCACCGCCTGGGTATTCAGCGGGGCCACCGGGCCCGGCCGGGACTTCCTGGACACGATGGCGGGGCTGGCTGACCGCGGTGTGGACCCGAAGGTGGTGGACGATCAGTGGGGCAGGCCGACCTTTACCGGGCACCTCGCCGCGGGGCTTGTCGAGCTGGCAATCACGCTGTGGCGCCAGCGCCCGGTGGATGCGGAGGCGCGCACGCCGGAGCTGCCGCGACTACTGCACGCCACCGGTAGCGGGGAGGCTACGACCTGGGCGGGGTTCGCCGCCGCAATCTTCGACGCCACCGGCCACGACCCGGCCCGCGTGAGCCGAATCCCGACCGCGGAGTACCCCACCCCGGCGCGCCGCCCGGTCGGGGTGTACCTGGACACGAGCTGCTGGGAGGCCGCCGGGCTTTCCCCGCTGCCAGCGTGGCAGGACGGACTGCAGGCGGCTCTGGGGTAACGTTCCCCCCGTGGCACCCATAGCGATTATCACGGTGACGTACTCGCCTGGCGAGTACCTCACAAAGTTCCTGGACTCCATCCCCGCTGCTGCCGAGCAGGGGGCGCACGTCGTCATGGTCGACAATGGTTCGACGGACGGCGCGCCGGAGGCTGCCGTCGCCGACCGTGGCGGACGTATCAGCGGGCCCGGGGCTGAGTCTCAGGACGCCGCCCCGGATGCGGCTGGTAATGCGAAGGAACTGGGCCTGGAGCTGCGCTATTCGGGCGGCAATATCGGCTACGGCTCTGCGATGAACCTCGGCGCCCGCAACCTCCGCGACCTGCGTGACGCGGGTGAGATCGACGATGAGTTCCTCATCATCTCCAACCCGGATGTCGTCTTTACCCCGGGGTCTATCGACGCGATGCTTGAGTGCGCCCGCCGCCACCCGCGCGCAGGGGCCATCGGCCCACTGATCCGCGAGGCAGACGGTTCCGCCTACCCGAGCGCGCGCAGCGTCCCTCGCCTGGGGGCTGGCATCGGGCACGCCCTGCTGGGTGGGGTGTGGCCGTCCAACCCGTGGACGAAGCAGTACCGTCACGACGATGACCTGGACCGTGAGCGCGAGGCCGGCTGGCTGTCCGGCTCCTGCCTGCTGCTGCGGTGGAAGGCCTTCGAGTCTGTCGGTGGCTTCGACGAGCGCTACTTCATGTACATGGAGGACGTGGACCTGGGCGATCGCCTGGGCCGGGCGGGCTGGCAGAACATCTTCACGCCCACCGCGGAGATCAGCCACGCCAAGGGGCACGCCGCGGGTGAGCACCCGGAGAAGATGCTGCCCGCCCACCACGAGTCCGCGTACCGCTTCCAGGCCGACCGCCTGCCCGGGGCGAAGAATGCGCCGATCCGCCTGCTACTCAAGGTGGGGCTCTCGGTGCGCGCCAAGGTGTCGGTGTGGCTCGCCGCGCGGAAACGCAGGGGCTAGCACCGAAAGCGGCGGCCTCGAAGCGCGCACGCCGAGATGCGGTGTGTTGCGGGGCTGCGCATTTTTTCGCAGAGCCTTCCGCCTGGTCGTGGCGCGCTGACGGGAAAATTTGCCCCAGTGTCTCGGCGCCCCGGCGTGGAGGCGGGATTATCACCCGCTGGCGCGCTAACGTGCCTAAGGACACCAACCCCACGATCGGTCGGCCCCAGCAGGGTGCCGGTGAGCTGTTCGTCTGGGGTGAAGCGAATAGTTTTTGACTGTCTACAGCAGTTGCCGAACACGAGGGAGTAAGCGATGGCAGAGGTGCCTCAGGACAACCTTGATACCCGAGCTCTGGCGGAGCAGACTGACGCGGTGATCCTCGTCGGTGGGAAGGGCACCCGGTTGCGTCCCCTTACCAACAGCACGCCGAAGCCGATGCTTCCGGTGGCAGGGGCCCCGTTCCTGCAGCACCTGCTGGCCCGCATCAAGGCTGCGGGGATGACCCATGTGGTGCTCGGCACCAGTTTCAAGGCGGAGGTCTTCGAGCAGTACTTCGGCGACGGCTCCGAGATGGGGCTGGAGATCGAGTATGTCGTCGAGGACGAGCCGCTGGGCACCGGCGGCGGTATCCGCAATGTCGCGAGTAAGCTGCGCCACGACCGCGCGATGATCTTCAACGGTGACGTGCTGGGCGGCACGGACCTCGGCGCGATCCTGCGCACCCACGTGGAGCAGGACGCGGAGGTCACCCTGCACCTGCTGCGCGTGGCCGACCCGCGCGCCTTCGGCTGTGTGCCGACGGACGAGTCCGGCCGTGTCGAGGCTTTCCTGGAGAAGACGGAGGACCCGCCGACGGACCAGATCAACGCGGGCAGCTACGTCTTTAATAAGGACATCATCGAGTCCATCCCTCAGGGACGTGCGGTGTCCGTGGAACGGGAGGTCTTCCCGGAGCTGCTGAACCGCGGGGCGCGCGTGTTCGGGCACGTGGATCAGGCCTACTGGCGCGACCTGGGCACCCCGGGGGACTTCGTGCGCGGTTCTTCCGACCTGGTCCGTGGGATTGCTCCCTCGCCGTTGCTGGAAGGACGTCACGGTGAGGCGCTGGTGGACGAGTCCGCCGCGGTGTCCAGCGGTGCGCTGGTTTATGGCGGTTCGGTGATCGGCCGTGGTGCGGAGATCTCCGGTGGTGCTCGCGTGGAGTCCTCGGTCGTTTTTGATGGCGTGCAGATCGAGGCTGGGGCCACGGTGGAGCGCTGCGTGATCGCGGAGGGGGCGCGCATTGGGGCGCGTGCGCACCTCGAGGACTGCGTGATCGGCGAGGGGGCCGTGATCGGTGCCCGCTGTGAGCTGGAGTCCGGGGCGCGCGTGTGGCCGGGCGTTGCGATTCCGGACGGCGGAATCCGCTTCAGCAGTGACGTCTAGCGCAGCCTGGTCGCGCTAGGGGCGGGGGTCGGTAGACCCCACCGGCGACACCGGTGAGGCGTCATGCTGGCCCTGCGGCGGGACTTTCGGGGGTGGAAATAAAAATTCTTCGAATTTCCAATATCTTGTGCGTGAGACGTCACTTCCGCTGATCGCAGGCCCATATGTAGTGGTTCCGGTGGGGGCGTGCGGAATATCTCGTTACCTTCGAACGTCTGTTCTAGATGTCTGCTGCGGACGATATAGTGACCTCTGTGACAGCTGTGGCTTTTGGGGCGGGCGGGATTTTCAGAAAGTTTGACGGGACGTAACTACACGTGTGTAATCTTCGATATAGCTGCAATAACAACACACCCGGTGAGGCGCTTGACTTTCACCTCAGGCGATACCTTCACAGCGCCGGGAGTGCGAACCAGTAAGGAGTATTGCCGTGGATAAGCCAGCGAGCTCGGCCTATCCCGCCCCGCCGCAGCAGGGGTCGGCGGCAATGGAAAGGGAGGCTCGAGTGGACACAGGTGCCCGCCAGCACAACCTCTTCGACCTTACGCAGGACTTCGACAAGCTCTTCGACGCCGTGGAGCAGGACTGGCAAGAGCAGGCGCTGTGCGCCCAGACGGACCCGGAGGCCTTCTTTCCGGAGAAGGGTGGCTCCACCCGCGAAGCCAAGCGGATCTGCATGGCCTGCGGGGTGCGCGATGAGTGCCTCGAGTACGCCCTCGCTAATGACGAGCGTTTCGGCATCTGGGGTGGCCTCTCCGAGCGCGAGCGGCGCAAGCTGAAGAAGCGCCTCGGCTAACAGTCCGGACGACACCCCGGCCGCTATGGCCGGACTGCACGAGTGACCTCACGCGCCCTGAACGGGACCGCGTGAGTTTTTCTTTTCCCTGTGGCTTTCCTCGGCGTTCCCGCGCAGTGGCCGACTAGCGATCCCAGTCGAAGCGCGGGTCGATGATCTCCGGGCCGACGTTCAGGTAATGCGCGACCAACCGGGTCACGATATAGCGGAGCATGTCCGCCCGCTCCTCTTTGCTGCGCGCCCGCATCTCCACGGGGCGGCGGAATACGATCAGCCGGGGGCGGGTGGGGGAACCGCTGGAATCCACGCCCGCGGGGATCAGCCGCCCCAGCGGCACCTTGCCGTCGGCGACGACATCTGAGGGCCACTGCGTGTAGCCGTGTTGCAGGCGCATGCGGGGCACTAGGTCCACCGCCAGATCCAGGGAGACGAGCTGATCGTCGAAGCGGTCGAGGATCCGCTCGTAGGCATCCAGCACCGCCTGATCGAAGTCCTCAGAGCGGGTCCGGTAGCGCGGCAGATCCGGCAGCAAAATGCCGCGCGGGCCGCGCCCCCGGGGGTCGTTCCTCACTCTGCGGATGTGACTCATGGATATTGAGCCTACGCGGTCGGCGGCCTCGCGCCCCGCGGCGCGCGGGCAGATGTGAAAGCTGGTGAATCTGGCTAAGATGTTCCGCGTGACTGTACACCGAAATTGCTCCCGCCCCGGCTGCCAGCGCCCGGCCGCGGCGACGTTGGAGTTTAATTACGCGGATCAGATCGCCATCATCGGACCGCTGCAGCCGGCCGGCAATCCCCACCGCTGGGATCTCTGCGAGGATCACGTGGAACGCACGTCCGTCCCGCAGGGGTGGCGCCTCGTCCGCAAGACTGAGGACGCGACCCCGCCACCGGCGCTCGGCGGCACGAGCACCATCGGAGCCGCCGACGGCCACGCGGCGGACGACGAGGCTGATGAGGAGGAGCTCCTCGCCCTCGCCGAGGCGGTGCAGCAGGCCTACGAGGAGTCCGGCGAGCTGCCGAACGACCCGGGCCCGCGGCTGGTGCGCCGAGAGGAGATCCCGCTGCCCACCGGCCACCACCCGGCCCGCGGCAACCTGCCGAGCAGCCGCCCCCGCCGCCACCTGCGTGCGGTGCAGGAAAACGACTAGAATCTGACCCAGAACCAACGCCGACCCCGCCCGACCGTCCAGCCTGCGCTGGGCAGCATTGCAATCAGGAGAAAATATGGCACAGCAGTCCGCTCAGCGCGATATCGACGCCGTGAACGCCGTCATCAAGGCCTACGACGTCCGGGGCGTGGTCGGCGACCAGGAGGGTCAGATCAACGAGGGCTTCGTCCGCGACGTCGGGGCCTCCTTCGCCCGCCTCATGCGCGCAGAGGGAGCGAAGAGCGTGGTCGTTGGCCACGACATGCGCGATAGCTCCCCGGGCCTGGCCGCCGCTTTCATCGAGGGCGTGACCGCCCAGGGGTTGGACGCCGTGAACCTCGGCCTGACCAGCACCGACGAGCTCTACTACGCGGCGGGCGTGGGGGAGTGCCCGGGCGCGATGTTCACCGCCTCCCACAACCCGGCCCAGTACAACGGCATCAAGCTCTGCCGTGCCGGTGCCAAGCCGGTCGGCCAGGGCACGGGTCTGGAGCGCATCGTGGAGGAGCTCGTCGCTGGCGTTCCCGCGTATGACGGCGAGCCGGGGACGTCCTCCGAGAAGGACGTTCTCGACGGCTACGCGGACTACCTGCTCTCCCTGGTCCCGATGGACATCCGTCCGCTGAAGGTTGCGGTGGACGCCGGTAACGGCATGGGTGGGCTGACCGTCCCTGCCGTGTTCGGCAAGCTGCCGGTGGAACTGAAGGACCTCTACTTCGAGCTGGACGGCAACTTCCCGAACCACGAGGCCAACCCGCTGGAGCCGAAGAACCTGGTGGACCTGCAGAAGTTCACCGTGGACAACGGCTGCGACCTGGGTATCGCCTTCGATGGCGACGCCGACCGTTGCTTCATCGTCGACGAGAACGGGGATGCGGTTAGCCCGTCCACGGTCTGCGCGATGATCGCCGAGCGCTACCTGGGACAGAATCCGGGGGCGACGATCATCCACAACCTCATCACCTCGAAGTCCGTCCCGGAGATCGTCTCCGAGCTGGGTGGTACCCCGGTGCGCACTCGCGTGGGCCACTCCTTCATCAAGGCGAAGATGGCCGAGACGGGCGCGGTCTTCGGTGGCGAGCACTCCGCTCACTACTACTTCTCGGACTTCTTCAACGCGGACTCCGGCATGCTGGCCGCGCTGCACGTGCTCGCTACCCTCGGCGCGCAGGATAAGCCGCTCTCCGAGCTGAAGGGCAAGTACGAGCGCTACATCGCCTCCGGCGAGATCAACTCCGAGGTCGCGGATCAGGCTGCCAGTACCAAGGCGGTCGTGGCGGCCTTCGCGGATCGCACGGAGAACAGCGACGACATGGACGGCGTGACCGTCGAGCTGACCGGCGGCGCATGGTTCAACGTGCGCGCGTCGAACACCGAGCCACTGCTGCGCCTGAACGCCGAGGCGGCGACCCAGGAAGAGGTGGACGCGATCGTCGAGGAGGCTCTGCGTCACATCCGCGGCTAGCTGCGGGAACTCCGCGGGCACGCCCCGCGGATTACCGCCGGCGGGCGGGTGAGAGGCTAGAATAGCCGGCTAGTTGAATGGCCGACCCCGCGGCGGTAAGCGGTCGACGAGCGTTGAAGGCTGAGGAAAGTGTATCTACTGAAGGGCAACATCCACTCTTTCGAGTGGGGCTCCACTGAACTCCTTGCGGGAGTCATGGGGCGCCCTTCGCCGACCCCGGAACGCGAGGCGGAAGCGTGGTTTGGCGCACACCCGGGCGGTCCCAGCGAAATTCTTGCGGGCCCGGCTGGTGCAGGATCGGGGCTGCCCCACGACCTGGCCGAGGCTATTAGTCAGGATCCGGCGGGCCAGCTGGGACCGGACCTGGCTGAGCTGCCCTTCCTGGTGAAGCTGCTGGCCGCCGATAAGGCGCTGAGCATCCAGGCGCACCCCTCCAAGGCGCAGGCCGAGGCCGGGTTCGCCGCGGAGAATGCCGCCGGGCTGCCCGCGGGCGATCCGACGCGTAATTACCAGGATAAGAACCATAAACCGGAGCTGCTCGTCGCGCTGACGGAGTTCCACGCGCTCGCTGGCTTCCGGCCAGTGGCGCAGACCGTGGAGCTGCTGCGCGAACTGGACGTGCCGGAGCTGGCCCCGCAGTGCGAGGCGCTCGCGGCCACCCTGCCGGGGGCGGAAGGTAGTGCGGCTCGGGTCACCGAGTCGGCTGCCCTGCGCGAGGTGCTGGGCGAGTGGCTGAGCCTCTCGCCCGCCGATGCTGAGAAGCGCGTCGCCGCCCTGCTTCAGCGCTGCGAACCGCTATGCGGAGAACCGGGGGTCCTGGGGGAGGCAGCCCGCACGGTGGTGGAGCTGCAGCGTGATTACCCTTCCGACCCGGGCATCCTGGTCGCCCTGCTGCTCAATCGCGTGTCTCTGCGCCCCGGGGAGGCGGTGTTCCTTGCCGCAGGCCAGCTGCACGCCTATCTGAAGGGCATGGGCGTGGAGGTCATGGCGAACTCCAATAACGTGCTGCGCGGTGGCCTGACCGCCAAGCACATGGATGTCGCCGAGCTGCTTAATATTTTGGACGCCTCGCCGCTCGCCGAGCCGCGCTGCGAGGTTTTCGCTGACGGCGACCAGGCGACGGCTGAGTACCGCACCCCGGTGGCGGACTTTCGGGTGCGCACACTGCGACCAGGGGCCAGCATGGTGGTCGAGGAGCCAGCGGTGGTTCTGGCCGCTGGCGGTGAGTTGACGGTGACGTCAGCGACGCAGGAGCTGCCCGTCGCCTCCGGTTCCGCGGTGTGGGTGGGAGCTGCCGACGGCCGCGTGTCCGTTACTGCTCGCGGTGAGGGGACTCGGGAATCTGAGTTCGACGCCACGGGCTTTATCGTGACCGTGGGGGATGCCGCCGCGCTCGACTAGCCTCGCTGCGACGGTGTCATGTAGTCCCGTGGGCGAATTGCTCTGGCTACGGGGTATCGCTCGACATGCGCGGGGAAGGGGTCTGCCCCGGTGCTTTAGCGCCCTGGGCGGGGCTTCGGCTCGGGGGTTGGGGTCGCCTCAGGCTGCGGAGAGTCCTGCTTGCCTGCTTCCGCACCGTCCGTTTTGGTGCCCTTATCCGGCTTCGTGGATGGGGCGGGCGTGCCGCCCTGGCCGCTGTCGCTCGAGCCTGTATTCGGTTGATCGGGCTGCTGACCCGGGTCGGCCTCGCCGGCACCCGGTGTCGTGGTCGTGCCGTCCTGCACACCTGGCTTCCCTGGCTTCGGTGTCGTTGGATTGGACGGCTTCGGGTCGCCCTTCGACGGTGGCTTCCCAGGAACCCCGGGCAGCTTGGTCGGCCACTCAGAGGGCAGGGGTGGGAGGTTCATGTCCGGCATCTGCGGCTGCTTCGGCAGCTTCTGCGGGGACGTGCCGCTGGGCTCTGCGTCCTCCACGATCGTCTGCTGTGGGGAGGGCGCCTGGTAGCCGCCCCGCCAGGTGTCCGGCGGCAGGAGCGGGTCGTTGCCCAGCGGGGCGAGGTTGCCGCCACGGGCGAGCGCGTCGATCTTCTCGGTCGGGTCCGTAGGGGTCCCGTTGCCATTCATGCCCTCGCCCTGCTCCGGCGCGGGGGAGGACGTGGATCGGGTGGCCTTCGAGCTGGTGTTCGTGGCGGTGGACCGGGAGGCCTGATCGCTGGCGAGCTCGCTCGTTGCCGAGGTGTTCGTCTCGTCCGGGCCGGCCGCGGTGTTGGACACTGCTGAATTCCAGGTCCAGACGGTGATGCCCACAGCGAGTGTCAAACCGGCAGCGGCGAAGCTGAGGATGCCCTTGGAGCCGGAGCGCGGCTCGTCCGTGTTAGTCACGGCACTGTCCTCCTTTGCCTGCTTGTGCTGCGCGTGATGATGCGGAGCGCCGATCGACGTCTTTTATAACGTTTTCATCACGCTATCTGATCTTGGCAGCTCACGCCACCCCCAACGCGAGATTATTTCCCTCCGCCCCACGCCCAGGGCGGCACCGTGACGGGTGGGGCGGCTAGACTTGGGCGAGTTAAAGCATTCGGAAACCCAAGGAGAGTATTCGACCATGGCAACCCTGACTCCAGACAGCATCGGAGACCTCGAGTTCAAGATTCGTGACCTCAGCCTCGCTGAGTCCGGCCGCCACCAGATCCGCCTGGCGGAACACGAGATGCCGGGCCTGATGGAGTTGCGCCGCGAGTACGCCGACGAGCAGCCCCTGGCCGGCGCTCGCATCGCCGGTTCCATCCACATGACGGTCCAGACCGCCGTCCTCATCGAGACCCTCACCGCCCTTGGTGCGGAGGTTCGCTGGGCTTCCTGCAACATCTTCTCCACGCAGGACGAGGCCGCCGCGGCCGTCGTCGTCGGCTCCGGAACCCCGGAGCAGCCTGCGGGCGTGCCCGTCTTCGCCTGGAAGGGCGAGTCCCTGGCCGAGTACTGGTGGTGCCTCGAGCAGATCTTCACCTGGGGCACCGACGCCAACGGTGAGGCCATCTACCCGAACATGATCCTGGACGACGGCGGCGACGCCACCATGGCCGTCATCAAGGGCAAGGAGTTCGAGCAGGCCGGCCTGGTGCCGGAGCCGGGCGAGGGCGACTCCGATGAATACGGCGAGTTCCTGGGCATGCTGAACCGCGTCTTCCAGCGCGATAACACCTTCTGGACCAACAACGCCGAGCAGATCAAGGGTGTCACCGAGGAGACCACCACCGGCGTGCACCGCCTGTACCACTTCGCCGAGCAGGGCACCCTCCCGTTCCCGGCGATGAACGTCAACGACGCGGTCACCAAGTCCAAGTTCGATAACAAGTACGGCACCCGCCACAGCCTCCTGGACGGCATCAACCGCGCCACCGACATGCTCGTCGGCGGCAAGTCCGTCCTGGTCTGCGGCTACGGCGACGTCGGCAAGGGCTGCGCCGAGGCTTTCGCTGGTCAGGGCGCGCGCGTCGTCGTCACCGAGGCAGACCCGATCAACGCGCTGCAAGCGCTGATGGACGGCTTCCCGGTCGTCACCGTGGACGAGGCCATCGGTGCAGCAGACATCGTCATCACCGCGACGGGCAACCTGGGCATCATCACCTTCGAGCAGATGCAGAAGATGAAGGACCACGCCGTCCTGGGTAACATCGGCCACTTCGACAACGAGATCGACATGGCCAGCCTCCTGCATCGCGACGACGTCACGCGCGTGAACATCAAGCCGCAGGTCGACGAGTTCAGCTTCCCGAACGCCGAGGGCGAGCAGATCAGCATCATCGTCCTCTCCGAGGGGCGCCTGCTGAACCTGGGTAACGCGACCGGCCACCCGTCCTTCGTCATGTCCACCTCCTTCGCGGACCAGACCATCGCGCAGATCGAGCTGTTTAAGAACACCGATCAGTACAGCAACGAGGTCTACCGCCTGCCGAAGATCCTGGACGAGAAGGTCGCCCGCATCCACGTCGAGGCGCTCGGCGGCACGCTGACGAAGCTGACCAAGGAGCAGGCGGAGTACATCGGCGTGGACGTCGAGGGTCCGTACAAGCCGGAGCACTACCGCTACTAAAGGCACGTCCCCGCCCGTTGCTGGGGCGGGGAACGGTAGGAAAGTAGAGACCGAGAAGAACCCATGATCATCGCTTTTGAGGGCATCGACGGCGCCGGGAAGAACACCCTGGTCACCGCGCTGGAGGCCGAGCTACTCGCCCGGGAGCTGCCCGTCGCGCGGGTGAGCTTCCCCCGCTACGAGGACTCCGTGCACGCCCAGCTCGCGCAGCGGGCACTGACCGGGAAGATGGGAGACCTCATCGACTCGGTCCACGGCATGGCCACCCTCTTCGCGCTGGACCGCGCGGAGGTCGCCGAGCCGCTCGAGGACCTGGATGCCGATGGCTACATCGTGCTGATGGACCGTTTCGTGGCCTCCAACGCGGCGTACTCCGCTGCCCGGCTGGCTGGCGATGCGGCCGACGGCGAGGAGCCTGCGGAGCTTGCCGAGCACCCGGTGGTTGAGTGGGTTCGCAGCCTGGAGATCGATGACCTGGGCTCCCCGGTGCCGGACCTGCAGGTGCTGGTGGACGCCAGCGCGGAGGTCGCCGGCGAGCGGGCGAAGTCCCGGGAGCAGCAGGATGCCGCGCGCACCCGCGATGCCTACGAGTCCGACGGCGGGTTGCAGCAGCGCACCCTTGAGGCCTACCGCAGCTTGGCTGCCGCCGAGTGGCTGGGCCCGTGGCAGGTCGTGGCCTCGGAGGCCGGGGGAGTGGCCGAGCGGGCCAGCCAGCTGGCCGACCGGATTGAGGCTGGGTACCGGGAGCTGGACTCCTAAACCCGGCGGGCGTGTCTGCCCGGCATAGTACAAAGAACTAAAGACTTTAAACTCAAGAAAAGCGAAGGAAGCACTGCGCTCATGACAGCCAAGATTCTGGTGGTCGACGACGATCCGGCGATCTCGGAGATGCTCACCATCGTGCTGCAGAACGAAGGTTTCGACACGGTCGTGGTCGGCGACGGCAACGACGCCGTTACCGCAGCCCGGGAGCACGATCCCGACCTGATCCTGCTGGACGTCATGCTGCCCGGAATGAGCGGGATCGACGTCTGCCGCACGGTGCGCGAGTTCTCCACGGTGCCGATCGTGATGCTCACCGCCCGCACGGACACGGTGGACGTCGTGCTCGGGCTGGAGTCCGGCGCGGATGATTACATCACCAAGCCCTTCAAGCCGAAGGAGCTCATCGCCCGCGTGCGCGCTCGCCTGCGTCGTAGCCCGGAGGAGGCCACTGAGTCCACCACCATTCGCGTGGGAGAGGTGGAGATCGACACGGCTGGCCACGAGGTCACCCGGGGCGGGGAGGTCATTAACCTGACCCCCATCGAGTTCGACCTGCTGACCACCCTGGCCTCTCGGCCGGGGCAGGTGTTCAGCCGCGAGGAGCTGCTGGAGAAGGTCTGGGGCTACCGCAAGTCCGGCGACACCCGCCTGGTGAACGTGCACGTCCAGCGCCTGCGCTCCAAGGTGGAGCGCGACCCGGATGACCCGCAGGTGGTGCTGACCGTCCGCGGTATCGGCTACAAGTCGGGCGAGTAGCTTATGCCCAACCCCGTCCCGCCGAATGGTCCGGCTGAGCCCGACGCGCTGACTGATACCGAGTCGCGCCGCTCGGCCGGCTCGCCAGTGCGCGCTGACGGGGTTGGCTCGGCGCTGACCGCGGGCGTGGACCGCGTAGCGCAGCCGGGGGAAAGTGCCTCTCCGGCAGCGTCTGCTGGGGAGGGCGAGCCACGGGCAGAGGCTGCTGGGGCCGGGGCGTCCTCGGAGCTGGACATCGCGCCGGAGTCGGGGCCGGAAAGGCCCACGTGGCGTTCCGCGCTGCGTCACCCCGCCGCTACGGCGAAAAGCCTGTGGTACCGCCTGCTGTTCAAGTGGCGCACCTCGATCCAGGTGCGAGTGATTGGCTCGGTCTTCCTCTCCTCGGTGCTGGTCATTCTGGCGCTGGGCTTCGTGCTCATCAGCTTTTTGAACCAGCAGCTGCTGAATGCGAAGTACTCCTCGGCCACCGAGGAGATCCACCGAGCACGTGCCACGGTGGAGGAACAGATCGCCGCCACGGATACCTCGAACCCGCTGCCCGTGCGGCTCAGTGCAGCTAGGGCAGTGCTGGCGGACTCCGGCTCCACCGCGAAGGCCAATTCCGCGGTCTACGAGCCGGTGCTGATGGCGAGCTCTTCCGCTGGCGACGAGGTCCGGGTGCCGCAGGAAGCGGTGATCCCGACGAAGCTGCGCAACTTCGTGCAGCAGGGGCAGGTTTCCTACCAGTACACGACGATGACGGAGGGCACGGAGACCTTCAAGGCCCTGGTCATCGGCACACCCGTGGCCAGCGATGTGTCTGGCATCGAGCTGTACCTGGTGATGCCGCTGGACGCGGAGGAAAACACCTTGAACCTGATGCGAGGCCTGCTGCTGGCGGGAGCGATCGTGCTGCTGGTTCTGCTGGTGGTCATCGCGTGGGTTTTCGCCCAGCAGCTGACCGTCCCGGTGCGTTCCGCATCCCGCATTGCGGAGCGCTTCGCGGCCGGTCACTTGCGCGAGCGCATGGTCGTGGATGGCCAAGACGAGGTCGCGCGCCTATCCATTTCTTTCAACGAGATGGCCGAGTCGCTGTCTGCGCAGATCCGCAACCTGGAGGAGTTTGGCTCCCTGCAGCGCCAGTTCACCTCGGATGTCTCCCACGAGCTGCGCACGCCGCTGACGACCGTGCGCATGGCCGCGGACCTCATCAACGACAACGCGGAGAACCTCGACCCGTTGACCGCGCGTGCAGCGGAGCTGATGGACAAAGAGCTCGATCGTTTCGAGATGCTGTTGGGCGACCTGCTGGAAATCTCGCGCCACGACGCGGGCCAGGCGAACCTCTCGGCGGAGAAGATCGATATGCGCGGTGTGGTCCACTCCGCGCTGGCGCAGGTCCGTGGCCTTGCCGAGGACCTGGGCGTGGAGTTCCACCTGGATCTACCGGAGGAGCCAGTGACCGCGGAGGTGGACTCCCGCCGCGTGGAGCGCATCCTGCGCAACCTGTTGGCCAACGCGGTGGACCACTCCGAGGGGCACCCGGTGGAGGTTGCCTTGGCGGCCACGGAACGCAACGTGGCGATCACCGTCACGGACCACGGGGTTGGCCTGAATCCGGGCGAGGAGGAGATGGTGTTCAACCGCTTCTGGCGCTCGGACCCATCCCGCGAGCGCCGGACTGGCGGCACGGGCCTTGGCCTGGCGATCGCCAGGGAAGACGCCAAGCTGCACGGCGGTGTGCTGGACGCCATCGGCGAGCCCGGGGTGGGCTCCTGCTTCCGGCTGACCGTGCCGCGCAAGGCGGGCTCGAAGGCCGGGACCTCGCCACTGCCGCTGGCCGTCCCAGCGGTGGTCGAGCACGATACCGAGGACGTCCAGACCGATGGCGTCCAGGATGCCGAGCCCCAGGACGCCCAGATCCAGGACGATGAGCGCCAGTCCGAGGGAGTAGGGGCAGCTGGAGCCCAGGCCAATGCGGAGAATGAGGTTCAGCCTGTCGACAACGCGGCGGAACACCGTGACGAGCACACCGCGGGCCGCGCGTCCGGCGGTTCCGGCGGTGAAGAGGGCCCGCGGCCGGAAGGGGAGGACTCGTGAGGAAGCTCAAACTGATCGGCACCACGCTGGTGGCCTGCGGTACTCTCGTGGCCACCGGATGCACCACCTTGCCGGGCGATTCCGCACCGGAGGTGATCAGTTCCTACTCGCCCATGCCGGACGTGGAGGACGTCGTCGAACCGAAGGACAACCAGCCCTCGGACCTGCTGCTGCGCGACTTCTTCGCGGCGAGTGCCCACCCGGTCAGCGACTACGCGGCGGCCCGGAAGTTCCTCACTACCGAGCGGGCGGATCAGTGGCACCCGGAGCGTAAAACGAAGGTGCTGGACCGCGTGTTCATCAACTCTGATGGCGCGGTGCGTGACGGCAAGATCACCTACCGGGTGCGCGGCAACGTGCTGGGTACGCTCTCCCCGGGCGGGGTATTCACCCCGGAGTTCACGGGCTATGAAACCACCTACGAGATGGTGCAGGAGCGGGGCCAGTGGCGGATTTCCAACCTGCGTGACGCGGTGGTGCTGGATCGCGCGGACTTCTTCTCCGCCTACGAGGCCCGGGACCTGTACTTCGTGAACCCGCGCGGCTCGATGCTCGTACCCGACCGGCGCTGGGTATACACCCGCCAGCAGTCCATCGGGGCCTCGATGGTTTCTCTGCTGAACAATGGCCCGAACCCGCTGCTGGGCGACGCGGTGAACTCGCTGATCCCGCCGATGGCGACGGTGCGAACCCAGCGGACCGGGGAGGGTGAGTTTGAGGTCGAGTTCACCGGCCTGACCGGGCTAAATCCGGAGGCTCGCCGGCTGCTGGGTGCCCAGGTGGTGTGGACGTTGGCAGGTGCGGACGTGCGCGGCCCGTACCGGCTGATCGCTGACGGCACCCTGCTATCCGAGGAGGTCGGGGAGACGTGGCGGGTCAATGACGTCTCCGAGTTCGACCCACGAGCCAGCGCTGCGGGGACGCTGCGCGCGGTCTCCGGTGGCCAGGTTCGTGAGCTCAGCGAGTCCAATGCCGATGCCGTCGCGATGGGAGGCTGGTTGGCGTCGAACTACATCGAGTCTTTGGCAGTCTCCTCCCAGGAGAACATGTTCGCCGCCGTCGCGGGGATGGGAGAAAGACCGCGCCGCCTGCTGGTCGGCAAGTCGGAGGGGGCGCCCCAGGAGCTGTTGGAGTCGAAGTCCCTGACCCGCCCGACGTGGAGCGGCGACGCCCACGCCCTGTACACGGTGGCCGATGGGCAGGAAATCAAGCGCTTCGTGCGCTCGGTCCGTACCGGAAACCTCGTGGAGGAGCCGGTGGATGCCGAATCGGTGGAGCGCCTGGGGCCGGACGCGCGGATCAGCATGTTCCGGGTCTCCCGCGACGGCGTGCGCGCCGCCCTGCTGATCGACGGCAAGGTGTACGTCGCGGTGCTGCACGACCGGGAGCGGGGCGGGGTGCGCCTGGGCAAGCTGGAGGAGATCGGCTATCAGCTGGGGGACACGGCTGTTTCCGTGGGCTGGCAGCACGACGGCACGCTGCTGGTGGGCACCCGCGCCAACGACGCCCCGGTGTGGCACCTGGCAGTGGACGGGTCGATGGCTCGGCAGGAGTCCGCGCGCAACATCGCGGCCCCGGTGGTGGCGGTGGCGTCCACGGGACAGGCGATCTACGCCACGGACGATCGGGCGCTGGTGATGCTGAACCGGGATGATCCCGACCCGAAGTACTGGCGCGAGGTGCCGGGGCTGGTGGGGCAGCGGGCGATCCCGGTGGTCGCCCACTAGCGTTGCGCGATTGCGGGGGAGGCGCTCGAGCACTTCCCGCAAGAAATGCCGATCCCGGGGACCCCGGGGCGGCGCCGGGGTAAAACAAGGGGAGTACGGGGACATAAGGGGGGCTCTACGTGTCAGCTGGGGGCTGGATCGAGACGGCAGCGGACCTGCTGTTGCGTAACGACTGCATGTGCTGCGGCCGGGTCGCGGAACGGGCCAGCCGGGCAGGCGGCCTGGCCGGGGCAGCGCTGTGTGCGGACTGCGCCCTCGAGCTCACGGTGGCTCCGCAGCGGATCGACCCGCAGGTGCCGAGCGTCCCGGTGTTCGCCTGCGGACCCTATGGCGGGGCGCACCGGGCGATCGTTCTCGCGGCCAAGGACCACATGCGAGCACCCGCCACGAAGGTGATCGGCCGGGTGTGGGCCGGGGCGGTGGAGTACCTCGCGGCCGGGGGAGAGCTCCCGCACCCCGGGCTGTGCCCGGTTGCGCTCGTCCCCGCGCCTACGCGCCGGGCGGCGGCGAAGACCCGGGGTGGGGACATCGTCACGGGGGCCGCCCGCGAGTTGGCGCGCGCACTTCCTGGGGCGCAGGTGGTGGCCATCGCCGAGCTGGACGACCGCGCCCCGGACGCAGTGGGGTTGAGCAGGCTGCAGCGGCGGGTCTCCCTGGCGGAGAACCTGCGGCTGCGCCGAGGTGGCGTCCGAAAACTAGCGGAATTCAGCCGTTTAGGAGGGGAGGTGCTGATCGTGGATGACGTCTGCACGACCGGGGCGACGATCGCCCAGCTGGCACTGGCTCTGGCGGCCCGAGGCGTGCCCGTCCGGGCGGCGCTGACCGCCTGCCACGCATAGCCGGAAAAGCTCCACCAGAGGCTTGAAAATCCGCTGCAGCCGGGGTGGCGGATCGGTATAGTTGCGGGTGAAGCATTCGTTACCAGCCAGCGGCAAATCCGCCGCTGGTCTGAAGCGAAAGAACCAGGAGGGTGAGCATGTCGACCGACAACAAGAAGGCTGATTTCCAGGCTGAGGAGCAGGCTGTGCCGAACGCTCAGGTCGAGATCACCGGTCGTAATGTCACGGTGCCAGAGCACTTCGCGGAGCGCGTCAACACGAAGTTGGCCAAGATCGAGCGCCTGGACCCGACCCTGACGTACTTCCACGTGGAGCTCAAGCACGAGAACAACCCACGCCGCGCGGATGAGTCCGACCGCATCCAGATCACCGCGTCCGGCAAGGGCCACATCGCCCGCGCCGAGGCGAAGGAGGACTCCTTCTACGCCGCACTCGAGGTTGCGCTGGCCCGCATGGAGCGCTCCCTGCGCAAGGTGAAGGTGCGCCGCAAGACCCCGAAGTCCGGCCACCGCGCGCCGGTCGGCATGGGCGAGGCAACCGCAGCCCTGGTCGAGGAGGCAAAACCGCACCAGGAGGAGAAGCCGGGCAAGTACGACGTCGACCCGTACGAGGATCAGTTCCAGCCGGGTCAGGTCGTCCGTTCCAAGACTCACTCCGCGAAGCCGATGAGCGTCGACGAGGCGCTCAGCGAGATGGAGCTGGTGGGCCACGACTTCTACCTCTTCGTTAACGAGGAGAACTCGCAGCCTTCCGTGGTGTACCGCCGCCACGCTTTCGACTACGGCCTCATCACGCTGAAGCCGGAAAACAACTAGCGGATAACTCCTGAACTCGGGGTGGCCACGAAGCCTAGAGCCGTGTGGCCGCCCCGAGTTTTTATGTGTTGCCGTCAGCCCCATCCAACAGAGTAGAATGATGGGCTGATCATGCGTCGAAGCTAGACAACGAACGTACGAGACGTAGAAAACGTAGAAAAGGACGAGCAGGTCGTGCTAGGACTATCCAAGATTTTGCGCTGGGGCGAGGGTCGTGCCGTCAAGCGGCTCGACAAGATTGCCGATCAGGTTCTCGAGCTAGAGGACGAGTACTCGGCACTCAGCGACGAGGATCTCCGGGCGAAGACGGATGAGTTCAAGAAGCGTCTCGAGGACGGCGAGAAGCTCGATGACATCCTGCTCGAGGCCTTCGCTACCGCCCGTGAGGCCTCCTGGCGCGTGCTCGGCCAGAAGCACTACAAGGTGCAGGTCATGGGCGGTGCCGCGCTGCACTTCGGCTACGTGGCGGAGATGAAGACCGGTGAGGGTAAGACCCTGACCTGTGTGCTTCCCGCTTACCTCAACGCCCTCGAGGGCAAGGGTGTGCACGTCGTCACCGTGAACGACTACCTGGCGAAGCGTGACTCCGAGTGGATGGGCCGTGTCCACCACTTCCTGGGGCTGAGCACCAACGTGATCCTCTCCGAGAAGCGTCCGGCGGAGCGTCGCGAGGCTTATAACGCGGACATCACCTACGGCACGAACAACGAGTTCGGCTTCGACTACCTGCGCGACAACATGGCGCACTCCCTCGACGACCTGGTGCAGCGTGGCCACCACTACGCCATCGTCGACGAGATCGACTCCATTCTTATCGACGAGGCCCGCACCCCACTGATCATTTCCGGTCCGGTGGAGGGCTCCTCCCAGTGGTTCACCGCGTTCGCGCGCATCGCGCCGCGCCTGACCCGCGACATCCACTACGAGGTCGACGAGCGGAAGAAGACCATCGGCGTGAAGGAGGAGGGCGTCGAGTTCGTCGAAAATCAGCTCGGCATCGATAACCTCTACGCCCCGGAGCACTCCCAGCTGGTCAGCTACCTGAACAACGCCATCAAGGCCAAGGAGCTGTTCATCCGGGATAAGGACTACATCGTCCGCGACGGCGAGGTCATGATCGTCGACGAGTTCACCGGCCGCATCCTGGACGGGCGCCGCTACAACGAGGGCATCCACCAGGCCATCGAGGCCAAGGAGAACGTGGAGATCAAGAACGAGAACCAGACTCTCGCGACGATCACCCTGCAGAACTACTTCCGCCTCTACGACAAGCTGTCCGGCATGACCGGTACCGCGGAGACCGAGGCGGCGGAGCTGAAGCAGACCTACAAGCTGGATGTGGCCCCGATCCCGACGAACCGCGAGAACCAGCGCGTCGACAACGTGGACCTGATCTACAAGACGCAGGAGGCGAAGTTTGAGGCAGCTGCCGAGGACATCGCCGAGCGCGTGGAGAAGGGCCAGCCGGTGCTGGTCGGTACCACCTCCGTGGAGCGTTCCGAGTACCTGTCGAAGCTGCTGCAGCGACGCGGCATTAAGCACAACGTGCTGAACGCGAAGTACCACGAGCAGGAGGCGGAGATCGTCGCCCGCGCTGGTCTGCCGGGTGCGGTGACCGTCGCGACGAACATGGCCGGCCGCGGTACGGACATCGTGCTGGGCGGTAACCCGGACATCATTGCCGACCAGGATCTGCGTGAGCGCGGTTTCGACCCGGTGGAGGACCCGGAGGCCTACCAGGAGGCCTGGGATGAGGAGATCATCAAGGCCCGCGAGAGGTCCAAGAAGCAGGCTGAGGAGGTCCGCGAGGCCGGTGGCCTCTACGTGCTGGGCACGGAGCGCCACGAGTCCCGCCGCATCGATAACCAGCTGCGTGGCCGTTCCGCGCGTCAGGGTGACCCGGGCGAGACCCGTTTCTACCTCTCCATGCGCGACGACCTGATCACCCGCTTCGTGGGCCAGTCGATGGAGGCGATGATGACTCGCCTGAACATCCCGGATCACGAGGCGATCGACTCGAAGATGGTCACCAACGCCATCAAGGGTGCGCAGTCCCAGGTGGAGGCCGCGAACCTCGAGATGCGTAAGAACGTCCTGAAGTACGACGAGGTCATGAACGAGCAGCGCAAGGTGATCTACGCCGAGCGTCGCCAGATCCTCGAGGGCGAGGACGTGCAGCGTCAGATCCGCGGGATGCTCGAGGACACGATCACCGCGTACGTCACCGCGGCGACCGCCGAGGGCTACGTGGAGGACTGGGACCTGGACGAGCTGTGGCAGGCGCTGGGTTCCCTGTACGGCCCGACGATGAGCTACGAGTCCCTGATCTCCGGCAGCGAGTACGGCAAGCCGGGCGAGCTGAACTCCTCCCAGCTGCTGGAGGCCGTTCTGGCGGACGCGAACGCGCAGTACGACAAGCTGGAGGACGCGGTCATCGAGATGGGTGGCGAGGAGCAGATGCGCGGCATGGAGCGCGGCGTGCTGCTGAACGTCGTGGACCAGAAGTGGCGCGAGCACCTCTACGAGATGGACTACCTCAAGGAGGGCATCGGCCTGCGCGCGATGGCGCAGCGCGACCCGCTGGTGGAGTACCAGCGCGAGGGTGGCGACATGTTCAACCGCATGAAGGAGGGCATCCGCGAGGAGACGATCCGTCAGCTCTTCCTGGTGCGCACCCAGCTCGCCCAGGCGGGAGCCTTCCAGGTGGAGGACCCGGCAGAGAGCGACGGCGATGAGAACGCCAAGCCGGAGCACACCATCGGCGGCTAGTCAGGCAACGGCTAGGTTGGCCGCCCGGGTCGGCGGTCGGCTGGTCGGCGGCTAGCTAGTCGGCAGCCAGCTAGATCAGGTGGATGTGTTCCACCCGCCACAGGCCGGCACGGAGCTCGCCCCGCGAACGTTGCGGGGAACGGGTACCGTGTCGGCCTTCGCCGTCGTCGAGGAAGCCCGCGATGGCGCGCACGCGACCGTCGTAGAACGCGGAGGCGGAGAAGCGGATCTGCCCGAAGCGGGTTTTCTGGGCGTGGACCCGCAGCAGCCGGGCACCACCCGTGGCCGGGCTGCTCGCGCGGCGCAGGTCCTCGATGACGGCCGGGGAGTAGGGGCCGCGCCGCAGGCTCATCGGGGCGCGGCGGCCTTCCCTCGCCTCCAACCACAGGACGATCCAGCGGCTCAGCGTCGCTAGGTCCACGGTGTTCTGCGGTGTGCTCTGCGCAGCGGCCGGCGGGGCGCTCTCGATTGCCGCCGGCGCTTGTGCGGTGAGGAAGCGCGCGGCTGGCCCCTCCGCCTGCAGCCCCGCAGGGATGCGCAGGAAGTTATATCCCGGCTTCGGTACGGACGCCAGCGGCGGGATCTTCTTCGGCTTCTTCGCAGGCAGCCTCTCTCCGCTGAGCTGCACCCCGCCACCATGCCGCTCACCTCGAGTGGTGTCACCTCGCGCGGCCACTTGTGACGCACTGGTCTCAGCCCCGCGGCTAGCCGCTTTAGTCAGTGTTGGGCTCGTCATCTTTCCCCCTTGTCCCCACGCTGCCTCCCGCGCATCCCCCCGATGCGCGCAGCCTGTGCGCCCCAGCGTAGCCGAGTGCTGCGCGCCGGTAGTGGAAAATGGCAGAATATAGGGCATGCGAGGACTAGTTGTTGACCATAATGGTGTGCTCGATGGAGCCGAAGAAGACCGCCGCCGCTGGCGCAAGCTGCTGAGCGCTGTCCGCGAGGAGGGACTGGCCGTGGCCATCGTCTCCAACGCGCCGGATGACGCCTCCTCTGACCCGATCCGTCAGTGGGAGAAGGACGGCTACGTGGACACCGTCGTCCTCTCCGGCGAGGTCGGCGTCGAGAAGCCGGACGAGAAGATCTTCCAGGAGGTCGCGAACCGCCTGGAGCTGCCCGTGAACGACCTGGTGCTGGTGGATGATTCCATCATCAACGTCAAGGGCGCGGTGGAGGCCGGCATGATCGGCGTGTACTACCAGCAGTTCGACCGGATGATCGTCGAGGTGCAGAACATCTTCGAGCTGGAGGGTGAGTTCTAGGATGCGCGTTTTCATCCCGGCGACCCACTCGATGCTCGCGGATTTCGCCCGCGACCAGGTGCTTCCGATCCGTTCCGGGGCGGTGTTCGGGCTGACGCAGGCGGTGCGCGATTTCTACACCTCCGGGGATGACGAGGAGCTGGAGTACACGGCCTTCCTGGATGCCGCGCGTGCGTCGTTGCGGCTGCTGGCGACGGAGGACGCCTCCGGTGCGGAGGAGGCCTTCCCGAACCGTCGCGTCGTCTTGGCTGCGGATATTCCGGACGCCAACCTCACCGCCGATCCGACTGGCGGGGATTCCGTGCTGCGTGTGGACCCTGCTCAGCTGGAACTGACGCAGCTGCGCGCGATCCACACCGATGACGAGGATGCGGAAGCGGCCACGAAGCGGGCCAAGGAGTGCATCGATGATGCGGATCTGGGGGATGAGGACGCGGAACTCGCGCTGGGGGACTGTGAAGATAACCTCATGAGCTGGTACGACAGCAAGGAGCTGGGGATGCTCGTCGACCTGATGTAGCGGGAGGCTACTGGAAGGTACGGGAGCTACTGAAGCTACGCGGCAAGCCACAGCCCGCGTGCGCCGCCAATTCGGCGGCCCGCGCGGGCTTATTTGTGTCTATGGCCTTGCCTGGGACTGGCCTATGTGGCTATTCCGTCTCGAAGGGGAGCTCCCACTCGTTGTTGCTGCGCAGCGCGGTCAGCAGGCGGCGTACCGCGGCGGCCCGGCGCCCGGAGGCGCCCTCCAGGGTGTCGAGCGCGCACTCCGGGTCCGCTGGCGGGCCCAGGTGCGTGCAGCCGCGGGGGCAGTCCTGCACGACTTCCCGGAGGTCGTCGAAGACCTGCACCACGGTGTCCGGGTCCACGTGGGCCAGCCCGAAGCTGCGGATGCCGGGGGTGTCGATGATCCAGCCGCCACCGGGAAGGGGCAGGGCGACGGATTGGGTGGAGGTGTGGCGGCCCTTGCCGACTCCGGAGACGTCCCCGGTTTCCCGGTCGGCGTCCGGAACCAGCCGGTTGACCATCGTGGACTTACCCACGCCGGAGTGACCGATCAGGGCGGAGACCTCGCCGGTGATGACCTCGGTGAGCTCGGCCAGCTCGTTGCTGGTGCCGGTGTAGTGCACGGGCACGTCCAGTTCCCGGAATTCGGCGGCGAAGGCCTCCGGGTCTTCCAGGTCGGTCTTCGTCAGGCACAGCACGGGCTGCAGGCCACCGACGAAGGCGGCGATCAGCGCGCGCTCCACGAACCCGGCCCGCGGTGGTGGGTCGGCGACGGCGGTGACGATCAGCAGGTTCTTCGCATTCGCGACGACGATGCGCTCGTAGGGGTCGGTGTCGTCCGCGGTGCGGCGCAGCACGGTGTCGCGCTCGGCCTGGCGGACGATGCGGGCCAGCGTGTCCTTCCGCCCGGAGGTATCGCCCACCACGCCGACGCGGTCGCCGACGACGATGGGGGTGCGCCCCATCTCCCGGGCGAGCATGCAGGTGACCTCCACGCCGGTCTCATCGAGAACCACGCCCCAGCGGCCGCGGTCGCGGGAGATCACCATGCCCCACTTGGCGTCCTTGTGCTTGGGGCGTTGTTTGGTGCGGGGCCGCGATCCCCGGCGGTTGGGGCGCACGCGGACGTCGGACTCATCCCACTGGTAGCGTGCCATCGCTTAGGCCTCCCCGGTGCCGCTGGCAGCGGTGGTGTCGGTGCCGTCCAGCATCTGGGCCCACATGTGTTCGAAGCCGGGCATGGTCTTGGCGGTGGTGGCGATGTCCTCGACTTCCACGCCGGGGACCAGCAGGCCGATGATGGCGCCGGCAGTGGCCATCCGGTGGTCGGCGTAGGAGCGCCAGCGGGCCCCGGCCAGGGGGACGGGGGTGATGTGCAGGCCGTCTTCGGTTTCGGCGACGTTCCCACCGAGCGCGTTGATCTCCGCGGCGAGGGCGTGGAGGCGGTCGGTTTCGTGCCCGCGCAGGTGCGCGATGCCCCGCAGGCGGGTCTCGGTGGTGGCCAGGGCGGCCAGGGCCGCGACGGTGGGGGTGAGCTCACCGATGTCGCCCATGTCCCAGTCCACCCCCTGCAGGGGGCCGGTGGCGCTGGCGGTCAGGGTGCCGCCTGCCAGGGTGACGGTCGCGCCCATGGCTTCGAGGATGGGGCGGATCTGGTCGCCTGGTTGGGTGGTGGTGGCAGGCCAGTGCGGGATGCTCACCGCGCCCTTGGTCAGCGCGCCCGCGGCGAGGAAGGGCGTGGCGTTGGAGAGGTCCGGTTCGATCACCCAGTCCACGGCCTTGATGGGGCCGGGGTGGACCGTCCAGGTCGGGTTGCCGGTGGTGTCCTCTGTGCCTGTTTCGACGACGACGCTCGCCTGGGCGAGCATGTCGATTGTCATGTCGATGTGGGGCTTGCTGGGCACGGAGGCGCCGGTGTGGACGATGCGCACGCCGTCGGCGAAGCGGGCGCTGACCAGCAGCAGCCCGGAGACGAACTGGCTGGAGCCGGAGGCGTCGATGCGGACCTCGCCGCCGGCTGGGGCAGCGTCGCCCGTGGTGGGGAGGACGGTGAAGGGCAGGGTGCTGGTCTCCGCTTTGGGCTCGGTGGCGTCCGTGCCCGCGCCGATCCCGGCGCCGAGGCCGCGAATGGAATCCAGGGTTTGGTCCATGGGGCGGCGGCGGGCCTGGGGGTCGCCGTCGAAGCTGACAGGCGCGGTGGCCAGTGCCGCGATGGGCGGGACGAAGCGCATGACGGTGCCCGCAAGGCCGCAGTCGATGTGCCCGCCGGTGAACTGGGTGGGCGGGGTGATGCGCACGGTGGCGGCAGCACCCTCGGAGCTCAAGACCTCGACACCCACCCCGAGGGTGCGCAGCGCGTCGAGCATGAGGTTCGTATCGCGGCTGATGAGGGTGTTGGTGATGGTGGCCGGCCCGTCGGCGAGCGCTGCGAGGACGAGCGCGCGGTTGGTGATGGACTTGGAACCGGGAACGGGCACCGTCGCGGTGACGGGGCCGCGTGCGGTGGGGGCGGGCCAGGCGGGGTGGGTGCTAGTCGACATGGCTCTAGTCTCTCATCTTTTGGGGATAATGGGTCCCATGTGTGGCCGTTATGTCCTTTACAGCACGCCCGAGCAGCTCGTGGACGCCGTGCGGCGCCGGACCGAGCAGCAGCGGGTCGCGATGGTCGGGGAGGGGCCACGGGAGAACTACAACATCGCGCCCACCCACACGGTGCCGGTGCTGCGGCCGTTCCGCGGGGTGCCGACGCTCGGGCCGGCGGTGTGGGGCTACCCGCCGAAGACGGTCTTCAACGCGCGCGGGGAGACGGCTTTCGACAAGCCGACCTTCGCGGGCTCGGAGCCGTGCGTGTTCGTCATGGACGGTTGGTACGAATGGACCGCCGATAAAAACCCCGCGCCGGGGGACCGGCGGAAGCAGCCGTGGTTCACGCATGCGGGTGGGGAGCCGATCTTCATTGCCGGGCTGTGTAAGGCCGTGGATGGGGTGGTGTACGCGACGATGGTGACCACGGCGGCCACCCCGGAGCTGGAGTGGCTGCATCACCGGATGCCGCGGGTGCTGGTGCCGGGCGAGGGGAGTGGCGCCGATGGCGGCGTGACTCGCGGGGACGGCGCGGCCGATGAGGTGCGCCTCTGGCTCGAAGGTGACGAGGCGACGTTGCGCGCGATGGCTGCGGCACCTCCTCAGCACGGTTTGGGTGGCCTGGTGAGCGAGAAGGCGGATAAGGCGGTCGGCAATGTGGCTAATAATGGGCCGCATTTGATTGGCCGATAGTTCGACGCGCGGGGGGAAGGTGTGTTGAGGGGTGGGG
>NZ_KV823560.1 GCF_001815985.1 Corynebacterium sp. HMSC27B11 | reverse complement strand
GTGCTCGTTGAAGCGCTTGATGGAGCCACCCTTACCGGCGGCGTCGCGGCCTTCGAAGAGGATGATGTGCTTCTGGCCGGTGTCCTTGGTCCAGTTCTGCCACTTCAGCAGCTCGATCTGGAGGGCGCGCTTGATGTGCTCGTACTCATCGCGGCTCATGCGCTCTTCGTAGGGGTAGTCCTCGCGCCAGGTGTCGACGCGCTCGCCGTCTGGGGTGATCAGTACCGGGTCGTCTTCATCGGAGTCATCCACCATGTACCCCTCGGTGGATGCGAGGTCGACGAAGTGCATGTCTTCTTCGTTGGTATTGCTCATGCTGTGCACCTGTTTTTCGGCCTAGTGAGTGAGACTTCTACGCGTTCTATTCTACTGCTTAACAGCCCCGGGGGTGAGCCACGCCTCCCCTTAAAGTGCATTAAGAATCGCAGCTCGCGCTGGCTGGCCGCGACCATGCGGGGCGTGACGGAATGCGCAGGCATATTTGGTGAAACCAAAAACCCCGCCACCGTGACGGTGGCGGGGTTTATTAGCTCTCGGCGAGGCTTAAATTAGAAGCCCAGTGCCTGGAGGAAGTTCGGCAGCAGGCCGATCAGCTTGGACAGTGCGCCGATCCAGTCTGCGACGTTGGACATGGTCTCGAAGAAGAAGGTTGCGTTATCCATTATGGAAACTCCTAGAGTGTAGGCCCCCTCGCCCGCAGGCGAGTGGTGAAACTGTTTTTAGAGGGCCCCGCCGGGCGGGGCAGGGTGCGCCGCTAGAGCACTAGCGGCAGGCGGAAACCGGCGCGGTTTCCAGTGAATTACTTGGAGGAACCCTTTGGCTCAACCGGGGTGTAGCCCTTGCCAACCTCTGGGTCCTTACCGAAAGCCTTAGCCAGCTCGTTCAGGTTGTTCAGGTCGTTCTCCTTGCCGACCGGGCCGAAGTTGTCCTTGCCCTGGACGATGTTGAAGATCGGCTTCAGGAACTCCCAGATGTTCTTCCAGAAGGTGGAGAAGTCGTTCAGGAAGGTGGTGATCATGTCGACGTTCATATGAACTCCTCGATAAGTATGACAGCCCCGCCACTTTCACGGGACCTACATTGGATCAACGCTTAGTGCGTTACGGCTCTCGATTATGGCACAGGGAATATTTATGTCAAGAGAGGATAACGATTTCCTGCCAACATGTGAAAAGGATCACATTTATAACCTTCTGCGACTTTCCATGATCGAGCATCTCCACTGGTTAACCCGCAATTAACCTGAGAAGCCCACCCAGGTAACACCCACTCTGAACAGATGAAAAGCATTCCCGATAGGCGCTCAGATTTATATTTTTTACTTTCCTGAGAAACACCTGAGCATCTACGCTCGATGTGCACATACCCCGGTGCAGCACGCCACAGGGCGCCGTAACGCACCTCAGAACACCGCATGGGGCGGCTCAGCCGCTTAAGGCGAGACCCCTCCCCGACCTACCCCATCCGGCACCCCAGAACGCACAAAGGCCTCCCGCCAGGAATCACCAAGATTCCCAACGGGAGGCCTTTAATACCCCTCCCCTCAAGCGGGGGCGCAAGGAGCCCAAACGAGCCCTAGGATTCAGCAGCGGGGCTTAGCTTGCGGGCGTTTAGAAGCCGCCCATGCCGCCCATGGCGTCTGCGTCCGGCATAGCTGGAGCGTCCAGCTCCGGCTTATCCGCAACCACAGCCTCGGTGGTCAGGAACAGACCAGCGATGGAGGCAGCGTTCTGCAGTGCAGATCGGGTGACCTTCACCGGGTCGGAGATGCCAGCAGCCAGCAGGTCCACGTACTCGCCGGTGGCAGCGTTCAGACCCTCGCCGGCAGGCAGGTTGTTGACCTTATCCTCGACAACGCCCGGCTCCAGGCCAGCGTTGCGGGCGATCTGCTTCAGCGGGCCGGCCAGGGCAGCGCGCACGATCTGCACGCCGGTTGCCTCGTCGCCCTCCAGGCCCAGGTTGTCCTCCAGGACGTGCGCGGCCTGCACCAGTGCAGCGCCGCCGCCCGGGACGATACCCTCCTCGGCAGCCGCCTTCGCGTTACGCACGGCGTCCTCGATGCGGTGCTTGCGCTCCTTGAGCTCCACCTCGGTGGCGGCACCGACCTGCAGGACGGCCACGCCGCCGGAGAGCTTCGCCAGGCGCTCCTGCAGCTTCTCGCGGTCGTAGTCGGAGTCGGCATTCTCGATCTCCTGGCGGATCTGCTTGATGCGCCCCTCCAGCTGCTCCTTGGAACCAGCACCATCGACGATGGTGGTGTCGTCCTTGGTGACAACGACCTTGCGGGCGGTACCCAGCAGCGGCAGGTCGGCGGTCTCCAGGTTCAGGCCGACCTCCTCGGCGATAACCTGGCCGCCAGTCAGGATCGCGATGTCCTGCAGCTGAGCCTTGCGGCGGTCACCGAAGCCCGGAGCCTTAACAGCAACGGACTTGAAGGTGCCGCGGATCTTATTCACAACGAGGGTGGACAGCGCCTCGCCCTCGATGTCCTCAGCCACGATCAGCAGCGGCTTGCCGGACTGCATGACCTTCTCCAGCAGCGGCAGCAGATCCTTGACGTTGGAGATCTTGGAGCTCACCAGCAGGATGTACGGATCCTCCAGGACAGCCTCGCCACGCTCGATGTCGGTGGCGAAGTAGCCGGAGATGTAACCCTTATCGAAGCGCATGCCCTCCGTGACGGAGAGGTTCACGCCGAAAGCGTTGGACTCCTCGACGGTGATCACGCCGTCCTTGTTCAGCTCACCATCGCCGACCTTGTACATAGCCTCGGCGATCAGCTTGCCGATCTCCTCGTCCGCAGCGGAGATGCCAGCGGTGGAGGCGATCTGCTCCTGGGTCTCGATCTCCTTGGCGTTGGCCAGCAGATGCTCGGTCACCTTCGCGACACCAGCCTGGATGCCGCGCTTGATGCCCATCGGGTTGGAGCCGGCAGCCACGTTGCGCAGGCCCTCGCGGACCAGGGACTGAGCCAGAACGGTAGCGGTGGTCGTGCCGTCACCGGCGACGTCGTCGGTCTTCTTCGCGACCTCCTTGACCAGTTCCGCACCGATCTTCTCGTACGGATCCTCCAGCTCGATCTCGCGAGCGATGGTCACACCGTCGTTGGTGATCGTCGGTGCGCCCCACTTGCGCTCGAGGACTACGTTGCGACCCTTCGGCCCCAGGGTGACCTTGACGGCATCAGCCAGGGTGTTCAGGCCGGTCTCAAGACCGCGGCGGGCCTCTTCATCGAATGCAATCATCTTCGCCATTAGGCTTCAGATCCTCCGTTAGAGTTGGTGCGACACATGCGGGTCGAATCCAGCGCCCGCGACGGCACGGACGGGCAAGTGCCGCTCCACCCGTCCTCACTGAACTCGATCGTTCTTTTATCTGGCACTCAACCAGTGCAAGTGCTAACACCGTTTTTAGCACTCGCACCCCTTGAGTGCAAGGCTCGCAACTTTCGGAAAAGCGTTACCCTGGATCCCATGACAAATAACGCAATCCCTACCCCGAACGAGGCCCGCGCAGCCCTCGAGGCACAACTGCCCTTTATTAAGGATGCGCTGACCGAACTCATCGCTTTCCAGTCCATCCACTCCGTGCCTGAGCTCGACGAGCACAACGACGGCGCCGCCGACTGGGTCGTGCGCCAGTTCCGGGAGGTCGGGGTTCCCGTCGAGGCCTACCCCACCTCCGACGGATCAAAGTCCGTCATCGGCCTTCGGGAGCCGGAGGACGGCTACCCCACCGTCCTGCTGTACAGCCACTTCGACGTCCAGCCCGCCGGCAACATGGATGCCTGGAGCTCCGACCCATGGACCCTGACCGAGCGCGACGGCCGCTGGTACGGCCGCGGCACCGCGGACTGCAAGGGCTCCGTGAGCATGCACCTGGGCACCCTGCGCGCCCTCAACGAGCTCGCCGAGCAGTACCCGGTGCTGAACAAGGTCGGCATCCGCGTTGTCGTGGAGGGCTCCGAGGAGCGCGGCGGCTACGGACTGGAGAACCTGCTGGCCGAGCGCCCAGAGCTCTTCGCCGCGGACGTGTTCCTCATCGCGGACTCCGGCAATGATTCCGTGGGCGTGCCGAGCCTCTGCACCGCCCTGCGCGGCTCCGCGGCGGTCACCGTCCGCCTGCAGACCCTCGAGCAGCCGCTACACTCCGGCCAGTTCGGCGGTGCTGCCCCGGACGCGACCGTGGAGCTGATCAAACTGCTCAGCACCCTGCACGACGAGAAGGGCCTGGTCGCCGTCGAGGGCCTGGCACCGAGCACCACCTGGGAGGGCGTGGGCCCGGACGAGGCCACCTTCCGCCGCGACGCCGGCGTACTCGATGGCGTGGAGGTTTACGGCGCCGACCAGGGCTTGAATCCGAATGACCTCACCGTCGCCCGCCCGGCGATCACGGTCACCGCCATCGACGCACTGCCGGTCAAGGACGCGGTCAACGCGGTGCCGGCCGAGTCCGCGGCCGTAGTGAGCCTGCGCGTGCCACCGGGAATGGAGCCGAAGGAGTGCCAGGACCTGCTGGTCGCCCACCTGGAAAAGCACGCCCCGAACGCGAAGATGAGCATCGAGCGCGAGTCCCTGGCCGAGCCCTTCAGCGCTGACCTGACCGGCCCGGCCCTGCAGCGCCTGGCTGGCGCACTGGGTGACTCCTACGCCGCGGCTTCCGGCAAGGAGCACATGGACATCGCGGAGGTCGCCTCCGGCGGTTCCATCCCGCTGACCAATAAGTTGCTCTCCGCCCACCCGGGCGCGGAGCTGGCGCTCTACGGCCTGGCCGAGCCGCAGGCCCGCATCCACTCCGCGGATGAGTCCGTGGACCCGACTGAGATCCACTCCGTCGGTGCGGCACAGCTGCTCTTCCTCGCCCGCACGGCAGCTGAGGTGAACTAGCGCAATGGCGGAATCGGTAGCAGGCGGGGCGAAGAAGGCGCCCGCGAACGCGGGTGGTGCAGGAAAGATGGGCGACGCTGAAAAGAAGGAAAGTACCGGACAGGCGGGCGCGGCACAGCGCTCCCCCGCGCCCGGTGACTTCTGGACCGTCCAGACCACCACCGGCGCGGTGAAGGGGCACGCGGAAACCGGTACTGCCGCATTCCGCGGCATCCCCTACGCCCAGCCACCCATCGGGTCCCGCCGCTTCCGCCGCGCCGAGCCCATCGAACCCTGGGAGGGAACCTTCGAGGCCCGCGCGGACGGCGAGTACTGCTACCAGTTCCGCAACAAGGCCACCGGTTGGATCGGTTCCGAGGACTGCCTGTGGCTGAGCGTCGTCGTGCCGCGCGGCACGGCGCGGGACAACTACACGACCAACGCGGACAGCGCCACGGACGTGGACACTGCTACGGGCGCGGAACCTGCCACGGACGCGGGCGACGCACCAGCCCCTATTAATAAGGAGCACGCGATCGACGCCACGGCGCGCCGACCCATCGCGGTTCACCTCCACGGGGGCAGCAACGTCCACGGGTCTGCGGCCGATCCCCAACGTTCCGGCGAGCACTTCGCCCAGGCCACTGACTCCATCTACGTGGGCGTGAACTACCGGCTCGGCATGTTCGGCCAGCTCTTCTTCGGCGAGAACTTCGACGACGAGCGCATCGACACCAATGCCGGGCTCTCCGACATCATCGAGGCCCTGAAGTGGATCCAGGCCAACGCCCGCGCCTTCGGCGGGGACCCGGAGCGCATCACCATCTTCGGCGAATCCTCGGGCGGGGCGATGGTCACCGCGCTGATGACCAGCCCAGCCCTGGAAGGTGTGATCGCCGGTGCCATCGCGCAGTCGCCAGCGGGTGCCATGGTGCATACCCCAGACAACGCCACGTACTGGCGCGAGCAGGCAGTGGCGGAACTTGCCCGGATCCGCGGGCTCGTCGATAAGGAACAAGCTAAGGCTAAGGCTAAAGACAAGGACAAGGGCGCCGGCACTGACGCCGAACCCGCCACCGCGACCGGCGGCCTCAGCGTCGATGACCTCTTCGACGCCACCGCCACCGAGCTGGGCGAGATCACCGAGGCCCTCGTGGCCCACAACCTCCGCTACGCACCGGGGGTCTCCGGGCCCTTCGCCCCCATCGTGGATGGCGACCTGCTGCCCAAGCATCCGCTGGCCAAGGGTGCGCAGCGCGACCTGCCCCTGCTAGTGGGTTATAACCGCGACGAGTACCGCCTCATGCGCTGGGAGCCGCTGCGCACCAAGCACCAGTGGTCGCGCACCGTCGCGCTCGCCGGGCACGTGAGCACGGATGTCGACGAACTCCTCCAGCACTACAAGGGTGTTCAGCGCCGCTCCGCCGTGGGTGAGTTCACCGGGCACGCGATCTTCGTGGCCCCGGCCTATCTGCTGGCCGAGCAGCACCCCACGGGCAAGGTGTGGTTCTACCGGCTGGACATGACCACCCCTTCCCTGGAGCTCAGCGGCATGGGTGCGACCCACGCCCTCGACCTGCCGCTGCTGTTCCGCCGGGTGGATACCAGCCGCGGCAAGCTCGCCCTCGCGCTCGGCGGGGCGAAGCAGATGAACCGCACCAGCGAGGCCATGCTGCGCCGCTGGCGGGCGTTCCTCCACGACCTCGACCCGGGCTTCGAGCGCTACCGGGGTGATGCGGATGCAGAAGGCGCCACTGCGCCGGGTACCGCAGGCGCCGCTGCACAGAGCAGCACTGTGTCGAACTCCGCGGAGGGGGCTGACCCAGCCCGCCACATCCAGGTCTTCGACGGCAAGCGCTTCGATAGCGGCGAGGAGAACCAACTGCTGGAGCCCTCCCCGCGATGGAAGGCCTGGGAGAAGCTGCATATCCCGCAGGGCTGAGCGTCAGGCGTGAGGCTGGGGACGTCCTAAACATAAGGAAGGGCAGGGAACAGTGAACGCGGCCCGTGGGAAAACACCCCGGGTCGCGTCTCACATTATGGGACAACCTATCCCACCTACTGCACCCCCATTTGGGCCTAAAAGCTGTTGAACAACTCGCGGGGGTGAAAGGAAAGGGATATATTCATGCCCATGATCACAATTCTTCTTAAGCGAGTACCCAACCCGGGTGGAGGCGCGGACTGACCCCTCCACCACCGGGGTAACAAGCGCACACGCTTAAGAGTCGGTCCATGAACCGAACAACCGGCACACAAGCACAACCGCCAAGCGCCACCAGGACCGACCACAACGAGGAAGAGTGACCATGAGCACCACACTGATTCGCTTCGCGAAGCCGGAGACCAGCCGCCGAGAGCACAAGAGCTACACCACCACCCCGGCGCTGCGCTCCAACTCCATCACCTTCAACGCGCAAACCCAGACGCGCATCCAGAAGCGCCGCCAGCGCACCCGCACCTTCGCCGAGGACCCATTCCGCTCCCGCTTCGGGCAGCGACTGCCCAAGGCGATGCGCGGCGAGGCCCGCGGCATGGACTGGAAGACCTTCCGGCGCTCCTACTCCCCCAACGACATCCAGGTGGAGCAGCTGCGCTCCCAGCGGAAGTCTGCGGGCAAGCGCCAGTACGAGATCAGCATCCGCGGCCTGCGCGCCGACCAGCAGGGCACCCGGGTGTCCATCACCGCGATGGGCGCATCCTCCGCAATGTCCGAGATCCTGGCTGATCACGACCTGGCCGTGGAGATCCTGAAATTCCACCAGTACGAGATCTTCGAAGCCACCGCGACCTTCATCTTCGCCACCCACAACGGGAAGCGGACCTGGGCCGTCGGCTTCGGTGCGGATCGCGATACCTCGATCGCTAACGCGCTGTGCTCCGCCGCAGCACTGCTGCACCGCCGCTAGGAACAGCGCAACAACAAGGCCACGCGACGGCCGCACAACTCCAAAAAAACCCAGCGCCTCACCAGTGCTTTCAGCGCCCGCGGTTGCCAAACTCAATGGCAGCCGCGGGCGCTGTGCTGTGCAATGCCGGATTCGCGGCGTGGGCATGTGGGCGCGTGGGCACGTGGGCGTGGCGAGTGTGGGCACGTGGGGGCGTGAGTGTGTAGGCGCGTGGCGAGTATGAGAGGGAGCCTCCGAGGAGCGGAACAAGTCCCCGGCACCCCGGCACCCCGGCGGCAGCTGACGGCAGCTGCGAACTAGTCGCGGGCGGTCTCCCGCAGCGTGCGGGCCGTCAGCTCCACCGCCGCGCGCCACGCCCGCGGCTGGGTGAAGCCCTCCTCGGCACCCGCATCCCCTCGGGTGCGCACCCCCGGCTCCAGCGCGGCACCGGCGGCGCGCGCTGCCGCGCGCTGGCGGGCATAATCCCCGCCCGTCTCGATCAAGCGCAGCACATCCTGCAGCTCAGCCTTGCAGCCCAGCTCCTCAGCCAGCGGGGAGAGCTCCTCCACCCACCGGCGCAGCTCGTCGGTGACCATCCGCTCCGTGGTCTCCCGATCGGTGATGATCAACGCTTTCAGGCCATAGCGCGCGGCGCGCCACTTATTCTCCGCCACGTGCCACTGCTGCAGGCTCGGCAGCTCCTCGCCTGCGTCGTACATCCGCTCGAAGTACACGACCAGGCAGTGCAGGTACGCGCTGATAGCCGCGACCTCCCAGATCGCCATCGTGGAATCCGCAAAGCGAACCTCGATGGTGCCGTACTTGGACGGGCGGACGTCGAAATGCATGGAACCGGTGTGGTTAATCACGCCGGAACGATCCTGATCGCGATTGAACTCCTCCCACTCATCCCAGGAGGCGAATTGATAAGGAATGCCCGCGGTCGGCAGCTGCTGATAGAGCAGGGTGCGGTTCGAGGCATAGCCGGTGTCCAGGCCCTCCCACGCCGGGGAGGAGGCCGACATCGCCAGCACGTGCGGGTAGTGCGTCATCACAGCGTTGATGATCGGCCAGACCTTCTCCTTCGAGCCCACGCCCACGTGCACGTGGATGCCCCAGATGATCATCTGCCGACCCCAGTACTGGGTGCGCTCGATGATCTCCCGGTAGCTGCCCTTGTCGCTCATCTCCTGGTCACCCCAGTTGGTGAACGGGTGCGTGCCCGCGGAGAAGAGCTCCACGCCGATGCGCTCGGCGCAGTCCAGCAGCTGCAGCAGCTGCTCGCGCAGGTCCTCCACGGCAGCGGGGATGTTCCCGTGAACGGTGGTGACCATCTCCACGGTGTTGGCCATGAACTCGCGGGTCACGCGGTGGCCCGGGTAGACCTCATCCATGAGGTCGAGCAGCTCACCAGCCCGGGGGACCAGGTCCAGGGTCTCCGGGTCGATGAGGGCGACCTCCCACTCGAGTCCAACGGTGGGTTCAGATCCGGGAAAGTCCATCGGCCCAATCATCCCTTCGCTCGGTACAGCACGGCTGTCATATTCGGCGGTGCTGCGTGGCGCGGCTATCGCTTAAAGCCAGGGCGCGGAACCCCGGCGCGTTCTATCCCCCCCTATCCTTGCAGATCGCCTAGCGAGACATGTCATTCACCGTGACAACAATCACCGCACCTGGCGCCGGACCGTCCAGCAGCTGGACGTCGCGGAGGGAATCGTCGATCTCACGGTTGCGCTCACGGGCCTCGAGGCCGTGCTCCTTGGCGATCTGCTCGGCCGCGGCCTTCGCCTTCGCGTCGCCGGCCGGGTACAGCACGACGGACTCGCGGAAGACGTACGCGGAATCCGGCAGGTTACCGATCGACTTCGCATCCCACTTCTCGCCACGCAGGCCGTCAGCGGTGCGCCCGGCCAGGCCTTCGATCGGGGAGTTGTTCAGGACGGTGACGTGGGTGGCCTCGCGGTCCTTGTCGCTCAGCGCTCCCTGGTTCTCGGCGTTCTCGTTATCCCTCCTCTCGGCCTCCGCCTTCTTTTCGGCCTCAGCCTTTGCGTCGTCGGCGGCCTTGTCGCGGGCAGCCTGGCGCTCGGCGTTTTCCTTCTCCTTGGCCAGGCGCGCCTGCTCGGCAGGGCTCAGGTTGCTGGTGTCCTCGCCCTCCTGGCCGGCCTGGACGTTGCCGTCCTCGGAGTCACCGCCGTTGACGAAGCTGACCGCACCCCAGGCGATCAGGGCGATGGCGACAGCGATGAGAACCATGGCCAGGCCACGCAGCGGCAGACCCTGGCCGGAGCGGGCTTCCGCACCAACCTGGCCGCCGGGCTCGCCGGCGGCAGCACCGGCTGCCCCGGCACCAGCTGCGCCAGCGACCGCGGCTCCGCCGATGCGGCGGCGGCCCGCCTCGTGGTGGCGCTGGGCCGCGGCGGCGGACTCGTCGTCGTAGTCGTCGTAGTCCTCGTACTCGCCGTCGCCGTACTCATCCTCGTACTCTGCGTACTCGTCGTCATACTCGGCGTAGTCACCGTCGTGGTAGCCCGCGTAGCCAGCGGCATAGTCCTCATGCTCGCCGTAGCCATCGTCGTAGCTACCGTCGTAGCCGTCGGCGTCGTAGTCGGAGTATTCCGCGTCCTCGAACTCGGCGTCGACCGGGTCCTCATGGGCGCCGTGCTGCGGCTCCAGGTTGAGGGGGCGGTCGTCGTCGAAGTTCTCGTCGAGGGAATGGCGTGGTCGATTCGAATCAGTCACGACACAAATCTTAACTACAGTCACACCCGCCACGGCAGCGACGCGCCGAGAATCCCACGCTATTCCGGGGCACTCACTCCCCCGCTTCACCGAGCCGGTACGTCAGGCCCGCCACCGCAGCCACGGGCCGCGCCACCCCAGCACTCACTCCTCCCGGCGGCGCAGCAGGGTGCGCACCAGCACCGGATCGAAGTCCAGGGCCTCCGGCTTCTCGATCAGCCGATTCAACTGCTGGAAATAGCGCACCGGCTTCACCCCGAAGCGATCCTGGATCGCCTCCCCCTTCGCCCCCGGGTGCCGCCACCACTGCCGCTCGAACTCCAGCATGGCGCGCTCCCGCTCACTCAGAGCAGAGTTTTCAGGGTTCACGGAAGCTGGCATGCCCATAAAGCTAGTGCACTTCGGTCCTTCAACGCCACGCACCCTAAAATGGTCGCCATGACTGTTCTGCCCATCGTCATCGCTGGCGATCCCGTCCTGCACAACCCCACCAACAAGGTTGGGGAACCAGACCTCGACGCCAACGGTGTGCCCACCGAGGAATTCAAGAAGTTCATCGCGGACATGCACGAAACCATGGACCGCGCCCACGGCGTTGGCCTGGCAGGCAACCAGGTGGGGGTGCCTAAGCGGCTCTTCGTCTACCACTGCCCGGACATCGACGGGCCAAACGGCGAGCAGCGCACCGAGGAAGAAATCGCCGCCCAGGGTGGCCCGATGCGCCGCGGCACCGTCATCAACCCGGTGCTGGAAACCAGCGAGGTCCCGGAAACCATGCCCGATGAGTACGAGGACGAGGAGGGCTGCCTCTCCGTCCCCGGCTACTCCTTCCCCACCGGGCGGGCCGACTGGGCACGCGTGACCGGCATCGACGAGAACGGTGAGCCGGTGACCGTCGAGGGCTACGGCTTCTTCGCCCGCTGCCTGCAGCACGAGGTCGGCCACCTGGATGGCTTCCTCTACACCGACACCCTCATCGGCCGGAACAAGCGCGCCGCGAAGAAGACCTTCAAGGCCGAGGGTTGGAACGTCGAGGGCAACCGGACCTGGCTGCCGGGGGTCGATAAGGATCCCTTCGGGCACGACGACGTCGGTTCGGCCGAAGCACAGGACTAACTCACCGCCCTATGAAGGATCACTCCGCACAGCAACCAGGGACGGGTACTACCGCAAGCAAGGCCACCGCGCCCCACGAGGTGGATACCGACCTCGTCGCCGCGGCCGCCGGTGCCCGGCGCGTCCCCGGCCTGGACTTCCCGCTCTCCCGCCGCACTGATCCCGTCTCCGTGCGCCCGGGGGTGCGGGTCGTGGTTCGCCGGGTGACCGGCCGGCTCGCGGAGTCCGGTCGGCCGGAGGTCAGCGACGTGATCGGCACGCTGCTCAGCGTGGATCCGCTGGTCGTGCGCCCCGCACCGAGGAAGCGGGAGCCCGGCACAACCGCACAGGAACCGGTAGAGATCGCGGCGGGCAGCGTCGTCGTCCTGAAAACCTTGAGCACCAAACCGGTGCGCAACAGCGACATCCGGGCGGTGGAAGAAGCCATCGCGCAGGCCTTCCCCGGCATCGAGAACTCCTGGGTGGAGGGCTGGCTGTGCCGCGCGGGCGACGGGATCACCGAGCGCTCCAACACCGCCGTGCCGCTGGGTCCCAATGCGGCGCTGCAGCCCGTGCCGGTGGAAGGTATCAAGGCCTTCTATGCCCAACACGAGCTGCCCGCCGCGCTCATGGTGCCGGACCGGATCGGGCGGACCGCGGAGAACCTGGAGGGCACGCGCGGGCCGGAGATCCTCGTGATGACCCGGGAGCTAGAAGACCTCGGCGAGCCCCCAGCGCTCACCGGCGACGCGGGCCTGGTGCACCCCAACTTCGCGGGCCAGACCCTGGAGATCGAGGTGCTGGACCAGCCCACCGAGGAGTGGCTCTCCCGCTACCACTTCCGCGGCCAACCACTGCCCGAACACGCCCTGGAGCTGCTGCGCACGCGCATCGACGGGACACTGGGCTTCGCGCAGGTCCGCATCGGTGGGACCCTCGCCGCGATCACCCGCGCGACGATCACCACCACCGAGGCCGGGCGCTCCTTCCTGGGTTATTCCGCGGTGGAGGTTCTGCCGGAGTACCGACGCCACGGGTTGGCCACCCACCTGGGGCACGTGCTGCTGCACTGGGGCGCGCAGCACGGCGCCACGGAGGCCTACCTGGAGGTCATCGAGACCAACACCGCCGGGCGGGGGCTGTACCACGACCTGGGTTTCTCCGAGCACCACCGGCACCGCAGCCTGCAGCTGGACTAAAACCGGGCGCGCTGGGCAGGCAGTCGCCGCAGAGCGAACAGACTGCCCCGCCGTGCAGGGCGTGTCCGCAGGCTTCAGTAGGCTGTCATCTATGCGTATCGCCACGTGGAACATCAACTCCGTCCGCACCCGCGAAGACCGGGTCCGAGCCTTCCTGGAACGCTCCGACGTGGACGTGCTCTGCCTGCAGGAAACCAAGTGCACGGATAAGCAGTTCCCGGACTTCAGCGACACCGGCTACGAGCAGGCACACCACGGCCTGCACTCCTTCAACGGGGTTGCCATCCTCTCCCGGGTGGGCCTGGAGGATGTGCAGACCGACTTCGGCCAGCCCGGCTTCGATAAGGACCTCAACGCGCCGCAAGAGCAGGAAGCCCGCGCCATCGGCGCGGTCTGCAACGGCGTTCGGGTGTGGAGCCTGTACGTGCCCAACGGCCGGGAAATCCGCGACCCGCACTACAGCTACAAGCTGGCCTGGCTGGACGCGTTGGCAGCTCACGCGAAAACCACCGGGGAGGACAGCACCGAGGAGAAGTTGGTGCTGACCGGCGACTTCAACATCGCGCCCCGCGACGAAGACGTGTGGGACCGCAGCTGGTTCGAGGGCAAAACCCACGTCACTCCGAATGAGCGCAAGCGGCTCACCGCGCTGGAGGACGCCGGCCTGACCCAGGCCACGGAGCTCATCGCCGACCAGTACACCTACTGGGACTACCAGGCCATGCGCTTCCAGAAGAACGAGGGCATCCGCATCGACCTGCAGTACGCCCGCGGGCTCAAGCCCGAGGCCGGGCGCGTGGACCGAGACGAGCGCAAAGGCAAGGGCGCGTCCGACCACGCACCCGTCATCATCGACTACACCGTCTAAACAGCCAAGAGGAACAAGCAGATGTGGTGGCTAGAGCCAGTCCAAATGGCGGTGGGAGTAGTGGACCAGCTGAAGTGGTACCACTTCCTCATCGTCGGGTTGGACTACGTCCTGAAGTTCGTGGCCCTGGGGTGGGTGCCGCAGAAGCGCCGCCCCTCCTCGGCCATGGCCTGGCTGCTGGCTATTTTCCTCATCCCCTTCATCGGCATTCTGCTGTTCGTCATGATCGGCTCGCCCGTGGTCAACCGGCGCCGCCACAAGATCCAGGTGCAGGCCAACGAGCTGATCCGCGACATGTCCAGCGGGGAGCCGGATGTCCCCAAAGGCCTGGACGTCACCGACGAGCAGCTCTCCATGGTGCAGCTCAACCGCGAGCTCACCGCGATGCCCGCGGTGGGCGGCACCATGCAGAAGATGTACTCCGACTACGCGGAATCCATCCGCGCAATCGCCAACGCCATCGACGACGCCCAGCACTACGTCAACGTCGAGATCTACATCATGGCCTGGGACGAAACCACCGACCCCTTCTTCCAGGCACTGGCCCGAGCCGCCGACCGGGGCGTGGCAGTGCGCCTCATGTATGACCACGTGGGTTCCATGAAATACCCGGAATCGCACCTACTCGGCCGCAAGCTCGACCGGCTGGGCATCGAGTGGTACGCCATGCTTCCGCTGAAGCCCTGGCGCTGGAAGTTCCGCAGGCCTGACCTGCGCAATCACCGCAAGCTCGTCATCATCGATGGGGAGCGCGCCTTCATGGGCTCGCAGAATATGATCGACGCCAGCTACCTCAACTCCGGCAACCTCAAACTCGGCCGGCAGTGGGTGGACATCATGGGCGAATTCACCGGGCCGATCGTGTCGATCATCAACTCTGTCTTCGCCGTCGACTGGTACACCGAATCCGGGGAGACGCTGAACCTCATCGACCCTTCTGTCCACGCGGAACGTCTCGCCACCGCCCAGAAGGACACCGGCGCCGAGCTCATGCAGCTCGTCCCTTCCGGGCCCGGATTCACCACCGAGCCGAACCTGCGGCTGTTCGTCTCCATGGCGCATCACGCCAAGGAGAGCCTGCAGATCGTCAGCCCCTACTTCATTCCCGACGAGTCCCTCCTCGAGGCCGTCACCACCGCGGCCTACCGCGGAGTGAAGGTGTCGCTGTACGTCTCCGAGGAATCCGACCAGATGATGGTCGGGCACGCGCAGGCCTCCTACTACGAGGAACTCATGGAATCCGGCGTGGAGATCTACCAGTACCCCGCCCCCGCCGTGCTGCACACCAAGTGCGCCATCGCCGACGGCGAGGTGGCCGTCATGGGCAGCTCCAACATGGACATGCGTTCCTTCGGACTGAACTACGAGATCACCCTCATGACCTTCGAGGGCGCGGTCATGGACAGCCTCCAGGAGATCATCGACGCCTATCGTGAAGCCTCCCTCCACCTCGATCTGAAGGAGTGGAAGAACCGCCCGCGGTACAAGCAGTACCTCGATAATGTCTTCCGCCTGACCAGCGCGCTGCAGTAGCACGGCGCAGGGCAATTACTTTTCTCCCGCAAAATGCCACGGAGAAGCCCCGCCCGCGCCTACACTGGCTAGCTACATAAAGAAAAGTTTCACCCCACCGAACTGCCCCCTGACGCACGCAGCTCACAAGGACTAAGAGCGAGGAACAGTAATGAGTAGCACCGCGGCCTCCCCCCAGCGCCCCAAGCCCAACGTCAGCGGGCACAAGGCAAAGGAAGTCCTCCCGGACGTCGACGTCTCCGAAATCGCGTCCAGCGTCTTCGATTTCCTCTCCGCCACGCGCCGCCTCATGAGCCGCCCGAGCGCCGATATGAACATCTCCCAGTCCGAGATCGAGGTGCTGCAGTTCATCTCCCAGCACCCGGGCTGCGGTGTCTCCGAGATCGCCCGGCTGCGCTTCCTGCGCGCCTCCAACGTCTCCGCCACCGTTCGCCGCCTCATCAACGACGGCCTCGTGGACCGGCAGGCCAATGACTACGACCGCCGCGCTCAGGATCTCTACCTCACCGACAAGGGGGTGGACATCATGAACGACATCACCGACCAGTGGGCGATGTTCATCGCCCAGGCCACCTCCCGGATGGAGCGCTCGGACGTCCGCAAGCTGCGCGACGGTGTCCCCGCCCTGCGTGGGCTCTCCGATGCTGCGGAGGCGATCATCGATAACCTCCAGCGCGAGCGCGAACGCGTGATCTAGCCGCTGGAGCTGCCCGGGAGCCACTTAAGGGCCACCCCGGAGCCACCGAAGAGCCACCCCGGGGCCGGGCCCTGTCGTTACTGCCCTGGCGTTAGTGCTGTGACATGACGGCTGCGTCATGACGGCTGTGGCGCTACTCCGCGTTCGGGGCGAACTTCGCGGCCAGCAGCGTGCCCGCGATAGCCACCGCCACCGAGGCGATCATGCACAGCCCCAGGGCCAGCATCCGGTCGGAGCCCAGGCCCACCAGCGGGCTCATCACCCCGGCCACCACGAACTGCCCCGCACCCAGGACCGCCGAGCCAGCGCCCGCGCGATCCGCCGCCAAGCCCTGAGCCAGCGCGGTGGAGTTGGACATGTTCAGCCCCACACCGAAGGTGGCGACGAAGACCGACGCTGCAAGGACGTACATCGCAGCGTCGACGTCCCTGGGAAGGAACAGGGCGCACAGCATCACCGCCACCGCCCCGAGCGCGATCAAGCACACCGCCACGCGCTGCAGCTGCCGCGCACCAAGGCGGCCCACCAGGCGGATATTCAGAGAGTTCGCGCTCAGCAGCGCGACCGCGTTGAGCGCAAACATCGCGGAGAACCCCACCGAGCTCAGCCCGAAGACCTCCTGGTAGACGAAGGAGGAACCGGCGATGAAGGCGAACATCGTGCCGAAGCCAAACGCGAAAGCCATCGCATAGCCCACGAACGCGGGGCGGCGGAACAGCCCCAGCATGTTCCGGTACATCCGCACGGGCCCACCACCATGGCGCCGCTCCACCGGCAGCGTTTCCGGCTGGCGCCAGGCCACCAGGATCTGGGCCAGAGCGATCAGCGCCAGCGTGAAGAAGATCGCCCGCCAGCCCGCGGCCTCGTTGATGACCCCGCCCAGCAACGGCGCAAGGATCGGGGCCACCCCGATGATCAGCATCATGACCGACAGCGCCTGGGCGGCGGCCGAGCCACGCAGCTTATCGGCGATCATCGCGCGGGTCAGGACCACGCCGGTGCCGCCGGCAACGCCCTGGAAAAGGCGGGCGGCGATCAACACTGCGGCCGTGGGGGCAATCGCGCACACCACGGAGGCAACCAGCCCCAGCACCATCCCGAAGCACAACAGCCCCCGGCGGCCCCGGCCGTCCGAGAGCGGCCCAATCAGCAGCTGCCCCATGGCCATGCCCACCATGTAGGCGGTGATGGAGAGCTGCACCACGGCGGGGCTCGCCCCCAGGTCCCGGCCGATCAGCGGCAGGGCGGGCAGGTACATGTCCGTACCCAGCGGCCCGCCCGCAGAGAGCAGCGCGAAGCCCGCCAAGGTCAGCACACCGAGCTGCTGCTTCTTCGAATCCATTTTTATTTTTTTACTCCACAACGAAGCGCCACGGTGCTCACGGGCACCGCGGCGCTAGGGGCGTACCAAGAACTAGCGGGGACTTTAAGCGTCGCGCTTCTGCAGGGCGATCAGGCCGGCGATGAAGAAGACCACACAGAAGGCGGCGAAGTAGAGGATGGACCCGACCTGGCCCCACGGGGCGTCCGGGGTGTCCGACAGCATCGCCGCCATGTCGACGTTGTTGAAGGGCATGTATGGCGGCAGCCAGTCGCGAATCTTCGGCACCAGTGGCACGACCGCCCCCTCAACAACGAGCTTCCACAGCAGCAGGGCGGCGATGCTGGCCGCGGTCGAGCGGAGCAGGTAGCCCACGCCCGTGGAAATCACGACGGAGAGCAGTGCGTACAGTACCAGGCGACCGATCGCGGTCCACAGGTCCTCGGCGCCGAAGCCCGCGGAGTCCAGGATCGTGTCGTTATCGGTGATGATGCGGGAGGCAGCGAATTTGCTGGTCCACACGGACAGCACCGCGCTGATGAAGGTCAGCACCATGGCCAGCACGCCATAGACCAGCACCTTCACAAACGGCACCGGGAAGCGCTTCGGGGTGGCCAGCAGCGTATTCTTCGCGGTGCCATTGGCGTACTCGTTGGTCACGTTGAGCACGGCCTGGATGATGATGATCATCATGCCGAAGACGAGCATGCCACCCAGCGCACCCGTTGCGTCCAGGGCGTTTTTCGCGTCGACGACGCCAGCAACGTCCGCCGGGCCGTCACCTTCCGTGGCCGATTGATAGATCAGGCCGGCGCCAACACCATTCAGTGCGGCGAAGCCCACGGAGAAGAAGAGGATCAGCCCGGAGGTCCACCACACCGCCTTGGTCGTGGAGAGCTTGAGCCATTCAGACTTAATCAGGTTCATGGGTTCTTTACTCCCCCTTCTCGATGCGGTTGTTGGCACCGGCTGCCGGGGCACCCGGCTCGGCGGTGGACGGGGTGGCGGGCATGCCCGGTTCGCCCACACCGGCGGTCTTGGCCTGGTACTCGACGGAATGCCCGGTCTGCTGCATGAAGGCCTCCTCCAGGGAGGCGGACTTCTGGCTCAGCTCGTTCAGGCGCAGCCCGTAGGTGTAGGCCAGGCCGCCCACCCAGTCGGTGTCGTGGTCCGGAACGACGAGGATGTCGCGGCCCTCGACGTCCTTGCTGCGCTCGAAGTTCACGGCCTCCTCACGCAGCGCGTTTTCCATCTCTGCCAGGTGCTCGGAACGCACGATCGTGGTGGTCTCGGAGGAGCTCTTGATGAACTCGTGGACGGACTGGTCCGCAACCAGCTTGCCCTTACCGATCACGACCAGGTGGTCGGCCGTCTGCGCCATCTCGGAGAGCAGGTGGGAGCTGATCAGCACCGTGCGGCCCTCGCGGGCGAGCTGGCGGACGAAGTCACGCACCCAGCGGATACCCTCCGGGTCGAGGCCGTTGACCGGCTCGTCCAGGATCAGGACCTCCGGGTCGCCCAGGAGCGCTGCGGCGAGCCCCAGGCGCTGCCCCATACCGAGGGAGAACTTGCCCGCCTTGCGGCCGGCGACGTTGGACAGGCCAACGATGTCCAGCACCTCGTCCACCCGCTTGCGGGAAAAGCCATTCGCCGCGGCGATCCAGCGCAGGTGGTTAACGGCGGAGCGGTTGGGGTGAACCCACTTCGCGTCCAAGAGGGTGCCCACCTTGGTCAGGGGGCGGTCGAAGTCCGCGTAACGCTTACCGTCGATCAGGGCGGACCCGCTGGTCGGCGTGTCCAGCCCGACGATCATTCGCATCGTCGTGGACTTTCCGGCGCCGTTGGGACCGAGGAACCCGGTGACAATCCCGGGTTTGACCTCAAAATCCAAGTTGTCGACAACGGTGGTGCCACCGTATGCCTTGGACAGCGAGTTCACTTTGATCATGCGCACCAGTTTGCCATAGAAAGCAGACATCCCGACAGACCAGCGCCCTTGCCTTTCCGCTGCACACCCCTGAATCCCCCGCAATCTGAACTGCTCCCCATTAGTTGGACTGAGAA
>NZ_KV823559.1 GCF_001815985.1 Corynebacterium sp. HMSC27B11 | reverse complement strand
CCTACTGCCCCAACTTTGCAACAGCACCATTTCGATTACAGCGCACATTGAGCACGCGAATGCGCTGGCTGTGGACTGGTTGGAGATCCTGCCCGAGACTTCCGGGATGACCTATATCTTCGGCAACCCGCCGTTCATTGGGCAGTACACGAAGACCGGTGAGCAGACCGAGGACATGCGGCGGGGGTGGGGTAAGGATTACGACGGCTATCTGGACTACGTCACCGGTTGGCACGCCCAGGCCAAGAACCTGCTGGCCGAGCGGCGGGGCGAGTTCGCCTATGTGACGACGAACTCGATCACCCAGGGTCAGCCGGTGCCGGCGCTGTTCGGGCCACTGGAGCGCGAGGGGTGGCGGATTAAGTTCGCGCACCGTACCTTTGCCTGGGACTCCGAAGCCCCGGGTAAGGCGGCTGTGCACTGCGTGATCGTTGGCTTCACCAAGAACCGGGCCGTGAAGCAGCGGCTATGGGACTATCCTGAAATCCGCGGGGGGTGTCCCTATGTGTTTGTCAAGTGC
>NZ_KV823558.1 GCF_001815985.1 Corynebacterium sp. HMSC27B11 | reverse complement strand
CTGGTTACGCATATAAGAGACACGCCCTAGCCCACGCCCATCACGCGCTCGGGCAGAGCGGCGATCAGCGCGGCAGCCACCTCCGAGAACTCCGGGGCCTGGCCCGGCTTGGCCTCCGCGAGATCCTCGAGCACGGTGCCCGCGAAGCTGTCGGCCGTGGCCTGCAGCGGCTCGGGCAGCCCGACCCGCATCGCTGGGTGCCCCTCGTGCGGGTGATCGAGGACAACGCTATCCCAGTTCGCGGCGAGGATCTTTGGGGCGTAGTGCTTCACCAGCGCCCCACGCAGCCAGGCCCGCGTTCCCCGAGGCGGGGTGTCGACGGCCGCGGTGATCTCGGCGTCGTCGACCAGCGTGCGCATCTTCCCGCGCGCGACAAGCGCGTGGTACAGCCCGCGGGTCGGATCGATGTCGTGGTACTGGATATCGATCAGCGCCATCCGCGGGTCCGACCACTCCAGCCCCCGGGCGCGGTAGCCGCGCAGCAGCGCGTACTTCGCCGTCCAGTCGAGCCGGTCGGCGGTGCGCAGTGGATCAGCTTCCAGGTCGTCCAGGATCTCCTCCCACAGCGCCAGCACTCGCTGCTCGTCGGTGGTGAGCTTTCCTGCCGGTTCGAGGGCGGCGATGACCTTCTCGCGGATTCTGCGCTGCAGTTCGATCGCGGTGGCGGTGGTGTTTCCGTAGAGCCGCAGCGGGGTTGTCAACTCCAGATCGCGGGAGACCCGGCGGACATCCTCGACCGGTTCGATGAGAACGATGTCGCTGAAATCGGCGCCCGCCTCGACGGCCTTGAGAACCAGAGCGGTGGTGCCGAAGCGCAGGTAGGTCGCGAACTGGCTCAAGTTCGCATCGCCGATGATCACGTGGAGGCGGCGCCAATCATCCGCGGTGGCGTGGGGCTCGTCGCGGGTATTGACGATGCCGCGGTTCAGGGTGGTCTCCAGGGAGACTTCGGTCTCGATGTAATCGGCGCGCTGGGAGATCTGGAAGCCGGGCTGCTCCCCTGCCTGCCCGAGCCCCACGCGGCCCGCGCCGGCGTAAATCTGGCGGGTCACGAAGTGCGGGATCAGCGCCTGGTGCACGTCCTCGACGTTGAGGCTGCGCGGGTAGAGATAATTTTCGTGGGCGCCATAGGACGCGCCCTTGCCGTCCACGTTGTTCTTGTAGATCTTCAGCTCCGGCTGGCCCTCGACCTGCCCTGCTGCCTGGGCAGCCGCGTGCATGACCCGGTCGCCGGCCTGATCCCAGACCACCAGATCATAGGCGCAGGTGACCTCAGGCGAGGAGTACTCCGGATGGGCGTGATCCACGTAGAAGCGCGCACCCGCCGGGGTGATGACGTTGGCGATGCCCACCGCGTTCGGGTCGTAGCTGGGGGCCGCGCCGGAACGGTAGCGGCGCAGGTCGAAGCCACGGGCGTCGCGGAGTGGGGACTCCGAGTCATAGTCCCAGCGGGTCCGGCGGTTGACTCCCTGCCCGGAGACCTCCGCGTAGGCGACGACCGCCTGCGTGCTCGTGTACACGGGACTGGCTTCCGGGGCGTCGACGGCGACGATGCCGAACTCCGTCTCGGAGCCGAGCACGTAGCCGGTGGCCTCGTTATCCTTCTGCACGTTCACCAGGGTTTTCCTTCCAGGAGTCGAAAAGTGTTCTCTCGTCGGACTTAGTTTCTAGTCCGGCTGAGCTTTTTAGTCGGGTTTAGTCCGCCAGGGTGATGTCCACGACCCGGCCGGTGGCGTGCCCGGAGATGCGTGCCCATTCCGTGGGGTTGGTTGTGTCCGGCAGGTTCTCGCTGTCGTTGATCTCCGCCGTGATGGCATCGATGACGTCCGCGGTGCTCAGCCCGCCCTCGGTGGCAGCCTCGCTCGTGCTTGCGGTCTGCGACAGGGCGCGCTTGATTGCGAAGGTCTTCGCGCGATCGACGATATTGGCCAGCATCGCGCCGGAGACGAAGTCTGCCCAGTACAGGTCCTTGGTCTGCCCATCCGCCAGGTGGAGGGTCACGTAGCGGTGCGCGGCATCCCGGCGGAAGAGCTCCTCGGCGATGATGCGGCACAGCGCGGCCGCGGCCACCTCCTTACCCCCGTGCTCCGCCACCAGGTCCGCGGACAGCGGTAGGGAGGCGTCGATGTGCTTGGACAGGATGTCGAGTGCGGCGTCCTGGTCGGGGCGGTCCACCCGGATCTTCACATCCAGGCGGCCCGGGCGCAGGATGGCGGGGTCGATGAGCTCCTCGCGGTTCGAGGCGCCGATGACGATGACGTTATCCAGTCCCTCCACGCCGTCCAGCTCGGAGAGCAGCTGCGGGACGACCGTGGACTCCATGTCCGAGGACACTCCGGTGCCACGGGTGCGGAAGATGGCCTCCATCTCGTCGAAGAAGACGATCACGGGCTTACCGGCGTGCGCGATCTTGCGGGCGCGCTCGAAGATCTGCCGGATCTGGCGTTCCGTCTCACCGACGAACTTATTCAGCAGCTCCGGGCCCTTGACGTTGAGGAAGTAGGAATCCGCGAAGCGGGACGACTTATCGTTGGAGCCCATGGACTTCGACAGCGAGTTGGCCACCGCCTTGGCGATGAGCGTCTTGCCGTTACCGGGCGGGCCGTAGAGCAGCACGCCCTTCGGTGGGCGCAGCCCGTAGTGGCGGTAAATCTCCGGGTGCAGGAAGGGCAGCTCCACCGCGTCCCGGATCTGCTCGATCTGATTGCTCAATCCGCCGATGTTTTCGTAGCTGACGTCCGGGACCTCCTCCAGCACCAGGGAGGTGACCTCAGCCCGGGGGATCATGTCGAAGGCCCAGCCGCTGCGACGGTCGACGACCACGCTATCGCCGGTGGTGAGCTCCCGGTTCGTGATCAGGGACTGCAGCGGGCGGGCAGCCTTGACGATCGACTCCTCCCCCAGCTTGTCCGCGATGATCAGGCGATCACCGACGACCTCGACGACCGCGGCGACGTCGCCAGAATCAGCGAAGCCGGTGACCTCCACGACCTGGAGATTCTCCCCCAGCCGCACCGTCGCCCCGGGCTGCAGATCCATCCGGTCCAGCAGCGGGGAGACAGCCAGGCGCATGTGGCGGTTCGAGGTGAAGACCTCCGCGGTCTTCCCAGTGCCGTTGAGCTGCAGCAGCGTGCCGTATGTGCTCGGCGGCTCGGCCATATCCGCCAGGCGGGAATTGATCTCAGCCAGCTTCTCGCGGGAGGCCTTCAGCGCCTCGGTGAGCTTCTCGTTCTGGGCTCCCAACCGATGATTGGCCAGCCGCAATTCGCGGGCAGTGGGCGAAGGCTGATCGGAAGGATTCTGCGCAGTCATGCCATCAATCCTACTGAAGGCCCCGCAGCCCAAAACCTGCCGGTAGGCCTAGCGGCGAGGCTACCGGGACGGGCGCCCCGGCAGCCGTACTCGGATCGCTCTAGCGCCGTGCCCGCCGTTGTGGCCGCGGGGCGGTCACGCCATCCGCCAGGCGGCGGGCCCAAATGAGGAACGCGGTGTGCGCGTTCATGCGGTGCTCTGGGCGGGTGGCCAAGCCCTCCACCTTCCACTCGCGCACCAGCGACTCCCAAGCGCGTGGCTCAGTGAAGCACCCGAGCTCCCGGATGCCCTCCATCACCTTCATCAGCTGCGGGACGGTGGCCACGTAGGTCATGAACACCCCTCCCGGGACCAGGACGTCTCGCACTGTCTCCAGAACCTCCCACGGCTCCAGCATGTCCAGTAGGACGCGGTCGACCTCGCCCACGGACTCGCGGGTGGCCTCCTTGACGTCGCCCAGGCGCACGTCCCAATTCTTCGGCTCCCCACCCATGATGTTGTGGACGTTGTTCACCGCGTAATCCAGGTGATCCTGGCGGACTTCATAGCTGATGACCTTCCCGTGCTCACCGACCGCGCGCAGCAGCCAGCTGGACATCGCGCCGGAACCAGCACCAGCCTCCAGCACGGTCGCGCCGGGGAAGATATCCCCCTCCACCAGGATCTGTGCGGCATCCTTCGGGTAGATCACCGCCGCGCCACGCGGCATGGAGAGCACCTGGTCGACCAGGAGGTGACGGAAGCAGAGGTACTCCCCTCCCACGCTGGACTCCACGACGGTGCCCTCGTCCGCGCCGATGATGTCGTCGTGACGAATCTCGCCTTTATGGGTGAAGAAGCTCTCCCCCGGGGTCAGGGTGATGCTGAAGTGTCGCCGCTTCGCGTCGGTCAACTGGACGCGGTCTCCGGCGGTAAAAGGTCCGGTATAAGCCATAGGAAAACCCTAACCTACTAGACTCTCAAATCACTATGATGGAATCGCGTCCCGGGGAACGGGTGCTGGCAGGCGTATTCGCCTTCATCGCCGGCTTTATCGACTCGGTGGGTTTTCTCTACCTGGGTGGGGTGTTCCTCTCCTTCATGTCCGGCAACACCACCCGCTCCGCCACCGCCATCGTCGACGGCAACTGGGACATGGTGAGGGTGGCCGGCGGCTGCATCATCTTCTTCCTGCTGGGCGTGATCAACGGTGCGTTTACGAAACGCATCGTGGTCCGCGCCTTGGAGGAGACCCGGGGCCGGGAGTTCGTCCTCGTCAACGTGAGTTTCTGGTTCGTCCTCTCCAGCGTCCTCATCGAGCTGGAGCACCACAGCGCGGCCATCATCGCCCTGTCTATCGGCGTGGGTACCATGAACAGCATCTTCGAACGCAACGGCGAGGTCGCTATCCCGCTGACGTATATGACGGGCACGCTGGTGCGCACGGGGCAGCGCTTCGTCGATGCGTTCTTCGACGGCCGTCACCTCGTCTGGATCCTCAACCTCTCGCTGTGGCTGAGCCTGTCCGTCGGCGCGATCGCCGGCGCCCTGGCCTACCGGCTGCTGGGAATCCACGCCGTCGAGCTGATGACGCTGATCCCCCTGGTGACCGTGGCGATCAACCAGCTGGTCCGCGACCATCGACGCCGCGCCGGCCTGCCGCTGTAGCCCACCGCAGCCACCCTTCGCAGAGCCCCTGCGATGGCACCAAAACCGAGAACAAAGCCGAAGGAGAATTAGTGTCCACCCCGACCGAGAAACCGCAGCCGAAGGTCTCCCTCGACCGCTTGGCGCTCTCCCCCTCCCGCGCCGGGGACTATCAGCAGTGTCCGCTGCTCTACCGCTTCCGCAGCATCGACAAGCTGCCGGAACCCAAGACGATCGCGCAGGTGAAGGGAACCCTCGTCCACGCGGTGCTCGAGGAACTCCACGCCCTGCCCCGTGAGCAGCGCACCTACCCGGCCGCGGTGAAGATGCTGAAGCCCGCGTGGACAAAGATGGTGGACAAGGACGCCGATCTGAACGAGCTCGTCCCAGCGGAGCAGCTCTACGACTTCCTCGTCGACGCCCGCGCCCTGGTCAAGGGGTATTTCCAGATGGAGAACCCCCAGGGCTTCGACGCCCACGAGGTCGAGGAGTTCGTCGAAGCCACCCTGCCCAATGGGGTTCCCGTCCGCGGCTTCATCGACCGGGTGGACGTCGCCGCGAATGGCCAGGTACGCGTCGTCGACTACAAGACCGGAAAGAAGCCGCCACCGCGCTTCGCCGCCCAGGCGCTGTTCCAGATGAAGTTCTACGCCCTGGTTTATTGGCGGCTGCACGACCTGATCCCGGCCCAGCTTCGGCTGATGTACCTGAAGGTGGCCGATGACCTGGTGCTGCAGCCCACCCCCGCCGAGCTGCAGTACTTCGAGCGCGACCTGCGCGAGCTCTGGGACAGCATCCTCGCTGATATCCATAGCGGGGACTTTCAGCCGAAGACCTCCAAGCTCTGCGACTGGTGCTCCTTCCAGGAGATCTGCCCCGCCTTCGGCGGCACGCCCCCGGAGTACCCGGGGGTCCGCTAGCGCCTACTCGTAGCGGCGACCCCGGTACATCGGGTTGAGCAGGTTCTCCGTGCTCAGCACCTCGTTGAGGGTGTCCTCGTCGAGCAGCCCCTTCTCCAAGACGAGTTCGCGCACCGACTTCCCGGTCGCCGCGGCCTCCTTGCCGATCAGGTCGCCGTTGTGGTGGCCGATTAGCGGGTTGAGGTAGGTGATGATGCCGATCGAGTTCTCGACGTAGTTGCGGCAGACGTCCTCGTTCGCGGTGATGTCCACGACGCACAGCGTGCGCAGCGTGGTGCAGGCCCGCGCCATGAAGCGGATGGACTCGAAGGCACACTGCGCGATGACCGGCTCCATGACGTTGAGCTGGAGCTGGCCGGCCTCGGCGGCCATGGAGACGGTGACGTCGTTGCCGAAGACCTTGAAGCAGATCTGGTTGACGACCTCCGGGATCACCGGGTTGACCTTCGCCGGCATGATCGAGGAACCCGCCTGGCGGGGTGGGATGTTGATCTCCCCCAGGCCAGCGCGCGGGCCGGAGGACAGCAGACGCAGGTCATTACAGATCTTCGACAGCTTCATCGCGGTGCGTTTCACCGCCGCGTGGGTGTTGACGAACGCGCCGGTATCGCTCGTCGCCTCCACCAGGTCGTACGCGGAGGTGATGTCCAGGCCCGTGATCTCCCGCAGGGCCTCGATGGCCGCCTCGCGGTAACCCGGGGGTGTGTTCACACCGGTGCCAATCGCGGTGCCACCCAGGTTGACCTGGCGCAGCAGGGACTGCGCGTGCCTGAGCTGCGCGGACTCCTCGGCGATGTTGTTCGCGAAGGCGCGGAACTCCTGGCCCAGGGACATCGGGACGGCGTCCTGCAGCTGGGTTCGGCCCATCTTGATGATGTGGTCGAACTCCTGGGCCTTAGCGAACAGCGCGCGCTCCAGCGCAGCCAGGTGCTTGAGCAGCTCGTCGATATCGAAGTGGAGGCCCAGGCGCAGCCCGGTTGGGAAGGCGTCGTTGGTGGACTGGGACATGTTGACGTCATCGTTCGGGCTGATGATGTCGTAGCGGCCCTTCGGGTACCCGAGGTGCTCCAGCGCGAGGTTCGCGATGACCTCGTTGGTGTTCATGTTTTGGGACGTCCCTGCCCCGCCCTGGAAAACGTCGATGGGGAACTGATCCATCGCGCGGTGTTCCTCGAGCACCGCATCGCAGGCCGCGACGATCGCCTCGCCCTTGTCGATGGGCAGCGCCTTGACCCGCATGTTGGCCATCGCGGCGGCCTTCTTCACCATCACCATGCCGCGGATGAGCTCCGGTATGTGATTGATATTCGTGCGGGAGATCTGGAAGTTATCCACAGCTCGGAGGGTGTGGATTCCGTAGTAGGCGTCTGCCGGAACCTTCATCGTGCCCAGCAGGTCTTCCTCCAGGCGGTAGTGCGCGCCGCTGCGGGCTTCCAGGGAGGAGGATTCGGCTGAGGTGATAATGTCCGTCGAGCTCAGGACGTGCCCGTCGCTGGAGCTCTGGGAGTTCGGGGACGGCTTGGGACGGTGTGCCATGTGAAACTGCCACCTAAACTTTCGCGTCAATCGCCACAGGCGTTAAGGGGTGTTGGGAGCCGTACTAATGTCCCGGTGCGGCGGAGCATGGGATGCTCTCGCTGCCCGTGCCGGTACGGGTGTACTTAAAGAGTGTAGAAGAAACGGCGCGCGGCAGGCGCGGGGCTATCTCCCCTGGGGTAGCCGTGGAAGAAAAACCGGGCCGCCACGACGGCGACCCCGTTGAGGGATAAGGCGAATCCGCTAGATCCGGGCGATGCGGATATCCGTTGCGAGGATCGCCTCCGCCCCCAGGGCGGACAGCGAATCCATCAGCGCGTTGGCCTGCTTGCGCGGCACCATTGCGCGCACCGCGACCCAGCCTTCATTGGCCAGCGGGGAGACGGTCGGGGCCGAGAGCCCCGGGGTGATGGCGGCAACTTCGTCCAGCACGTCGCGGGAGACGTTGTAGTCAAGCATCACGTAATTCTGGGCGTGCAGGATGCCCTCCATGCGCTTCAGCAGCACCTGCTTTGCTTCGTCCATCTCGGCCCCCTTGCGGCCGATCATGACGGCCTCAGAGACGCACAGCGGCTCGCCGAAAGGCTCCAGGCCCTGCGTGCGGAGAGTGCGGCCGGTGGAGACCACGTCGGCGATCGCGTCGGCCACGCCCAGGCGGATGGAGATCTCCACCGCGCCGTCCAGGCGGATCACCGTGGCGTCGATGCCCCGGTTATTCAGGTCCTTGCGCACGAGGTTCGGGTAGGCGGTGGCGATGCGCTTGCCCGCCAGCTTCTCGACCGTCCAGCCCTCGCCCATCGGGGCGGCGTAGCGGAAGGTAGAGGCCCCGAAGCCCAGCGGCAGCAGCTCGGCGGTTTCCTCGCGGGTATCTGCGGCAAGGTCGCGGCCCGTGATTCCGATGTCGAGGTGGCCGGAGGCGACGTAGATGGCGATGTCCTTCGGGCGCAGGAAGTAGAACTCAACCTGGTTCTCGTGATCGACCGCGGTCAGCGCCTTGGAATCAGCGCGGGTGGTGTAACCCGCCTCCTTGAGGATGTTCGTCGCGGCTTCCGAGAGCGAACCCTTGTTCGGGACGGCGACGCGCAGGTAGCGCTCACCGGAATCAGTGGCGTTGTCTTCAGAGATCGGGGCGTTTAGGTTGGGCGCGACCGGGGACATGTGGCTCCTTGCGTGGTGGATACTGTGCAGCGCCGCCGCGGTGATGGGTGCGGCGCAGTCGGGTTCCGTGCGTTTAGTTCGGGCTTCTATCTGGGCCTAAAGATGCTTGTAGATGTCCTCGAGGCTGAGGCCCCGGCCGACTGCCACGACCTGTAGCCAGTACAGCAGCTGGGAGATCTCCTCGGCCAGCTCCTCATCCGACTCGTACTCGGCGGCCAGCCACACTTCCCCAGCCTCTTCGACGATCTTCTTGCCCTGGAAATGGACACCGGCGTCGAGGGCTTTGACGGTGCCGGAGCCTTCTGGGCGGGTGCGCGCCTTCTCGGAAAGCTCCGCGAATAGGGAATCAAAATTCTTGGGATTGCTCACGCCCCTATTGTGGCACGCGTCTCCCCCGAAGGTTGCAAGGAGCCCCGATAGTGGGGTGAATAATCGCACCACTATCGGGGCAAGTGTCCAGCCCCCGGGGGCTTAAGGGGCTACTCCTCGACGAGCTCGCGCACGGCGTCGCAGACCACCGTGGCCTCCCCACCCACCGTGGCAGTGAGTCGACTGAGAAACACCAGCAGCTCGTCCAGCTCCTCGCTATCCAGGAGCAGCCCGCCGTTGGCGTCGGAGATTGCGATGATTTTGCGGACCCCGGCCAGGGAGGTTTCCTGAGGATCTGCCCCGCCCAGGATCGCCTCTCCGATGGTCACCAGCTCTGCCTGGGCCTCGTCCACCGCAGACTCCGGGTACGGCGGGTCCCAATGCTCCCGCTCCTCGGCGCGCAGGTAGCTGCCGGTAGCCATCATCCGGAGGTTTCCGATGAACTCCGTGGCGGCCTCACGGACATCTGGTGGCCATTCGGAAAGCGAAGAATCGCCCGCCGGGTATGGGTGCTGTGTCACGGCGCTCGTCCCCCGCCCTAGACCGTGACGCCGAGCAGCGCGTCGAGACCCGCGGCGAGAGCCTGGGAAGCCGCAGTGCGCTCGGTGGCAGGGGTGACCCGGTAGCCACTGGCTCCAATGCCCTTGTTGACCGCCGCTGCCCACTCGTCGAGCGTGCGCAGGACGGCTGGGGTGTCGAGATCGTTGGCCAGGTGCCCGGTGACGGCCGCCAGCACTTCCGCGACACGCTGCGGATTGTTCTCCTCAGCGGCAGCGGCGCGCCACTTGGCGAGGCGATCCTCAGCCTCACTGAGGACCTCCGCGGACCAATCACGATCTGCCCGGTAGTGCCCGGCGTAGAGCCCCACACGGATAGCCGCGGGGTCGAAGCCCTGCGCGGTGAGCGCGGAGACGAACTCCAGGTTGCCCAGGGACTTGGACATCTTGGTCCCCTCAAGGCCGATCATGCCGGTGTGCACGTAGTGTCCCGCCATACGCTGGGTGCCGCAGGCAGCCTCCACATGAGCTGCCGAGTACTCATGGTGCGGGTAACGCAGATCAACGCCGCCACCCTGGATGGCGAACTGCTCCCCCAACCGGTTCATTGCGATGGCCGCGCACTCCACGTGCCAGCCAGGGCGCCCCGAGCCAAAGGGAGCATCCCACTCTGGCTCACCCGTGCGGTGGGCCCGCCACAGCAGTGCATCCAGCGGATGGCGCTTACCCTCCCGCTCCGGGTCACCACCGCGCTCGGCGAAGAGTTCCCGCATGGTGGCCTCGTCGTAGCGGGACTCGTAGCCAAACTGTTCGGTGTAGGTGTGGTCGGCGTAGATATCCGGGTACTCCCCCTCCACGACGTAGGCCGCGCCCTTGTCGAGCAGCGTGCTGACCATCTCGACAACCTCATCGATCGTCTCCATCGCCCCGACGAAGAACTCCGGCGGCAGAATCCGCAGCTGCGTCATGTCGGAACGGAACAGGTCGGTCTGCTCCTTGCCTAGCTCGCGCCAGTCCACGCCATCGCGCTCGGCGCGCTCGAACAGCGGATCGTCGACATCCGTGACATTCTGCACATAAGTAACGGCGTGCCCGGCGGCGCGCAAGTAGCGGTTCACCAGGTCGAAGGTGTTATAGGTCGCCGCGTGCCCCAGGTGGGTGGAGTCATACGGGGTGATCCCGCAGACGTACATGCCCACCGGGGCGCCGTCCTCTGGCAGTGCGACGGGCTTGACCTGGTCATCTGCCGTGTCGTAGAGCTGCAACGCTGGCGGGGCAACCACCTCCGCTGCAGCGGAATCGGCCACCGCCGGAATGGCCGTCGGGAACTGTGGGACACGGGGAGCAGACCAAGAATGCATGGTTCCCCACTATAACGGCTGCAAAACTCCCGCGCCCAGCAGCACCATCACCAGCACACCGACCGGGATGCGCCATGCTGCGAACCAGGCGAAACTGTGGTTAGACACGAACTTCAGAAGCCAGGCGATGGAGGCGTATCCGACGAGGAAGGCGATCAGCGTGCCGACCGCCAGCTGGCTCCCGCTCGCCGCCTGGCCTGCGGCCGGATCGAACACATCCCCCAGAGAAAAGATGCCGGACGCCAAGACTGCGGGAATCGCCAGCAGGAAGCTGAACCGGGTGGCCACCTCGCGGTCCAGGTTGAGGAACAAACCGGCGGAAATCGTACCGCCCGACCGGGACACGCCAGGGATCAAGGCGAGGCACTGAGCCAGACCCATGAGCACGGCATCCCGCATGGTCAGCTCATCGAAGGAGCGGCGTCGACGTCCTACCTTCTCCGCGAGAATGAACACGAAGGAGAAGAGGATCAACATGGCAGCGGTGATCCACAGGTTGCGCAGCTGGTCACGGATCAAATCCTTGCCGAAGAACCCCAGCACCGCGATGGGGATGGTGCCCGCGATGACCATCCACCCCATCTGATAGTCGTGGTTCCGCCGGGACTTATCCACCAGGCCGGCGAACCACGCGGTGAGGATCCGCCAGATGTCCTTAGCGAAGTACACGAGCACCGCCAGCTCCGTGCCGAGCTGGATCACAGCTGTGAAGGAGGCGCCCGCGTCGGCTCCCCAGAACAGCTCGGAGACAATCCGCAGGTGCCCGGAGGAGGAAACGGGTAGAAACTCGGTGAGACCTTGCACGATCGAGAGCACGATCGTCTGCAGCCAAGACATTTCGGTAGGCATGCTTAAGGACGATACACCGACCCACCCAACTCGGCTGGTAGCGTACTACCTGATGAATGCAGGTAAGCGTGTTTGGCGTAAACGAGGCGATGACGCGATGGCTTGGAAGAAACCTCTGACGTGGGCGGCTGCGGTGACGGCCACCGTTGGGCTCGGGTTGGCAGGCTGTGCCACCGAGGATGCGGCGGACAACAGCGCGCCGGAAGGATCCGCCGCCCCAGAGTCGGCCCCGAAAGGTGGCACGCCCGCCACCCCGGCGGACTCCCCGGCAGCGAAGGACCCGCTCGGTGAGGTGCAGAAGGCTAGCGAAGTCGGCGAGGTCATCGACGTCTCCCAGATCGGCCTGGACCCGAAGACTGAGCAGGTGGCGGCACTGAGCGCATCCACGCTGCGCATCGGAACGCTGGCCGAGCTGTCTGGCGAGGGCGAAGCGAAGAAGATCGACGTGCCGGAGAAGTGCACGAAGGTCACGCCTTCGGCCGACGGCGTCATGCTCGCCTGCGACGGCGCGCTGTATGAATACGGCGCCGACGGCAAGCAGCTGAAGAAGTACAGCCTCGACGGAACTCCCACGGTGGCCACCGTCACGACGGACGGCCGGGTCTTCGTGGGCTTCAAGGATTCCAACCAGCTGCACTACTACTCCCCATCCGGCGATCAGCTCGGTGAGGCGGAGACCATCGTCGTCAGCCGGAGCCTCGACGACCTCGTCCACGTCAACAACGAACATGGTGAGGAAAGGCTCGCGGTGATCGACCGCGACCAGACCAGCATCACCGACATCGACCTCGCCACCAACGGCCCGCGCGGTGCTCTGCGCATCGGCCAGGGCGTGGGTCTGAACAGCGTTGGCCGCGGGGATCAGGGGATCTTCATCGCGGCGGATACCGTGCAGGATCAGTTCCAGTTGTTCACCTTGAACGACGTGGTGCGTCAGGTCCAGGCCGCTCCCACCGGCAAGAGCCCGTGGGCGGTTCTGTGGGACGGCAAGCGCCAGATCGCGTGGGTCTCCACCACCGGCGATAATAAGGTCACCGGTTACCGCATCGACAGCGGTACCCCGATCCAGGTAGCGGCGTTCGACTCCATCGCGAACGTGCGTCACATCCTGGATTCCCCGGACGGCGACATGCTGCTCTTCGGTGCGGACGGCGCCACCCAGCGGGTGTCGGCCACGGATATCGACGCCGCTGTTGAGCGCGGAGTGCCGGAGGCCGAGGACTTCCCCGTGATTCACGAGGATCAGTAACCCACTGGTCGCCACAGAGCACCACGTCCACCACAACACGATTCAGGAGATTGCCATGGCCAACACCCCAACTTCCCGCCGCTTCGATCACCTCTCGGACTCGGCCTACGAGAAGCTATTGAAGCTGATGTTCCGTATCCCGCCGGAGCGGATCCACGGCATGCTCTCGGGCGTTTTCCGTCGGATCGCTGACTCGCAGGTCGCCTGCGCTGCGGTGCGTCGCGCGCTAGTCGTCGACGACCCGGTGCTCTCCCAGACGGTGGCCGGTATTCGCTTTGACCGGCCGCTCGGCCTGGCTGCGGGCTTCGATAAGAACGCCGAGGAGTTCCACATTTGGGGCCCGCTCGGCTTCGGCTACTCGGAGCTCGGCACGCTGACCAGCGTGGCCCAGCCGGGTAATCCGACCCCGCGCCTGTTCCGGCTGCCTGAGGACCGCGCGATCCTCAACCGCATGGGATTCAACAACGACGGCGCGATTGCTGCTGCTCAGCGTCTGTCCCGCCGCCGCTGCCTCGAGCCCGTGGGTGTGAACCTGGGCAAGGCGAAGATTACCCCACCGGAGCTGGCCCCCAACGACTACCGCGAGTCCGCGCGTGCGGTGAAGGACGTCGCCGACTACCTGGTGATCAACGTGTCCTCCCCGAACACGCCGGGGCTGCGCGACCTGCAGGCCGTGGACTCGCTGCGTCCCATCGTCGCAGCAGTCCAGGAGGAAGCCGATCTCCCGCTGTTCGTTAAGATCGCGCCAGATCTTTCCGATGAGGACATCGACGCCGTGACCGATCTGGCCATCGAGCTTGGGGTTACCGGCCTGATCGCGACGAATACGACGATTAGCCGGGAAGGGCTGAAGTCCGACGCGCAGTGGGTTCAGTCCCTCGGCGCGGGTGGGGTCTCCGGGGCTCCCCTGGCAGAGCGCTCCCTCGAGGTGCTGCGTCGCATCGCGGCACGTGCGGAGGGCAAGTTGGTGCTCATCGGTGTGGGTGGCATCGAGACCCCGCAGCAGGCCTGGGAGCGCATCGCTGCAGGTGCCAGCCTTCTGCAGGGCTACACCGGCTTCATCTACGGCGGCCCGAACTGGATCTCGAAGATCCACCGGGGCCTGGCCGCACAGATTCGAGCCCACGGCCTGCGGAACATCTCCGAAGCGGTGGGCTCGGGTCTGGAGTGGAAAGAGCTTTAAGCAGCTCCCCCGCGTTGAGCGCTTGAGGGGCTTAGTTCTCTGCCCAGCCCCACAGGATGCCGCGCGCCAAAGCCTTGAACTGGAGGTTGAACCCCAGGACGGTTGGCGTTGCGGAGTCGCTGATGTCCAACTTCTCCCCGACGGCGTGTACCGCGAAGAGATAGCGGTGCGGGCCGTGGCCCTCTGGAGGCATGGCGCCGTAGTAGCCGCGGCTTCCGGAGTCCCCGCGCAGAGCTGTCGCTCCCTTTGGCAGGCCGGCGAGCTCCTCGTCCCCCGCATCGAGCGGGAGGCTAGTCACGGACGCCGGAATATTGAACACGGCCCAGTGCCAGAAGCCGCTGGCAGTGGGGGCATCCGGGTCAAAGCACGTGACCGCGTAGCTTTCGGTCCCCTCCGGACCGGGCTCCCAGCTCAGCTGCGGGGAGACATCGTTGCCACCGAGTTGCGCCTCCGGGAGGCGGTCTCCGTCGGCGAAGGTCTCACTGCTGACCTTAAGCTTGGGCAGGTCGGCTAGTGGCGCATACGGGTCTGGCCCCGGGAAGCGCTCGTCGACATAGGAAGCTTGAGTTGAAGCATCTTCTGGGTTGAGAGTCATGCTGTTTAGTGTACCGAACAATCTTGTACTCTAGCCACGGATTTCCGGAACTTTTATTGCTCTGACCTGCCAATTTGTTTTAATTTCATAAGCTGGATAGAGTGTTTCAAGCACGCACGGGCTAGGTGCTAAGGTATCTAATCGCAGTGCATGCTTACCCTGTCCGGGTGGCGGAATGGCAGACGCGCTAGCTTGAGGTGCTAGTGCCCTATTAACGGGCGTGGGGGTTCAAGTCCCCCTCCGGACACCATGATTCGCCCCGCTTGAGCCAAGCGGGGCGATTTTTTATTGGATCTCACGTGGCTGGAAGGGGCGCCCTCAAGTGCTGACCCATCTTCGCGAACGTTGGGCGCAACTTGGAACGTGGGCTCAAATCGGTCTCATCCTTGCCTCGCTCGCCACGGTCGCGTGCCTTTTCTTTATCCCGCTGCCCTCCCCGCACACCATCCGCGACTGGGTGGGGTCAACTGGCCCCTGGGCGCCACTGGCATACCTGGTGTTGATGGTTCTGTGTACCCAGTTCCCGTTCCCTCGCACAGTCTGGACGCTGACCGCGGGGCTGATGTTTAACCCGTTGCTGGGCATCACACTGATGTTCCTGGGGCTCGCGCTGTCAGCCACCATCTCCGTGCTGATTTTCCGCCGCGTCGGCGGCCGGTGGCGGCCGGCCGAGGATGGTGACGACCCGCGCGTTGGGACCTTGCGCGAGCTGATTGAACAGCGTGGTTGGCTGGCCGTGCTGGGGCTCCGGCTCGTGCCAGCGGTGCCGTTCAGCTTGTTAAACTACGCCTGTGGCCTGGTGCGCATCCCCCTCCCGGGTTTCCTTTTTGCCACGGTGGTGGGCAGTGCTCCCAATACTGTTGGCCTCATCATCGCGACCAACAGCCTCACCTCCCAGCACATGGACTCCGGGACGCGAATGCTGTGGCTCGTGGCCTCGGCCCTGTTGATGCTGGCGGGCCTGGCTATCGCCTCCCGTGAGGCCTGGCTCTGGCGCAAACTCGTGAGCAGCAGGCCTTAGAATAAAAATCACCGGTGCACACGCGCCGCTTTGTTTGGTGTGCCCCCGCCACTGCAGGCCACCAGCTAACGTCCCGCAGTTCCCAATAAGAAAGCCCTGACAGCACGTGTTCGCAATTTTCGCTTCCTACCGTGGCCGGTCCCGCCGCCGGGCGGAATACGTCGAAGAGGTCACCGAAGCCTTCGCTAATGCGGACTCCGTTTTGAACGTGGAACAGGTCGGGGTCGAGGATCTGCTCTGCCACACCGAGGGGGCTGAGGAGACGCTCGCGGTGGTTCTGAGCCTGATCCAGGCCGGGGACTTCGCCATCGGTATCGGGCGGACGGTGACCATGGCCGAGACCTACCCAGAAGGCGCTGAGGAATGGGAGGAATTGGCACCGCACGAGCAGATGTCTGCCACGGGCGAGGTCGCTCGGCGGGCGGTCCGCATCCGGCAGCGGGCTGGCGAAGTGAGCGTCCGCCTGGAGCTTCCTGGCTCGGACCACACGCAGGCGCCGGGCAAGGGGACGGAGATCGCCGAAGATATTGCCGCCGCGTTTACCCTCATCGCCCATGTGTTGGCCCGGCGGACAAAGGAGGGGCGCGAGGCTACTGCCCTCCTGCGTTCCGGTTACTCGCAGTCGGAGGCAGCGGAGGTCGTCGGCATCTCCAAGCAGGCGATGAGCCAGCGGCTCGCTTCTGCGGGTTGGCAGGCCGAGCAGGCCGGGTGGAACCTTGCGGTGCACATGCTCGCCCGCGTGGACGAGCTGGGCTGACTTACACCGAGCTTGAGGCAACTGCCGAAGTTGGCACTGACCCTGCCTGGGGCCAACCGTGTGGCGCAAATCGCCCCGTGGAAATAAGGGTTGGCTACTCCCCGACCGTCACGAAGTCGATCAGCCGCTCCACTGCCCCCAGCAGCGAGGAATCGAGGTCCCGGAAGGTCTTCACGGAGGAATAGACCTTCCGCCAGCCATCCTGCGGGGTTCCCCAACCGAGTTGCTGGCACACCCCGGTCTTCCAATCGATCCCACGCGGAACGTGAGGCCAGGCTTTGATCCCAACTGAGGACGGCTTCACGGCTTCCCAGATATCGATATACGGGTGGCCGGTGACCATCACATGGGGGCCAAGGCTCTGCACGAGTCGCATTTCCTTGGTGCCTTCGATCAGGTGATCGGCGAGTACGCCGACCCGCCGATCCGCGGTGGGCTGGAACTCGGCGAGCCTCTCGTGGAGGTTGTCCAGGCCCTCGATGTACTCGACCACGATGCCCTCGACGCGGAGGTCGTGCCCCCAGACCCGCTCGACGATCGCGGCGTCGTGAATCCCCTCCACCCAGATACGGGAAGGGGCGGCGACCTTTGCTTCGACGTTGGCGACCCGTCGGGAACCAGAATTAGAGATCGTTGGCTGAGCGGGCACCTCGCGGCGCGCGACGTACCGGCTGAGGCTGACTCGCTGCCCCTCGAGGAGAAAACCGCCAGGGCGTAGCGGGAACAGGCGCTGGGAGCCATGGCGGTCCTCGAGCTTGACGCACCAGCCGTCGATCGTCTTCTCGCCGCCGACGACCTCTCCCACGAAGTCATCGGCGAGAACCTCGATGATCAGCCCAGGTTCGGCGGGCACCTCCGGGTACTGTGGCCGCTTCGTGCGGGCGTGACCTTGAAAAATGTCGCCTGCGTAGGGGTCGCGATTGTTGAAGCTCATGGCTGTCAAGCTTAGGCTAAGGCGGATGAAAGAGGTCGGTGGCGCAATGCCTAATGCTGAAACGAAGCGGCTGATCCGCAGCCAGCTGTGGTCCCCGGTGCAGAACACGTCCCTATGGTTGGCGTGGTGGCTGCATGGCGTCATTAGCACCGACGAGGTGATCGACTCCTTCCATGCGGTGCAGGGGCGGCATCACCGAGTGCTGGCCCGAGCCGGTGGGACGGTATCCGGAACTGCCGCAGAGGCGGATGAGGCCACCGGTTTGATCGACCTCCTCAAGACCGTGCGCGCAGTTACTGAGGGAGCACCCGTCGGCCTGGAACACCGGCCGTTGGTGAATTTGGTGCTGGCTGGAATGGGGGATCCGCCCCCACTGCCGGCCGGCGAGGCCGCTTCGGCGGTCGCCGCGGCGGGTGCGGGGATTGCCTTTGCGGACGCGACTCCAGATGTCCACCACGTCGCCGTGCCCGAGATCGTTGATTCCTCGGTGATCTACTGGCACTGGCACACCGCCGAGGGCCGGGCTCCGCAACTGCCAACCAACGGGCCGGGCGACGCGGATGCGATGTTGCGGCAGGCGACGGATCGGGCGGTTGCAGGAATCGAATCCAGTGGAGTGATAGTTCGCTGGCCCACCGGCTCGGTCGGGCCACGGATGTTGGTGGGGGCGCTGAGCGATGCTTTCGGTGTGCCGGGGTTGCCGGTGAACGTTCCCTCGCGCGCGGAGAAGCTCATGGCTCGTGCGGACTATGTCGCGGCCATTATTGATGTCGCGCGGGATTCGGCGCCGCAGTCAAGCCTCGACCCTTTTCTCCTGCCGCTGGGGCGGGCGGTGCGTATCGCTCGGATGACCGCGGTGGATTACGCACAACGAGAACTGCTCCGTTAGTCAAGTCATTCACCTTGACTAACGGAGCAGTTCCCTAGGAGCTCTTCTAGCGTCTCATCACTCGATCATGCGCACCGCGTAGGGGCTCATGCCGTTGTAGCGGACGTCGGAAATCTTGACCACATCGCCCGACTGCGGGGCCTCGATCATCTTCCCGTCGCCCAGGTAGATCGCGACGTGGAATTCGGCGTTCGGTCCCCAGAAGAGCATGTCGCCACGCTTGATCTCCGAGACCGGGATCTTGCGACCCTGGTTGTACTGGTAGCCGGTGTAGTGACCGATATCCAGGCCCACTGCGGCGAAGGCGTAGAGGGTCAGACCGGAGCAGTCGAAACCGATCTTCTGGTAGTCGCCGTACGTGTCAGCCACACCCCAGTCGCGGATTCCGAGCGTCGGGCCATTGGCGTTTCCGCCGCCCCAGGCGTACTGCACGCCGAGCTGGCTCATCGCACGGTCGATCACACGCTCGATCTTCTCTTCAGCGGTACCGCTGGTGTCGACGGTGGTGTCCGCGGCCGGCAGGTTGTCGTTATCCGGTGCCGTGACCGGTGGCATCTCGCCGGGGCGCTCCTCCTGAAGGCCCGTCTCAGGGTTGATCAGGATGCCCTGGGACTCAGCCTGCTGCGCCGGGTTGTCGCTCTGATCCGGAGTCTCTGCCTCTGCGGTCTGCTCGGCCTGCTGTTCAGCGGGCTCCTGCGCGGACTCAGGGGTGGTCGCAGGAGTGGTCGCCGTCTGGTTCTGTGATGGCGCCTCAGCGGCGCTCGGGGCGGTCTGCGCGCTCTGTGCGCTGCCTGCGTTAGCGACGAGCTGGTCGTAGTGCTGACCGGCGGTATTCCGGCCTGCTTCCCCAGCGGCGCGCAGCGCGGCGGCACGATCCTGCCCATTGGCGGTGGCGGTGGCGCCTGCCCGGAAGGCGTCTTGGCCGGCTGCAATCAGGCCGTCGATAGCCTTCTGACGGTGGTCGTCGCCAGCGTTGGACTGCTCGAAGGTAGCAGGTGTCTCCGGTGCAGCAATTACCGCGGTATCCGGCGTAGGTGCCTGGGATGGTGCCTGGGTCTCGGTAGATGCTGCAGTGCTTTCAGCAGTGTTGTTGCCGGACGTCGCTTCCTCAGTCTGCGGGGTGTTTTGCTGTGGCGCGCTCGGCTGCTCGGACTTCTTATCGGAGTCCTTCTCCGCCTTTTTCTCGACCAGGTTCGCGGCCTTCTCCGCTGCAGCACGCTTTTCAAAGGAGGAAGCCTTGGGCTTCTGGTTTGCTAGCGTCTCGATCGCGCTCTTGGCTGCGCGAAGCTTTGCCTGAGCCTGCTCGGCCTGGCGCTTGAGCTTCTGGTACTCCGCCGAGATCTGCTGCAGCCGCTGCTGGGAGTTGCGCAGCGTGTCCACGGCAGTCTGGTGCGCCTTGACCGCGTTCTGCACCGCGTTATCCGCGGCCTCGCGGGACGCGCGCAGGCGAGACTCCTCGTTCGCGCTCTGGGTGCGAGACAAGTCTAGACGGTTGACTACGCCCTGCTGCTTCTCCGTCGCGAGACGAACATAGCTGGCGCGATCCATCTGGGACGCGGCGGAATCGGCGCCCGCGGCGAGAGTGACCGGAGCCGTGTGGCCGCCCTGCTTATATGCGGAGCGAGCAATTTCGTTCAGCTTTTCCTGGGCGGTGTTGACGTCCTTTTCGGCACTGTCGAGCCGCTTGCGCGCGGACAGCGTCTTATCCTGCGCTTCCTGGGCGGCCTTCTGGCTACGCTCCAGGTCCACGCGGGACTTATTTGCTGCTTCGCGGATGCCGCCCATCTGGTTGAGGATGTTGTCAACCTCGGACTGCTTGCTGGACGTCTGATCCACCAGGTCCGCGAGATATGCCTCAACGGACTCCTGGTCGTCTGCTAGTGCGGGTGCGGTGGCCGTGTGCGCATAGATGCCGGCGGTCACAGCGACCGCGAGAAGAGTGCGACTAGACCGCGCGATGTTTGCCGTGTCGTTACGGCCGATGCTCGGGCGAGATAGCACGTTAAAGGTCTCCTGGTTGACGGTGGACATCCACAAGAAGGTCACCCGCGGTCCGGTTTATCTCACTTCCCCATGAGATGAAGCACGGTCCAGGGGGTGTCCGAAGGTTTCGGTGCAGCTCGAGTAACTCGAGTGCCTTCCTGTTTCAGTCGATGACGTTCAAAACCCTAGGGCACAAATGCATAACTGAGCGACTCAATTCACATAAGTATCAAATTAAACACACGCCACTTTGGTCATGTCATATGGCTTGACCAGCAAAAAGGTAAAGAATTGGCAACATTGTGAGGTGGGTCACAATTTGGAAGATGCTGGCGTGTCTGCTTGAAGGGTGCAAGAAAGCATGTAAATCGCTCAACTCTCGATTAAGGCCTGTCAAGCCTGTGGGGTTGACCCGATTTTTGCCAGTCCGGCTGTATGGTTTTCTTCGCCCTTTCGTGACCTTTGGGGCCTTAAAGTGCGCGGAACTGAAGACTTGCCTGTTATTGCCCTGGTGATCCGGTGGAGGCGAGCTGGGGTGATGCGGCTAAAAGTTAAGGGGCGGAGCTTCGGACACGTGCGTATCGCTGAACTGTGTTCGGACCCCTGCGGCTACTTTTGTTTTGCTAGCGGCGCCGCTGCGCGAACAGTGCGGTGATCGCAATCGAGAGAATGGTGATTCCCAGCAGGCCGTTGCTGACGGCAGTTGTCGGTGTTGCTGTGTTTTCTACCGCGCTGAGGAAGTTCTCGACGGCATCCGCGCTGAGGTCGCCGTGGAGCTTTCCGTGGTTTCGTTCCAGGGTGAAGCGTGGGTAGAGGTCGGACACTGACGTTCCCCACTTTGGCGTCATCACGAAAGTCGTGTCCGAACATGTCGCGTCGTGGAGGATTTGCGCGAGGTCGCGTTCGGTCGCTGGCTCTAGCTGGGTGCTGTTAACTACCGCGAGCTGAATCCGCGACCCCCCTTCCGCATCGTCCAGTGCGGCACGCATTCCCGAGACTTCAGGTTCCACGCGAGCCTCAAGTTTGGGATCCACCCATAGGGGGTCCTCCGCGAGCCCGCTAATGATCTGCGGGGCATCGATTCCCAACTTGGCGAACTTTTTTACGGTGTCTGGATGGGGTGACGTGGCTGCGGGGCACGCAGTGTTGGTCATAAGAACTCCATCCGGAACTTTAAAGGGGAACTTGAGGGTTTGGTTCCATGAAGTGTAGATCATGGCTGTCTCGTCATGCATCTCGGAACGGAAATTCAGTTTTCTCTTGGGGCGCTGCGCAGCCCGTGGGTGTTCGGGGGTAATGCTCCCGCGGGGAGCGATAGCGAAAGATTTCTAAACGTAACGGCCGTACTGTTAATGTCGGTGGCAGACGTCACCGGGAAAACCTGCATAATAGAGGTGTACTCCCCGTGCTACGTCCACGACGAACTCCGGGACGTAATTTTAAGGAGCGCTCCCCCGCGCTCCAGCCCGCGGAGCGACTTATCGACTACGAGAAGAGACTCAGGAGCTAATAGTGACTGAAAGCATCAACTCCTTCGACGCGAAGGGCACGCTGGAGGTTGGCGAGAAGAGCTACGACATCTTCCGCCTGTCCGCAGTGCCTGGCATGGAGAAGCTCCCTTATTCCCTGAAGGTGCTTGGCGAGAACCTGCTGCGGAACGAGGATGGTAAGAACATCACCCGTGAGCACATCGAGGCCATCGCGAACTGGGATCCTAAGGCTGACCCATCCATCGAGATCCAGTTCACCCCGGCTCGTGTGATCATGCAGGACTTCACCGGCGTGGCCTGCATCGTTGACCTCGCAACCATCCGTGACGCAGTGGTCTCCCTGGGCGGCGACGCCGACCAGGTCAACCCACTGAACCCGGCTGAGATGGTCATCGACCACTCCGTCATCATCGAGGCCTTCGGTTCTGACCAGGCCTTCGAGCAGAACGTTGAGATCGAATACCAGCGCAACGAGGAGCGCTACAAGTTCCTCCGTTGGGGCACCGGCGCCTTCGAGAACTTCCGCGTCGTTCCTCCGGGAACCGGTATCGTCCACCAGGTCAACATCGAGTACCTCGCTCGCTCCGTCTTCGAGAAGGATGGCGTGGCCTACCCGGATACCTGTGTTGGTACCGACTCCCACACCACCATGCAGAACGGCCTGGGCATCCTGGGCTGGGGTGTCGGTGGCATCGAGGCCGAGGCTGCAATGCTCGGCCAGCCGATCTCCATGCTCATCCCGCGCGTCGTCGGCTTCAAGCTCAGCGGCGAGATTCAGCCGGGCGTGACCGCAACCGACGTCGTCCTGACCATCACCGACATGCTGCGTCAGCACGGCGTCGTCGGTAAGTTCGTCGAGTTCTACGGCGCAGGCGTTGCCGAGCTGCCGCTCGCAAACCGCGCAACCATCGGCAACATGTCCCCAGAGTTCGGCTCCACCGCCGCGATGTTCCCGATCGACCAGGAGACCGTCGACTACCTGGCTCTGACCGGCCGCGACCAGGAGACCCTGGACCGCGTCGAGGCTTACGCCAAGGAGCAGGGCATGTGGCTCGACCCGGAGGCCGACGTCGAGTACTCCGAGTACCTCGAGCTGGACCTGTCCACCGTCGTTCCGTCCATCGCTGGCCCGAAGCGTCCGCAGGACCGCATCGAGCTCACCGACTCCAAGTCCCAGTTCCGTAAGGACCTGCACAACTACATCGACACCGCAGTCGGTGAAGAGGGCGGCGCCTTCGACGCAGAAGGCCCAAGCACGAACGACACCTCGAAGGCTGAGGGCACCCCGGCCTCCGCTGCTGATGCCAAGGGCAACCTGCCGTCCGCAGCCGCTGGTGCTGAAGGCCGTCCGTCCGCTCCGACCACCGTGAACTACAACGGTCAGGACATGGAGCTGGACCACGGTATGGTCGCCATCGCGTCCATCACCTCCTGCACCAACACCTCCAACCCGTCCGTCATGCTCGGCGCAGGCCTGCTGGCACGCAACGCACGCAAGAAGGGCCTGAAGGCTGCACCATGGGTCAAGACCTCCATGGCACCGGGCTCCCAGGTCGTCACCGGCTACTACGAGAAGGCCGGCCTGTGGGAGGACCTCGAGGCAATGGGCTTCTACCTCGTCGGCTACGGCTGCACCACCTGTATCGGTAACTCCGGCCCGCTGCCAGAGGAGATCTCCGAGGGCATCAACCGTTCCGACCTGGCTGCCACCGCAGTCCTGTCCGGTAACCGTAACTTCGAGGGTCGCATCAACCCGGACGTCAAGATGAACTACCTGGCGTCCCCGATCCTCGTCATCGCTTACGCCATCGCCGGCACCATGGACTTCGACTTCGAGACCCAGCCGCTGGGTCAGGACCAGGACGGCAACGACGTCTTCCTAAAGGACATCTGGCCATCCACCGAGGAGATCCAAGAGGTCATCAAGTCCTCCATCTCCAAGGAGATGTACGTCTCTGACTACGCCGACGTCTTCAAGGGCGACGAGCGCTGGCAGGGCCTGGACGTCCCGACCGGCAAGACCTTCGACTGGGATCCAAAGTCCACCTACGTCCGCAAGGCTCCGTACTTCGATGGCATGAGCCGCGAGCCGGAGGCAGTTGAGAACGTCGAGGGCGCACGCGTCCTGGCTCTGCTGGGCGACTCCGTCACCACCGACCACATCTCCCCTGCTTCCACCATTAAGCCGGGCACCCCGGCTGCTCAGTACCTCGACGAGAACGGCGTTGCCCGCAAGGACTACAACTCCCTCGGCGCACGTCGTGGTAACCACGAGGTCATGGTCCGCGGTACCTTCGCGAACATCCGTCTGCAGAACCAGCTGCTGGACGGCGTTGCAGGTGGCTACACCCGCGACTTCACCCAGGAGGGTGGCCCACAGTCCTACATCTACGACGCTGCAATGAACTACAAGGAGCAGAACACTCCTCTCGTGGTTCTCGGCGGCAAGGAGTACGGCACCGGCTCCTCCCGTGACTGGGCTGCAAAGGGCACCCTGCTGCTCGGCGTGAAGGCCGTCATCGCAGAGTCCTTTGAGCGCATCCACCGCTCCAACCTCATCGGTATGGGCGTTGTTCCGCTGCAGTTCCCAGAGGGCGAGTCCTGGAAGTCCCTGGGCATCGAGGGCACCGAGACCTTCGACATCACCGGTCTGGAGAAGCTCAACGAGGGCGAGACCCCGAAGACCGTGAAGGTCGTCGCTACCAAGGAGAACGGCGAGAAGATTGAGTTCGACGCCGTGACCCGTATCGACACCCCGGGCGAGGCTGACTACTACCGCAACGGCGGTATCCTGCAGTTCGTCCTGCGCAACATGATGGACGAGAACAAGTAATTCTCCCCATCCGCTGAGGGGCCTTCCGGCCTAGCCGGTGGGCCCCTCTCCCCTTTTCTTAAACTTTTCGACCCCGCGCGACCCCACCCCCAATCCCGAAGGTGCGCAATCAAGGAATCCGCCATGCCCATCGTCAGCGACCGTGAACTATCCCGCCGCCGTCGGGAGATTATCGAGCAAGCCCGTGGTTGCTTCGCGCAATATGGCTACGAGGGGGCGACCGTCGCCCGGCTGGAGAAGGCCACCGGAAAGACCCGGGGTGCGATTTTCCACCACTTCGCGGACAAGGAAGCCCTGTTCCTCGCGGTGGTGCGGGAGGACGCCGCCCGCCAGGCGGAGGTCGTGTCGAACCACGGCCTCATTGAGGTCATGCGGCACATGATCACGCACCCGGAGACCAACAGCTGGTACATCACCCGTGCGGAAACGGTCCGTAAGCTGCGCACCGACCCGGACTTCGAGGCGCGGTGGCGCAAGCACCAGCAGGTGCTCGATGCCGCCGTCCGGACCCGCCTGTCCCATAATGTCTCGATGCGCACCGACGTGCCCCTGGAGGTCATCCAGACCTACCTCGAGACCGTCATGGATGGGCTGATGGCGAAGATGGCGGAGGGGGCCGACACCGCGCAGCTCGAGAAGATGCTCGACCTCGTCGAGCAGTCGGTGCGCGGCGAGTAGCCCCCGCGGTTAGACGTCGGCGACCGAGCCCGTTCCGTTTTCGAAGTCGAGCGGGTTGCGGTCAAAGGCTTCCCCACGCCCGACGGACTCGACGATGACGTCGGCGACCAGCTCGCGCGGCGTCTCGGAGGCGGGGTCCATGGCGCCGTCCAGCACCGGCGGACCAGACGACCACATCGAAGGGGCTCAGCAGACGCGCCCAATCCTCTGTGCTGATCGTAGTGAGATCGCGCACAATCGCGGTAGCACCCTCGTCGACGAGATTTTGGACCTGCTCGGGGTTGCGGACCAGGGCCGTGACGCTGTGGCCTGCTGCGACGAGCTTCGGGATGCTGTGGCGCGAGACGTTCTCGCCGGCGCCAAGGACAAGAACATGCTGCTTTTTCATGGCGCCCACCCTACACCCGTTTCTAGGCGCATTTTTCCAGGTCTATACTGGCCGCATGTATGCAATCATTACCACTACCGGCAAGGATCGCCCCGGTGTTATCGCCGCCGTCGCGAAGGCGGCAGCCGACGAGGGCCTGAATATCGTCGACGTCTCCCAGACCATCATGGATGACTTCTTCACCATGATCATGCGCGTGGAGCTGCCGGAAACAGACGTGGATATGGGCGCCCTCCAGGAGGCCTTTGACGCCGCGGGCCAGCCGCTGGGCATGGTCGTGCGCATCCAGTCTGAGGCTCTGTTCAGCGCCATCAACGATATCTAAGGCGGCCCGGCGTGAACTTCGAATTCTCTTCTGCCCGCTTCCTCGAGGTCATCCGGATGATCGAGGACTACCGTCTGGACATCCGCACGGTGACGATGGGCATTTCACTCATCGGCTGCACCCGCTCCACCATGGAGGCCACGGCTCAGGCGGTCTACGATCGCGTGACCGAGCGCGCCCGCGACCTGGTGCCGGTGTGTGAGGGCATCGAGCGTGAGCTGGGCATCCCGATCGTCAACAAGCGGGTTTCCGTCTCCCCCATCTCCCTCGTCGCCGCCGGCGTGGAGGGTAACCCGGTGGAGATCGCCAAGGCGCTGGACCGCGCCGCCGGTGAGCTGGGCGTGAACTTCGTCGGTGGCTACTCCGCGCTGGTGGAGAAGGGCGCGACGACCTCCGACGAGCGGCTCATCCGCTCCATTCCCGAGGCGCTGTCCACCACCGGCGCGGTCTGCGGCTCGGTGAACGTCGCGACCTCCCGTGCTGGCGTGAACATGGACGCCGTCGGACTGATGGGCCAGGTCGTCAAGGAGGCAGCTGAGCTGACCAAGGACGAGTCCTCCATCGCCTGCGCGAAGCTCGTGGTCTTTGCCAATGCAGTCGGCGACAACCCGTTCATGGCGGGTGCCTTCCACGGCATCGAGGAGCCGGACACGGTGATCTCCGTCGGTGTCTCCGGACCGGGCGTGGTGAACAACGCCATCTCCCCGATGGCTGGCGCCTCCCTCAACGAGATCGCTGAGGAGATTAAGAAGGCTGCCTTCAAGATCACCCGCGCGGGCCAGCTGGTCGGCACGATGGCCGCCGAGCGCCTCGGCGTGCCCTTCGGCATCGTCGACCTCTCCCTCGCCCCGACCGCCGAGGTGGGTGACTCGGTGGCGCACGTGCTCGAGAGCATGGGTCTGGACCAGGTCGGCACCCACGGCACGACCGCGGCACTGGCCCTGCTCAATGACGCGGTGAAGAAGGGTGGCATGATGGCTTGCTCGCGCGTGGGCGGGCTATCCGGGTCCTTCATCCCGGTTTCCGAGGACAAGGGCATGATCGACGCTGTGCGTGAGGGCTCCATCACCATGGACAAGCTTGAGGCCATGACCAGCATCTGCTCGGTCGGTTTCGACATGATCGCCATCCCGGGTGATACCTCGGCCGAGCTCATCGCCGGCATGATTGCCGACGAGGCCGCCATCGGCGTGATGAACCATAAGACCACTGCTGCTCGCCTCATCCCTGTACCGGGCACGAAGCCGGGCGATGAGGTCAACTTTGGTGGCCTGCTGGGCTACGCCCCGGTCATCCCGGTGAATGCGAAGGGCAACGACGCCTTCGTCCACCGCGGCGGTTTCATCCCCGCCCCGGTCCACGGCTTCCGTAACTAGCTTGTTAACCCTTGACCCTCACATTGTGTGAGGGTTTAGGTTTAAAGGGTGAGAATTTCTGATGTCGCTGCCGCAGCAGGATGCTCGGTTCGCTCCGTACGGCACCTGCATGAAATTGGCGCGGTTGCCGAGCCATCCCGCACTAGCGGAAATTATCGAGACTATTCGGTTAAAGACCTTGCGGCGGTCGTTAGAGCCCGGGCTCTTATTGACGCAGGCGTTCCTGTTGCAGACGTTGGCGCAACAGATACGGAAGATTTAAAAAACGCCGTCTCCCGGTCCCTGTACCTGCTGGATAGGCGAATTGCGCATCTCCAACAACAGCGGGAACGGTTATCCACGTTGGCTGCAAACCCTACGGGCACGCCGAAAGAGCTTAGAGGCAAGCTTCGGGGCGTGATAGAGGACGAACAGGCACTACAGCGTGAATTGGATGCGTGGGATCTAATGGCGTTTACAGGAGTAGCCACTGCTGCCACGTGGGAACAGCTTCGACGTAACTTGGATGATCCGCATTGCGTCAGATCCGAGCGTGAAGTCCGTCGACTCTGGAGCTTACTTGGAGAGCTGCGGCCGCGAGACAACGCAGTTAGATCAATCACTGGAAAGCTCCGCGCACTGCTTCCGAAAGGGCTGTTGAGAGATATTCTTCCAACCCTGCGCCATGGCTCGGTACTACTCACTGCGGGTGATGTTCCCACCCGTGGCGCGCAGCGGGTGGTACTGAAGGAACTGGCGGAGCAGTTTGATGCATAAAGTTATCACGGTTTTACTGAAGCATCCTGGCTTCCGACTCGCTCGATACGAACTGGGCCTCTACCACGATTTGTTTCGGTGGATGCGGGGAGACAGCCTGGTGCCTGAAGGGGCGGAGCCACTTCCCCACCCACCTGGACGATTGCAGATGCTCTTATGCGTGATTGCGATCCTTTTTATCGAGATGGTGGTTGTCCATCTACTCTTGCCGGAAGACACTGTGCGCCTCGTTGTGCTCTTACTATCAGTATGGGGTGTCGTGTACATCTGCGCGCTGATTGCTAGTGAGCGGATCCGTCCCAGCTACGTTGCGGATCCAGGAATAGTTCTGCGTCGGGGAAAGATTGTGTTTGTCGAGATTCCTGCAGAACTCGTGGCAGAAAAACACAGTGAGCGCACGTTCGCGTCTGCCATTTTTATAGACGATGACACGCTCACAGTTGGCGGAACTGCCGGGACCGACACTCTCCTGGTGCTCAATAAACCGGTGAATGCTACGGGTGATCGCTTCCCATGGCAAAAGGTACACCCACAAGCAATCTCGCGTATTCGTTACTACGCAGGAAAATCTTGGCGTGGTGCTTATTATTAATTTTTCGTCTACCGTATGTCCCTTGCTTCGTTAAGCCCGTTCATAGAACGATCAGTCACCAGGATCGCCCACAGCGCCTAATGATCGGCGCTGTGCTTGGCTTCAGCTCGGTTTTCCGAGTCCGCAGCTGTGCCACGGCGTATCCTGGGGACACTTTGTTGTCGAGAACACAGCGACGAGGGGCCAGAGCTTTGACGCAGCCGACGCGCATGCCGCGCACCCAACTGAAGTTCAAATCCGGGCTGGAGAACCCGCTGGTGCCCGAGCGAGACGAGGACTACTACGCCAGCCCCAACCCGATGCGGGACCACAGCGGGGTCTTCGAGGCAGTGAACGCGGCCGGGTCTGCGCCCTATCGGGGAGCGCTGCCCGGGCGCATCGCTTTCTTCCTGATCTTCGTGCTCTTCGGTAGCGTGTTCGCGCTGATTGGCTTTCGCTTCCTGCTCAGCGGTCTGAGTGATACCGGGTCATGGCGCGATAAATTCGACGTCATCGACATCGGCTTTGCCGCCCTCGGCAGCCTCTTTGTCTTCGTCGGGGCGTACGCGATCTCACGCGACGTTTCCCGGCACAGGCGGATCATCACGGCCTGGAAGAATGGCTGGATCGACTACTACCCTGCGTTGGTTGGGCAGTTCTATCACTGCCGCACCGATGTCAGCAGCTCCCGGGACTCCGGTCGAACGTTTTATTACTACTACCGGGCACCGCTGAAAGTGCTCCACCCCGATGGCTCGCTGAAGGAGATGCATTCCTTCGAGTTTCAGATGAAGCGCAACCCCGACTGGTACCGCACACGTTTCAACATGGCGAGCTCGGCGGAGGATGCCAAGTTAGATGACTGGAACAATAACGGCTGGGCGATCGTCGGAATTAGCCGCCGCCCCGGTCAGACCCACGCGGAGCTGGACTCGGGGCTGACGAAGAAGCAGCGCGAAGCCGTCTTCAACCTCGCTGAGCGCAACTGGCGCATGCCGAACAGCTGGTCCTGGTAAGCGCCAACTGCGAACCGGCACATCGTGCCGGACAGCCAAACAGCCAACCAACCGACCAGACAGACGGGCCTAGGCCAGCTCGACGATCTCCATGTACTCGTCGTTCCACAGGTCCTCCACACCATCGGGCAGGACGATGACCCGCTCTGGCTCCAAAGCCCGCACGGCACCCGGGTCGTGGGTCACCAGCACCACCGCGCCCTCGTAGGTGCGCAGCGCGTCCAGGACCTGCTCGCGGGACTGCGGGTCCAGGTTATTCGTCGGCTCGTCGAGCAACAGCACGTTCGCCCGCGAGGAGACCAGCGTGGCAAGGGCCAGGCGCGTCTTCTCACCGCCCGAGAGCGTGCCCGCTGGCTGGTCCAGCTTCTCCCCGGAAAACATGAACGCGCCCAGCAGGCTGCGCAGCTCCTGCTCATCGGCGTCGGGGCAAGCATCGATGGCGTTCTGCCATACGGACTTTTCCCCGTCGATGGTGTCGTGCTCCTGGGCGAAGTATCCGATCTTGAGCCCGTGGCCCGTGACGATGCCGCCCTCCCCGTCCGTGCGCTCCACCCCGGCCAGCAGCTTCAACAGCGTGGTCTTACCGGCGCCGTTGAAGCCCAGGACGACGACGCGACTGCCCTTGTCGATCGCCAGGTCCACGCCCGCGAAGACCTCTAGGGAGCCGTACATCTTGGTCAACCCCTTGGCGAACAGCGGGGTCTTGCCGCACGGGGCGGGTTTCGGGAAGCGGATCGAGGCGACCTTGTCCTCGACGCGCACCTCATCCAGCTGGTTGAGCATCCGGTCAGCGCGGGCAACCATCTGCTTGGCGGCGCGGGCCTTGTTCGCCTTCGCCCCGAACTTATCCGCCTGCTTCTTCAACGCGGAGGCCTTCTTCTCTGCATTCGCCCGTTCCCGACGTCGACGCGCCTCGTCCAGGGCGCGGGCGTCCAGGTACTTCTTCCAGCCCATGTTGTAGACATCCGCCTCGGCGCGGACCGCGTCCAGGAACCAGACCCGGTTGCAGACCGCCTCGATGAGCTCGACGTCGTGGGAGATCATGATCAGCCCACCCTCGTGCTTGGAGAGGAAGTCCTTCAGCCAGGCGATGGAGTCCGAGTCCAGGTGGTTGGTCGGCTCGTCGAGCAGCAGGGTGGTCTTGGAGCGCCCAGAACCTGCCGTGGCGGCGAAGAGAATCTGGGCGAGCTCCACGCGGCGGCGCTGTCCACCCGAGAGGGTCTTCAGCTGCTGGTCGAGCACCCGTTCCGGCAGGCCCAGCGCGTCGCAGATGCGGGCAGCTTCGGCATTGGCCTCGTAGCCGCCCAGCGAGTGGTACTGCTCCTCCAACCGGGAGTACTTGCGGATCGCGGCGTCGCGCTTGGAGTCCGTCGTTGCGGTCTCCATGATCTCCTGCTGGCGCTCCATGGACTGCCGGATCCGGTCGAGCCCGCGCGCCGAGAGGACGCGGTCCCGGGCACTCTGTTCGATGTCCCCTTCCTTCGAGTCCTGTGGCAGGTAGCCCAGCTCCCCGGAACTGACGACACTGCCGCCGTAAGGCTCGGTCTCCCCCGCCAAAATCCGCATCGTGGTGGTCTTTCCAGCGCCGTTACGGCCCACCAGCGCGATGCGGTCGCCCGGCTGCACCCGCAGGTGCTCGCCGGGGGCGGTGAGGAGCGTGCGCGCGCCCACCCGAACTTCCAGATCCTTCGTCACAATCACAGGCAATACCCTAACACTGCCAGGCCCTTAGCTAGATTGGGGGCATGAGCTGGAGTATTAGCGCAGCCCCTGCGGCGCCCGCCCGGGGTGCCGGGCCGCGCCAAATCAACATCATTGGTTTGGGGCCAGCGGGCGCGATCCTCGCGCTGCGCGCCGCCGAGCGGGGTTGGCAGGTGCACGGCTACGACCCCGGTTCTCGTCCGGACGCAGCAGGGGCGGACGCGTGGCCAGCCTGGCCCGCCACCTATGGAGCCTTCGCCCCGGAGGTCCCCGACTGGGCCGATGAGCTCTTCTCGCCTGCCGAAGCCATCCGCGTGACCCCCACCCCGGGGAGCACCAAGCAGTTAGGCTTTCGCTACCGGATGATGGCCAAAGGCGCCCTGCGAGCCGGGGCGGCCGAGGCAGTGAGGTACGCCGGGGGAAGCCTGCACGCCGAAGCCATGACCGAGGAACAATTCGCCGACTTGCCGGGGCTCACGGTGGACTGCCGCGGGGCGGCCACAGGCGGTGCGCTGTGGCAGATTGCGGTCGGTTACGTGCTCCGCCCGGTGCCGGGATCCGGCGCCACGCTGTCGGAAGCGCTGATCACCCCCACGCTGATGGACTGGACAGCCTCCCCCGCGGCAGAACCCGGTGGCGCCAAACCCAGCTTCCTCTACGTCCAGCGCCTCCCCGAAGGCTGGCTGGCGGAAGAGACGATTCTGGCAAGCACCTCCCGCCCCACCGACGCTGACTTCGCCCTGCTGCGCTCCCGGCTCGACTCTCGGATTACTCGCCTCCAGGGCAAGGGCTGGAGCGAGGAGCTGGAGGTCGTGGATGAGGAGCTCGTCGCCATCCCGATGGGCACCATCGCTGCTGGCTCAGGGGTGCTCGCCTTCGGGGCCCGAGACGGGTTCATCCACCCTGCGACCGGCTATTCGGTCGGCACGGCACTGCAGGAGGTGGATGGCTTCCTCGACCGCGTGGAGGCGAAATACGCTCGAGCAACACACAGTGGGGCGAAGCTCACGGGGACTGCCCGCCGGGTTAATGTGACCCTCGCCCGGGCACTGCGGCGGATCGGTTCCCTGCTTGTCGCCGAGGCCGAGACCGCGGACGTCCAAAACTTCTTCGCTGCCTTCTTCTCCCTGCCCACCGCCGACCAGCTGGCTTACCTCTCCGGGCGCAGCGGGCTGCGCACCGCCAGAACCATGTGGCGGCTAAGGAAAAACACCGGGTGGACTCACCCGGTGCTACTCCCCCTCTATCGCCGCCCCTGGCGTTACCTACGCTTCGGCCTGCAGCGCGACTAGACCGAGAAGCCGAGGTAGCGCAGCTGCTCGCGGCCTTCCTCGTTGATCATCTGCGGGCCCCAGGCCGGGGTCCAGACCCAATTGATCTGCAGATCCTCGTACTCCGGCAGAATGCTGAGCACCGCGGTCTGCGCTTGGTCCTCAATCATGTCGTGCAGCGGGCACGCCGGGGAGGTCAGCGTCATGTTGATCATGACGGTCTTGCCCTCATCCCAGACGTCGTAGACCAGGCCGAGGTCAACGACGTTGATGCCCAGCTCCGGATCGATGACGTCCAGCAGGCACTCCTCGATCTTGCCGTAACGCTCAAGATCCTCCGGGCTCGGGTTCGCCGGCGGCTCCGGGACCTCATTGAGCGGCGATGGGTCCATCTCCGGGCTGGAAGGGTTCTGTTCAGACATTGCTTTCCTCGCTTTGGGGGTTGGGCTTAAGTGCCGTGAAAGAAACGGTGGGTTGTCGGTTAACGGTTGATCTTTATGCGTTCTCGGTCTGCTCGGGCGGGGTGACGCCCGCGTCGATCGCGGCGGCCTCGAAGGCCTTCCAGCCCAGCAACGCGCACTTCACGCGGGCCGGGTACTTGGAGACACCGCTAAAGGCGATGCCGTCGCCGATGAGGTCCTCGTCGCCCTCCAGCTTGCCGCGGGAGGTGATCATCTTCTCGAACTCCGCGAGCTTCGCGAAGGCCTCGGTGACCGGCAGGCCCACGATCTCGTCGGCCATCACGGAAGTGGAGGCCTGGCTGATAGAGCAGCCCACTGCGTCGTAGGAGATGTCCTGAACCGTCTTGTGGTCCTCGCTCAGGTGCACCCGCAGCGTCAGCTCGTCACCACAGGAGGTGTTCACGTGGAAGACCTCCGCGTCATAAGGCTCGCGCAGGCCGGCGTGCTCCGGGTGCTTGTAATGGTCCAGGATGACCTCCTGGTACATCTGTTCCATTCTCATGTACTTTCACCACCGTTTGAAGGTTGAGGTTGTGTAGTTGGGTTCAGGTCTTCTGCTACGTGGGGGCGATGACGTCCTGAAAAGGAGCGTCACCACCCCGGCGGCGGGGCTAGACGCCGAAGAACTCCTGCGCCTTGCGAATGCCCTCGACGAGCCGGTCGATCTCCCACTTCTCGTTATAGACGTAGAAGCTGGCGCGCGCCGTGGCCTGCACGCCCAGGCACGTGTGGGCCGGCCATGCGCAGTGGTGTCCCACCCGGATGGAGACTCCCTGGTCGTCCAAGATCTGACCCAGGTCGTGCGGGTGGATTCCATCGACCACCATGCTCACCGCGCTACCCCGGTTGTGCATATCGGTCGGACCGATGATCCGCAGGCCCGGGATCTCGCTGAGCTGGGCCAGCGCATAGGCGGTGAGCTCGTGCTCGTGGGCGGCGACCTTGTCCATGCCCAGCTCGTTGAGGTAAGCCACCGCAGCGCCAAGACCCACGACCTGGGAAGTCATCTGGGTGCCCGCCTCGAACTTCTGCGGGGCGTCGGCGAAGGTGGAGCCCTCCATCGTCACCTTCTGGATCATCGACCCGCCGGTGAGGAACGGTGGCAGCACCCGCAGGTGCTCCTTCTTGCCGTACATCACGCCCACGCCGTTGGGCCCCAGCATCTTGTGCCCGGAGAACGCCGCGAAGTCCACATCCAGGTCGTGGAAGTCCACCGCCATGTGTGGCACGGATTGGCAGGCATCCAGCACGAAGAGTGCGCCGACCTCGCGGGCGCGTCGCACAGCCTCCTTGACGTCCAGCACCGCACCGGTGACATTGGACTGGTGAGTCAGAGCCACGACCTTCGTCTTCTCACTGAGCTGCAGGCTGTCCAGGTCGATGCGGCCGTCCTCAGTGGCGCGGAACCACTTCAAGGTTGCGCCCGTGCGACGTGCCAGCTCTTGCCAGGGCACGAGGTTGGCGTGGTGCTCCAGCTCAGAGACGACGATCTCGTCGCCCTCGGTGACCTGCAGCTCCCCTGCCCGCGAGTCCCCCAGGATGAAGGCCACCTCGTTGAGCGCCTCGGTGGCGTTCTTCGTGAAGGCGATCTCCTCATCCGCCGCGCCAACGAAGGCCGCGATGGCCTCGCGGGCGCCCTCATACGCGTCGGTGGCCTCCTCCGCGATCTGGTAGGCACCGCGGTGGACCGGGGCGTTGTGCTTGGTCAGAAAATCGCGCTCCGCGTCCAGCACCTGCAGGGGGCGCTGCGCGGTCGCCCCGGAATCGAGGTAGATCAGCGGCTGGCCGTCCCGAACGGTGCGGGAAAGGATGGGGAAATCCTGTCGGATCGCGTGGGTGTCGAGATGAGTATCAACCATGAAAACCTTCGATTCTCCGCTTCTCTAACCCGCAGTGACGCGGTTGAAGCATGCCTGCGGGGATTGAAAACCCACCCCAGGGGTCGCGGGGTGGGACTTTCGGTGCGTCTTTAGGCGTTGACGAACTTGTCGTAGCCCTCGTTCTCCAGCTGCTCTGCCAGCTCCGGGCCACCGGAGGTCACGATGCGGCCGCCGGCGAAGACGTGCACGTGATCCGGCTTCACGTAGTTCAGGATGCGCTGGTAGTGCGTGATCATCAGCACGCCGCCGTTCTCGCGCTCCTGGTAGCGGTTGATGCCCTCGGAGACGATGCGCAGGGCGTCGACGTCCAGACCGGAGTCGGTCTCGTCCAGGATGGCGAACTTCGGCTTCAGCAGGCCGAGCTGCAGCACCTCGTGGCGCTTCTTCTCGCCACCGGAGAAGCCCTCGTTGACGGAACGCTCGGAGAAGGACGGGTCGATGTCCAGCTCCTTCATCGCCTCGCGGGCCTCCTTGACCCACTCGCGCAGCTTCGGGGCCTCGCCACGGGTGGCGGTGGCCGCGGAGCGCAGGAAGTTAGCCATGGAGACACCCGGCACCTCGGTCGGGTACTGCATCGCCAGGAAGAGGCCGGCGCGGGCGCGCTCATCGACGTCCAGGTCGAGGAGGTTCACGCCGTCGAGCAGCACCTCGCCCTCGGTGACCTCGTAGCGCGGGTGGCCACTGATGGCGTAGGCCAGGGTGGACTTACCGGAGCCGTTCGGCCCCATGATGGCGTGGGTCTCGCCGGAGTTGATGGTGAGGTTCACGCCGTTGAGGATCTTCTTCGGCTCGTCGTTCTCGTCCGAGGGCAGGACCTGGGCGTGGAGGTTCTTGATCTCAAGAGTGCTCATACTAGTGATGTTTCCTTTGAAAGATTCTTGGGAGGATTAGCGGGTTAGAGGACGGTGCGCTCAAGCTCGTTGCCGACGAGCTCTTCCAGGTGCTCGCGGACGGATTCCACCGGGATGCGGCGGATGACGTCGGTGAAGAAACCGCGGACGATGAGCATCTTGGCCTGTGCCTCCGGAATGCCCCTGGCCTGCAGGTAGTACATCTGCTCGTCGTCGAAGCGACCCACCGTGGCGGCGTGGCCGGCACCTGCGATCTCGCCGGTCTGGATCTCCAGGTTCGGCACGGAGTCCGCACGGGCACCGGTGGTCAGCAGCAGGTTGTTATTGGTCTCGTAGGTGTCCGTCCCGGTGGCCTCCGGGCGAATGAGGACGTCACCGATCCACACGGTGCGGGCGTCGCGCTTACGCTCGGACGCCGGGCGATCCGCGTCAGCCGGGTCGCCCTGCAGTGCGCCCTTGTAGAGCACGTTGGAGCGGCAGTTCTGGACGGAGTGGTCGATGAGCAGACGCTGCTCGAAGTACTGATCCGCATCAGCGAAGTTGACGCCCAGCATCTCCACGTCGCCACCCGGTGCGGTGTAGCGCACGTGCGGCACGGAGCGCAGGATCTCGCCGCCGAATGCCGCGTAGGCGTGGCGGACGGTGGCATCTCGGCCAGTCTGGACGTGCGAGTTGGAAAGGTGGACGCCATCGTCCTCCCAGTCCTCCAGCACCACGGTGACCAGCTTCGCGCCGTCGCCGACGACGAACTCGACGTTGTCGGAGTGCGCGCCGGAACCCTGGTAACGCAGGATGACGACGGCCTCGGCGTGACGCTCGAGCTCGACGACCAGGGTGCTGTAAGAAACCTGGTCCTCGCCCGGGCCAGTGATCGTGATCTCGATCGGCTCGGTTAGCGCGGTGTCCTTGGCAACCTGGACGTAGTCCGCGACCGGGGCATTCGCCCAGGCCTGGGCTGCAGCACGGTCGACCGGTGCGCCGGCCAGACCCACGCGCGGGTCGGAAGAGTCAACCTTCGTCACGGAGACGTTGTCCCCGGCGTTCTCCGGGACCTCGATGACGACGTTGGCGTCCGTGGGCGCCGCGGCGGTGCCGTCGTGCAGACCGCGGAGACGACGCAGCGGGGTAAAGCGCCAGTCCTCGTCGCGGCCCTTCGGGATCGCGAAATCCTCAGCCTTGAAGGAGGTGAAGCGGTCGCCCTTAGTCTGGTGATCGGTTCCCGCCTTGACGGTTTGGTTCTGAACGTTTTCCAAGGTGGTCATCTGGCTTAGCCCACCGATCCTTCCATTTGCAGTTCGATCAGACGGTTGAGCTCAAGCGCGTACTCCATCGGGAGCTCCTTGGCGATTGGCTCCACGAAGCCACGAACGATCATCGCCATCGCCTCGTCCTCCTCGAGGCCTCGGCTCATCAGGTAGAAGAGCTGATCCTCGGAGACCTGGGAGACGGTTGCCTCGTGGCCCAAGGTGACGTGGTCGTTGCGGATGTCGTTGTACGGGTATGTATCCGACCGCGAGATGGAGTCCACCAGCAGGGCGTCACACTCAACCTGGGAGGCGGAGTGGTGCGCGTTCGGGTGAACCTCGACCAGGCCGCGGTAGGCCGCGCGACCACCGGAGCGGGCCACGGACTTCGAGACGATATTGGAGCTGGTGTACGGCGCCATGTGGGTCATCTTCGCACCGGTGTCCTGGAACTGGCCCTCACCTGCGAAGGCGACGGACAGGACCTCGCCCTTGGCGTGCGGACCGGTCATCCAGACGGCCGGGTACTTCATGGTGACCTTGGAGCCGATGTTGCCATCGACCCACTCCATGGTCGCGCCCTCCTCACACTTAGTGCGCTTGGTGACGAGGTTGTAGACGTTGTTCGACCAGTTCTGGATCGTCGTGTAGCGGCAGCGGCCGCCCTTCTTCACGATGATCTCGACGACTGCGGAGTGCAGGGAGTCGGTCTTGTAGATCGGGGCGGTGCAGCCCTCGACGTAGTGCACGTAGGCGTCCTCGTCGACGATGATGAGAGTGCGCTCGAACTGGCCCATGTTTTCCGTGTTGATGCGGAAGTAGGCCTGCAGCGGGATGTCCACGTGGACTCCCGGTGGGACGTAAATGAAGGAACCACCGGACCACACGGCGGTGTTGAGAGCGGAGAACTTGTTATCGCCCGCGGGGATCACGGTGCCGAAGTACTCCTTGAACAGCTCCGGGTACTCCTCGAGGGCGGTGTCGGTGTCGACGAAGATCACGCCCTGCTCCTCCAGGTCCTCGCGGATCTGGTGGTACACAACCTCGGACTCGTACTGCGCGGCGACACCGGCGACGAGGCGCTGGCGCTCCGCCTCCGGGATGCCCAGCTTGTCGTAGGTGTTCTTAATGTCCTCCGGCAGGTCCTCCCAGGTCGTCGCCTGCTGCTCGGTGGAGCGGACGAAGTACTTGATCTGGTCGAAGTCGATGCCGGAAAGATCCGCGCCCCAGGTGGGCATGGGCTTCTTGTCGAAGATCTCGAGGGCCTTCAGGCGACGCTCGAGCATCCACTCCGGCTCGTTCTTCTTGGCAGAAATATCCCGGACGACGTCCTCGTTCAGGCCACGGCGCGCGCTGGCGCCGGCGTCGTCGGAATCGTGCCAACCGTAGCCGTAGGCACCGATCGAGTCGATGATTTCCTGATCGGATTGCAGTTTGTCAGCAGCTTGAGTCATAGATTCTTTAGCTTTCCTTCGTTGCGGAAGGGGTAATGGTGGTCAGCGGAATATGGGTCGTACAGATACCGTTGCCGTCCGCGATAGTAGCGAGCGGCTGAGTGTGCTGGCCGAGTAGCTCCGCAACTACCCGGTGCTCTGCAGCGCACAGCTCGGGGAACTCCTCCGCCACGTCCTGGATTGGGCAGTGGTGCCTGCAGATTTGGACGCCGCCGGCCGCGTGGCTCACGGTGGCCGCGTAGCCACGGTTGGTCAGCGCCTCCGCGATGTTCTTGGCCTGGGCCTTCACGTCACGGTCGTCTGCGTAGTCACCGTCGAGTTCGGGGATGTCCCCCAACAGATCATTGATGCGTTGCGCAGCAAAGTCCTCGACTGCTTCCTCTCCGCCCGAGTTTTTCAGGGCACGCAGTGCGAGGAGTGCAAGGGTGTCGTAATCATGACCGAACTGTGCTCGACCCGCATCAGTGAGGCGGAATAGCTTCGCCGGTCGCCCACGCTGTCCTGACCGTGGCGCGTCAACGGCCTCCGCGAGCCCATCCGCGACAATGTTGTCCAGATGGCGCCTCACGCCAGCGGCGCTCAAACTAAAAGCCTCGCTAATGGTTGTCGCGCTCACCGGTCCGTGTCTCAACACGTACAGCAGGATGCGACGGCGCGTGTCGGTTTCCACTGGTGCCATATCAACCCGCCTTTCATCGTTGAGGGCCGTCATGATTAGACAACACGAGTGTGTCTTAAATAATTCCCCCTGTCCACTAAGGCGAACCTATGTTCCCTAAAAACGCTGGCTTCATTATCGTGGTTGCATGTCTTCGAACCGACCCGGCCACGCGTTGATCCGCGGCCCCTTCAGCCTGTGGCGCCGCTATTTGGACGTGCTGCCCCGGCTCGGCCTGGCCGGTTCCCGCTCGGCACAGCTCCACCAAGAGGGCCGGGTGCTCCCCCTCCATGCGCCGTTGGAGCCCCTTAACCCCGCCTACCGGCTGCGGCTGCAGATCGCAGTCTGGTTGGGGTCCATCGGCACCATTCTTATCGCTCTCGGGGGTATTGGCGCGGGCGCGATGCCCGTGGTGGGCAACCCATTCTGGTCCGTTCCCGGGATTAATATCCTGGCCCGGATGCTGCACAGCACCACTGTGACCGTCTTCGTCGGAATCGGATTCCTAGTGCTCGCCTGGCTCCTACTCGGGGCCTTCGTGCTGGGGCCAGGGGGAAGGCAGATCCCCCGCCTGCCCATCCGTACCTATTGGCGGATCTTCGCCCTCTGGGTGCTTCCCCTGGCGATCACCGCGCCGATGTTCACCCAGGACATCTACTCTTATCTAGCCCAAGGGGCGATCGCCGCGCAGGGGCTGGACCCGTATAGCGCAGGTCCGGTGGACATCCTCGGGGTGCAAGACCCGCTCGCCCGTTCCGTGCCCTTGATGTGGGCGCACTCCCCTGCGCCCTATGGCCCGGTCGCACTGGGCTATGGTGCCGTGATCTCCATGATCACCGGCAACAACATCGTGCTGGGGGTCTTCGGCCATCGGCTGATGAGCATCACCGGCCTGGTGCTCACCGGCTGGGCATTGACGAGGCTCGCCCAGCGCTGTGGCATCGCGCCCCAGACAGCCTGGTGGCTCGGGGTGCTAAACCCGCTGACACTGCTCCACCTCGTCGCGGGTATCCACAACGAGGCGCTCATGCTCGGCTTTCTGCTCGTGGGCATGGAGTTCGTGCTGCGCGGCACCGACCATTACGAACGACCTTTGAGCAGCCGCCTGCTGCTCATGCTCTCCGGCACGGTGATCGTCACCTGCGCGGGTCTGATCAAGGTGACCGCCCTGATGGCTCTCGGCTTCACCGCAGTGGCGATCGCGCGCTGGTGGGGCGAGGGGCTGCGACACCTTATCGGTGCAGGAGTGGTCAGCGGGGTGGTCGCCGCGGCCACCGCGAGTCTGTTCTCTGTGATCACAGGCGTGGGCTTCGGCTGGATCACCTCCCAGGGCGGGGCGGCAGAAATCATCAGCTGGATGAGCCTGTCCACGTTGGCGGGTTTGGCGTCGTCGTTCCTGGGAGCCCTGCTGGGCCTCGGAGATCAGCAATCCGCCGCGCTGTTCGTCTTCCGTTTCCTCGGCGTCATGATCGGCGCGTTCTGGGTGGTGCGCATGCTGTGGGCCTCCTACCGGGGCCGCATCCACCCCGTGGGAGGGCTCGGGGTGGCCACGCTGTTCCTCGTGATCTTCTTCCCCGTCGTCCACCCCTGGTATCTGCTCTGGGCCATTCTGCCGCTCGCGGCGTGGGCCAACCGGCCGGTCTTCCACTTCGCGACAATCGTGTACTCGGTGGCTTTCAGCTTCTTCATCCTGCCCCGTGGTCTCGGGCTACCGCCGGCGACGGTGGCCTTCATCTACGCCATGTCCGCGCTACTTTTCCTCGCGTTTCTGGTCGCCAGCTGGCGCTACCTCAAGAAACACCCGGCATATGCCAACGCCCTCGCGTTGCCTCGCCCCAAAGAAATGCCCACGAAGGCAGACACACCCAACAACCGGTGATCCCCCAGCCCGCGCCATCTGGCTAGACTGAATAGCTGTGAAAATGCAGGACTCTTCGGCCCCCCAACTCCAACCACTGCTGCAGGTCACTGGCGCGGTGAAGAAGTTTGGCGCCCACACCGCCGTCGATGGGCTGGACTTCCAGGTCTACCCCGGCGAGATCGTGGCACTACTGGGCCCCAACGGCGCGGGCAAAACCACGACCATCGAGATGTGCGAGGGCTTCGCCCGCCCGGATGCCGGCGAGATCCGGCTGTTCGGCCTAGACCCCGCCAAGGAATCCGACGCCGTGCGTTCCCGCATTGGGGTGATGCTGCAGGGCGGCGGCGCCTACCCCGGCATCCGGGTCGGCGAGATGCTGAAGCTGGTTGCCAGCTACAGCGAGGACCCACTGGATACCGAGTGGCTGCTGGACATGGTGGGGCTCACCAAGCACCGCTCCACCACCTATCGGCGCCTGTCGGGTGGCCAACAGCAGCGTCTGGCGCTCGCCTGTGCGCTGGTGAACCGCCCGGAACTGGTCTTCCTCGATGAGCCCACCGCAGGGCTGGATGCACAGTCCCGTCACGCGGTATGGGATATCGTGCGCTCCATGCGTCGCGATGGCGTGGGCGTGGTCCTCACCACCCACCTGCTCGACGAGGCTGAGGCGCTCTCCGACCGGGTCGTCATCATCGACAAGGGCAAGGTCGTCGCCGCAGGCACCCCGAAGGAACTCACCTCCGAGCGTTCAGGTGGCGGTAGCGGGCATACCTTCCAGGTCAGCGTCGACGCCGATCTCGACCGGGACCACTTCCACCGTGCCCTCCTCGAGGTCAAGGCCGGTGCGGCCAAGGCAGGACAAGGAGTACCGCTGGATGAGGTCGGCGGTGCCGCGTCGGCGCCTTCGGTACTAGTCCGGGAGATCAAACCACGCCAGTTCGCCGTAGAGGGCATTCCGGCCACACCCGATGGCGTCCTGATGCTCGCGCTCGCTGCCCGCGACTGCGCAACGATGATCACGAAGCTCGACAGCACTGAACAGACCCTTGAGGAAGTTTTCCTCTCGCTGACCGGATGGGAGATGCGTTCATGACTTCCGCGAATAACCGAGGCATGCAGAACAGCCATCCCGCAGGGACGCCATCGGGTCAGGGGGCCGGAACTCCGGTGGAGCCTGTGGCCGAGACGGGTGCAGTGATGGAGGACGCGCCAGCTACCGGCGGCCGCTTCCCCGTCGGGACCTTCGAGCCTGCCCCGAAACAAGCCAGCTTCGTGCGGATGCTGTTGGCACAGACCAAAATTGAGTCGTTGCTCTTCCTGCGTCACGGCGAGCAGCAGCTGCTGTCCCTGATCATCCCTGTTGGCTTGCTGCTGGGGCTGGCACTCGTGCCGGTCGTCCCGTTGGACGACCCAGTGGCCAGAGCGTTCCCGATGGTGCTGGCGGTGGCGATCATGGGTGCCGGTTTCACGGGCCAGGCCATCGCCGTGGCTTTCGACCGGCGTTACGGAGCACTCAAACGGATTGGGGCGGCCGGGGTTCCCACCTCGGCTCTCATCGCCGGCAAGATCGCTGCAGTGTTGATTGTGGTCGCCATCCAAGTGCTGATCCTCACGGTGGTCGCGCTGCTGCTGGGGTGGTCCCCGCCAGGGCTCGGCCTTGTGATCGCCGTGATCTTCCTCATCCTGGGGGTGGGGTGCTTCACCTCGCTGGGCCTGCTGCTCGGGGGAACCTTGAGCTCCGAGATGGTGCTGGCGCTCGCGAACACCATTTGGTTTGTACTGCTGGGTGCGGTTGGTTACTCCACCGTCGCCTCCGACCTGGGGCCCCAGGTACAAACCCTGTTGCAGCTGATTCCATCCGTGGCGCTGGCTGCCGGGCTGGAAGAATCCTTCGCCGGCGGGGTCGACTGGTTCGCCATCGTCGTCCTCGCGGTCTGGACGATCGTGGGTGCGGTCGCCGCCCGGAAGCTCTTCTCCTTCACCATCAAGGGCGACTAGCCCTCACCGGGAATCCTCCCCTGTATTCGCTAGCCGACCCCCTGCCCCACTGCCTGAGGTGGAACGCTGCCTGAGCTGGCACGCTGCCAACGAACCGCGGGGTGAAACGAGCCCCGCGCGCCCTTTCGCTTTGCTCCCTCACCACGACTAATCTTGAGTGCTGTGATGGATCCGATTAGCCAACAAGCAGCCCAGACGAACAACCCGTTGAGCCGGGCAATGCTGAAACTCTATGCAGCTATTTACCGCGCTGACCGCAAGGTCGGATTGCCGCGCGAGGTGGACTCCGATGGCAACAAGGCCGTGAAGGTTCCACGGCTCAAAACCCAGTGGGTACTGACCCTCATCCTGCTGATCTGCCAGACGGGGATCACCTTCACCGGATCCCTCGTCCGCGTGACCGGCTCTGGGCTTGGTTGCGAAACCTGGCCACAGTGCCACCCGGGTTCCTTCGTGCCGGTCCCAGGGTCGGCCCCCTGGATTCACCAGATCATTGAGTTCGGCAACCGGATGCTGACCTTCGTGCTGGCCGCCGCCGCACTCGCCGCCTTCATCGCGCTGCTGCGCGCCGGCCGACGCTCCTCGATCCTCCACCTGTCCTTCATCCAGGGTCTGGGCATTATCGCCCAGGCAGTCATCGGTGGCATCAGCGTGCGCCTGGATCTGGCATGGTGGATCGTCGCCGCCCACTTCCTGCCCTCCATGCTGCTTGTCTTCCTGGCTGCGGTCCTGCTCGTCAAGGTCACCGAGGACGACGACGCCCCCATCAAGGAGCAGATGCCTGCTGCCCTGCGCGTCCTCACCACCATGAACGCCGTGGCGCTGGCCGTTACCCTTTTCACGGGCGTGCTCGTCACGAGTGCCGGCCCGCACGCCGGTGACGAGGCCATCAAGCCGGAGCACCGCCTGCAGGTGAGCCTTGAATCCATCGCCCACATCCACGCCCACGCCATGTACCTCTACCTGGGCTTGACGATCGGCCTGATCGCCGCCCTCATCGCCGTGGTGGCCGCGCCGCGTGTGCGGAAGGCTGCCGCCTGGATGTGCGCCGGCATTCTCTTCCAGGGCGTGGTGGGCATCATCCAGTTCTGGCTGGGCGTGCCCCGCTGGACCGTTCCGGTGCACGTCATCGGCTCCGGTCTGGTCACCCTCGCAACGGGTTACCTATGGGCGCTGCGCTACCAGAAGACCCACGAGGAGCAGAGCGAAACGGTGAACCACGCCGTTAAGGGAGACTAGAATTCCCTCCCCGGCCGGGCCCATGAGACCAGCCTCCCCCGGGACCATAGCTCGCCCACCGGGCGAGTGCATAAGAATTCAGCCCGCGTGGACAGCGTCGATCGACGACGACCACGCGGGTTTTTTGCTACGGCTGGGCTGGCCCCTCATCGCCGATGGCGGCTTTGGCCTTGCGGGCCGCAAGGATCACGAACACGAGCATGACTCCGACCGCCACCAGGCTGGCCCACGCGATCTGCTCCTCGGTGGCGAAGGCGAAGAAGATTCCGCCGAGGATCATCGGCAGGCTGCTGGCCTTGAGATAGCCCGCAGCTGCCTTATGCCCGGTCTGCCATGCCTCATCGCTAGCAAGAGTCCTGGAGGTCCTGATACCGATCCATGCGTTGCGGGGCAGACTTTCTGTGCCGGCTTTAATTCCGGTCCAGAGCAGTAGACCCCCGAGACCACGTAAACGGAAGCCATGAGGATGTTAAAGATGCTCATCGAATGCCTTTCGATACGAATAAATAAAGGCCGCATCCTCCCGGATGCGGCCTGCAGATCGGGGCGAATCCCCGGGTTAGGGCTACAGCTTAGTTGCCGAGCATCTGCCAGACGGTGTTCCAGCCAATAACGGCGTCGACGGAGAGGGCAACGAAAAGCAGGGAGAGGTAGTTATTCGACAGGAAGAACAGCTGCATCGGCTTCACCGGGGTGCCCTCCTTGACCCCGCGGTGCAGGCCGTGGGCACGGAAGATAAACCAGGCGCCCGACACCAGCGCTGCGACGGCGTAGATCCAGCCCGCGGCGGGAACGAGCAGCAGCGAGGTGATGACCGTCGCCCAGGTGTACCAGAGGATCTGGCGGGTGACCTCCAACGGCGGCTTGACCACCGGCATCATGGGAACGCCCGCGGCCTTATAGTCCTCGCGGTAGCGCATACCCAGCGCCCAGGTGTGGGGCGGGGTCCAGAAGAAGATGACCATGAACAGGATGATCGCCTGAATCCAGGAGCTCCAGCCCGCGTTGAAGGCGCCGCCGTTGTTGTCCGTGACAGCAGCCCAGCCGACCATGACGGGCATGCAGCCGGCGGCCCCACCCCAGATGACGTTCTGCCAGGTGCGGCGCTTCAACCACTTGGAGTAGACGTAAACGTAGAACCAGATCGTCAGCAGGATGAACGCGGCAGACAGCGGAGAATGCACGAGGAAGGTCAGCCACAGCACACTGGCGATCATCAGCACCCAGGCGAAAATCTTCGCGTGCTCGACCGGAACCGTGTCCTTGGCTAGCGGGCGGCGACGGGTGCGGCGCATCAACTGGTCGATGTCGTAGTCGACGACCATGTTGAAAGTATTTGCGGAGGCCGCGCCCATCCAGCCACCGATGAGGGTGAGGATGATCAGGCCGAGCTCAATCTCACCGCGATTGGCCTGGAGCATCGCCGGGATCGTCGCGACGAGGAGCAACTCGATGACCCGGGGCTTAGTCAACGCTAGATAAGCCTTGACCGCATCCAAGATTCCATTCACGAAGCCTTCTGCCTCCACTTCTCCACGTCTTATCCGCCTATACGCTACCCGAGCGCATTCTGTGGGCGAAACTGCGCCGATACCGCGAGTCGCCAGATTTGGGGGCTGGATTGGCGACGTTTCATCAAGCCCTCTTGAGTAGTCGAAAATGACCGCTAAAAAGTTCCGGCTGCCCCAAGAACGCAGAGTTTTGCCGTGGCCGGTAGATTGAATATGCATAGTTAAGCCTCGCCCGCGCGTCCGCGGCGGCGAGAGCTACAACCCGAGTACGTCACACCCCGAGGAAGGCCCAAGTTCGTGTCTTATAATCCGAATCTCCCTGCCGAGCTCCAAGCATTGATGGTCCGCAACTTCCCGGCGGACTGGTCTGAGAAGGACACCCGGGCGGTTGACCTCGCCCGCGTGCTTGCCGCCGACGCCGTGGAGAAGTGCGGTTCGGGCCACCCGGGCACCGCGATGAGCCTCGCGCCCCTGGCCTACACGCTCTACCAGCGCGTGCTGCGCCACAACCCGAAGAACCCGACTTGGGTTGGTCGCGACCGTTTCGTCCTCTCCTGTGGCCACTCTTCGCTCACCCAGTACATCCAGCTGTACTTGGGTGGTTTCGGCCTGGAACTCGAGGACATCAAGCAGCTGCGCCAGTGGGGCTCCCTGACCCCGGGCCACCCGGAGGTCGGCCACACCGACGGCGTGGAGATCACCACCGGCCCGCTCGGCCAGGGCCTGGCATCTGCCGTGGGCATGGCGATGGCCGCCCGCCGCGAGAAGGCGCTCTTCGACCCGAACGCCGGCGACGGCGAGTCCCCGTTCGACCACTTCGTCTACGTCATCGCCTCCGACGGCGACGTCCAGGAGGGCATCACTGCCGAGGCGGGCTCCCTGGCCGGTACCCAGGAGCTGGGCAACCTCATCGTCTTCTGGGACGATAACGGCATCTCCATCGAGGACGACACCACCATCGCCTTCACCGAGGACGTCGCCGCCCGCTACGAGGCCTACGGCTGGCAGGTCCTGGAGGTCACCGGTGAGGACGTCGAAGGCATCCTGGACGCCGTGGAGCGCGCGAAGCAGGAGAAGAACAAGCCGACCTTCATCCGCATGCGCAGCGTCATCGCCTACGGTGCGCCGACCGCAGTGAACACCGGCGCCTCCCACGGTGCGGCTCTGGGTGCCGAGGAGATCTCCGGGGTCAAGAAGAACCTCGGCTTCCCGGACGAGGCCTTCCCGGTCGAAGAGGAGATCATCGAGCACACCCGCCAGCTCATCGACCGCGGCGAGGCGGCGGAGGCCGAGTGGCGTAAGAGCTTCGACGCCTGGGCTGAGGCTAACCCAGAGAACAAGGCGCTCTTCGACCGCCTTTTCGCCGGCGAGCTGCCGGAGGGCTTTGATGCCGAACTGCCGAGCTACGAGGCCGGAGAGTCCGTCGCGACCCGCAAGGCCTCTGGTGCTGCGCTGCAGGCTCTGGCGAAGAAGATGCCGGAGCTGTGGGGCGGCTCTGCCGACCTGGCTGGCTCCAACAACACCCTCATCAATGGGGAGGACTCCTTCGGCCCGACCAGCATCTCCACCTCCACCTTCACTACCTCCCCGACCGGCCGGAACCTGCACTTCGGCATCCGGGAGCACGCGATGGGCGCGATCATCAACGGCATCGCCCTGCACGGCCCGACCCGCCCGTACGGTGCGACCTTCCTGCAGTTCTCCGATTACATGCGCGCCTCCGTCCGCCTGGCTGCGCTGATGAGCACGGATAGTTACTTCGTGTGGACGCACGACTCCATCGGCCTGGGTGAGGACGGCCCGACCCACCAGCCGATCGAGCACCTGGCTGCGCTGCGCGCAATCCCGAACCTCGCGGTGATCCGTCCGGCTGATGCCAACGAGACCTCCGCCGCATGGGCGGAAGCCCTCGAGGCTCCGGCCGCGCCGAAGGCCATGATCCTCACCCGCCAGAACGTCCCGGTCCTGGAGGGCACCAAGGAGAAGGCCCGCGAGGGTGTGCGCCGCGGTGGCTACATCCTCCGCGAGTCCTCCACCGAGACCCCGCAGGTCATCCTCATCGGTACCGGTTCCGAGGTGCAGCTGGCCGTGGCTGCGGCCGAGGCGCTGGAGGCCGAGGGCATCGGCACCCGCGTGGTGTCCATGCCGGTCGTCGAGTGGTTCAAGGCCCAGGACCAGGCTTACCGCGACGAGGTGCTGCCACCGTCCGTGACCGCCCGCGTCTCCGTCGAGGCGGGCATCGCGATGCCGTGGCACGAGTTCACCGGCTTCGGTGGGCGCAACATCTCCATCGAGCACTTCGGTGCCTCGGCGGACTACCAGCGTCTCTACCAGGAGTACGGCATCACGGCAGAGGCTGTCGCCGACGCCGCCCGCGAGCTCGTCTAGCCAGCTCGTTACGGCGCGCTCCCCCGGCGTTTTTCGGCGGGTTTTCTGCCCGGGGGAGCAAAGTCGAAACCATCGCCTGCCAGCAGTAGGCTGGTGAGCGATGAACACTCCAAGCAATATCCAGAAACTCGCTTCCGCTGGCACTTCCGTGTGGCTCGACGACCTGTCCCGGCCACGCCTGACTAGCGGTGAGCTCGCCTCCCTCATCGATGCTAAGGGCATCGTGGGAGTGACGACCAACCCAGCCATCTTCGCGGCTGCCATGTCCCAGGGGGATGCCTACGACGAGCAGCTGCATCAGCTCGCTGCCGCCGGCGTCGCCGCTGACGAGGCGGTCTTCGCCATGGCGGTCAAGGACGTGCAGGATGCCTGCGACGTTCTGGCGGGCGTCCACGAGCAGACCGGCGGAGTCGACGGCTGGGTCTCCCTCGAGGTTGACCCTCGCCTCGCCCACGACGCCGCCGGGACGGTCGCGCAGGCCAAGGAGCTGGCCGCTCAGGTTAACCGCGCGAACCTGATGATCAAGATCCCCGCGACCACCGAGTGCCTGCCCGCGATCAGCGACGTGCTGGCCGCAGGCATCAGCGTCAACGTCACCCTGATCTTCAGCGTGGAACGCTACGAGCAGGTCATGGAAGCCTTCGTCGAGGGCATCGCCGCCGCCGAGAAGGCGGGCCAGGACATCAGCAAAATCCACTCTGTTGCCTCCTTCTTCGTCTCCCGCGTGGACAGCGACATCGACCCGCAGCTGGCTGACAAGGGTGCGGAGGCCGCAGCGCTGCAGGGCAAGGCCGCACTCGCCAACGCCCGCCTGGCCTACGCCTCCTACCTCGATAAGCTGGCCAATAACCCCCGCTGGCAGGAGTTCGTGGGCCGTGGGGCGAACACCCAGCGCCCGCTGTGGGCGTCCACCTCCGTGAAGAACCCGCAGTACCCGGACACCCTCTACGTCACCGAGCTCGCGGGCCCCAACACCGTCAACACGATGCCGGAGGCCACCCTCGACGCGACGATTGACCACGGCGAGACCACCGGCGACCAGCTGAGCGGGCGGGCCAGCGAGTCCCTCGAGGTCTTCTCCGCGCTCACCAGCGCCGGCATCGACCTGCCGGAGGTCTGGCAGCGCCTGGAGACCGAGGGCGTGCAGAAATTCGAACAAGCCTGGAACGAGCTCCTCGCGACCCTGCGTGAGCAGCTCGCGAAGGCCAAGTAGTTTCCCGGCACACGTACCGCCAATCGGAAAGGGGATCGCTTCGACGTGGGCGCATCACAGGAGAACCTGAACAACCCGCTGCGCAATCCGCAGGATAAGCGCCTCCCGCGCATCGCCGGCCCCGGCGGCTTGGTGATCTTCGGGGTTACCGGTGACCTGGCGCGCAAGAAGCTGCTGCCCGCGATCTACGACCTCGCCAACCGCGGCCTGCTGCCCCCGGGCTTCTCCCTGGTGGGCTACGGGCGACGCGCGTGGAGCAAGGCGGAGTTCGAAGCCCAGGTTCTGGAGAGCGTGAAGGCGGGAGCCCGCACCCCGTGGCGTAACGCGGTCTGGGACCGGCTCGCCGAAGGCATCGAGTTCGTCCAGGGCGACTTCTCCGACGACGCCGCTTTCGACAAGCTCGCTGCCGTCACCGCCCGGCTCGACGAGCAGCGCGGCACGTCCGGGAACTGGGCCTTCTACCTCTCCGTTCCGCCACAGCACTTTTCCAGCGTGATCCACCAGCTGCAGCGCTCCGGAATGGCCCGCAGCGAAAACGGCTGGCGCCGCGTGGTCATCGAGAAGCCCTTCGGCCACGACGAGGCCTCCGCGAAGGAGCTCAATGATGTGGTCAACGAGGTCTTCCCCGAGTCCGATGTCTTCCGCATCGACCACTACCTGGGTAAGGAGACGGTGCAGAACATCCTGGCGCTGCGCTTCGCCAACCAGCTTTTCGACCCGCTGTTTAACTCCCACTACATCGACCACGTGCAGATCACGATGGCCGAGGACATCGGGCTCGGGGGGCGCGCAGGCTACTACGACGGCATCGGTGCCGCCCGGGATGTGCTGCAAAACCACCTGCTGCAGCTGCTCGCCCTCATCGCGATGGAGGAACCCGTAGCCTTCAACCCGGCAGAGCTGCAGAGCGAAAAGATCAAGGTGCTGCGCGCCACCCGCCCCGTCGGCCCCTTCGCGAAAACCACCGCACGGGGCCAGTACACCGCGGGCTGGCAGGGCAGCGTTCCGGTGTGTGGCCTGCGGGAGGAGGAGGGCTTCGACCCGGAGTCCACCACCGAGACCTTTGCGGCGGCCACCTTCGAGATCTCCTCCCGCCGCTGGGCGGGCGTGCCCTTCTACCTGCGCACCGGCAAGCGCCTGGGCCGCCGGGTCACGGAGATCGCGCTGGTGTTTAAGAAGGCCCCGCACCTGCCCTTCGTGGACGGCCAGACCACCGCCCAGGGCAGCAATATGCTGGTCATCCGCGTTCAGCCCGAGGAGGGCGTGCTCATGCGCTTCGGCTCCAAGGTGCCTGGCTCCGGGATGGAGGTCCGCGATGTGAACATGGACTTCTCCTACTCCGAGTCCTTCACCGAGGAATCCCCCGAGGCCTACGAGCGCCTGATCCTGGATGCCTTCCTCGACGAGGCGAGCCTCTTCCCCACCAACGAAGAAGTCGAGCTCTCCTGGCGCATCCTGGACCCCATCCTGAAGTCCTGGGAAAGTCACGGTACTCCAGAAGACTACCCAGCCGGCACGTGGGGTCCACCGGGAGCAGACGAACTCATGTCCCGCAGCGGCCGCCAGTGGCGCCGCCCATAAGCCCGCTTCCCCACCATTCAAGCGAGAGAAGGAAGAGTTCAGGCATGATCATCACGCTTCCGAACACCAGCACCCGTGAGGTGACCCAGCGGCTCAACAAGGCCCGCGAGGAACGCGGTGAGGTCGCGTCTGGCCGCGTGCTCACCGTGGTCGTCAGCTCGACCGCAGCAACCCCGCTGGAGTCAATCCTGGTGCCGGTCACCGACGCCGCCCGCGAGCACCCCGCCCGTGTGATCATCCTGCAGGAATCCGGCGGCCCCAGCGTTGAGCCGCGGTTGGACGCGCAGATCCACCTTGGTGGCAAGGCCGGTGCCTCCGAGATCATCGTGCTGAGCCTGCACGGTGGCCTGACCGAGCACGAGGACTCCATCGTCCGCCCGCTGCTGCTGCCGGACACCCCGATCGTCGTCTGGTGGCCGGGAGATGCGCCCCGCAACCCCGCCGCCGACCCACTTGGGGTGCTAGCGGATCGCCGCATTACGGACGTCAACGCGGAGACCACCACCCGCAGCATTTACCGCCGCCGTACCACCTACTCCCGCGGGGATTCCGACCTCGGGTGGAGCCGCATCCCCCTGTGGCGGGCCCTGCTGGCCTCCACGCTGGACCAGCCGCCCTTCGAGCCGGTGGAGTCCGCTGAGGTCACCGGCCCGACCGACGATGCCGCCGTGGATCTGGCAGCGGGCTGGCTTGCCGACCAGCTGGGGGTTCCGGTGAAGCGGATTAATTCCGACGCCCCCGTCCCTCCCGTTGACGCTGCTGGACACGAGACCGTCCCGGTCCAGAAAACGGTTCTCAACCGCGCGGGTGCGGACATCACCGTCGCTGTTCAGGACGCCCACACCGCCGAGGTCACCGTCGGGACGCGACGTTCCCTGGTGGCCCTGGCTCCCCGAGATCTGGGCGACTGCCTCGCCGAGGAGCTGCGCCACCTGGATTCCGACTACGCTTTCGGGCGGGCCCTCCGTGGACTCGTGCGTGTGAATCGCCCCCGCCGCAGCGGTGAGACGGTCACCCGCATCGTCGAGGACCTGGAGAGCCTCGAGTCCCAGCGCTAAGCACTTCTTTCCCACCCAGTTGTGGCTGAACACAAGGAGAAAGCATGACCGCAGAACACCGTGGAGAACACGCCACCATCGACGGCACCGTGAGCGAAGGTGGCGTCACCGTCGTCCAGAATGCTGACCAACGAGGCCTGGCTGCTGCCGCGGCCCGGGAACTCGTGCGCACGGTCACGAAGATCCAGCGCGAACAGTCCGGCGTCCACGGCGATGGGGTCGCACGCATCGTGCTGACCGGCGGGGGTGCCGGCATCCAGACTCTCCGCGATCTCGCGGTGCTAGATCACGCCGCTACGACGGCCGCGGAGGACTTCCCCATCGATGCGATCGACTGGTCCCGGGTGCTGATCTTCTTCGGCGACGAGCGCTTTGTGCCCGCAGGTGATTCCGAGCGCAACGAGAAGCAGGCCCGCGACGCCCTGCTGGACCACATCGCGATTCCGGCGGAGAACATCGTGAGCTACCTCGCCCCCACCGGTGCCGGTCCAAGTGATGGTGCGGAGCTGGATGAAGCGGCCCGTGACTACGAGGAGAAGCTGGCCCGCCTGGCGCCACAAGGCTTCGACGTTCACCTGCTGGGGATGGGGCCGGAAGGGCACATCAACTCCCTGTTCCCCCACACCCCTGAGCTGCTGGAGGCCACCGGTGAGGTGGTGGCGGTGCGTGACTGCCCCAAGCCCCCGCCGGAGCGGGTCAGCCTCACGATCAACGCGGTGAACCGGGCAGCCCAGGTGTGGCTGCTGGTCTCCGGGGCCGAGAAGGCCGAGGCTGCCCAGCAGGTGGCCAACGGCGGCAATGGGGCCCAGTGGCCGGGCGCGATCGTGGCCGGCGTGGAGCGCACCGTGCTGTGGGTCGACGAGGCCGCCTCCCCATGGCTGGCCGAGAGCGCCAGCGACACTGCTACGGTCGCGGCCACAGAGGACGCCGAGAACGCCGAGAACGAGGTATAGGTAGCACGACGCCCCGCTCGCAAGACTGACGAGCGGGGCTTCAATCTATGCGGGCGTCGCTAACACTATGCAGCGACGCGGGAAATGTGGTGTCGCGAGAACTGCTTAGCCGTAGTGCAGAACCAGGTTCAGCGCGATGATGCACAGCAACCACACGACGCCGGTGCCGACGGTGAGCCGGTCCAGGTTCTTCTCTGCGACCGTGGAGCCGGAGAGGTTGGTCTGCATACCGCCGCCGAAGAGGCTGGACAGCCCGCCACCCTTGCCCTTGTGCAGCAGCACGGACAGCCCCAGCAGCAGGCTGGTGATGACAAGGAGAATCTGGAGAGTGAGGATCAAAGCCTTAAACCTTTAAAAACTTCTCGCTGAAGAATCTAACTAACAGAATAAACCTACCCAGCCAGGCGGGCGGCGGGCAATTCGGCGCGCCGCCCGGTCGACGGGAATGTTGCGTGCCGACTAGCTGACGGACGCCGCGACGAGGCGGGCGAACTCTGCACCGTCGAGGCTTGCGCCGCCGACCAGGCCGCCGTCGATATCCGGCTGCGCCATCAGCTCGCCGATGGACTCCCGCTTCACGGAGCCACCGTAGAGGACCCGGACGCCAGCGGCGACGTCCTCCCCTCCCAGCTCAGCGAGTGCCTCGCGGACCGCGGCGCAGACCTCCTGCGCGTCCGCGGCGGAGGCGACCTTGCCGGTGCCGATGGCCCAGACGGGCTCGTAGGCGATCACGATCTTGGAGAGTTCCTCCCCACCGAGGCCGGAAAGCGACGCCTTGAGCTGGTCGACGACGTAGCCCACGTGCTCGCCCGCCTCACGAACCTCCAGCGGCTCGCCGACGCAGACGATCGGGGTCAGACCATGCTTGAGCGCGGCACGCGCCTTCGCAGCGACCGTCGCATCGTCCTCACCGTGGTACTGACGGCGCTCAGAGTGACCGACAACCGCGAAGCTGCAACCCAGCTTCGCGAGCATCGCACCGGAGACCTCACCGGTGTACGCGCCGGAGTCGTGGGCAGAGACGTCCTGGGCGCCATAGCTGATCTGCAGCTTGTCACCCTCGACGATCGTCTGCACGGAGCGGATGTCGGTGAACGGTGGCAGAACCGCGACGTCGACTCGCTCGTAGTACTCCTGCGGCAGAGCGAAGGAAAACTTCTGCACCACCTGGATCGCCTCAAGGTGGTTGAGGTTCATCTTCCAATTGCCCGCGATCAGGGGCTTGCGCTTGACGGCGCTGTGAGCTGCCACTCAAGAATCCTTTCTGTGACTTCCCCGCCCCGTGCCTCGGGTGCGGGAAAAACGGCGGGTTGCGGACCGGTACCTCGGACTAACCCAGTACCTCGACGCCCGGCAGGGTCTTGCCCTCCAGGAACTCCAGGGAGGCGCCACCGCCGGTAGAAATGTGGCTGAAGCCCTCCTCATCCAGCCCCAGGGTGCGCACAGCGGCAGCGGAATCCCCGCCACCGACCACGGAGAAGGCACCGGCGTCGGTGGCCTTGATGATGGCCTCAGCCACCGCCTTGGTTCCAGCGGCGAACGCCGGGAACTCGAAGACACCCATCGGGCCGTTCCAGAAGACGGTCTTCGCCTCGCCGAGCACCGCAGCGAACGCGGCCGCGGACTCCGGTCCGATATCCAGGCCCATCCAGCCGGACGGGATCTCGGACAGGCCCACGGCCTTGTGCTCGGCGTCCTTGGCGAAGTTTTCTGCTGAGACGACGTCCGTCGGCAGGACGATGACGTCGCCGTAGCGCTCCAGCAGGTCCTTGCAGGTGTCGATCATGTCTTCCTGCAGCAGGGAGCCGCCGACGTCGTGGCCCTGGGCGGCCAGGAAGGTAAAGCACATGCCACCGCCGATGATGAGACGGTCGACCTTCGGTGCCAGCGCCTCGATCACGCCCAGCTTGTCGGAGACCTTGGAGCCTCCCAGCACGACCGCGTACGGGGCCTCCGGGGAGCCCGAGACCTTCTCAAGAACCTCGAGCTCCGCGGAGACCAGGCCACCGGCGTAGCTCGGCAGCTTCTTGGCCACGTCGTAGACACTGGCCTGCTCGCGATGAACCACGCCGAAGCCGTCGGAGACGAAGGCTCCGTTATCGGCGGTGAGCTCGGCCAGCTCCGCGGCGAACTCCGCGCGCTCGGCGGCGTCCTTAGAGGTCTCGCGGGGGTCGAAGCGGACGTTCTCCAGCAGCAGGATGTCGCCGTCGTCCAGGCCATTGGCGCGCTCGTGGGCGTCCTCCCCCGTCACGTCGCCAGCCAGCGGGACCCACTGGTCCAGACGCTCGGCGAGCGCCTCGGCGACTGGTGCCAGGGACAGCTCCGGGTCGACCTCGCCCTTGGGACGGCCCAGGTGGGCGGCGACGATGACGCGAGCCCCCTCGTCCAACAGGGCGCGCAGCGTCGGGATGGACGCGTCGATACGGCCCGGGTCGGTGATCTCCCCGTCAGCCAGCGGAACATTCAGGTCCGAACGAACCAGCACGTGGCGGCCTTCCACGCCTTCGGCCAGAAGGTCCTTGAGGGTCTTTACTGCCATGAAACTCGACATCCTTTGAAAGAAGCTTGAGGGAAAGTTTTCTGCTCGCACCCACGCTCAGCGGCCGGAAGCCACCGGGCGTGTGCGATAAGTAACCGCTGCGATTCTACCTAGAGGCGGGCGCCGATATAGTCAGCCAGGTCCGCGAGTCGGCAGGAGTATCCCCACTCGTTGTCGTACCAGGAGACAACCTTGACCTGAGAGCCGATCACCTTCGTCAGCTCAGAGTCAAAGATCGTGGAGTGCGGGTCACCGATGATGTCGGTGGAGACGTAGGGCTCCCCGTTGGAGTACAGTGCGATGCCCGCCAGCGGCCCCTCCGCAGCATTGCGCAGGGCGTTGTTGACGGCCTCGACGGTCACCGGCTTGCTGGCCTCGAAGGTGAGGTCAACCAGGGATCCGTTGATGACCGGCACGCGCACGGCGTAGCCATCCAGCTTGCCTTCCAGCTCCGGCAGCACCAGGCCGACGGCGCGGGCAGCACCGGTGGATGTCGGGACGATGTTCTGGGCGGCGGCGCGAGCACGGCGCAGGTCCTTGTGCGGGGCGTCGTGGATGCGCTGGTCACCGGTGTAGGCGTGCACGGTGGTCATCAGGCCACGCTCGATGCCGAAGGCGTCGTTCATGACCTTGGCCAGCGGTGCGAGGCAGTTCGTGGTGCAGGAAGCGTTAGAGACGACGGTGTGCTTCTCCGGGTCGTAGTCCTCGTGGTTGACGCCCATGACGAGGGTGGCGTCGACCTCCTTGCCAGGTGCCGAGAGCAGAACCTTCTTCACGCCGGTCTCGAGGTGGCCGTGGGCCTTTTCGTTCTTTGTGAACTGGCCGGTGCACTCCACGACGATGTCCACCCCGGCCTCGGACCATGGGATGGATGCCGGATCCGGCTCCGCGAAGGTGCGGATGGTCTCCTCGCCGATGCGAAGAGAGTGCTCGGAGTGCAGTACCGGCTCGCCGAGGCGTCCCATGACGGAGTCGTACTTCAACAGGTTCGCCAGGGTGGCGTTGTCGGTCAGGTCGTTGATCGCGACGATGTTGAGATGGGGGTGCATCTCGCGCACCGCGCGGAAGAAGCTGCGTCCCACGCGGCCGAAGCCGTTGATGCCGATGTTGATTTTCTTCTGGTTGCTAGCTGGCATGCTTATTGCCTCTGTCCTTTCGCTTCCTCGGTCCCGTGGGACCGGGTGCCGGCGGATGTCATCAGCCGCTGGCGGGGTATCTATTGGTCGTGGTGTTTGGGTGTTGGAGGCTTCCAGTTCCCGATCTTAGGGATTATTCGACGTCCTGGAAGAGGTCCTCGGTCACCGCGGCGTGGGTATCCGGGATGTCCAGCTCCTCGGCTCGCTTATCCGCCATCGAGAGCAGACGGCGGATGCGGCCGGCCACCGCGTCCTTCGTCATCGGCGGTGACGCCAGCTGGCCGAGTTCCTCCAGGGAGGCCTGCCGATGCTTGACGCGCAACTGGCCGGCTTCCGCGAGGTGGGTGGGAACATCCTCACCCAGGATTTCGAGCGCCCGGTCTGCCCTGGCGGCAGCGGCCACCGCCGCGCGGGCGGAGCGGCGCAGGTTCGCATCGTCGAAATTGGCCAGGCGGTTCGCCGTGGCACGAACTTCCCGTCGCATGCGGCGCTCCTCCCAGACCAGGCGGGTGGCCTGCGCCCCCATCAGGGTCAGCAGCGCGCTGATCGATTCGGCATCCTTGACCACCACGCGGTGCACCCCGCGGGTCTCGCGGGTCTTCGCGGTCACGCCGATTCGGCGCCCCGCACCCACGAGGGCGAGCGCCGCCTCATTGCTCGGGGTCGCGACCTCGAGCGCGCAGCTGCGACCAGGCTCCGTGAGGGTGCCGCGCGCGAGGAAAGCGCCCCGCCACGCTGCTACGCAGGCGGACTTTGGGCCGCCGATGATCGTCCGTGGCAGCCCCTGCACGGGCCTTCCTGCGCGGTCGATCAGCCCGGTGCGGCGGGCGATCTCCGTGCCGCCCTTGATCCACTTCACGATGTAGCGCGCGCTCTTGCGCAGGTTGCCTGCGCCGATGATCTGCAGCTGCGCCTCGTGGTGGTAGAGCTGCTCCACAAACTCCATCAGGCGTCGCGCCGTCGCGGAGCTGTCCACCTCGGACTCCACCACGATCTGTCCGGCGACCAGATGCAGCGCGCCGCTATAGCGCAGCAGTGCTGCCACCTCGGCGTTCATGTCCTCAGCGCGAACGACGCTGACGCGGGCGATCTCGTCCTTCACATCGGCGGTGAGAGCCACGGCTTGATTACCTCTTTCCTCTTCACATTCTCTTCAACCTGGGTGCCGCGTGGGCCCCGTGGGTTTTACCGGGTGCGGTGCTTCGCGGCGATGTCCGCCAGCGCGGCGGCCAGTTTCTTGGGCTTGTGCCGGTCGGTCCAGCGCCCCCGGTTGTCGTCCTCCCGGACGTCAGCGCAGATCAGCTCCGCCCCCATCGACGCTGCTGCGCGTTCGATGTGGGTGCCCATCGTCCCGCCCGGCATGGTGGACTGGTCGATGAGCATGTAGTCCACGTTCAGGTCGCGCGCGTGCTGGTGCAGCATGTGGACGTGATGCTCCTGGGAGAAACCGGAGGTCTCCCCGGCTTCCGCCACGAGGTTCAACACCACCACAGTCGGGGCCTGCGACTCGTTGAGAGCTTCGACGATCCCCGGAACCAGGAGGTGCGGAATCACCGAGGAGAACCAGGACCCGGGACCAAGAGTGATGAGGTCGGCGTCCTTGATCGCTGCGACGGCCGGCGCAGCTGCCGGCGGGTTGGCCGGGTGAACACGCACCCGGCGCACCTCCCCGATGGTGGTGGCCACGGCAACCTGGCCGCGAACCTGCACGCTCTCTCGGGGATCCTTCGCCAGCCCCAACACATCCGCCTCTAGATCCAGAGGCACGGTGCTCATTGGCAGAACCCGGCCCTTCACGCCCAGCATCTTCGCGAGCGTATCCAGGGCGGCGATGTCGTCACCCAGCACCTGGGAGATCCCGGTGATGAGGAAATTACCGATGGCGTGACCGTTGAGAGCACCCTGCCCGCCGAAGCGGTGCTGGATGACCTCCTCCCAGAAGCGTCCCTTGTCGCTGTCCTCGGTCAATGCTGCCAGCGCCATGCGCAGATCTCCCGGCGGGAGGCAGTCCAGCTCTCGGCGCATGCGGCCCGAGGAGCCGCCGTCGTCCGCGACGGTGACGACGGCGGTCACGTGATCCGCGATGGTGCGTCCCGCGCGCAGGGTGGCGAAGAGGCCGTGACCACCACCGAGCGATACGAGGCGCTGGAGAGGCTTTTTACCCGTGTCAGTAGCGGGCGGGGTGGTCGGGTTATCGACCACGGGGTGATCGTTATGAGACATGAGGTGCAACTTCCCAGTGAGCAGTGTGTGCTCCCCACACGACGGGGAACGAAGGGGTGAAGGAAAAGTTCAGTGCGTCGGTGATCATCAGCCGCGTTCCAGATCGCGGTGCCTGGTCCGGACCTCCACTCCCCGCTCCCGCAGCCTGGCGGAGACCTCTTCGGTCACCGCGACGGAACGGTGATGGCCACCGGTGCATCCGATGCCGATGCTTAAGAAACCCTTCCCTTCGCGGTGGAATCCCGGCAGCATGGCCAGCAGCATCGACTCGAAGGAGTCCAGGAATCCCGGGGCATCCTGCTGGTTCAACACGTAATCGGAGACCGGCTTGTCCACGCCCCGCAGTCCCCGAAGCTCGGGAACCCAGTACGGGTTTGGCAGGAAGCGCACGTCCAGGAGGATGTCCACGTCACGGGGAGCCCCGTGCTTGAAGCCGAAGGACTGCAGAACCACCCGGGTGCTATCCCCGGCGGCATCGGAGAACTTCATCTCCAGGATGCGGCGGAGGTCGTGGATGCTGGTGCTGGAGGTGTCGACCACAATGTCGGCTTCCTGCTTAATCCCGTTCAGCATCTCGCGCTCGCGGTCGATCCCGCTCTGCAGAGAATCGCCGTCCTGCAGCGGGTGGGAGCGGCGCACCTCGTCAAAGCGGGAAATTAGGGCCTCGTCGGACGCCTCCAGGAAGAGCACGATGGGCTTGCGCCCGGAGTCGACCAGCTTCTCGAGCACCCCTGTCAGGCTGCCGGCAAAAGAACGCGACCGCACGTCGGTGACGATCGCCAGCTTCTCCACCGGGGATTCCGCGTCAAAGCTGAGCTCCACCATCCGCACGATCAACTCCGGCGGGAGGTTATCCGTGACGTACCAGCCCATTTCCTCGAGCACGGCCGCGGCGGTGCGGCGGCCAGCACCGGACATGCCGGTGACGAGGATTAAGGAGGGGTCTTTCTGCGGCGAGGTCATGCTGACCATAGTAGCTACCCCGCAGGCTTAGTGGGGCGGTGCTGTACCGCCTCGTGCACCTTCTCGGCCAGCGCAGGGCCGAAACCAGGTACCTCTGCGATCTCCTCAACGGTGGCGGCGCGCACCTTCGCCACAGAGCCGAAGTGTTTCACCAGCTCCTGCCGGCGTTTCGGGCCCAGCCCCGGCACCTCATCCAAGACGGAGGTGCGCATCCGCTTGCTGCGCTGCTGACGGTGGAAATTGATCGCGAAGCGATGCGCCTCATCGCGGATGTGCTGTACGAGATAGAGGGCGTCGGAATCGCGCGGGATGATCACCGGGTACGGGTCCTCCGGCAGCCAGAGCTCCTCCAGGCGCTTGGCGATGCCCACCAGGGTGACATCGTTGACCCCCAGCTCGTCCAGCACCTTCTGCGCGGCGTTGACCTGCGGTGGGCCGCCATCGACGATGAACAGCTGCGGCGGGTAAGCGAAGGCGCGCTTCGGCTCCTCACCTGCCGTCTGCTCCAGTTCTTCCTCGCCTTCCAGCCGGTCGCCGGCGTCATCGCCGGTCGGGACGGCGGTGATGTCCTCCTTGTGCCGCAAGAAACGGCGACGGACGACCTCGGCGATGGAGGCGACGTCGTCGGAATGTCCGTCTCCCGCGGCGTCCCGGATCTTATAGCGACGGTAGTCGGCCTTCTTCGGCAGGCCGTCTTCGAAGACGACGAGGCTGGCGACGACGTCCGTTCCCTGGATGTGCGAGATATCCGTGCACTCAATGCGCAGGGGCGGCTCGTCCATCCAGAGAGCCTCTTGAAGATCGCGCAGGGCTGCGGAGCGTGCGGTGATGTCCCCGGAGCGCTTCAACTTGTGCTGTGCCAGCGCCTGGGTGGCATTGGTGTGCGCGTTGCTCAGCAGCGCCTTCTTATCGCCGCGCTGCGGAACCCGGATGGTGACCTTGGAGCCACGCAATTCGCTGAGCCACGCACCGAGGCGGGCATTGCCGGCAGGCAGCTCGGGCACCAGCACCTCGCGGGGCACGGGTGAGACCTGCACATCCCCCACCAAACCGCCGAGCTCCGCGGCGGAGGCCGGGTTGATGGCGGTCGCCAGGTCGACATCCACATGCGAGCTTGCGGCACCACCAACCGCCGTCTCCGTCGCGGCGACCAGCTCGGCCTCCCCGCCGTAGAACTGCGTGATGAACTGGCCGATCATCTCCGCACGGGACTCGTCCGAATGCTCCACCACCCAGCCGCGCTGGCCGTGGATGCGCCCGCCGCGGACGTGGAAGATCTGGATCGCCGCTTCCAGCTCGTCCTGCTCGATGGCGAGGACGTCGGCGTCCGTGGCGTCGGAGAACACGACGGCCTGCTTCTCCATCGCCTTCTCCATGGCCTGCAGCTGATCACGCAGGCTCGCGGCCCGCTCGAAGTCCAGGTTCTCGGCGGCCTCCTCCATCTCGCCGCGGACCCGGCGCAGCACGGGCTCGGTGTTGCCGGCCAAAAAGCTACTGAATTGGTCGACGAGTGCGCGGTGCTCGTCCTCGGTCACCTTGCCGACGCACGGTGCGGAACAACGGTCGATATAGCCGAGCAGGCACGGCCTGCCCAGGGCCTCGTGCCGGCGGAACACGCCCGGCGCGCAGGTACGGATCGGGAAGACCCGGGTCAGGGACTCCAGGGTCTCCCGGATCGCCCAGGCTTTCGGGTACGGGCCGAAGTAGCGCACGCCCTTACGTCGCGGCCCACGGTAGAGATAAGCGCGCGGGAAGCGATCCTTCACGCTGATGGCCAGCATCGGGTACGTCTTATCGTCCCGGTACATGACGTTGAAGCGCGGGTTGAAGCGCTTAATCCACGTGTATTCGAGGTTGAGGGCCTCGAATTCGCTGCCCACGACGGTCCACTGCACCCGGTTGGCAGTTTGTACCATCGTGCGGGTGCGCGGGTGCAGCTGGCTGAGGTCCTGGAAGTAATTGGACAGGCGCGCCCGGAGGTTCTTGGCCTTGCCCACGTAGATGACGCGGTCGTGCTTATCGCGGAAAGTGTAGACCCCCGGCTGCGTGGGGATAGTGCCGGGGGCTGGCCGATAATCGACGGTGTTGGGGGTGCGTTCCGCCACCGGCTAGTCCTCCGGCATATAGCGGTCCTCAAGCAGGCGGAACCGCTCGACGTTCGCGGCGATGGTCTCCTTGTCGTAGATATTCAGCGCCATCATCGGAACGAACTCGAAATCCGGGAGCTCCAGCCGCGCCATTTTCGCCTTAGCCGGGAAGGAGAGGCCGTGGATGATCTGCCAGGGGTAGAACTGCGCGTTCGCGATGTTGCGCACCTCAACCCCGCGCTCATCAATGCGGACGCGGGGACGCAGCAGGAAGAGGCAGACGCCGGAGAAGAGCAAGCCGATGCCGACGAAGGACCACTGATCCGCCGAGGTCAGCGTCACGCCGGTATCGCCGATACCAACGATGATGGCCATGACGATGTGGATGATCATGATGACGACGACACCGATGATCGCGATCCGCTTGAGGAACGGCGAACGGGCCTCAAAGAGCCACTGCCCCTTGGCCGGTGCTGCCTGCGACACTGGGTTACTCATCTGTGAAACTCGACCGCTCTCCTCGTTCGTACTGCCACAACGTATCGGCTACTACCCTACCGCCGCGATCTGGCGGAGAACTAATGCGGCGTGGATGGCCGCGGTCGCGGAGTCCGCGCCCTTGTTTTCCTTGGCATCCGGCCCGCCCGCGCGGTCGACGGCCTGCTGGTGGTTGTCGACGGTGAGTACGCCGTTGCCGATCGGCACACCCGTATCCAGGCCGACGCGGGTCAGCCCGTAGGTGACGGCATCGCAGACCACGCGGAAGTGCTCGGTCTCACCCTCGATAACGCAGCCAGTGGCAATGACGGCGTCGAAATTCTTGCAGGCTGCGGCCACGACGACGGGAAGCTCCAGGGCGCCAGCCACCCGCCAGTCCTCCACGCTGGCGCCGAGCTCGCGGGCAGCGGTGATGGCCTCGGCGTGGAGCTTATCGGTGATCTCGGCGTTCCACTGGGCGCTGATCACGGCGACACGCAGGCCCTCTGCTGCGCCGGGGCCCAGGTTGATCTGTGGGATACCTTCGGCTGGCATGCTAGTTCTCCTTCTCGGCTGCGGCGGTGGCCGGTACGACATTGAGGTTGTCGAGCTGGTGGCCCATCTTGTCCCGCTTGGTCTGCAGGTAGCGGGCGTTGTCCTTCGTTGCCGGTGGCTGCACCGGGATGCGGCCGGTGACGGAGACCCCGAAGTTCTCAAGGCTCTGCTTCTTCGCCGGGTTATTGGAGATCAGGTGGACGCTCTCGATCCCGAGTTCCTTGATGATCGACGCTGCCGCGCTGTACTCGCGGGCGTCGGCTGGCAGGCCCAGGGCGGTATTCGCCTCCACGGTGTCCAGGCCCTCGTCCTGAAGGACGTAGGCGCGCAGCTTCGGGACCAGGCCGATCCCGCGGCCTTCCTGGTTGCGCAGGTAGATGACGACGCCGTGGCCCTCGTCCTGGACTGCCTCCATGGCGGCGTGGAGCTGTTCGCCGCAGTCGCAGCGCAGGGAGCCGAAGACGTCGCCGGTGAGGCACTCGGAGTGCACGCGGACTGGGACGTCCTGCTGGCCGGTGACGTCCCCGTGGACGAGAGCGACGTGCTCGGTGCCGTCGACGAGGCTGGTGTAGCCCACTGCGCGGAACTCGCCGCGGGTGGTCGGCAGGCGGGCCTCGGTGCTGCGCTCCACGGTCTGCTCGGTGGCGCGGCGGTACTCGATGAGCTGCTCGATGGAGACCATGCGCAGGCCGTGCTCGTCGGCGAAGCGGCGCAGTTCCGGGCCGCGGGCCATGTCAGTGGGGTCGTCCTCGGAGACGATCTCGCAAAGCACGCCGACGGGAGCCTGGCCGGCGAGCCGGGACAAGTCTACGGAGGCTTCGGTGTGGCCATCGCGGGCGAGCACGCCACCGCGGCGGGCGCGCAGTGGGACGATGTGGCCCGGCCGGGTGAAGGCCTCGGGGCCAAAGCTCTCGTCGGCCAGGCGGGTGATGGTTTCGCAGCGGCTGCGGGCGGAAATGCCGGTGGAACCGGTGGCCGCGTCCACCGTGACGGTGTAGGCGGTCGAGCGGGCATCCTCGTTGCGGGCGACCATCGGTGGCAGGTTGAGCGCGTCGGCGCGGTCATCCTCCATGGCGACGCAGATGTAGCCAGAGGTGTAGCGCACCATGAAGGCCACGAGCTCTGGGGTTGCCAGGTCCGCGGCGAAGATCAGGTCGCCTTCGTTTTCGCGGTCCTCATCATCGACGACGACCACCGCTTTGCCGGCGGCAATATCTGCGATGGCGGATTCGACGGAATCCAGGACTAGCGAGTCTCGTTCAGCGGTCATAGCTTCTTTCCAACGATGCCACCCTCGCCCGGTCGGGGCGGGTGGCTTAAGGCTTGTCGAATTCTTCTTTGTGGTTCTGTTGCGGCGGGTCAGCGGTCGAGCATGGCGCGGACGTATTTCGCAAGCACGTCGCATTCGATATTGACCTTATCCCCCGGCTGGAGTTCGCCCAGCATCGTGGCCTCCAAAGTGGCGGGGATGAGGCTGACCTCGAAGAGTCCATCGGCTAGTTCCGCGATGGTCAGGGAGGTGCCGTTGATTGCAATCGATCCCTTTTTCACCAGGTAGGTGGCAAGTTCCGGGTCGTCAAGCTGGAAGCGGAAGACCTCCCAATGCTCGGAGGGCACGCGTTCCTGCAAGGTGGCGGTGCCGTCGACGTGCCCCTGGACGACGTGTCCGCCGAAGCGCCCCTGGGCGGACATCGCGCGCTCCAGGTTGACGGACGCCCCCTCGGAGAGTGTGCCCAGCGACGTGTAATCGAGGGTGACCTTCATGACGTCAGCGGTGAAGCCGGTGTCGTCGAAGTCGGTGACGGTCAGGCAGACACCATTGACGGAGATGGAGTCTCCCAGGCCGGCATCAGAGACCACTCGCGATGCGGCGACGCGGATGCGCCCGGCGTCGGGAAGCCTCTCGATCTTCTCGACGTGACCGATCTCTTCGATGATTCCGGTGAACACAGCCATCCTCTCTGACGTCGGGGCCAAAACTACCAATGATGATATATCTTCTTGCGCTTGAGCACGGGTCAACCCCCGGTCTAGCGTTGCGCCAGCCAGAGGATGTCCTCGCCGATGCGCTGCACACTACGGGTGGCGAAGCGCTGCAGATCCGTGATCGAAGTACTGCCGATGCCGCCGGCTCCCAGTGCGGGGAGGCCGCGCGGCAACCAGGCGGGGGCAAGATAGGCCCGGATCTCGTCGACCAGGCCGTGGGCAAGGAAGCTTCCCGCTAGTTCGGGTCCGCCCTCCACCAGCACATCCGAGATACCCTGCCGGCGCAGCTCCGCCAGCGCCGCACGGAGGTCCCGGGTTGCCAGGTGCTGGCCGGCCGGCGCGTGAGTCCCAGCTTGCAGGAGGCGAGCGTTAGTGGGGAGCTCCTGCTGCCCCAACGCGAAGCGCAGCGGCTGACGGGGACCCTCCGCCCCGCCGGGGCGGGCGGTGAGCTGCGGGTCATCGGCCAGGACGGTTCCGGTGCCCACGAGGATCGCCTCCCGGTACTGCCGGTCTGCGTGGACGTCCGCGCGGGCAGTCGGACCGGTGATCCACTGGCTCGTGCGGTCCGTGGCAGCAGCCAGGCCATTGAGGGTGCTGGCGAACTTCAGCGTGACGTGCGGCCTGCCCAAATGCGCGGCGCGCAGCCAGGGTTCCACGCTGAAACGGTGCTCCCCCAGGTGGAAGGGCTCGAGGTAGGGGCCGGTGACGGTAACGCCGGCAGCGCGCAGGCGCTGGCCTCCCCCGCCCTCGGTCTTGCCCGGGTCGGCGAAGAGGTAATGGACCTCCGCGATTCCGGCGGCGATCAGGGCCTCCGCGCACGGCCCGGTGCGTCCGGTGTGATTGCAGGGTTCGAGGGTGACGTATGCGGTGGCACCAGCGGCGCTCGCACCGGCAGCCTGCAGCGCGACCACCTCGGCGTGCCTACCGCCTGCCGGTTTGGTAGCGCCCCGGCCAAGAATCGTGCCGGCCGAATCCACGATCACGCAGCCCACTGGCGGGTTCGGCCGGGTATTGCCCGCAGCGTGCCAGCCCATCTCGTCGGCCAGCAGAAATTCCGCTGGGAGGTCCGCTGGTACCTCGGTCTGCGGCGGGGTCGCCCCCTGCGTCGCAGCCTGGGAACCGCGCTGGGGGGTGTTAGGCACCTGCGTTGGCCTCCGCGGCCGCGCGGATCTCGCCGATCGCCTGATTACGGTCCTCCTTGCCAAAGACCGAGGAACCCGCAACGTAGACGTCGACCCCGGCCGCAGCAGCATCCGCGGCGGTCTCTGGTCCGATGCCGCCGTCGATTTCGATGAGGGTGTCCAGCCCCTCAGCGTCGATTTTTTCGCGCAGGGCACGCACCTTATCCAGCACCTCGGGCATGAACTTCTGCCCGCCGAAGCCAGGCTCCACGCTCATCACCAGGACGAGGTCGAACTCGGCCAGATGCTCCAGCAGCGGCTCCACCGGGGTATTCGGCTTGATGGACACACCGGCCTTGGTCCCGGCGGCGCGCAAGGCACGAGCCAGAGCCACCGATTCCTCAACCCCTCCGGCAGCCTCCACGTGGAAGGTGACGTTGTCGAAGTCGGTGTACTCCTTCACCCAGCGCTGTGGGTCCTCGATCATGAGGTGGACGTCGAGGAACTGCTCGGTCTTCCCGATCAGGGACTTGGCGACCGGGGCGCCGAAGGAGAGGTTGGGGACGAAGTGGCCGTCCATCACGTCAATGTGCACCCACTCGGCGTCCGAAATGGCCTCGACTTCCGCGCCAAGGGCGGAAAAATCCGCGGCGAGGATGGAGGGGGCGATGATGGTCTGCTGTCCGTTGGCTGTGCTCATAACACTCACTCTACTTAGGCTTTTCTGATGCCCGCGATGAACATCGCGTCGGTGCCGTGGCGGTGCGGCCACAGCTGGATATAAGGGCCGACCGCTCCCCCGGCGGCCGCTGCGGCAGCCAAGGCCGGCACCTCGGAGCCAAGGTCGATGGGCTGGGCTCCCGCCACCCGGCAGAAGGAGTCCACCAACTGCGTGGTCTCCAGCGGATGCGGCGAGCACGTCGAATAGATGACGACTCCGCCCGGTGCGGTGGCCTCCCACGCCGAGCGCAACAACTCGCGCTGGAGGGGAACCAGCTCGGTGACGTCCTTCTCCTGCTTGCGCCAGCGGGCCTCCGGGCGGCGGCGCAGCGCGCCCAGGCCGGTGCACGGGGCGTCGACGAGGACCCGGTCGAAACCGTCCTCGGGCAGCTGGAGGCCCCGCACCTCAGCGAGTTTCCGGCCGTCGCCGGTATGAACCTGCACCGGCAGTTCCTTGGTGGATTTCGCGACGAGGTCGGCGCGGTGCGCGGAGATCTCGGTGGCATCTACCGTGGCCTGCTCGGCCTGTGCCCAGGAGCCGATGAACGCGGTCTTGCCGCCCGGACCCGCACAGAGGTCGAGCCAGCGCCCGCGGTCCTCCCGTTCCAGCGGCGCCTGGACCAGGGCCAGGGAGATCAGTTGCGAACCTTCGTCCTGAACGCTCGCCAGGCCTTGGGTGATCGCCTCAAGCTCGCCCGGCGCTCCGGAGTCCAGGTAGACCGCGTAATCGGACCAACGGCCCTGCTCGCCCCCGGTGATGAGGGCGAGCTCTTCAGCGGAGATCTGCCCTGGTCGGGCGGCGAGGTGCACGATGGGTCGGGCGTCGTCGGCTTCCAGAGCCTCGGCCAGATCAGCCGCAGGGTTCTCCGCCGTCCCGCCGAGCGCCTGGTTGAAGGCGGCGGCGATCCACTCCGGGTGGGAAGAGCGCAACGCCATGCTGGCCAAGCCCGAACCGGGTGCCACCCGGTCCAGCCATTGCTCGGGTGTGCTGCGGGAAATCGTGCGCAACACACCATTGACGAAGCCGCTGGCCTTGCCCCCGCCATTGGCCTTGACCAACTCCACCGAGGTGTCCACCGCGGCGTGCGACTCGACCCGGGTGCGCAGCAGCTGATAGGCACCGATGCGCAGCGCGTCCAACGCCACCGAGTCAATCTTCTCTACTGGCCGTCCCGCGGCCTTGGCGATGATTGCGTCGAGCAGCCCGGTGGCCCGCAGCGTTCCGTAGGTCAGCTCGGTGGCGAAGTTCGCATCCCGGCCGCTGATCCCGCGCTCCCGCAGGACGGCGGGCAGGGCGAGGTTGCCGTAGGCGTCCTCCTCGGTGACTTGCCGAAGCACGGTGAATGCAGCGTCGCGGGCCTTATCCCCGGTCCCGGCACGTCGGCTCTTTTCCTGGCGGTGTTCCGGGCGGCGCTGCTGATAGCCCCGGGCCCGCCCCGATTCGCGCTGCTTCGCACGTCCGGTGCCGCGGGAGGCCGTGTTGGGGCGTGCCTTGCCGCTACGCGCGGACTCGGACCTCGAACGAAAAGAACTCATTTAGCCGTGTCTTCCTCGATATCAAAGCGTGGGGACTGCGCCAGCAACTCCTGCTGACCTCGGGCCCAGTCGGCGGCCCGCATCATCTTCTTGCCTGGTGGCTGGATGCTTTCCACCAGCAGTGGATCGTCACCAGTGCCGACGAGCACCCGCGTCTTATCTGCCCACAGCTGGCCGGGGGCCAGCTCCGGGAACTCCTCCTCCTTGGCTACCGGTAGCATCAGCCCGAACTTATAGCGCTGGCCATCCAGCGTGCACCACGCACCCGGTGCCGGGGTGTGGGCGCGGGCGCGGCGTTGAATCACCTTCGCCGGCGTAGAGAAGTCGATACGCGCGTCAGCGGGGTGAATCTTCGGGGCGTGTGTCACCCCCTCCTCTGGCTGTGGCTGCGGGGTGGCCGTACCTTCGCTGAGCTCAACCAGGGTGTCGGCGAGCAGTGTCTTGCCGGAATCAGTCAGCTCGATGAGCACGTCCTCGGCGGTATCGCGGATACCGATCTCATAAGCCTTCTTCGCCAGCATCGGGCCGGTGTCCAAGCCCTGCTCGATGCGGAAGATCGTCGCACCGGTCTCCTCGTCGCCCCCGGCGATGGCTGCCTGGACGGGTGCGGCGCCGCGCCAGCGTGGCAGCAGGGAGTAGTGCAGGTTCACCCAGCCGTGCTCAACGGCGTCGAGCAAGTCGGCCGGGATCAGGTTTCCATAGGCCACCACGGCCACCGCCGTGGCGCCCGCCTCGCGGTAGGCAGCCAGCGTGTCGCGGACATCGCTTGCGTCCTCGGCGCTCGCCCCGAGGGAGGCCCACTTGTGCACCTTCAGCCCCGCGGCCTCGGCGACCTCCGCGACGGGGCTGGGGTGCAGGCTGCGCCCACGGCCGCGGCGAGCGTCGGGCTGTGTAATGACCCCGAGGACCTCGAGCCGTGGATCAGCGAGCAGGTGTTCCAGAACGATTGCGGCGGGCTTGGGCGTGCCAGCAAAAAGAATCTTCATTTAAAACCACTCCGAGCGTCGAATATCTGCCATAGCTTGCTTGCGGTCCTCGGGCGAGAGGTGCTTGAGGAAAAGCACGCCGTCCAGGTGATCGGTCTCGTGCTGCACGCAGCGAGCCAGTAGGCCCGAGACCTCCCGGTCGACCAGTGCGCCGTCCAGAGTCTGTCCACGCAGGCGCACGGTCTCCGCACGCTCTACCTCGCCGCGGATCCCGGGAATGGACAGGCAGCCTTCCGGGCCTGTTTGCGTCTCCTCTCCCACCGGCTCCCAGGTGGGGTTGATGACGTGCCCACGGTCGGACTCGCAGTCGTAGACGAAGACGCGTTTGGTGACCCCGACCTGGTTTGCTGCTAGGCCGACTCCACCGTGGTGATCCATGGTTTCCAGCATGTCGGCCACGAGGGTGGCGAGGGTAGCGTCGGAAGAAAAATCGGCCCCGACCTCGGTGGCAGGAGTGCGGAGGACGGGATCGCCGAAGTAGCGCAGGGACAGAACAGCCATGGGGATACTCTAACCGATACGAACCGGGTCCATGACCACGCGTAGGGGTGCGGAGTGCCGCTGCGAGGAGCGCACGGCGACAGCGCTTTTAAGGGCGCTTCCCAGGGTCAGCGCGTCGGAGTGTGGCACGCGAATGATGAGCCGGCGAGCCTCATCCGCATGGCCGCTCGACAGCCCCGCGGGAAGCCTCACACCGCTTGGAAGCTCGACGGGGCCTAACAGTTCCGCCGATTCCGGCAGCTCCCAGGACTCCTCGAGCTCGGCGAGGCTGGCAGGAATGCCGTCCACCACCGCCACCACAGCCGCCGGTGGGAATTCTGCCTCCACCCTGCTCGCCAACTCTGCGGCGGCTGCCGCATCCGGGTTCCAGCGGATGAGCTGCTGGATCGCGCTCAGCCGATAGTCCCCTGCCACGATGACCCGGCCACCGGCCTCACGGGGTGCGACGAGTGCGGCAGCGCCCATCCACTGGCGCAAGGCGTTCTCCTCGGCCCGCAAATCCGCGCGCGTCAACGGCGCCCAGGGATCGAGGACGATTAACGCCCCATAGTGCCCATTGGGCTGCTGAGGTGGTGTACCGGCTGCTCGAAGGATCGGTTCGGAGCCGGGGGTAGCGACGACGATGCGTCGCCCTGGTGGCACTGATGTTTTGACCTGTTCCCCGCCCGAGACGGTCACCGGCACGCCCGGGAAGGCCCGGCCCAGTTCCTCAGCGGTGCGGTCGTGGCCCACCACGCTCATGCGCAGTGCGTGGTTACCGCAGTTGGTGCAGGTGAAAGTCGGGTGCAGGTGTCCGCACCACCGGCACGTGGGCGCTGAGTGGTCCCTGCCCTGTGGCAGTTCGAGTGGGCCATTGCAGTTCCGGCACCGGGCCGGGGTGCGGCATCGAGCACAGGCCAAGGCCGGAGCGTAACCACGGCGCGGCACCTGGATCAGCACGGTGCGGTCCGCATCCAGGGTCTCGCGAATCGTGGCGAAGGCCAGAGCCGGCAGCCGACTCCCCGGGCTGTGGCTCTCGGCCTCGAGCTGGCGTTCGGTGTCCCCAAGCCCTCGAATCCAGGGCAGCTGCTCACGAAGGGTTTCGGGCGTGGGGCGGATGGAAGCCAGCTCCCCCGCCGCGACCCACTGCTGGACCTCGGCGGTGCGGTGGTGACCGATGATTGCCAGCGCCGCGGACTCACCCTGACTGCGGGCCTTCGCTACCTCCCTGGCGTGCAGGTAGGGGGCTCGTGGATCGACAAGGGAATCGTCCCCCTCCCCCAATACGACCACCAAGCCGAGATCTTTGAGCGGCGCGAAGACTGCATTGCGGGTTCCGACGACGATCCTGGCCTGACCGAGCACGATGGAAAGGAAACGCCGGTAGCGCACATGCGAGGACTCTGCGGCCGTCATTTGGAGCACCTGCTCGGTGGACGTCCAGGCCGCCAGGGCCTCGCTGACGCGGTCCACGATCCGCTGATGTGGAGCGATCACCAGCGCCGACTTCCCTGCCCACGCGGTCGCAGCGGCGAGGACGGCGGCTAGGCGGGCATCGTCGTCCCCAGGAGCGGTGAGCAGCGACATGCGCGGGGCGGAACCCTCGTCCAGGAGGGCAGCAAGGAAGCGCGGGCCAAAGTGATACTTGCCGAGCGCGGATTCGGCATCTGACCGCGCCTGGGTGCGCAACTCGGCGACGGGCTCCAGCGTCGAGTAGAGATCCTCCCACGCCTTACCGCCTGCAAACAGCCCTGCCTTCTCGGCGCTCGCATGGCGGGGCGGGATCGCTGCCCGTAGAACATCCGCTCGGGTCCCTGCGGCGCGCTCGGCGAGCTGATTCACCAGCCGCCACATGTGCTCCGGTAGCAGCCGAATCGGGCTGATGACGCGCTCCAACGGGCGCAGCTTTCCCGAGTGGTCGCTGCTCGAGCGTCGCTCGATGATGAAACCGTCCACGAGGCGCCCGTTGAACCGGATACGGACTCGCACGCCGGCCTGGGCGTCGGCGTCCATCTCGGCGGGAACCTCATAGTCGAAGAGGCGGTCGAGATGTGGCACCCCGACCAGCGGCAATACCCGCGCGATCCGGCGAGGCCCGCGCCCCGCACGGGCAGCGAGCAGTTCCCTATCACCGGGGTTGGCTGCGGCTGGCTGTGCGGTCGTGTTCATGAGCTACAGGCTAGCCGACGGTGCGGACACGCCTTCACGGGGCGCTGGGAGAATGCCCCGAGAGCTGCCGCTAGTTGCTGCCGACAGCCTTTTTGAGCTCCTCAACCTTGTCCAGGCGCTCCCATGGCAGGTCGAGGTCATTGCGACCGAAGTGACCATAAGCAGCCGTCTGGGCGTAGATCGGGCGGAGCAGATCCAGCTCGCGCAGGATCGATGCCGGGCGCAGATCGAAGACCTCGGCGACAGCGCGCTGGATGTCCTCCACCGGTGCCTTCTCGGTGCCGAAGGTTTCCACGTAAAGGCCGACGGGGCGCGCCACGCCGATCGCGTAGGCCACCTGAACCTCGGCGCGGTCGGCCAGGCCGGCAGCCACGATGTTCTTTGCCACCCAACGGGTCGCATAGGCAGCAGAACGGTCCACCTTCGACGGGTCCTTGCCGGAGAACGCGCCACCACCGTGGCGAGCCATGCCGCCGTAGGTGTCAACGATGATCTTGCGACCGGTCAGTCCGGCGTCACCGGCAGGCCCGCCCAGAATGAAGGAACCGGAGGGGTTAACCAACAGTTCCAGGTCCTCGGTCACGAAGGGCTTGAGGCTCTCGTCAGAGAGCACGTGGTCCACCACATGCTCGGACAGGAGCTCCCGCAGCTCATCCTGGGTGCGCTCCGGGTCGTGCTGCGTGGAGATGACGACGGTATCCAGGCGCACCGGGGTGCCGGCCTCGTCGTATTCGAAGGTGACCTGGGTCTTGCCGTCCGGGCGAAGGCCGGTGACGATGCCCTCCTTGCGCACCTCGGTCAGGCGACGGGAAAGGCGGTGGGCGACGGAGATGGGCAACGGCATGTACTCCGGGGTCTCGTTCGTCGCGTAGCCGAACATCAGCCCCTGGTCGCCCGCACCCTGGCGGTCGTCCTCGTCGGTCGAGGAGGAACCGCGGACCTCATGGGAGGTATCCACGCCCGCTCCAATCTCTGGCGACTGCGCACCAATGGACACGGACACGCCGCAGGTGGTGCCGTCGAAGCCCATGTCGGAAGAGGTAAAGCCGATCTCCTTGAGGGTATCGCGCACCAGCTGCGGGATCTCAACGTAGCCCGAGGTGCGGACCTCACCGACAATGTGGACGAGGCCGGTGGTGACCACGGTCTCCACAGCGACGCGGGCCTGCGGATCCTCGGCGAGCATGGCGTCGAGGATCGTATCGGAGATCGCGTCACAGATCTTATCTGGGTGACCCTCGGTGACGGATTCGCTGGTAAATAGGCGCTTAGACACTAGTTATCTCGCTTCTATCGTTCGTATTGTTGGTGCGGCCCGTCGGTGGCGGGCGGCGGGCGACGACCTAGACGGTGAACTAATTCATCAATAATAGACCAAGCGGTCTAGAAATGCACGCTAGCGATCGGCGGTTCGTGGCAAAGCGTCAAGAATCGCTCCGGCTACCTCGAGCTTATGCCCTGCCGGGACTTCACGGACATCCAGCGTCTCCGGATCATCGGAGCCGGACGGATTGGCGATCAGCCAGCCCGCGGAGTCCTCCTGACCGAAGACCTTACCCCGACCGACAGCGTTCGCCATCAGCAGGTCGCAGCCCTTGCGGAGAAACTTCCGCTGCGCGTGCTCGAGAGGGGTAGATTCCGCGTCACCGGTCTCTGCTGCGAAACCCACGATGCGCAGATTCTTCGGCAGCTCCCCTGCCCGGCGCAGCTCGACGAGCCCCGCCAGGATGTCTGGGTTTTCTACCAGTTCGATGACCTCCAGCTGATCCTCTCCGCCCTTCTTCAGCTTCGAGTCGGCCTGTTGCGCGGGGCGGTAGTCCGCCACCGCCGCCGCCATGATGACGACATCCGCTTCCCGAGCGGCCTGCTCGGTCGCGTCCTTCAGCTCCAGAGCGCTGCTGATCCGAGTCACCCGCGCGCCGGAAGGCGTCGGCAGATCCTCGGTATGCCCCGCGATGAGGTGAACGTCGGCGCCACGTTGCGCGGCGACGTCCGCCAGCGCGTAGCCCTGACGGCCCGAGGAGGCGTTACCAAGAAACCGCACCGGGTCGAGATCCTCGTGCGTGCCGCCGGCGGTGACCACCACGCGGGTGCCGACCAAGTCCTGGTCGAAGATTCCCGGCTGGGCGTGGGCCGCCAGCGCCAGTGCCGCGATGTGATCGGGCTCGGGCAGCCGACCGGGGCCGCTATCCTTGCCGGTGAGGCGCCCGTGGGCGGGCTCCAGCACGGTGATCCCCCGGCTCCGCAGCGTCGCAACATTATCCTGCGTCGCCGGGTTTTCCCACATCTCGGTGTGCATCGCCGGGGCAATGACCACCGGGCAGGTCGCGACGAGGCAGCTCGCGGTGAGCAAGTCATCCGCGCGCCCCATACGCAGTCGCGCCATAAGATCGGCCGTGGCCGGGGCTACCACGATGAGGTCGGCCTCCTGACCGAGACGGACGTGCTGAACCCCGGAGACGTCGTCCCAGACGGTCGTACTGACCGGATTACCGGACAGGGCCTCCCAGGTGGCAGCACCCACGAAGTTCAGTGCGGATTCGGTGGGAACGACGTGGACGTTGTGCCCCCGTTCCGTGAAATAGCGAACGAGGTGGGCCGCCTTAAACGCAGCAATGCCGCCCCCAACACCCACCAGGATGCGGAGCGGCTTGCTCTTATTCTTCTTCGAAGCGTTATCAGTCACACGTGACAGGATAGCCTCTTAGCCCTCGGTGTGCTCCAAGAGATCCGCGTTAATCTCGCGCAGGGCGATGGACAGTGGCTTCTCGTGCATCTCCGGGGTCACCAGCGGGCCAACGAACTCCAGGACACCTTCGTCGATGCTCTGGAAGTAGTCGTTGATCTGACGCGCGCGCTTAGCTGCGAAGATCGCGAGGGCGTACTTCGAGGACACCTTGGTCAGGAGCTCGTCGATCGGCGGGTTGGTGATGCCGACTGGCGGATCGAAAACCGTCTCGTTCGAGTTGACGTCCTGATTTTCCACGAAATGCACCTATTCTTTCGATTGCTTAATTAAGCCGCGTCTGATCCCCACGACGGCTTAGAGGGAAACTATATCTTAATCGCCTGGAAGCGCCTAACCCCACGCCCACGTCGGTGGGTCGCGGGGTGCGGTAACAGGCTGGGTGGAGCCGGTGTCTCTGGGGCGAGGTCCCCTAGGCTTCCGGCACCAGGATGTCGCGGATTCCCGCGACGGCCTCGTCCACATCCGAATTCACGATGACGTGGTCGAACTCATCCTTAGCGGCCAGTTCCCCGCGGGCGGTCTCCAGGCGACGCTGGATGACCTCGTCGGATTCGGTGCCACGGCCGGTCAGCCGTTCCACCAGCACCTCCCACGAGGGCGGAGCAAGGAAGACGGTGTGGGCCTCCGGCAGGAGCTTCTTCACGTTCCGCGCACCCTCGAGATCCACCTCAATGAGGACGGGGTGCTGGGCGGCCATGGCCTCCTCCACCGGCTTGCGGGGCGTACCGGAGAGCTGCAGCCCACCGTGGATCTCAGCCCATTCGAGCATGAGGTCGCTGTCTATGTTGGACTGGAACTCGTCTCGCGTCACGTAGAGATAGTCACGACCGTGTACCTCGCCGGGGCGAGGTTCGCGGGTCGTCATCGATACGCTGAAGAAGAGGTTCGGGACCGACTCGCGGAGCTTAGAGACCACCGTGGACTTACCAACGGCGGACGGCCCGGCGAGGACGACCACGCGGCCGCGGCCCGATTCCTGCGTCACGGCTTAAGCCTCTGGGTCGAAGCCGAAGTGCTCCAGCAGAGCGCGACGCTGACGGTCGCCCAGGCCGCGCAGACGGCGGGTCGGGGCGATCTCGAGCTGGTTCATGATCTCCTCGGCCTTGATCTTGCCGACCTTCGGCAGGGAGACCAGCAGAGCGGAGACCTTCATCTTGCCCAGGATCGGGTCAGTCTCGGCGTCCTTCAGGACCTGCTGCAGATCGGTGCCGCCGCGCTTGAGCTTCTCGCGAAGTTCGGCGCGTGCCTTACGTGCCTCGGCTGCCTTCTTCAGGGCCTCTGCACGCTGCTCCGGGGTCAGCTGGGGAAGTGCCACGGGATTCCTCCGTACGTAATCGTTTTTAAAAATCTTGTGGAATGTCTTGCATTTTAGCCAATCAGCGTCGGGCTGCTGGCTTGAACACCCCTTTTCAGGGCGCTACTTGCTTAAGAAAGCAAAGCACGAAGGTGAATCCTAAGGTGCTTTTGCCGTGGTGGCAACTGCGACGCGCGGATTCACCTTCGCCAAATTTGCAGGCTACACCTGAAGTTCCGCGGCGAAGCGGCGCGCTGCGGCCTGCAGATCCGCCACGGCAGGCCCTTCGTTCAGGACAGCGCGGGAGACATTCGGGCTCGCGAAGCGTGCCGCCTCACCGCAAATACGCCGCACATCGGCCATCGTGCCGCCCTGGGCCCCGACGCCGGGCATGAGGATCATGCCGTTGACCTGGTCCAGAACCGGTGGATTCTCCACCGTCGCGCCGACCACGACGCCGACGTTGCCGGGCTTGTCCCCCGCGTTGAGTTCGGCCACGCGGTCGCACACCGCCTGGGCCAGCGTGGCGCCGGACTGCGTCTGGGACAGCTGCACAGACGGGGCCTCCGGGTTGGATGTCGCCGCGAGCACGATGGCACCCTTGTTGTACTCGGCTGCCAGTTCAAACACCGGGGCCAGGGAATCCACACCGAGCCACGGAGAGACCGTCAACGCGTCCGCCTCTAGGGGCGAGCCCGGCCGCAGCCAGGCGCTGGCGTAGCCCGCCATGGTCGAGCCGATATCGCCTCGCTTGGCGTCAGCGATCACCAGCACGCCGGCCTCCCGCAGCTCCGCCATCGCGTTCTGGAGAACCTCGAAGCCTGCAGCCCCGAAAGCCTCATAGAAGGCCACCTGTGGCTTGACGACGGCGACGGTATCCCGGAAAGCGGCAACCGCGGTATCGGTGAATTCTTTCAGCCCGTCCAGGTCATAGCTCAACCCCCAGCGCTCGAGGATGTGTGCGTGCGGGTCAAGCCCCACGCACAGCGGCCCCAGCTCGGCAGCCCGAGCCAGGAAGCGCTCGCCGAAGGTCTGAGACTGGTCTGCAGCCTGCCTCACCGGCGTGGTCATTAGTGCTCCACTTCCTGAATCGGGGTCACCGTGGTGTCGTGGTCCAGCAGAGCCTCGATGCCCTGCACCGCTGCGACGGTGCCCTGAACGGTCGTCGCGCACGGCACGCCGCTGTTCACAGAGGCCGCGCGGATCTCGTAGCCGTCGGTGCGCGCGTCAGCGGTACCGGCCGGGGTGTTGATGACCAGGTCGATCTCGCCGTCGCGGATGTAGTCCACGACGTTGCGGGCGTTCTCGCCCTCGCCGCTGGTGGCGGAGACCTTCGCGACGACCTCGCACTCCACGCCATTGCGGCGCAGCATGCTTGCGGTGCCCGCGGTGGCGAGCACGTTGAAGCCCAAGGAAGCCAGGCGCTGGATCGGGAGGATCAGGGTGCGCTTGTCGCGGTTAGCGACGGAGACGAAGACGTTGCCCTTGGTCGGCAGCGCGCCGTAGGCACCTTCCTGGGACTTCGCGAACGCGGTACCGAAGTCCGAGTCGAGGCCCATGACCTCGCCGGTGGACTTCATTTCCGGGCTCAGCAGGGAGTCCAGCACCTTGCCCTCGAAGCTGCGGAAGCGGTTGAACGGCAGCACTGCCTCCTTGACGGCAATCGGGTGACCGATCGGCAGCGAGCCACCATCGCGATCGGAAGGCAGGATGCCTTCCTCCTTGAGCTCGGCGATGGAAGCGCCCAGCATGATGCGCGCGGCGGCCTTGGCCATCTGCACGCCCGTGGCCTTGGACACGAACGGGGCGGTGCGGGAGGCGCGCGGGTTGGCCTCGATGACGTAGAGGATGTCGTCCTTCAGCGCGTACTGGACGTTCATCAGGCCCTTCACGCCGATGCCCTGGGCCAGCTTGCGGGTGGATTCCCGGACCTTTTCGATGTCCTGCTCCCCCAGCGTCATCGGTGGCAGCGCACAGGCGGAGTCACCGGAGTGGATACCGGCCTCCTCGATGTGCTCCATCACGCCGCCGAGGTAGACGTCCTCGCCATCGCAGAGGGCGTCGACGTCGATCTCGATGGCGGAATCCAGGAAGCGGTCGACCAGGACCGGGTGCTCGTCGGTGATCTCCGTGGCGCGCGAGATGTAGTCGCGCAGGCTGGCCTCGTCGTAGACGATCTCCATACCGCGGCCACCGAGGACGTAGGACGGGCGGACCAGTACCGGGTAACCGATGTTTGCGGCGACCTCACGGGCCTCCTCGAAGCTGGTGGCGGTGCCGAAGGCCGGGGCTGGCAGCTCGGCGTCGCGCAGGACCTTGCCGAACTCGCCGCGGTGCTCCGCCAGATTGATGGCCTCCGGGGTGGTGCCGACGATCGGCACACCCGCGTCCGAGAGGCGCTGCGCCAGGCCCAGTGGGGTCTGGCCACCGAGCTGGACGATCACGCCCGCGACGGTGCCGGACTCGGACTCCGCGCGGTAGATCTCCATGACGTCCTCGAAGGTCAACGGCTCGAAGTACAGGCGATCGGCGGTGTCGTAGTCGGTGGAAACGGTCTCCGGGTTGCAGTTGACCATCACGGTCTCGTAGCCAACGCGGGAGAGCTCGAGGGCCGCGTGGACGCAGGAGTAGTCGAACTCAATGCCCTGGCCGATGCGGTTCGGGCCGGAGCCCAGAATGATGACCTTTTCCTTCTCCTTCTGCGGCTCGACCTCGGACTCGGCGTTCGGGTCCAGCTCATAGGAGCTGTAGTGGTACGGGGTCTTCGCCTCGAACTCGCCGGCGCAGGTGTCCACGGTCTTGAAGACCGGGTGGATGCCGAGGGACCAGCGCAGGGATCGCACGCCGTCCTCACCTGCGAACTCCGGACGCAGGGCGGCGATCTGGCGGTCGGAGAGGCCGAGGAACTTCGCGTAACGCAGGAGATCCACGTCCAGGACCGGCGCGTCGATCAGCTGCTGGCGGAACTCCACCAGGGCCATGAGCTCGTGCAGGAACCACGGGTCGATGCCGGAGGCCTGGTAGATCTCGTCCACGGTCGCGCCGAGGCGCATGGCGAGCTCGACGTCGTAGAGGCGGCCCTCGGTCGGGCGCTTCAAGTCCTCGAGGACGGCTGCCTTGTCGGTGGCACGCTCGCCCGCAAAGTCCTCATCCGGGACGGTCCAGAAGCCCGCCTGCTTGGTCTCCAGGGAACGCATGACCTTGTTCAGGCCGGTGATGTAGTTGCGGCCGATGGACATGGCCTCACCGACGGACTTCATCGTGGTCGTGAGGGTGTCGTCGGCGCCCGGGAACTTCTCAAAGGCGAAGCGCGGAGCCTTGACGATGACGTAGTCCAGAGTCGGCTCGAAGGCAGCCGGGGTGACCTGGGTGATGTCGTTGCGGACCTCGTCGAGGGTATAGCCGATCGCCAGCTTCGCGGCCAGCTTCGCGATCGGGAAGCCAGTGGCCTTGGACGCGAGCGCGGAGGAACGGGATACGCGCGGGTTCATCTCGATCGTGATGATCCGGCCGTCCTTGGGGTTGATGGCGAACTGGATGTTGCAGCCACCGGTCTCCACGCCGACCTCGCGGAGGATGGCGATGCCCTGGTCGCGCATGATCTGGAACTCGCGGTCCGTCAGGGTCATGGACGGGGCGACGGTGACGGAGTCGCCGGTGTGGACGCCCAGGGCGTCGACGTTCTCGATGGAGGCGACGACGACCACGTTGTCCTTCGCGTCGCGCATCAGCTCCAGCTCGAATTCCTTCCAGCCGAGGATGGACTCCTCGATCAGGACGTTGGCCTCCGGGGATGCGGCGAGGCCGCCGCCGGCGATGCGCTCCAGGTCCTCGTAGTCGAAGGCCAGGCCGGAGCCAAGGCCGCCCATGGTGAAGGACGGGCGGACGACGACTGGCAAGCCCAGCTCGGCGACGGTCTCGTGGACCTCCTCCATGTTGTGGCAGACGCGGGAGCGGGCGGAGGATCCACCGATCTTCTCGACGATGTCCTTGAACTTCTGGCGGTCCTCGCCGCGCTCAATGGCGTCGATGTCCGCGCCGATGAGCTCGACGCCGTACTTGTCGAGGATGCCGCGGCGGTCCAGCTGGATCGCGGCGTTCAGCGCGGTCTGGCCGCCGAGGGTGGCCAGCACGGCGTCGATCGGGTGCCCCTCTGCCTTTTCCTTGGCGAAGATCTTCTCGATGTACTCCGGCTGAATCGGCTCGATGTAGGTGTGGTCGGCGAACTCCGGGTCGGTCATGATGGTCGCCGGGTTGGAGTTGATCAGGGTGACGCGGAGGCCCTCTTCCTTGAGCACTCGGCAGGCCTGGGTGCCGGAGTAGTCGAACTCGCAGGCCTGACCGATGACGATCGGGCCGGAACCGATGACGAGGACGTGGTTGATGTCTTCACGACGTGGCATGAGTGTTTTCTCTTTCTGTTGGGCGTTGTGCTGCTGGATGCGTTCTGTGCTGTGAGAAGGCGTCGGCTTAGGCCTTCTTCTCCTGCTCCAACAGGTTGAGGAAGTGGTCGAACAGGGGGTTTGCGTCGTGCGGGCCGGCGGCGGACTCCGGGTGGTACTGCACCGAGAAGGCGCGTCCGCTGGTCAGCGCCACGCCTTCGACGACGTCGTCGTTGAGGCAGATGTGGGTGACCTTGGCGGGCCCGAATGGGGTGTCGAATTCCTTCTCTAGGCCACCGGCGGGGGCCGCGAGGGCGAAGCCGTGGTTCTGGGCGGTGATCGCGACCTTGCCAGTCTCCAGGTCCTTCACCGGCACGTTGGTGCCGCGGTGGCCGAACTTCAGCTTGTAGGTGTCCAGGCCGAGGGCACGGCCAAAGAGCTGGTTGCCGAAGCAGATGCCGAAGAACGGGATGTCGGCCTCGAGCACCTTCTTGACCTGCTCCACCGTGTGGTCGGCGGTGGCCGGGTCACCCGGGCCGTTGGAGGCGAACACGCCCTGGGCCTCGTACTCGCTCAAGTAGCGCTCGAGGGTGGAGAACTCGGTGTCGGCCGGAATGACGACGGTGCGGATGCCGCGCTTGGCGAACTCGCGCGGCGTGTTGGTCTTAATGCCCATGTCGTAGGCGAGGACGGTGTACTTGCGCTCCCCTTCCGCGTCGACGACATAAGGCTCGTCGGTGGTGACGTCCGCGGTCAGGTCCGCGCCGCTCATCGACGGCTGCTCCTTGACCTGGGCGATCATCTCCTCGTCCGTGCCGAGGGCGTCGCCGGAGAAGATGCCCGCGGCGATGGATCCCTCCTCGCGCAGGTGGCGTACGACGGAGCGGGTATCCACGCCGCAGATGCTGACGATGCCCTGTGCCTCGAGCTCCTCGTTGAGGCTGCGCTTGGCTCGCCAGTTGCTGACGGTGTTGGAGAGGTCGCGGATGACCAGGCCAGCGGCCCAGATCTTGCCGTCGCGGGACTCGGAGTCCTCGTCGTTCCAGCCGGTGTTACCGATCTGTGGGGCGGTGAGCACCGTGATTTGACGGTGGAAGGAGGGGTCGGTGAGGGTCTCCTGGTAGCCGGTCATGGCGGTGGTGAACACTGCCTCGCCGAGGGTCTTGCCGGTCGCGCCCATCGCGAAGCCGCGGTAGATCGTGCCGTCTGCGAGAACCAGTGCTGCTGGAGTGTGAGTCTGCATATCTTTAGTCCTTAGTTTTTCTTTCAAGGTCAGTCGCCGATTGTTGAGTTATCGGGCAGCTAGTCGGTTGTCACAGGGTTGCCGTCGCGGCATGTCACCTTGCCACGCAGGATCGTCGTGGATACCCGAACCGGCATGGGCATGCCTTCGTAAGGGTTGTTCTCGGACTTGGAAGCCATCTGCTTGGCCTCGGCGGTCCAGTTAGCGTTGGTATCCACCACGCACAGGTTCGCTGGCTCGCCTTCGGCGATCGGTCGGCCGTGACCTGGCAGCTTGGTGATCTCGGCTGGCCGCTCGGACATCACCTTGGCGACGAAGCGCCAGTCCTGATCGCCGTTGATGACGAAGAGGTCCGCGATGATCGCCAGGGAGGTCTCCAGGCCGAGCATGCCCGGACGAGCCTGGTCGAATTCGCAGCACTTCTCCTCGGAGGAGTGCGGGGCGTGGTCGGTGGCCACGCAGTCCACCACGCCGTCGATGAGTGCCTGGCGCAGGGCCAGGGTGTCCCGCTCCTCACGCAGCGGCGGGTTCACGCGGTTCACGCCGTCGAAGGTCTCCAACCGGGAGTCGGTGAGGATCAGGTGGTGCGGGGTGACTTCGGCGGACAGCGGGATGTCCTGTCCCTTCGCCCAGCGCAGCAGCTCGACGGTGCCTTCCGTGGATGCGTGACAGATGTGGAGCCGACCGCCGTAGTCGCGGGCCATGAGGGCGTCGCGGGCGACGATGGACTCCTCCGCCACGCGTGGCCAACCACGAAGGCCCAGGCGGGCGGCGGTCTCGCCTTCGTGGGCAACCGCGCCCTCGGTCAGGCGCGGCTCCTCGCAGTGCTGCGCGAGCAGCACGTCCATGCCACGCGAGTACTCGATTGCGCGACGCATCAGGCGCGGGTCGTCGACGCACTTGCCGTCGTCGGAGAACATGCGCACCTTGGCGTCGGAATCGGCCATCATGCCGAATTCGGTGAGCTCCTTGCCCGCCAGTCCCTTGGAGATGGAACCGACGGGGTGGACGTCGCAGAGGTTCGTGTTCTGGCCCTTGTACCAGACGCTTTCCGCGATGGCGGGGTCGTCCATGACCGGGGAGGTATTAGCCATGGTGAACACGGCGGTAAACCCGCCCTTGGCAGCCGCCGCGGAGCCGGAGGCGATGGTCTCGGTATCCTCGCGGCCCGGCTCGCGCAGGTGAACATGCATGTCCACCAGGCCCGGCAGGAGCACCTGGCCGGCAAGGTCGAGCACCTCGGCCTCAGCCGGAGCCTCGTCGGAGAGATCCGCGCCGATCTTGGCGATCACGCCGCCGGAGAGCAGGACATCTTGCGGCTCCCCTTCACCGTAGATGAGCACGCCCTTGAGGAGCACCGCGTTCTCGGCACCCGCCGGGTGCGCAGCCAGTGGGCCAGTCGGGGGAAAGTTCTTGTTGTCGACCATAAAAATCGCTTATCCTTTCTGGCCTTAAGCGTCTGTCTCGGTCTCGGAGGCCGAGTGGCCGCCGATCAGCAGCTGGAAGAGGATCGCCATGCGGACGTGAACACCGGCAGTGACCTGCTGGAGCACGACGGTGTTCGGGGCGTCCGCGACGCTGTAGTTGATCTCCATGCCGCGCAGCATCGGGCCTGGGTGCATCACAACCGCGTCCGGCTTCAACATGGCGTGGCGGGCCTCGGACAGCCCGTATCGGGTGGCGTACTCGCGGTGCGAGGGGAAGAAACCACCGTTCATGCGCTCCGCCTGGACCCGCAGCATCATGACCGCGTCGGCACTCGGCAGGTCCGCGTCAAGATCGTGGCTCACGCGCACGCCCCAGTTCTCCACCCCGATCGGCAGCAGCGTCGGAGGTGCGACGAAGGTGACATCCGCGCCGAGGGCATTGAGCAGCTGCGCGTTGGAGCGGGCGACGCGGGAGTGCAGGATGTCACCGACGATCACGACGTGCTGCCCCGACAGATCGCCCCGTTGGCGGCGCAGCGTCGTGGCGTCGAGCAGCGCCTGGGTGGGGTGCTGGTTGGAGCCATCTCCGGCGTTGATGACCGCGGTATCGCCGATGAAGTTGGCAACGTGCTGCGCCGCCCCGGAGGACGGATGGCGCATGACCAGTGCGTCGGCGCCGATGGACTTCAGCGTCAGTGCCGTGTCCCGGAGGGACTCGCCCTTCTTCACGCTCGAGGAGGACGCGGAAATGTTGATAACGTCCGCGCTCATCCACTTCCCCGCCGTCTCGAAGCTGGCCCGGGTGCGGGTGGAGTTTTCGTAGAACATCGTGAACACGGTGCGCCCCCGCAGGGTGGGCAGCTTCTTGACCTCGCGGCCCTTCAGCGCCTCGGCGAAGCGGTCCGCCTCGTCCATGATGCTCACAATCTCATTCGGAGTGAGATCGGAAATGCTGAGCAGGTTCTTCACTACGCACGCCCCTTGTCTGCGGCGGACGGTACCTGCCCGCCCTGATTCGCTGGTTGCTGGTCGGCGGGTGTGGTCGACCGGGTCAGGGTGACCTCGTCGCGGCCGTCGAGCTCGTGGAGAGCGACGGTGACGTCCTCGGAGGCTGCCGTCGGAATGTTCTTGCCCACGTAATCGGCGCGAATCGGCAGCTGCCGGTGACCGCGGTCAATCAGGACGGCCAGCTGGACGGTATCGGGACGGCCGAGATCCCGGAGGGCGTCCAACGCGGCGCGGATGGTGCGGCCCGAAAACAGGACGTCGTCGACCAAGATGACGGTTGCGCCGTCGATCCCCTCGTCCGGGATGATCGTGGGCTTGAGCGCACGGTGCGGGCCGCGCCCCAGATCGTCCCGGTACAGCGTGATATCCAGCGAGCCTTGGAACACATCCACGCCACTGAATTCGCTGATCTTTTTCTGCAGCCGCTCCGCGAGCGGCACTCCCCCAGACGGAATACCCAAAACCACGACCCGCCGGGCGGATCCGCTGTCTAGAGCCGTCTTCTCAATGATTTGGTGCGCGATGCGTGCGACCGTGCGATTGACATCGTCCGGGTTCAGCAGAACCACGGAGTGCTGATCGACTGTCGGATTCATCGTGACCTCCTTTCCCGCCTCTCTGTGCGGTCTGTTAAAGGATGCCTCTGAAAGAAAACCTTTCATGTGAACGATAGCACAAAGCACTACCCCCGGCTGCGCGGGGCAACCGGGGTTAGATGGGTGCGATTTACTCATTCGCCGACACGATGCCGCGACTGAAGAACCTCGCTTTTTAGACGGAGTTCTGGCCGTCAGCGGCGGTGTCTTCGCCAACCCCCGCCTGGCCGTCTTCGGTCTCTTCTGCGGCGCCGTCCCCCACCTGCTCGGTGGGGTCTGCGATCACAGAATCAACCAGCGCCTCGATATCTGCCGGGGCAGGAGCAGAGCCCTCCTCGGACCCCGACTGTTCCTGCACGCGCTGGGTGGCCAGACGGTCAGCCATCGCGGCGTCCGCGTCTGTGGCCACGCCGTCGAGCACAGCGTTGACGTAGTCCGGGGCCTTGACGTGGGAGTACTCGCTGGCAAGTTCGATCCCCTCGGACAGGGCAACGCGGTGCGGAACGTCCGGGTTAAACATCAGTTCCCACGCCGCCACGCGCATGACCGCGCGGTCCACGGCGGGGATGCGATCCAGGGTCCAATCGCTGGTGAGGTGCACGGCGATGGCGTCGTCGATCGCGTCGAGGTTGCTTGCCACGCCGGGCACGATCTGAGAGGTGTACTCCGGGATCGGCTTGATCTGGTTTTCCTGATCCTTAGCTAGCTCCGCGCGCTCTTCCATGATGTCGACCGGGTCGATGTCGCGGAACTCCGCCTCGAAGAGGATGTCCACGGCACGGCGGCGGGCCTTATAGCGCGCACCACGCCGCTTGAAACGCGCAGCCGAACGCTCATCCTTCGAGCCTTTGCCCTCCCCCGCAGACTGCGGGTTCTGGCTTTCGGGGCGCGAGGATGGCGACGGCGACTGTGGTTCAACCATGAGGAAGTATCAGGCTCCTGGGGTGTTACTGGGTGACGCGGGACAGGTACTCGCCGGTGCGGGTGTCCACCTTGACGACGTTGCCGGTCTCGATGAACAGCGGCACCTGGATCTCGGCACCGGTCTCCAGGGTGGCTGGCTTGGAGCCACCGGTAGAGCGGTCGCCCTGCAGGCCCGGATCGGTGTGCTTGATCTTGAGGTCAACGTTGGCCGGCAGCTCAGCGAACAGCGCCTGGCCGTCGTGGAAGGAAACGTTGACGCGGGAGTTCTCCAGCAGGAACTTCGCGCCGTCACCCATGAGCTCCGGCTGCAGCTCGACCTGGTCGAAGGTCTTGTCGTCCATGAGGACGTAGGCGGAGCCGTCGTTGTACAGGTAGGTCATGTCGCGGCGGTCGACGGTGGCCTGCTCGACCTTCACACCTGCGTTGAAGGTCTTGTCCACGGTCTTGCCGGAGACGACGTCCTTGAGCTTCGTACGCACAAACGCCGGGCCCTTACCTGGCTTGACGTGCTGGAACTCCACGATCTGTTGCAGCTTGCCGTCGATCATCAGGACCATACCGTTTTTGAAATCTGCAGTGGTTGCCACTAGTTCAGGCTCCTCTATTCTCGTTGAGATTTTTTGCGCGCACGTCGACGCCCGAGGTCTCGGGCGTTCTCGTTCGACTTATTCTAACACCTTAAACGATGCGCAGATCAGTGCTGGAGGCGTTGCAGCTCTTCGCCCCGTCGGCCGTGACCACGTAGGTGTTTTCGATGCGCAGGCCGGTCTTGCCCGGGATGTAGATCCCTGGCTCCACGGTCAGCGTCATCCCCTCAGCAAGCGTTACTGATCGGTCGACCCGGGAGTTCGCCGACGGCGCTTCGTGGACGTCAAGGCCCACGCCGTGGCCCGTCGAGTGCACGAAGTACTCGCCGTAGCCCGCATCGGTGATGATGTCCCGGCAGGTCTTATCGATATCAAACAGAGCGGTTCCCGGGGCGACGGCCGCGGCACCAGCCCGCTGCGAGCGCAGGACGACGTCGTAGAGGGTGGCGGAGAGCTCGTCCGGCTCCCCCACGCAGACGGTGCGTGTCTGGTCGGAGGCGTAACCGTCCAGGTAGATGCCGAAATCGACGGTGACCAGACCGGGCACGATCGGGTCGCGGGAGACACCGGCGTGCGGCTTGGTGGCGTTGACTCCCGACGCCAGGATGGTATCGAAGCTCAGTGCTTCGGCACCGGCCTTGCGCAGGCGGTACTCCAGGTCCGCTGCGGCCTCGATTTCAGTGCGGCCCTCGCGGATTCCGCCTTCGTCGAGGAATTCCTGCCACACCGAATCCGCGAGCTCCCCGGCTGCCTCGAGGGCGGCGATCTCCGCGCTGTCCTTGACCAAGCGAAGCTCCTCGACGATGCCGGCCGCCACCTCCGGCAGCGGCCCGTCCGCGGCAAGCTTCTTCGCTTCGCCGATGCTCAGGCTGGACTCCACGGCAAAGCCGGTGACCTGAGCCCGCTCCGGGACTTGCTCGAGCAGCTTATTGTCGATGAGGAGCTCGACATCCTCTGGCTGGCCGGTCTCGATCTCCACCTGGGTGGCGTATCGGCCATCGGTGCCGAGCACGCCCCGGCCGTCCGGCCGCTGCAGGTACACCGCATTGGAGCCACTGAAACCGGTGAGGTAGCGAACGTTCTTCAGGTCAGTGACCAGAAGGCCCGGCAGGTCGCGCTCCTGTAGGCGTGCGGCAAGCTTGTTGCGGCGCTCGGCGTATCGCTGAGTCTGGTTCATTCGCGCTCTCCTTCGATCGTTGTTTTCCCCCATGCTGGGTTCAATCACCCCCACGCTACTCCCCTGGGCGTCCACACTCGCGGGCGCGGGTCATTGCGCGGAGCGTTGAGCCCGACCCCGCCCTCAAAGACGTCGGCGGTGCTAGCTCTGCGCGAGGTAACGCAGGGCCGCCAGGTATCCCTCGATCCCCAAGCCAGCGATCACGCCGCGGGCAATGGGGCTGAGGTAGCTGTGGTGACGGAAGGGCTCGCGGGCGTGGACGTTGGAGATGTGGACCTCCACGAAGCCCTGGCCGTCGGCGACCTCCGCGAGAGCGTCGCGCAGCGCCACAGAAGTGTGCGTCCAGCCGCCCGGGTTGATGATCACCGCGTGCCCCTGGTCAGCTGCCGCGTGGATGCGGTCGAGCATCTCGCCTTCGTGGTTGCTCTGGAAGAACTCCACCGCCACACCCAGGCGTGCCGCCTCATCGGCGATGAGGGCCTCGACGTCGGCCAGCGTCGTCGCCCCGTAGACCTCCGGCTGGCGCTTGCCCAGCCGGTTGAGGTTCGGGCCGTTGAGCACGCTCACCGTCAGCTGCTGTTCCTGTGCGGTCACTGCGAAATCGCCTCCCATGCTGCGTCCAGGTGTTCCCTGCTCGGGGACTCGAGCCGAGTTGGTTTCGCCAGTCCCTCGAGGACGACGAAGCGAATCTTGCCCTGCTTATTCTTCTTATCCCGCCCCATGACCTCAATGAGGGTGTCGAAATCGGAGTGCTGATAGGTCGTCGCCAACCCAACGCTGCGCAGGATGTTCCGGTGCCGGTCCACGAGCTCCTGGTCGATGAGACCGGCGGCCTTGGCCAGCTCAGCCTCGAACATCATGCCCACGCCCACGGCCTGACCGTGACGCCAGCGGTAGTTCTCCTGCTGCTCGACCGCGTGGCAGAAGGTGTGCCCGTAGTTGAGGATCTCCCGGATATAGGACTCCTTGAGGTCCTGGGCCACCACCTCTGCCTTGACCTTGATCGCCCGCTCGATCAGCTCCGGGAGTACATCACCGGCGGGGTTCAGCGCCTCGACCGGGTCCTCCTCGTAGATCTCGATGATGCGCTCGTCACGGATGAAACCTGCCTTGATGATCTCCGCGGAGCCAGCGATGAGCTCCTCGCGAGGCAGATCTTTGAGGGTGTCCAGGTCGATGAGGACCGCGGCCGGTTCGTGGAAAGCACCGACGAGGTTCTTACCCCGGGTGGTGTTGATCCCCGTCTTGCCGCCCACCGCGGCGTCGACCATCCCGAGCAAGGAGGTCGGGACGTGTGCCACGCGGATACCGCGCATCCAGGTGGCGGCGATGAACCCGGCGAGGTCGGTGGCAGCGCCACCGCCCACGGAGACGATGCAGTCCTGGCGCGTCAGCCCGGCATCCGCGCAGCGATCCCAGCAACGCTCGGCTGATGCAATAGTCTTGCCGTCCTCAGCGTCGGAGATCTCCAGCAGCTCGGCGACCTTGCCCTCGGCCTCCAGCAACTTCGCGACATGGGCTGCGCGCTCAGCCAGGGCCGGCTGGTGGATGATCAGGAAGGTGCCGGCGCCCTCGGTGGCCTCGAGCATCGGCGGGATCATCGTCTCGATGCCGCGGCTGATGAGGACCGGGTACGGCGAAGCGGTGCGCACGTCGATGCGCGTTGGGGTGGGGTGCTGCGCGGAGTAAGGCGTTGTCACGCTGTCACATTCTTTCTCTATTGCTGTGGTGGTTTGGTGGTCGGCCGTGGTGGCAGTGCCTTGGGTGAACGGCCCAGTGATGTCTCCTAGAGCTGTTCCGCGTCTTCGAGGTACTGCAGGATGGCAGTCACTGTCCGCTGCGGGTCGTGGTTGCCGGAGCGGATGCGGAAGCTCGCGACCTCTTCATAGAGCTCGTGGCGCTCGTCGTAGAGTCGCTGATAGACCTCTTCAGGGTTGGGGACGTCCAGCAGCGGGCGGGTTTTGTTCCCGGAGGTACGGCGCACGCCCTCAGCGACGTCTACATAGAGGTAGACGACTTGGTGGTTCATGAGGGCCTCGCGGGTCTTCGCGCTCTTCACAGCTCCCCCGCCCAGGGACACCACCGCGTTAGTCTGCAGTGCCTGAGCGACGGCTTCCTCCTCAGCAGCGCGGAATTGCTCCTCGCCGAGCTCCCGCAGCACGTCGCCGCAGGGCTTGTTGAAGCGTTCGGCGATGAGCTCATCGGTATCGATGACGGGCAGGTGGAGGGCATGCCCGATGCGCCGGCCCATCGTGGATTTACCCGCGCCCGGCAACCCAGCGAGCACAACCTTGGGGCGCTGCCCAGGTGCCGTGTGCTGCGCGTTAACCGGTGTGGATTGCCCTGGTCGAGTCATCTTTCGCGAAGCCTCCTTGTCCGCGGGTTGGTTAGAAATCCAGCCGCTCGGCGACCTGCTGCTGATAAGCGGCCACGTTGCGCTTCATCTCGGCGAGGGAATCGCCCCCGAACTTCTCAACGGTGGCCCGAGCCAGCACGAGGGCGACCATCGCCTCGGCGACGACTCCTGCTGCGGGGACGGCGACGACGTCGGAGCGCTGGTGGATGCCGGTCGCGGCCTCTCCGGTGGCCATGTCGACGGTGCGTAGGGCGCGCGGGACCGTGCTGATCGGCTTCATCGCGGCGCGGACGATGACGTCCTCACCGTTGGTCATGCCGCCCTCGATCCCGCCAGCGCGGTTGCTCAGTCGGGTGATCTCCCCGTCTTCGCGCACCATCTCGTCGTGGGCTTCGGAGCCGCGGCGGCGGGCCTCCTCGAAGCCGTCGCCGATCTCGACCCCTTTGATGGCCTGGATCCCCATGACGGCGGAGGCCAACTGGGCGTCGAGGCGAGCGTCACCGGATGTGTGGGAGCCTAAGCCGATCGGCAGACCCTTGACCACGACCTCCACGATGCCGCCGAGGGTGTCGCCGCTCTTCTTGGCCGCCTTGATCTCCTCGACCATCGCGTCCTCCGAGGCCTTATCGAAGGCACGCACCGGGGAGGCGTCGATAGCTTCCAAGTCGGAGAAACTCGGGGTGGGGCCGGTATAGGGCTCGCTACGACCGATCGAGACGACGTGGCTGAAGACCTCCACTCCCAGTACCTCGCGCAGCAGGGCGCGGGCGAAGGTGGCGGCGGCGACGCGGGCAGCGGTCTCGCGGGCAGAGGCACGCTCCAGGATCGGGCGGGCCTCGTCGTGGTCGTACTTCAGCATGCCGGCGAAGTCCGCGTGGCCCGGGCGCGGGCGGGTGAGTTTTGCCCCGCGACCGGAGGCCATCGCCTTGGCTACCTCCGGGTCCTCCAGATCAACCGGGTCGGCGGACATGATGGTGGTCCACTTCGGCCACTCGGTGTTGCCAATCATGACGGCCACCGGGCTGCCGAGGGTCTTGCCGTGTCGGACGCCAGAGACGAAGGTCAGCTCGTCCGCCTCAAACTTCATCCGGGCGCCGCGACCATAGCCGAGGCGACGGCGGGCGAGCTGTTCCGCGACATCCTCGCGAGTCACGCTCAGCCCAGCGGGGAGGTTTTCCACCAGCGCAATCAGCGCCTGGCCATGGGATTCACCAGCAGTAGTCCATCGAAGCATGCCGACAAGTCTACTATGTGAGCTATCGAACAATTATAAGGACACTGCGAAGGCCAGCAGAGTACCCAGAACCATTGCCGGTCCCATGGCGACGGGCCGATGGGGTGGAGCCTTTCTGGCCCGATCCTGGATCAGTATCCCGCCAGTCGTGAGCACGCCGGAAGTGCCGATGGCGAGCAACACCCACCCCACTCCGTGCCAGGCAGCAAGGATGCCACACACCGCCGCAAACTTGGCGTCCCCGCCACCGAAGTACTGGCCAGGAGCTCCGCTCCCCTCGTGGCGGTTCTTTACAGAGCGTTGGTGGAAGAAGCTGAACAATAGCCACCACACCGCGCCCCCGACGAGTGCTGAAGGCTGCCAGACACACGCCGCGACAACAGCAGAGAGGATGCTGGGGAGCACCACGGCGTTGGGGATGCGACGATGCCGCCAATCTACGACCCCCAGGTAGGCCACAGCCACGCCAAGCGTGGCAAGCACAGCGCACATCACCGATGGCTCCCCCCTTAATCTTGCTCCCCTAGAGTCTTCTCCCCTGCCCCAAAGAGCCCCCTTCGTCCCCACGCAGGAATCTCCTCCCCGCCTGCGCTGAGAAGATAAGGCTCCGAGTTAGTCCAGCGCCAGGTGCTGGTGCAGTTCGGCCAAGAATAGTCCCTCGGGAGCCTGCTGGCCGGTGAACAGCCGGAACTGCTCCTCCGCCTGGCCAGCGAGCATCTGCAGACCATCGGAGACTGGCAGCCCCTGCTGCTTGGCCTGAGCCAACAGCGCGGTCGGATAAGGATCGTAGATCACGTCGATGACAGACTCAGCGCGACAGAACTCATCCACGTACTCCGCAGCGACGTCCTCCGGCACCGTCGAAATCAGCGCTGCAGCCTGGCCACACACGTGGCCCAGCTCCGGGGCATCGAACCGGGTCCAGGAAAACTCCATGCCCAGCGACTCGGTGAGTGCCTGCAGGTTCAGCGCACGCTCCGAACGGGCGACCACGTTAATCTCGGAGAATCCGGCAGCCGCTGCAGCAGCAACGGCGGGGCGGGCGGTGCCACCGTTACCGACAATGACGGCCGTCTGCCCGGCGAAGGGTGCGCCTCGTTCCGGATCGCGCTCGGTGAGCTCGGCTGCCACCGCGTTCAGGCAGGCGGTGAGACCGTCGACGTCGGTGTTATCCGCGAGCCAGCGGCCATCCTCCTGCGGCACCAGCGTGTTGGCGGAGCCGATGTCCTCGGCCCGCTTCGTCGCCAGCCCCGCCAGCTCGAGTGCTGCGCCCTTGCCCGGCATAGTGACGGACAATCCGCGGATGTCCGGATCCTGCGCCTGAACGATCACCCGGATGTCCCGTGCCTCCGGCGCCTCCACCCGGTAGTAATCCAGGTCCAGGCCCATGGCCCGGTAGCCAGCCTTGTGGATCACCGGGGACAGCGAATGCGACACCGGGCTGCCCAGGACCGCGCAGCGGGGGCCGCTTAGCGCAAAAAATTCTTCCGGACTGAGCACACTCGCACCTGCCGAGTCCGCAGTGGGCTGAGGGTCACCGCCGGTAGACAACTGGGCATCCTGGCTTTCCGACATCGGCTTCCTCTTCCTCCTGGCTTATTGCTTAGCGGGCCGAGTCCAGCACGCCGTTGGCGCGCGCCTTCTCGATCGCGGCCTCGTGGGCATCGAAGTCCCGGTTGAACACGGTCTCGCCATCCTTGTTGATGGTGACGAAGTAGAGCCAATCGCCCTCAGCGGGGTGCTCCATCGCCTGCAGCGCCTGAATACCCGGGGAGGCGATAGGGGTCTCCGGCAGCCCCTTCTTCGCATAAGTATTCCACGGGGTGCGGCGAGCGCGGTCGCTATCCGTCGTGGCGACCTCCTGCTCGTCGACGTCGTAGTTCACCGTGGAGTCGAACTCCAGACGCTGGTCTTCCTTGAGTCGGTTGAGGATCACGCGAGCAACCTTGTCGAAGTCCCCGGCAGGCGCCTCGCGTTCCACCAGGGAGGCTGCGGTGATCATCTCATATGGGCTCAGGCCCACAGCCTCAGCAGCCTTGAGCAGCCCCGTCGCCTCGTATTCCGCCGCAGAGTTGCTGATCAGCTCGCGCATGATCTCCTGCGGGGTCGAGGTCGGGTCGAAAAGGTGCACGCCCGGGGAGATCAGCCCCTCGATGCGGCGCGGATCATCGGCGCGGTCGGCCACCGCCCCCTTCGCCCACTGCGGCACCTCCAACTCCTCCGGGGTGGAGCTCACCACGGCTTCGCGCAGCGTATCGGAGGAGATGCACTCATCCTCGCTCGAGCAGGTCTGGGCGGAGATCAGCGAGTAAATCCCCTCGCGCGTCTTCCCGCCCACGACGGTGACGTCCTCCAGCGGCAGGCCGGTCGGGATGTCGACGACGCCGCGGCGGTTAGCGTCGTCTGTCAGCGCGTCCAGCGCGGCCGAGGCCGACATTTTTTCCTGAAGCGGATAGTAACCGGTCTGCAGGCTGGCGTCACGGGCTTCGGCCTCGCGCATCAGCGCCCGCCGGGAGCCAACAATCTTCTTCTCCACCAATGTCGGGGCGATGGAAGACAGGCTGTCCCCCTCGCCGACCTTGACCATCACGACCGTTCCATTGCCCGCACCCTCGTAGTCGCGCTGGCCGACGACGGACCGCTGGTACCAGACGTACCCGGAGATGCCCACCAACAGCAGGGTGAGCGCCAAAGCCAGCGCGACTGCCAGTTGACGGCGGCGCCGGTACTTCGGTTGCATACTCCGCTTCAGGGTCATGCAACTATGCCTTTCGGATCTCAGGTGCTACGGAACGCGCGGCCACGCTCGAAGCGTGAAGGCAACGCGAAGCATCGCCATAGGACAGCGATGCATCCGATGATCGTGGATCGATCATCGGACATTATTCCATGATCACAATTCGATTACGAGATGACGCGCCGACGGGCGTCAAGCCACCCCTGGAGAATGTGCCCCGCCGCGGCTTGGTCAATCCGCTTCCGACCCTTCTTGGCGCTCACCCCGGAGGCATGAAAGGCCTGGGTGGCTGCCATGGTGGACATGCGTTCGTCGACGAGCCGTATCGGGAGGTCGGGCAGCTCTTCGGCCAGGTCCTCGTAAAAGTCGAGGGCTGCCGCGGTGCTCGCGGTGTGGTTGCCGCGCAGCGCCACCGGAAGACCGACGACGACCTCCACGACGAAGTTCTCCTCGATCAGTTCCACGACGCGCGACACATCGGAGCCGTCGACGGCGGCGGCGACCGTCTCCAGTGGAGAGGCCAGGATGCCATCCGGGTCGCTCAGCGCAACGCCGATCCGCACACTGCCGACATCGAGAGCCAGCCGCCGTCCCCGCCCCGGGTCGGTCTCCGGGTCGGGACGATCTGGCGAAATCTCCTCGCGGGAAAAATCGGATGCCATCGGCGATCGACCTCGCGGAACTAGCTCAGGGTCTCGTTCACGAGGCGCTGCACGGCGGCCAGGCCGGCGTCGACACCGGAAGCATCAGAACCGGAGCCCTGCGCCAGGGCTGGCTTACCGCCACCGCGGCCACCAACCTCGGCACCGAAGGCCTTCACCAGGTCGCCGGCCTTCAGCCCACGCTCGACAGCCTGCGGGTTGGCCGCGGCAACGAACGGAACCTTTTCGCCGTCCTGGGCAGTGAAGAGCACGACCGCCGCCTCGGAGTTGAAGCGGGCGATCGCGTCCTGCGCCACCGAACGCAGGTCCTTCGCACCCAGGCCCTCCCCGAGGTTCTGGGTCAGCACCTTCACACCGGATACATCTGCGGCGCTGTCCACGATGCTGCCGACCTGGGCTGCCAGCTGCTGGGCACGCAGCTGCTGGACCTGCTTCTCTGCGGCCTTGAGCTTGGCGGTCAGCGCGTCGATGCGCTCCGGGATCTCCTCGCTGGTGGCCTTAAAATTCGCTGCGAGGTTCGCGACGAGGGAACGGTCGGCAGCGAGGTGGCGGAAGGAATCCATTCCGGTGTAGGCCTCGATGCGGCGCACGCCGGAGCCCACGGAGGACTCACCGAGCACGCTGATCGGGCCAATCTGGGAGGAGTGGTCCACGTGGATACCGCCGCACAGCTCCATGGAGAATGGTCCGCCAATCTCGACGACACGAACCTGGTTGCCGTAGTTCTCGCCGAACAGCGCCATCGCACCCATCGCCTTGGCCTCCTCCAGGGAGGTCTCGATGGTGTTGACCTGGTAGTCAGTGTCCACCGCGGAGTTCGCGATCTCCTCGATCTGCTGCAGCTGCTTCTCGGTCAGCTGATCCCCGTAGGAGAAGTCGAAGCGCAGGTAGCCGGGCTTGTTCATGGAACCGGCCTGCACGGCTGTCGGCCCCAGCACCTCGCGCAGCGCGGCGTGGATCAGGTGGGTACCGGAGTGCGCCTGACGGGCCTGGTGGCGCCACTTCTGGTCGACGCGGGCCTCGAGGAGCTCTCCGATGGCGAGCTCTCCCTCGGTGACCTCGATCTGGTGCGCCCAGACCTTCTTGGCGATCTTCTGGACGTCCACGACCTTAGCCAGGCCACCTGGGCCGCGGAGGTCGCCACGGTCGGCCATCTGGCCACCCGACTCAGCGTAGAACGGGGTCTGATCCAGGATGACCTGGGCGTGCTGGCCGGCGGACGCGCGGTCGGCGAGCTGGCCGTCGACGACCAGGCCCAGAACCTTGCCCTCGTCCACCGTGTTCTCGTAGCCGGTGAAGTGGGTCGGGTGGGAATCGATGAATGCGCGGTAGACGCTCAGGTCCGCGTGGACGTGCTTCTTGGCGGCGTTATCAGCCTTGGCGCGAGCCTTCTGCTCGGCCATCAGCTCGTGGAAGCCCTCCTCGTCGACCGTCAGCGAGGCCTCCTCGGCCATCTCGCGGGTCAGGTCGATCGGGAAGCCGTGGGTGTCGTGCAGCGAGAAGGCAACCTCGCCCGGAACCACCGTGGCGCCGCTGTTGCGGGCCTCCGTGAGGAACTGCTCGAAAAGCTGGGAACCGGACTCGAGGGTCTTCAGGAAGGCCTTCTCCTCGGTCACGCCCACGGAGCGGATGCGCTCCCAGTTCTCCGCGATCTCCGGGTAGGACGGGGTCATCGCCTCGCGGACGGTGTCCAGGAGCTGCTCGATGACAGGCCCCTGAGCCCCCAGCAGTCGGGCGGAGCGAATGATGCGGCGGATCAGGCGACGCAGGATGTAGCCACGCCCCTCGTTGCCTGGGGTCACGCCGTCGAGGATGAGCATCAGCGCGGTACGGCTGTGGTCGGCGATGACACGGAAGCGGATATCGCCCTTGTCCTCCGAGCCGTAGCGAGTGCCGGTCAGCTTCTCTGCGGTGTCGATCACCGGGCGCAGCAGGTCGGTCTCGTAGACGTTATCCACGCCCTGCAGCAGGAATGCGAGGCGCTCCACGCCCATGCCGGTATCGATGTTCTTCTTCGGCAAAGTGCCCACAATGTCGAAGCTGCCGTCGGGCTTGGTTTCGCCACGCTCGAACTCCATGAACACCAGGTTCCAGATCTCGATGAATCGGCTATCGTCCACCGCCGGGCCACCGTCCGCGCCATAAGCCGGGCCGCGGTCGTAGTAGATCTCGGAGCACGGACCACACGGGCCGGGCACGCCCATGTGCCAGTAGTTATCCTCCATCCCGAGGCGCTGGATGCGCTCGGTAGGAAGACCAACGAGGTCGTGCCACAGTTGCGCAGCTTCGTCGTCGTCCTCGTAGACGGTGACCCAGAGGCGATCCGGGTCCATACCGAGGCCACCGTCGTCGAGGGAGTTGGTCAGCAGCGTCCACGCGTTCTTAATCGCGCCTTCCTTGAAGTACTGGCCGAAGGAGAAGTTGCCAGCCATCTGGAAGAAGGTGTTGTGGCGGGTGGTGATGCCGACCTCGTCGATGTCGAGGGTGCGCACGCACTTCTGGATGGAGGTGGCGGTGCCGAACGGCGGGGTCTCCTGACCCAGGAAGTAGGGCTTGAAGGGGACCATGCCCGCGTTGACGAAGAGCAGGTTCGGGTCGTCGAGGATCAACGACGCGCTGGGCACCTCGGTGTGACCGCTTTTCACGAAATGGTCGGTGAAGCGCTGGCGAATCTCATGCGTCTGCACGGTTGTGCTACCTCAATCTGTCTCGGGTTGTCTTGGCGGCCTTGGTGGGGCCAACCGCCTCCTGCGGGTTGCGTGCCGCGGGGAAAGCTAAAACTACAGATGGCATTCTACTTGCCCGGGCGCGACCCACGCACAATACCCCGCAGCGTGTCCAGGCGACTGTGGATCGTACGCTCGTGGCCGTGAGTGGTGGGCCGGTAGTACTCCACTTCGGCCAGGTCATCCGGCAGGTACTGTTGACGCAACACGCCCCGGGGGTCATCGTGCGGATACTGGTAGCCGGTGGCGTTGCCGAGGGCCTTCGCGCCGCTGTAGTGCCCGTCGCGCAGGTGGGCGGGAACGATCGCCCCCTTGCCTGCCCGGATGTCGGCGATAGCCTCGTTGATACCGACGTAGGCAGCGTTGCTCTTCGGGGCGGTAGCCATGTGGACGGTTGCATGGGCCAGCGTGATCCTGGCCTCGGGCATGCCGATGAAACTCACCGCCTGGTGCGCCGCGACGGCGACCTGCAGGGCGGTAGGGTCCGCGGTTCCGATGTCCTCCGACGCGACGATAACCAAGCGCCTGGAGATGAATCGGGGATCCTCCCCTCCCTCAAGCATCCGGGCGAGGTAATGCAGCGCGGCATCCGGGTCGGAGCCTCGCATGGACTTGATGAATGCGCTGGTGACGTCGTAGTGCTGGTCGCCGTCGCGGTCGTAGCGAGCCACCGCCTTATTCGTGGAGCGGGTGACGTCGGCGACCGTGATCGTGGGAGGCTCGTCACCGTCCTGCCGTTGTTGCAGGACGTCCTCGGCGACGGCCTCGAGGTAGGTCAGGCTGCGCCGGGCGTCCCCGCCGGAGACCGCGGCGAGCTGGTTTAAGGCGTCGTCTGCGATCTGCACCTTGCCGGCCAAGCCCCGCTCATCGGAGATGGCGCGACGCAGCACGGACTTAATTCCTTCTTCATCCAGCGACTTCAGCTGGACCAGCAGCGAACGGCTAAGCAGCGGAGAGACCACGGAGAAGCTCGGGTTCTCGGTCGTGGCAGCGACCAGCAGCACAGTGCGGTTCTCCACGGCGGCGAGCAGGGCGTCCTGCTGGGTTTTGGAGAAGCGGTGCACCTCGTCGATGAAGAGCACGGTGCGCTCCCCGTGGAGCAACCGGCGACGGGCGTCCTCGATGACTGCCCGCACCTCCTTAACCCCCGAATTCAGGGCGGACAGGGCGACGAAGTGGCGTCCGGATGCCGCCGAGATCAGGGAGGCGATGGTGGTTTTGCCCGTGCCGGGCGGACCGAAGAGGATGACGGAGGAGTCGCCGCGCCCGTCGATGAGCCGCTGCAGCGGGGTTCCAGGCCCCAGCACGTGGTCCTGCCCCACCACCTCAGTCAGGCTGCGCGGCCGCATGCGGACCGCCAACGGCGCATGCGAGCCCGGGTGAAAGTATGCTTCCGCCTCCGCAGCACCGGCCCCAGACTGGTTGGGTTCGGCCTGGCTGAACAGGTCCTCCACGGCGCCTAGTCCTCGCGTCGCTGCGGGTGGGCGCCCAGCGGGGCGAGCGCCGCCAGGAGATTCTCTGCAAGTTCGACGACGGGGGCGAAACGCTCCTCCCCCAGCCCCGCCGTGAAGCGCAAAATAGCGTCCACAGTGGTCGCGAGGTCGATGAGCTGCGCGGTGGTCAGCTTCTTCAGGTCATCAGCCTCGATATCGAATTCGCGCAGGTCGTTGACCCTATCTGAGCCGTAGTACAGGAGGGCGAGAGAGAAGAAGGCCCACGCGATCAGCGAGGCCACCAGGACCTCGTTGAAGTAGGCGTCCTCCCGGAACTCCGGCCAATAGTGCACGACCTCGGCTCGCCAGGCATCGAGGAACTCGGCGGTCTCCTTATCGCTCAGTGCCGGGGTCGTGAGGTCCTGCGGGAAACCGGCCACGACGCACGCGACGTCGAAGGCGATATCGCGGAAGCCTGCCCACTCGTAGTCGAGGAAGAACACCCGCTGCGCCAACACGATGTTGTCCGGCATCAGGTCGAAGGGGGTGAAGGCGCGAGCGGTGGCATCCGACTGCCGCTTCCCCGCCAGGTTGGCCAACCGGGTGACCTCCGGGTGCATGGAGATCTGGTTGCGCTCCATCAACTCCCGCCCGATCGCGATAGTTTCCGCAATATTCGGCTGCTGGCCGGCGACGTCCTCAGCAGCGTAGCCGTGCTTCTGGCACTGGCGGCGGAAGAGGGTGTCATAGGACTCCTCTTTGCCTGCCGTGGCTACGTGCATACGGCCGAGTGAACGCCCCAGCTTCCGCAGCGCAGTGCGCCGTTCCTTGGCGGGCAGCTGGGTGAGCACCTCCGCGAAGTTCTGTCCTTCACCGAGGTCCGAGAGGATCAGAAGGCGTTCCTCGATGTCATAGGCGAGCAGCAACGGGCCCGGCCGTGACTCCTCAGCCAGGATGTTTGTGAACTGGTACGCCACGAGCTCGCGGAACAGCCCGGTGCGGTCGAAGGAGATTCGCCTGCTGCCGCGAGACGGGTTGGCCTCCGGGTCTGCGAGGGATGAGTGCTCCTCCCCCGAGGCCTCCGGCGGCAGCTGTTTGACCACCACCGTGCGCTCCTGGAGGAAGTCATTGTGCCCGACCCGAGCGCGCAGAACCAGGGAGGATCCGTTTCCTCCGAGGTTCTCCGGGCTGCTCAGTTCCGGCGATCCCCCGAAGCGGGCGGCGAGAACTCGCTGTGCGGATTCAACGACCGCTGCCACGGAGAGGGCTGGATTGTGTTCGGACACCTGTTTACTCATCCTCATCGCCAACGGGGTGGCACTATGTGCCATCCCAGCTGGTCTTTGATCTTTTCGCTCTACTTGGAGCTGGCCTTGGTTGCGCCGGCCTGCGCCGCTGCGGCCTTCTTTGGCTTCGCGTCGATGCCGGACTCCTTGCGCTGCTCCGGGGTGATCTCGCTCGGCGCATCCGTCAGTGGGTCGACACCGCCGCCGGACTTCGGGAAGGCGATGACATCGCGGATGGAGTCGAAGCCGCCCAGCAGGCTGACGATTCGGTCCCAGCCGAACGCGATGCCGCCGTGTGGCGGAGCGCCGAAGGCGAAGGCGTCGAGCAGGAAGCCGAACTTCTCGCGGGCCTCCTCCTGGGAGATTCCCATGACCTGGAACACTCGTTCCTGGACGTCCCGCTGGTGGATACGAATGGAGCCGCCACCGATCTCGTTGCCGTTGCAGACGATGTCGTAGGCGTAGGCCAGCGCGGAACCCGGATCCTGGTCGAAGGAGTCCAGGAACTCCGGCTTCGGGGAGGTGAATGCGTGGTGCACGGCAGTCCATGCGGAGTTGCCGAGAGCCACGTCGCCCTCTGCGCGGGCATCTGCTGCAGGCTCGAACATCGGCGCGTCAACGACCCAGGTGAAGGCCCACTTGTTGTCGTCGATGAGCCCCAGCTTCTGGGCGATCTCGCCGCGTGCCGCGCCCAGCAGGCCGCGGGAAGACTTGGTGTCGCCGGCTGCGAAGAAGATGCAGTCGCCCGGCTTCGCACCGACGTGGTCGGCAATACCAGCGCGCTCGTCGTCGGTGATGTTCTTCGCGACTGGACCGGACAGCTCGCCGTCCTCGCCCACCAGAATGTAGGCCAGGCCCTTCGCACCGCGCTGCTTGGCCCACTCCTGCCAGGCGTCGAGCTGGCGGCGTGGCTGGCTGGCCCCACCATCCATGACGACGGCACCGACGTACTCGTTCTGGAACACGCGGAAGGTCGTGTCCTTGAAGAACTCGGTGCACTCAGTGATCTGGATGTCGAAGCGCAGATCCGGCTTATCGGAGCCGTAGAGGCGCATCGCGTCGGCGTAGGTCATGCGCGGGAACGGGGTCTGGACCTCGTAACCGGCGGTCGACCACACCTCGGTGAGGATCTCCTCGGCCAGGGCGATGACGTCCTCCTGGTCGACGAAGCTCATCTCGACGTCCAGCTGGGTGAACTCCGGCTGGCGGTCGGCGCGGAAGTCCTCGTCCCGGTAGCAGCGGGCAATCTGGTAGTACCGCTCCATGCCGGCGACCATGAGCAGCTGCTTGAACAGCTGCGGGGACTGCGGCAGAGCGTAGAAGGTGCCTGGCTTCAGGCGTGCCGGAACCAGGAAGTCACGTGCGCCCTCCGGGGTGGAACGGGTCAGCGTCGGGGTCTCGATCTCCGTGAAATCGTGGCGCTCGAGAACCTTGCGAGCCGCAGCGTTGGCCTTGGAGCGCAAGCGGAGTGCGTCGCCCTGGGAGGCGCGGCGCAGATCCAGGTAACGGTACTTCAGGCGGGTCTCCTCGCCGACCTCGCCGGCGGAGGACGGGTCGTCGATCTGGAACGGCAGCGCGGCGGACTCGTTGAGTACCTCGAGCTCGCTGACGTTGACCTCGACGGCGCCGGACGGCAGGTTCGGGTTCTCGGAACCCTCCGGACGGGCCTCCACGCGACCGCGGACGCGGACACAGTACTCGCTGCGCAGCGCGTGGGCGCGCTCGGCGACCTCGGACTCGCGGAACACGACCTGTGCGACGCCGGAACGGTCGCGCAGGTCGATGAAGATCACGCCACCGTGGTCTCGGCGACGGCCTACCCAGCCGGTGAGGGTGACCTCCGAGTCGATGTCTCCTGGGCGAAGTTCGCCTGCTAGATGGGTTCGCAGCACGTCGCTTATCCTTCCGATGCTTTCAATCTTTGAAAAAGGTGTCGAATTCAACCCTTCAGCTTAGTCCATCAACAAGTGTGGCAAACTTTAGGGCGTGACCTTCAATCAAAATCTAGGCGACTCCTCCGGCCGCGCCCAAGGTGGCGGCAATTCCGGGGGCTCCAACTTCGGCGGCGGAAACCGTGGCGGCGGCAACTTCCTCATCAACATGTTGGTGAGTCAGGTGGGCGCTCGTTTCGGGCTGCCCGGCATCATCATCGCCGGCTTGGTGATCTTCTTCCTCAACAGCGGCGGCGGAATCCCAGGCATTGGCGGCGGCGCCAACAATGTGCAGGGCCCGCAGACCGACTCGGATGCGCTCGCGCACTGCAAGACGTACGAGGACGCCAACGAGCACGACGACTGCCGCATCCAGGCCACCGCGACGGTTCTGGACGACTTCTGGGGCGAGGCGCTCCCCCAGGAGGCGAATATTGAGTACACCAAGCCGGGGCTCTTCATCGGCTCTGGTCAGTTGAACACCGCCTGCGGGGCGGCTGATGCCTCCCAGTCCGGACCGTTCTACTGCCCGGGCGATGAGACCGCCTACTTCGCGACGCCATTCTTTAAGCAGCTGCGGCAGATGGGTGGCTCCGATGGCCCGTTCGCCCAGATGTATGTGGTCGCCCACGAGTTCGGCCACCACATTCAACACCTCGAGGGCAACCTCGGTCTCTCCGATTACAACAACCCGGGTGAGGACTCCAACGCCGTGAAGATGGAGCTGCAGGCTGACTGCTACGCGGGTCTGTGGGCTAGCCAGGCAGATAAGGGGCCGGACGCCATGCTAGACCCGATCACACAGGACCAGGTGGATCAGGCTGTGAAAACTGCCCAGTCCATCGGCGATGATGCCATTCAGAAGTCTGCCGGTCGCTCGGTCAACCCGGAGAAGTGGACTCACGGCTCCTCCCAGCAGCGCGTGGACGCATTCCTGCGCGGCTACCAGGGCGGAACAATGGCCAGCTGCGAGGCGAACTTTCGCCGCTAAGCGCCATCAGCTTGGGCGCACGCCATCGGCTAAGGCCCTCCAGTAGTGCTTCATTCTGGGCGGCCGAAGAACCCACGGCAACGAAAACGGCACTGTGCGAGAAAGCACAGTGCCGTTCTTTTTGGCCGAAAGCCCCGCGTGGTGATCCGGGGACTACGCCAGCTGCTGACGGATGTGGGTGGTCAAGTCCGCCACTGCGACGTCGTGCTGCTCCCCAAGCTGCAGGTCCTTCACTGCCACGGTACCAGCCTCGAGCTCCTGGTCGCCGATGACGACGGCGAGCTGAGCGTTCGCCCGGTTGGCTGCCTTCATCGCCCCCTTGAGCCCACGGTTGCCGTAGGCCATGTCCGCAGCAACGCCCGCCGCTCGCAGCTCGTTGATCAGGCCAACCATGTGGCGCTTCGCGGCATCGCCCATCGGGATGCCGAACACGTCCACGCGGCGACCGGTCGAGGCGGTCTTGCCCTCCGCTTCGAGAGCCAGCAGGGCTCGGTCCACGCCAAGGCCGAAGCCGATGCCGGAGAGATCCTGGCCGCCGAGCTGAGCCATCAGACCGTCGTAGCGACCGCCACCGCCAATCCCGGACTGAGCCCCGAGGCCGTCGTGAACGAACTCGAAGCAGGTCTTGGTGTAGTAATCCAGCCCACGGACCATGCGTGGGTTGATCGTGTACTCCACGCCCATGTCCTCCAGCAGACCGGTGACGGTCTCGAAGTGCTCGCGGGAGGAATCGGAGAGGTGGTCCTTCATCAGCGGCGCGTCTTGCAACATCTCCTGCATCTGCGGGCGCTTATCGTCCAGCACACGCAGCGGGTTGAGCTCCGCGCGGCGCTGGGTCTCCTCATCCAGCGGCAGCGTGGCCAGGAACTCCTGGAGCTTCGCGCGGTATGCCGGGCGATCGGTGCTATCCCCCAGGCTCGTCAACTCGAGGCGGAAGCCGTCCAGCCCGATGGCGCGGAAGCAGCGGTCTGCCAGGGCGATGACCTCGGCATCCAGCGCCGGGTCGTCCACCCCGATGGCCTCCACACCGACCTGCTGGAGCTGGCGGAAACGGCCGGCCTGCGGGCGCTCGTAGCGGAAAAACGGACCGTGGTAGGCCAGCTTGGCTGGCAGCTGCCCCCGGTCCAGATTGTGCTGAATCACCGCACGCATCACGCCAGCGGTGCCCTCCGGGCGCAGCGTCACCGAGCGACCACCCCGGTCAGCGAAGGTATACATTTCCTTGCTCACCACATCGGTGGACTCCCCCACACCGCGGGCGAACAGCGAGGTGTCCTCGAACACGGGCAGCTCGATGTGCTCGTAACCGGCGTTGTGGGCGGCGTCGAGAAACGCGGTGCGCACCGCCAGGAATTCGCTGGACTGCGGTGGCACGTAGTCCGGAATGCCCTTCGGGGCGTGCAGCGGCTGGAACTTCTTTTCACCTGAGTTAGTCACGCCACCAGATCTTAGTGGCTGGCCCGCCGCGGGCGTAGCACTACCCCACCTCGTGCAAGAAGGGGTTGGTCTTCTTTTCCTGACCGATCGTTGTCTGCGGACCGTGACCGGGAAGGACGACGTCGTCGTCATCGAACTCGGCGGACAGACGCTTCAGGGAGAGCGTCATATCAGCTGGGTCCGAACCAGGCAGGTCCGTCCGTCCCACGCCGCCGTTGAAGAGGACGTCCCCGCCCAGGATCAGCCCCGGGATGCGGAACATGACGGATCCGGGGGAATGCCCCGGCATGTGGTGGACGGTAAAGGTTTGACCACCGATGCTGACCTCGTCGCCGAGGTTCCGGATATCCTCCGGGACCCGCATGTTCTCCGTGTCGAAGATGCGTGCAAAGTCGAGGACGTTGGTGTACATGCCCGGGTTCTCGAGCATCGAACGGTCATAGTCGTGGACGTGCACGGGCACCCCGAACTCCGCGGCATCGCGCATGTGGTCGATGTGACCATGGGTCAGCACGATCGACTCCACATAGAAGTTGTGCTCGCCCGCGGCGCCGCTGATCACCTCGTGGGCTCCGTGCCCCGGATCCACCACCGTTGCGGGCCTGCGTCCTTGCCCGTCGTGCGCGGCCGACTCATCCGTGTTGATCAGCACGTAGCAATTGGTCTGGAAGGCGCCCGCTGGAAACCCCAGCAGCTCGAAGGTGGGTGCGGGCGCCCCTGCACCAGTATTCTCGGAGTTCTTCATGCCCCTATCGTGTCAGAAAATAGTTTTCTTAGGGCATAATGGGAAAGGTTACGCAGGCCCGGGCCCCTGAACCCAGGCTCTGCGCGAATCGTCCATGATCACGCTGAAGATAATCACGCAGGAAGAAAGGCACCGGTTCAACACGTGAGTGAGAACACTGGGCGCAAGATGCCCAACGCGCAGCGCCGCGACGAGGCGCTGGATAACCTCGACAAGGCGATCAAAGGCCGCGAGCGCAAGGCTAAGCTCGCGCCGCTCGGCGTGATGGTGACCACCGTCGTGGTCCTGGCCGCGATCGTGGGCGGCATCTACTTCGCCAGCACCTACACGGGCTCCGATGACTCCGAGGATCAGACGGAAACCCAGGCTCAGGAGGAGCAGCAGTACCCGCCGCTGCCGGACGGACCGATGAAGGCCTACCCGAAGCAGGTCAGCTGCGAGTACGAGGACGAGGGTGGCGCGGCCAAGCAGGTCGATAAGCCGGGCACCGAGAACATCCCGACCGATGGCCTGGTCAAGGTGAACCTGAAGACCACCGCCGGCGAGATCCCCATCGAGCTGGACCGCGGCACCTCCCCGTGCTCGGTGAACAGCTTCGAGTCCCTGGCCAAGCAGAACTACTTCGATAACACGGTCTGCCACCGCCACGTGAAGTCCGACCAGATGGGCATCCTGCAGTGCGGCGACCCGACCGGCAAGGGCACGGGCGGACCGGGCTACAAGTTCGGCGACGAATTCCCGCTCAATGGTGTGGCCGAGGGCGAGAGCCAGTCCCCGCTGACCTACCCGCGAGGCACCCTGGCAATGGCTAACTCCGGCCCGGACACCAACGGCTCCCAGTTCTTCCTCGTCACGAAGGACACCACGCTGCCACCGGCGTACAACGTCTTCGGCAAGATCAGCGACGAGGGTCTGGCCACCCTGGACAAGATCTACGACGCCGCCCCAGAGGGCGACGGCAAGCCGGCTGATGAGGTCAAGATCGAAAAGGCCACCGTCAGCTAGGTTCCTACTCCAGCTGCACAAAGCCCGGGTACCCCACGAGGGTGCCCGGGCTTCGTCGTTGCTCCTTCACCGCGACGCGGTTAGCAGGAGCCTAACCGCCGGTGGTGACTCGGTAGACGTCGAAGACGCCCTCGATGTTGCGCAGCTGCCCCATCAGGTAGCCCAGCTGCTTGGTATCGGAGACCTCGAAGGTGAAACGGATCATCGCCACCCGGTCCTCCGAGGTGCGCGAACTCGTCGCGATGATCGGCACCTTCTGCTCGCTGACCACTCGGGTGACTTCGGAGAGCAGGCCGTTGCGGTCCAGGCCCTCGATCTGGATGGTCACGAGGAACACGGCGTTCTGGAAGCTCTGAGCCCAGCCCACCTCGATGATTCGCTCCTGGTCCTGGTGCAGCTTCGGCGCGTTGGTGCAGTCCGTGCGGTGCACCGAGACCCCACCACCCTTGGTGATGAATCCAAAGATCGCATCGCCCGGCACCGGGGTGCAGCACTTCGCCAGCTTCGCCGAAAAGTCTGCCTCTCCCTGCACGAGGATGCCGGAGCCGTCGCCACGGCCCTCCTGCGGGGTGTTCGCGATCCGGCTCGCCGGGTGGACGGGCACCTCGTTGGGCAGCATCGGGGGCGCATCGTCCTCGCCAGCGAGCTGATCCATGAGCTGGTTGACGACGTGCCCGGCGGTGACGTCGTGGCGGCCGATGGCCGCATACAGGGCATCGACGTCGTCGTACCCCAGGTCGGCTGCCAGGGCACGGACTGATTCGGGAGTGAACAGGCGCTGCACCGGCACGCCATTACGCTGCACCTCCGCGGCGAGCGCGTCACGTCCGACCTCGACAGCTTCCCCCCGGCGCTCCTTGGCGAACCACTGTTTGATGCGGGCGCGCGCTCGGGGCACAACGACGAAGCTCAACCAGTCCTTGCTGGGGCCCGCCGATTGATCCTTGGAGGTAAAGATCTCCACCTTGTCGCCGGTCTGCAGCTTGCTTTCCAATGCGACCAAGCGTCCATTGACCTTCGCGCCGATGCAGCGGTGCCCGACTTCGGTGTGCACGGAGTAGGCGAAGTCCACGGGGGTTGCTCCCGCTGGCAGCGTGATGGCGTCGCCCTTGGGGGTGAACACGAAGATCTCGTCGGTGGAGAGGTCGTAGCGCAGCGAATCCAGGAACTCGTTCGGATCCGCTGCCTCCTTCTGCCAGTCCAACAGTTGGCGCATCCACGCCATCTGGTCCAGGTCCTCGTTGCTTCCGCTGTGGGTGCCCCGGGTCTCCTTGTAGCGCCAGTGCGCGGCAATGCCGTATTCGGCGTTGCGGTGCATCTCCAGGGTGCGGATCTGGATCTCCAGCGGCTTCGCGTCCGGGCCGAGCACTGTGGTGTGCAGGGACTTGTAGACGCCGAAGCGCGGCGAGCTGATGTAGTCCTTAAACCGCCCCGGCATGGGCTGGTACAAAGCGTGGACCGCGCCGACGGCGGCGTAACAGTCGCGGACGGTTTCTACGAGGATTCGGATCCCCACCAGGTCGAAGATCTCATCAAAGTCGCGGCCGCGCACGATCATCTTCTGGTAGATCGACCAGTAGTGCTTCGGCCTGCCCACGACCTCGGCGTTGATGCCGGTGTCCTGCATCGCGGACTCGATTTCATCCTTGACGCGGGCGATGTACTGGTCGCGCTTGGGGGCTCGGTCCGCGACGATGCGGACGATCTCCTCGTACTTGCGCGGATACAGGATCGCAAAGGCGAGGTCCTCCAGCTCCCACTTGACGGTCGCCATCCCCAGCCGGTGCGCCAGGGGTGCGATGACCTCCAGCGTTTCGCGAGCCTTCTTCGCCTGCTTCTCGGGCGGCAAGAAGCGCATGGTCCGCATGTTGTGCAGCCGGTCGCAGACCTTGATGACCAGCACGCGGGGGTCGTGCGACATCGCCACGATCATCTTTCGGACGGTCTCGGCCTCCGCTGCGGAACCGAGCGCCACCTTGTCCAGCTTGGTGACACCGTCCACGAGGCGGGCAACCTCTTCGCCGAAATCGGCGGTGAGTTCCTCGAGTGAGTAATCGGTGTCCTCCACCGTGTCATGCAGGAGTGCGGCCACCAGCGTGGTGGTGTCCATGCCGATCTCCGCGGCGATGGTCGCCACGGCGAGCGGGTGGGTAATGTACGGCTCCCCCGATTTGCGCATCACGCCGTCGTGCAGTCGCTCCGCGGTGTTATACGCCCGGTTGAGAACCTCGAGGTTCGCCTTCGGGTGGAACTTCCGGTGCACCACGATGAGTGGTGCCAACACAGGGTTCACCTTCGGGCGGGCGGTCCCCGTCAGGGTGCGCGCGATGCGCGCCGCCATCCACAGTGAACCCTTTTCGTTACTCATGATCGGTTCCTACGACATACAACGGGATATCAGGGAAGCGCTGGCGACCGTCCAGCGCTTGTACCTCAAGTACTACCCCAAGGCCACAGACCGTCGCACCAGCTTCGTCAAGCAAGCTGCGGGCGGCCTGGAGGGTACCCCCGGTCGCCAGGACGTCGTCGAGCAGCAGTACCCGGCGGCCCCGCAAGTCCAGGCCGTCGGCTGGGATTTCGAGCGTTGCGGTGCCGTACTCCAGCAGGTAGTTAGCCTGGTGAACCGGCGGCGGTAGTTTTCCACCCTTGCGCACCGCGAGGATGCCGAGGCCCAGCTCGTAGGCCACGGCGCTGCCAAGCAAGAAACCGCGCGCGTCGAGCCCTGCGATCAGGTCGGGTTTCATCTTGCGGGCAGCATCAGCCAAGGAGCAAACGACGGCGCGGAAGGACTCCGCGTCGGCGAGAGCCGGGGTGAGGTCCTCGAAAACGATGCCCTCGACGGGGAAGCCCGGAACGAGCCGAATGTGATCAGCGAGCAGCTTTTGGGCGTACTTCTGGCGTTCGATCGCGCTCGGGTCGGAGAGGGTGAACTCTGATGCCTGGGTCATGGTTTTCGACTAATCCTTTAAGACTTCTTGGTGGGGGTGTCCGTGGGGCTGGTGGTTTCGGGGATGTGGTCAAGCTCGACCCACCGGTCCATGTTCCAGCTGAGCCCCACATTGCCCGGGTTATCCACGACGTTGTCCACATTTTTCAGGGTTGCGATGGCCCGCGGCTCGGTGGTCAGCGGAATCGTCCACATCGCTTGCTGCAGTTCCTTTTCCGCGCGGAGGAGCTCCGGCAGCAGCGATGCCTGGTTCGCCTTGCTGAGCCCATTGCGGCCGAAACCGCTGAGGGTCGACAGCAACGCGTCGTAGTCCTCCCCCAGGGTTCCATAATTCGCGGCGGAAAGAGGCACCGCTTCTACGGTGATCCCGGCCTCCGCGCAGCTGTTCTTGATGCTCTCAACCTGCTTGGCGTAGCGCTCGTGTTCCTTCAGGTAGCCGATGCGCACGGTAGCTCCCTCGAGAGCGCCCTTGGCCGCCGGGATATCCCGGTTCATGTGGGCCCCGGACAGTGCGCGCAAGCGAGGGTGAGTCGGCGCGGATGGTGGCACGACGCGCAAACCGGTGGCTGTCACACGATTGCGGGAGAACTCCGACACGGTCTTCACGAGGGCCTTGCGGTCGATGCAAGCGCTGAAGGCGTGCCGTGCGCCTTCATCGGCGAAGATTCCGGTGTCGGCGAGGCTGAGGGTGTCCAAACGGTCGCTGGGCTGGCGGCTAATCGAAAACTTCTCGGACGCGATACCGGCTGCGGCGAAATCCGTCTTTACGGGTACATCGAGCACCGAAATCTGGTGGTCCTCGGCGAGCTTCGGCAGGTCTGCTCCCGGGCCCCATACGTAGATCGGCACCTGCGCGGGGCTATCCCCCGCCCATTCCGGGTTCTCCCGGAGCACCAACTGGCCTTGCTCCCCCTTCTCAGCGATTCGGTATGGGCCGAATGTCGGGACGGAGGCCGGGTCCGTCTTGGTGATATCGAAGAGCTCTTGCCACGCCTTGCCGAGGCGAGCCAAGTCCTCCTCCACCCCAGACTCGGTGGCTGCGGTGACTGATTCCACCTCGGCCCGCTTGGTGACGCTGTGGGCAGGAAGTACGGTTCCCGCGCTGAAAAGTTCGCGGTACCGCTGGCCGAACCCCGGTTTGAACACCACCCGGAAGCGGTCGGCCCCCGGGGCGCAGTAGAGTTCGGCGACCTGGTGATAGATCGGCAAATCGGAGGCGAAAAGATCGGCACGCTCGCTGGCCAGTTTTGTCAGCTGGAAGTCATCACACACGACCTTGTGCCCATCGGAGTACTTTGCCTTCGGGTTGATCTTGTAATCGACGACTTCCTGGTGCTTCTCGCTCGGTGTGACCTCGACCAGATCCCGGTTGGGCAGCATTTGGCCCTCCGGTCCGGCGAGGAAAGCACCTGGGTAGAGGCGGGCAGAAAGTTTCGCCGCATCAGTAGCCACCCCGACAGCCGACCCCGCGTTGGTGGTGACCGGGGTGGTCGGAAGCTGGTAGCCGAACTGCGGTTCGGCGCGGCCCAACCCGCCGCCATCGCTACCGCAGCCGGCCAGCAGAGCGCCAACGGCCAGGGTCGCTATTCCCGCACGGAATCCGCGATGCTTGAACACTTCACACCTCCTTGAGCGTCCGCTGGGATTCACCGCCATGCGAACGCTCCCCAGGGTCTCCCCCGAGTCTTTGAGCTTTCGCCAGCTACATTCCAGGTCGCCAGGATACCCCGCTGGTATCCGGGCCTGCGGCATCCGGTTGCTGTTCGCGCCGGGTGCGAAGCCCAGCGTTCGGGCTCACGACGGTGCGGGTTCCCGCGCGGGGCACATCCTCGGCGTCGTCAGCCGGTTCTTCGCCAGCAGCTGCCCGTTCGCGAGCCTTGCGAACCTGCTCGTCGTGCTCCTGGTACTTCTTCTGACGCATCTTCAGGCTCACCAGCATGGGGGCAGCGAAGAAGATGGAGTTGAAGGTACCGCAGATCACGCCGATGAACTGCACGAGCGCGAGGTCCTTGAGGGTGCCCACGCCCATGAGCCACACGGCGATAACCAGCAGCGCGGCGATCGGCACCAGCGAGAAAATGGAGGTGTTGATGGAGCGCATCACCGTCTGGTTGATCGCGAGGTTAACCTGCTCCCCATATGTCGCGCGGTTCGAGTCGAATAGCCCCGCAGTGGTCTCCTGCACCTTGTCGAACACGACGACAGTGTCGTAGAGCGAGTAGGCCAGGATAGTCAACAGGCCGATGACCGTCGCCGGAGAGACGTCGAGTCCCAGGAGGGCGTACAGACCCGAGACGATGGTGAGGTCGATGAGCACACCGATGATCGCGGAGATCGCCATGTCACGCTCCATACGCAGCCCGATGTAGGCGAAGACGGCGAGAACGAAAACGCCGAGTGCGAGCAGCATGCGCTGGGTGATGGACGAGCCCCAGGACTCGGAAACCGTGGAGTCATTCACGGCGTCCTCGGAGGGCTGCCCCTGAGCATTCACGGGCTTGAACTCTTCGAAAAGCGCAGTCCGGGCCTCGCGGATCTGCTCTTCGCTGAGCCTCTGGGAGTTGATCTCAATGACCCGAGAGTCTCCCGAACCGACGGTCTGAACCGCATTGGGTTCTACTCCCGTGGCCTCGGTGAAAACGCGCTCGACGTCATCCTGCTGGACGCTTGCGGTCGGCGGCATGCTGATGCGCGTACCGCCCTCGAAATCGATGCCGAGGTTAAAGCCCCGGAAGCCGATTGTCGCGATGCACACGACGAAGATGGTAATGAGAATCTGGTACGAGAGGCGCCGCTTCGCAACGAATGGGAAGTTGCCGGTGCCGTTGTACATCTGGCTCAACCAGGAGCCCTTGTCTTGTTCCTTCTGCTGCGCAGTATTCACGCTGCTCATGGCGGTGTCCGTGCTGCTCATCGGGTCTCCTCCTCGGTCGAGCTGCTCTCAGTGGAGCCACTCGTCGTTTTAATGTCCGCCGTGGCGGCAGCAAACTGTGGTCGGGTCGGCGAGTAGCCGCGGGACTCCGCAAGGCGGAATGCCGGGCCCAGACCGTTGACCTTGCGGTTGGCGCTGAAAGGCTTGCGGGACAACATGATCGTCAGAGGCGCGGTCAGCAGGAAGGCGACCAGGACGTCGACGACGGTGGTGAGCCCCAACGTGAACGCGAAGCCCTTGACGTCGCCGATGGCGAGGAAGTACAGAATCACCGCTGCAATGAGGGACACGAAGTTACCGGTGACGATCGTCCCGCGCGCCCGATCCCACGCGCGAGGCACGGCGGAACGGAAGGTCGAACCACCGAGGATCTCGTCCTTGATGCGCTCGAAGTAGACCACGAAGGAGTCGGCGGTGGTGCCGATACCGATGATCAGACCAGCAATGCCGGCCAGGTCCAGGCTGTAACCGATCCAGCGGCCCAGCAGAACGAGGAGACCGAAGACCGTCGCCACGCTGGCCACCAGCGAGACGATGGCGATCAGGCCGAGTCCGCGGTAGTACCAGAGCGCGTAGAGGGAGGCGAGCACGAGCCCAACGAGCCCGGCGATCAACCCAGCGCGCAGGGAAGCCTCACCCATGGTTGGCGAGATCGTCGTCGCGGTGCCACCTGGCTCGCCGTTCTCGCCGACGAAGCTCAGCGGCAGCGCACCGTAGCGCAGGTTGTTGGCGAGGTCCTGCGCTTCCTTCTCGGTGAACTGGCCCGTGATCTGGGAAACCTCGCCTGGCGGGGTTGCGCCCTGAATCTGCGGGGCGGAGATGACCTGGGAGTCCAGGGTGATGGCGACCTGCTGGTTCATCATGTCCTGGCCGAGCTTGTACCAGGTCTCGCCACCCGGGGTGTCCTTGCCGGTCTTGAAACGGAACGTGATGGCCATCTGTGCGGACTGAGCGTCGAAACCGCCGGTGATGGTGGAATTCGTATCAATCATGTCACCGGTCAAGCGACGGGGCTTGTCCTTGTTCTCGTCACCGATCAGCACCGGAGCAGGCCCCAGCACCATCGGCCCCTGCGGCGAACAGGTCACCAGCGGCTTGGCAGGATCGTCGGCACCAGAGAGCGGATCAGGTCCGGAGCAGTCGAGCAGTCCCGCTGCTGCGGATTGCGTATCCGGGTCCTCGGACTGGCGGTCCTTCAGCAGGATCTGAACCTGCTTGTCACGGCGCTTTTGCTCCCCGACGGAGTTCTTCGGCTCCGCTGGCTCCTTGGCGGTTACCGTCAGCTTGTCCGGGAGCCCCGGAGCTTTCTGCTCCTTCATGGCCTTGAGAAGATCGTTCATCTTCTCCTGGGTAGCCTTCTTCTCCACGATGCCCGCCTCAACCCACCGGTTGGCCATGTCCTTGTAGACCTCTGCGAACTTCGGGGTCGTCGGCTGTGGCTGGGCGTTCGGGCGGAACAGCAGCTGGGAGGTCTGCCCCAGGGCACGGGCCTCGCTGGCGTCCTCACCCGGGACGGTGATCACGAGGTTATCGCCGTCGGTGACGACCTCAGCGCCGGAAACTCCCATGCCGTTGACGCGGGATTCCAGAATGCGGCGTGCCTGCTGCAGCTGGTCGGAGGTCGGGCGTTCGCCCTGCGGGGCGAGGGTAACTCGCGTGCCGCCCTGCAGGTCAATGCCGAGTTTTGGCGTAGCGGACTTATCGCCGGTGGTGAAGACAAGGCCGTAAACGGCGAGGAAAATAACGAAGAAGACGAGCAGCGAGCGCTTCAACCACTTCTTTTGCGTGGGCTTCTGCTGCCGAGTTCGCGCTGTGGCCACAGTTGGGCTCCTGAGCTGTTAATCGGGATTAAATGAAAAGCTGGGAAAATATCTTAGTGCCTGCTGGAGACACAAAACATCTGGCACCCGGATTCCTGTCTCCGGTCACCAGATGTCCAAATCCGCGCGGGATCTACGTGCGCGTTCAGCGGGTCGCGCACCGACGCCTAGTTGCGGGACTCGCCGCCGGTGTTGGTACCACCGTCGACGTCAAAATCCGTGTTCTGGACGTCACCGTCCACCGTCTCGGCCTGGTCATCCGGACGGTTGCTCAGCTGCTCTTCCTGCTGCGAGCCAGGTTCCACGGAGGTCACGGCCTGCAGGACGGCGGCGCGGTCCCAGGTAGTCACCACCGCAGGGCTGATCTCCAGGTCAATCGAGGTGTCACCCACGTGCGCCACACGCCCCTGGATGCCCGAGGTCATCTGGACGACCATGCCCGGCTGGAGAGAATCCTGGAATTCGCGGATCTGCTTCATGCGCTGGTTCTGCTTGCGGATCTGCAGCAGCGGCAAGGCGATGAACACGACAACGATCAGGATGAGTATCAAAGAATTCATAGTTTTCAGTGTCTCACATTCTCAGGTTTTTGCACGTAGCCGCTACCGTTCCCACCTCGGGTACTCGACGCCCGGGCCCTCGGCGCTCTAGGCGTCGTGCCAGGCGCGGGCCCGTCGGCGCCGCTCCCCGAGCGGCGCTACATGCCAGGTGCGTTCTCCGGGGGCTCCAGGCCGACGTGTCGCCATGCTGCCGCGGTAGCAACCCTCCCCCGCGGCGTGCGGGCCACCATGCCTGCGCGCACGAGGAACGGCTCGCAGACCTCCTCGACTGTCGAGGGCTCCTCCCCAACCGCCAGCGCAAGGGTGTTCACGCCCACCGGTCCGCCACCGTGGCCACGTACCAGTGCATCCAGCACCCCGTTGTCGAGGCGGTCGAGCCCCATCTCATCGACGTCGAAGACCACGAGCGCCTGACGTGCGATGTCCACGGTGATCTGGCCGTCGGCCTGCACGTCTGCATAGTCCCGCACGCGGCGGAGCAGCCGGTTGGCGATACGCGGCGTGCCCCGCGAGCGAGAAGCGATCTCGGTCGCAGCGTCGTGATCGATTTCTACGCCGAGGATCCCAGCGGCGCGGGTGACCACCCGGGTGAGCTCGGGAGTGTCGTAGAACTCCATCTGAGCGGTGAAACCGAAGCGGTCACGGAGCGGGCCCGTGAGCATGCCCGCCCGGGTCGTCGCGCCAACAAGGGTGAATGGGGCAATCTCGATGGGGATCGACGTTGCTCCCGGCCCTTTACCGACGATGACGTCGATGCGGAAGTCCTCCATCGCCATGTAGAGCATCTCTTCGGCGGGGCGCGCCATGCGGTGGATCTCGTCGATGAAGAGCACGTCGCCCTCCATGAGGTTCGACAACATGGCAGCCAGATCCCCTGCCCGCTCGAGCGCCGGGCCCGAGGTCATGCGCAGAGAGGAACCGAGCTCCTGGGCGATGATCATCGCCATCGTCGTCTTACCTAGCCCCGGCGGGCCCGCAAGCAGCACGTGGTCGGGCGCAACACCACGGCTGCGGGCCCCGCCAAGCACGAGCTCAAGCTGCTGGCGCACCTTCGGCTGGCCGATAAACTCCGTCAGGCTCTTCGGGCGCAGTGAGCTATCGAACTCGGTATCCCCGGGGATCTGTGTACCGGAGAGCTCGCTATTCGGCGCTTGCCCGGCGGGCTGATTGCCGGGCTCAGGGCGCGGCGTAGGCAGCGACGAACCCGGCAATTCGAATTCGGTGCGTTCGATGTCTGACATTGGTGCGTCCTTTGCCTGCGTTGTCTGCTGCTGTGAATCCTAGGTGTTGTGTGACCCTCGCGCGATTAACGCTTTTGGCCACTCAGCCGCTGCAGGGCCTCACGCAGCACTGCCGAAGGATCGGCGGTTCCGTTCTGCTCCTCAAGAATCTTCGTCACAGCCGTAGCAGCCTTGGATTCGGTGAAGCCGAGGCCGACGAGCGCCTCCACGACCTGCGACTGCAACGCCGTGTCGGTGCCGTTCGCCGCGATATCTCCAATGGTTGCCTGGTCGCTCGTGGCTTCCGGAGCCGGAAACTTGCCCTTGAGATCCACGGCCATGCGTTCGGCCAGCCGCTTACCCACCCCAGGAGCCTGCTGCAGGGTCTTGATATCCCCTTCCTCGACGGCCCGAGCGATGTCCGCAGGCTGCAGCACGCTCATCACTCCCATGGCGAGGCGGGCGCCTACGCCGGAGACCTTCTGCAGGATTCCGAAAGTTTCGCGCTGCTCTGGGGTCGAAAAAGCATAGAGCGTATGCGCATCGTCCCGCACCACGAGACTAGTGAGAACGAAGGCCTGCTCGCCGCGACGCAACGTGGCGAGGGTATCGCCGGTGGCGAGGCAGCGGTACCCCACCCCGGCGCATTCGACCACTACATAATCCAGGCCCTTATCGATCACTTCACCGCGCAGCGAGGAAATCATGTCGAACTCATCATCCTTCTATTGTGTTTTCTATCCCAGGCGCCTCAGGCGCGCAGGAATTGATTCATCGGTCCCCGCCAGCAGTGGCAGACCGCCAGCGCGAGCGCATCGGCGGCATCCGCGGGCTTGGGAGCCTCTGAGAGCCCCAGAATGCGGGTGATCATCTTGGTCATCTGAGCCTTATCGGCCCGGCCATTGCCGCTGATCGCCTTCTTCACCTCACTGGGCGTGTAGCTCTCCACGGCCAATCCGTGCTCCGCCGCGGCGAGCATCAGCACCCCGGAGGCATGAGCCGTATTCATGACTGTCGAGACGTTTGAGCGTTCGAAAACCCGCTCGATCGCGACCACATCCGGGGAATAATCGGCGATCCACTCACTCACGGCGCGGTATAGCCGCTGGAGTCGCTGCTCCAGCGGGACATGGGACTCGGTGCGAACCACTCCGACAGCGACGGGGAACACTGTGCGGCCTTGGCCGGATTGTACGACGGAGAGCCCACAGCGGGTCAGACCAGGGTCGATTCCCATGACGCGCTTGCCCACCATCGATTCGGTCCGCCGAAATCCAGTGGGCGACCCCCACCCTCCCGCCGATCGGGAGGCGCGGGCGAGGGCACCCTGATCTGACTCTCCGGGTGCCCCATCCGGCACTGCATTAGACCTCGCACTCATGATAGATACCGAATATAGCACACATGATCGAAAGCGACGTCGGCTCGCAGCAACCCGTCATGCGGCCGCGCAGCCAGCCCGCCCCCAATGGGGCACGCGGGCACGTACCGCCCCGTAGGTAGGCCAATTAGTCCTCGGCGAGTTCGGCCGCAACCTCGTCGGAGACGGACATGTTGGTGTAGATCTCCTGGACATCGTCGACGTCGTCGAGAGCATCGATGAGGTTAGCGACCTTACGGGCCAACTCCGCGTCTGCCGGAACCTCCAGATTGGAGCGATACACCTGCTCGACGGAGTCGTACTCGATCTCCGCCTCCTTCAGTGCCTCGCGGACGGCCATGAGGTCCGAAATATCGCAGAGCACCTCGAACTGCTCGCCGTGGTCCTTGACCTCTTCGGCGCCGGCGTCGAGGACAGCAAGCAGCAGGTCGTCCTCGGTCAGCTCCCCCTTGTCGAGAAGGGCCTGGCCCTTGCGCTCAAACTGGTAGGACACGGAGCCGGCATCCGCCATGTTGCCGCCGTTCTTCGTCATCGCAGTGCGGACGTCGGTGGCAGCGCGGTTGCGGTTATCGGTCAGGCACTCGATGAGCATCGCAACGCCGCCCGGGCCGTAGCCCTCGTACATGATGGTCTCCCAGTCGGAGCCACCAGCTTCTTCGCCGGAGCCACGCTTACGAGCCCGCTCGATGTTGTCGTTGGGGACGGAGGACTTCTTGGCCTTGGTGATGGCGTCCTGGAGCGTCGGGTTGGCGTCCGGGTCGCCGCCACCCATGCGCGCCGCAACCTCGATATTCTTCACCAGGCGGGCGAATTCCTTGCCACGCTTGGCGTCGATTGCTGCCTTCTTACGCTTCGTGGTCTCCCACTTTGAATGGCCTGCCATCGTCCTCTTCCTACTAGCCGAATAATTCCTGCAAACTGCGATGCAGTTTTTCGCGCCTACCAGCTTACTACGCGCCTCCGGCGGGTTTTCTTTAGAACCACTGGTCCGCGCGTCCCAAGAAGGCCTTAACACGTTCCTCGTCGTGGATAGTTGTTCGGGAAGGTGCGTTTCTTGGACGCAAAAACCGCCGTGCTGCTCGGCACGGCGGTTCTGCTGCTGCATCGAAGCTGCAACCCCACGTGGTGAAGGTGCGGGGTCGAGTGTTACTTCCCTTCGAAGCCCTTGAGTGGGACAGCCGGGCGGTCGCCCACGATCTTTCGGGTCAGCCCCTCCTGGGTCACGACGGCGACCAATTCCCCGGCCTGGTTGAAGATGCGGCCGTGGGTAATGGCACGCCCCGCGTGCGCCGATGGGCTGACCTGGTCGTAGAGCAGCCATTCATCGGCGCGGAACGGCCGCAGGAACCACATCGCGTGATCGAGGGAAGCCTCCTGGTACTGCTCGCCGCGGTGCGGGACAAGGGCGGAGGACAGCAGCGTCATGTCAGACATATATGCCAGCGTGCAGACGTGGAAGGTCTCATCGTCCGGGAGCCTGGCCTTCGACTTGAACCAGACGACCTGCTGGGAGGCTGCATACTTATTCGGCTCGAAGTCCCCTTCCGGCACGACCCGCAGATCCCACTCGCGCCACTCGTCAAACAGCGCCTTGCGCACCGGCGGCAGCTCCTCGCGGTTGACCACGACGTCCTCCGGTGGCACCACGCGACGCATCTCATCGGAGTGTTCCGGCCCCTCGTCCGTGCGGACGTGAAAGCTGGCCTGCATGATGAAGATCGGCTTTCCGTGCTGAACCGCCTTCACCTGGCGGGAGCAGAAAGACCTGCCATCGCGGATGCGTTCCACGATGTACAGCGTCGGTTCCTCGGAGCGCCCGGGGGCAACAAAATACCCATGCAGGGAATGCACCTGGTACTCCGCGCCCACGGTTCGGGTCGCAGCGACCAGGCACTGGGCCGCCACCTGCCCGCCGAACGTTCGGCTCAGGCTCGAGGGAATCACGCGTCCCCGGAAAATATCCCCGTCGATCTTCTCAAGATCGAGAACGTCGAGGATGCGGGGCCGGGAGGCGGACGAGGAGGCGACCATGGGGAATTACCAGCCGCGCTCTGCGAGGCGGTGGGACACCGGCAGCTCGTCGACGTTGATACCGACCATGGCCTCGCCCAGGCCGCGGGAAACGTCCGCGATAACCTTCGGGTCCTGGTAGTTCTGCGTTGCCTTGACGATGGCTGCGGCACGCTGAGCCGGGTTGCCGGACTTGAAAATGCCCGAGCCGACGAACACGCCCTCAGCACCGAGGTGCATCATCATCGCAGCGTCGGCCGGGGTGGCGATGCCACCGGCGGTGAACAGGGTGACTGGGAGCTTGCCGTTGCGTGCAACCTCAACGACGAGCTCGTACGGTGCGGCCAGTTCCTTGGCGGCGACGTAGAGCTCATCGTCGGCCATGTTGCTCAGGCGGTTGATCTCCGCGCGGATGGTGCGCATGTGGGTCACCGCGTTGGACACATCGCCAGTTCCGGCCTCACCCTTGGAACGGATCATGGCTGCACCTTCGTTGATGCGGCGCAGGGCCTCGCCCAGGTTGGTGGCACCACAGACGAATGGGGTCTCGAAGTCGAACTTGTCGATGTGGTTCTTGTAGTCGGCCGGGCTCAGCACCTCGGACTCGTCGATGAAGTCCACGCCGAGCGCTTCGAGAACCTCTGCCTCGACGAAGTGGCCAATGCGGGCCTTGGCCATGACCGGGATCTCGACGGCGTCGATGATGCCAGCGATCATGTCCGGGTCGGACATGCGGGACACGCCGCCCTGTGCGCGGATGTCAGCCGGAACGCGCTCCAGGGCCATAACGGCGGAGGCTCCTGCGTCCTCGGCGATCTTGGCCTGTTCCGGGGTGACGACGTCCATGATGACGCCGCCCTTCAGCTTGTCGGCAAAACCGCGCTTGACGCGCGCGGAACCGGTGGTGATGGACGCGTCCGCCGCAGCGGTCTTGGATGCCTTGCTCACGTAGTTAATCCCGTCTCTTCGTGGCTGGGCGTGCTCGCACTTACTCGCCTCAGCCCTCGGGTTCACCTTGCGGTGGCCCCTCGGGAGCGCGGCTTAAAGGACGCCAACACGTTCCAGCTCGTTGGTGTTTTAGGCCACTAGTCTAACCTGTCTAGTTCTAACCCGTCTAACGGGGCTAGGTTCACGCCACGTGATCGGTCGTGGCGGCCTCATAATACTCGGGCAGTGGCGCGAAACCGGCCAACTTGAGGGCTCGAACGCTTGCCCGAGAACGCAGCTGGCGGGTGTCCCACACGGCGTCGTTATAGAAGCGGGATGCCAGGTCAACGCGCGTGGACGCGGCAATGAACGCCGGGTGCTCAATAACGGTGGCATCCAGTGCCGCTAACAGGCTGTTTTCCGCCTCAGAGTGCGCCCCCATATCGGTGGCCTGCAGGGGCACCCGGGACACCCGATCCGCCTGCTCCTTCAAATCTGGCCGCAGCGTGGCGATCAACATCGCGCGGGCGTGCAGCGCACCCTCCAGAGTGAGTCGAGCGCTATCGGTGCGGATGTGCAGCCGGTTGAGCCGGGCGGCGGTGAAGTAGGCCCACAGGCCGATCACCAGCAGAACAGCCAATACGGCGGCGAGTATGACGAGCCAGGTCGGTATCGCGATCACGAGCAGGTCACCTTCCGTCCCTTGAGCGTGGCAGTTTGGTACACCTGCTCCACGCGGCTGGCCACCGTGTTCCAGTCGTACATCTGGCTCCGGTCCTGCCCGCGGGCAGCCAGTTCGCGGATCTCCGCGGGCTCCGACAGCAGGCGGTTGATCTTCAGCGCGAGGTTGGCTGCGTCGTGGTTGGCGAATAGGCACGCGGCGCGTCCTTGATCGCCGACCGCCTTGAAAGCCGGGATATCGCTGGCGACGACGGCCGCGCCTGCAGCCATCGCCTCCACGAGAACGATGCCGAAGCTCTCGCCTCCGGTGTTGGGGGCGACGTAGATATCGCTGCTGGCCAGGGCGCGGGCTTTCTCCTCATCACTGACCTTGCCCAACACCCGCACCGTTGCCTCACTAGGCTGCCTGCCGTGGACCCAACTCAGCCCCATCCCATCCAGGCGCTTGCCGAGTGCCTCGACCGAGCCCGCGCCCACAACCAAAAGTTCGACGTTCGGGTGTTGGCGCAGGATCGATGGCATCGCCCCGAGCATCACCTGGAGGCCCTTACGCGGCTCGTCGAAGCGACCGAGAAACATTAGCCGAGGCCGGTCAGGATCCAGCTCGGGCAGCACCTCCGCTTCCCGATAGGCAGCAGTGTCCACCCCGTTGGGGATCAGCACCGGGTCGCCGGCGAGCATCTCCACCTGCCAGCGCCGGGCCTCCTCGGAGACAGCAATGCCGGCGTGGATCTTCTCCAGAAACGGCCGCAAGGCCGGCAGTGCGAGCTTCAGAAGTTTCGAACCACTGGCCGAGGCGTGATAGGTCGCCACCATGGGGCCTTCGGCGACCGCGAGGGTCAGCATGGAATAGGACGGGGAGTTCGGCTCATGGATGTGCACCACGTCGAAATCATGTCGCGCGATCCAGCGGCGCAGGTGGCGGCGCGCACGGGGACCGAAGCTCAGCCGGGCCACGGAACCGTTGTAGCGGATCGGGACGCTGGGGCCACCGCATTCCAGGAACTCCGGCAGCCCCTCGCGCTGCTCCCCCGGGCCGATCAGGCTCACGCGGTGGCCGCGGCGCTGAAGCTCGGCGCAGAGTTCAATCGCGTGGATCTGCACCCCGCCGGGTTCGTCGAAGGAGTATGGACACACCATGCCGATGTTGAGGGGACGCTCCCCAATCGCTGCGATTTGATCCTGGGTCACGGGGCCTCCCCTGCTGCGAGCCGAGCACGGCGAGCCTCACTGAGGTCGTCGTAGAACAGCGGCTGCAGCATGTGCCAGTCGGCGGGGTGGGCAGCGATGTTTTGCGCGAAGCCATCCGCAATATCCTGCGCTACTTCTGCGAGCGGGCGGTCGGCATCGATCCTTGGCCCCACGGAAAAGCCCCACTGATCCGGTGCCTCGCCGAAGAAGCTGTGCGCTACGTGCAGGGCTGCCCCGGTTTTCTGGGCGAGCATGGCGGGACCCGCGGGCATGGAGGTGCGTTCGCCGAAGAAATCCACGGGAATTCCACGGCCGGTGAGATCCCGCTCCCCCATCAGGCACACGACCCCGCCCGCGCGCAGGACCTCCTCGAGCCGAGCCATCGGCGGTTGCTTGCCACCCGTCAGCGGTAGGACTTCGAAGCCCAGCTGGTTGCGGTAGTGGACGAAAGCTTCGAATAGCGATTCGGGTTTCAGCCTTTCCGCGACGGTCGCGAAACCGCCGTGGGTGTGAACCAGCCACACCCCGGCCATGTCCCAGTTCCCGGAATGTGGCAGCGTCAGGATGAGCCCTCGACCCTCCGCGACGGCCTCCGCCACGCGCTGCTTGCTGACTGGGGAGTCGAAGCCCTGGTCGAGTGTGGTGGCCAGGTCGTCACCGACCATGCTGGGCAACCGAAAGGCTTCCTTCCAATAACGCAGGTAGGAGCGCATCGCGCGACGCACGAGGTCACGGGTGACGTTTTCCGGACCGACGACGCGGGACAGGTTGCGGCGCAGCTGCTCGGGTCCCTTCCCCCGCCCCGAGGCAGCGTCAGCGATCAGATCGAAAAGCACGGCAGCGATGGGTTCCGGCAGGCGCTTAGTCGCCGCCCAACCCAGTTGATATGCCAGCGCGGAGAGATCCTCGCCGCTGGGCAGGGATAGTTTTTTGATCACGGGCTAAAACTCCCGTGCTCCCGCGGGCGCCGCGATGTGTTCGGTGGACGCCTCCGAGCGGGAGGCCATCACGAGGCGTTGGATCACCGTGAATACGGAGCCCAGACCCAGCAGCCACAGGCCAACCCAGAGGACATATGGCACGCCCAGGCCGGACAGTCCCAGGGCGACCAGCGAGATGATGAGCCGTTCCGGGCGCTCAATGAGTCCGCCGTCAACGGGCAGATCGCTGGCCTCCGCTCGCGCCTTCACATAGCTCGTCACCTGACCAGCGACGAGAATCGTGAGGGTCAGAGCAAGCAGCACGGGGTGGGACTCGGCGTCCATGGCGAACCAAAAGGCTAGGGCGCCGAAAATCGCGCCGTCCGTGACCCGGTCGCAGGTGGCATCCAGAGTGGCGCCGAATTTCGTGCCGCCACCCGACATTCGGGCCATGGTGCCGTCCACCATGTCCAGCGCGGTCGTGAGTCCGATCAGCACGGCGGCGGCAAAGTGGTGGCCGGTGGGGATCAGCCACAGGGCGAGAACCACCGCGGCGACGGTCCCACCGAGCGTGACCGAATTCGGGCTCACGTGCGCTTTCTGAAGGGTGCGGGCGATGGGTTCGATGATGACGGAGGCAGGCCGACGGGCGTGTTCGCTCAGCATTGAGCCTTCCTTTCAGTCATCACGATTGTCCTTAGTACGGGTCCCCTACGCCCGGTATTATCCACTATTTTTGATCCTCAAGTTCGCGCCACGCCCGAGAGAGCAGGGCCCTGGTATCGCGAAGTGTCTGCGGTAGCACTTTAGCGCCGGCGATCACCGTCATGAAACTCGTATCCCCGGTCCAGCGGGGAACGATGTGTTGGTGCAGGTGCGTGGGCACCGATCCACCGGACGGGCGGCCGAGGTTCATGCCGACGTTGATGGCGTCCGGGCCCGAGACATAGCGCAGGGTCTTGATCGCGTGCTGGGTGAAGGTCGCCAGCTCAGTGAGCTCCGGCATTGTCAGGTCCTCGTAGTTGGCGACCTGGCGGTATGGGATCACCATCATGTGCCCGGGGTTATAGGGAAAGAGGTTGAGGACGCAGAAGACCTCCTTCCCGCGAGCGACGATGAGCGCCTCCTCGTCGGGAAGGTTGGGCAGGTCGAGGAACGGGTCCTCGGGCTTCTCCTCGCCGCCCTCTGGGCCTTGTGCCCCCTCCTGGGCGGGCTTTTTCGGCCGATCGGCGAGATAGGCGGAGCGGTAGGGAGCCCAGAGCCGATCCAGGCCACCGGCGAGATCAGGCTGCGAGCCCACCCCGGTGTCCACGACCCGGCCATTGGCCTCAGACGCAGCCTGGGCGGATAGCTCAGTCCCCGCGGGTTCCGCGGCTCCTCGTTCCGAGGAACACCGGCCCGCAGGATCCTGGCTCGGATCGCAACTCACTATCCTCACACCCCTACCTTTATTCTTTGCCACCGGGCGATGCTTAGCCCAGCTCCGACGCGATGAGCTCCTTCGTCGGCTGCTCATTGCGACGCTGGCCGATCCACTCCTTGATCGCCTTCGCTGCCTCCTCGCGCGGTACGCCGTTGACCTGCGTACCGTCGTGGAACCGGAAGCTGACTGCACCATTATCGACGTCCCGTCCCCCGACGAGCAGCATGAACGGGATCTTGCCCTTGGTGTGGGTGCGGATCTTCTTCTGCATGCGGTCATCGGAGGTGTCTACCTCGGCGCGGATGCCGTCCTTACGCAGATCGGCGACGAACTCCTCCAGGTACTCGGTGAAGTCCTCGGCCACTGGGATGCCCATGACCTGGTGCGGCGCCAGCCAGGCGGGGAACGCGCCTGCGTAGTGCTCCAGGAGCACGCCGAAGAAACGCTCGATAGAGCCGAAGAGCGCGCGGTGAATCATGATCGGGCGCTTCTTGGTGCCGTCCGGTGCGGTGTACTCCAGGTCGAAGCGCTCCGGCAGGTTGAAGTCCAGCTGCACGGTGGACATCTGCCAGGTACGACCGATGGCGTCGCGAGCCTGGACGGAGATCTTCGGCCCGTAGAAGGCGGCACCAGCTGGGTCCGGAACGAGCTCCAGGCCGGACTTCTCGGCAACCCGCTGCAGGATCTCGGTGGACCGCTCCCAGATCTCGTCGGTGCCGACGAACTTCTTCGGGTCCTTCGTCGACAACTCCAGGTAGAAGTCGTCGAGACCGTAGTCGCGCAGCAGGGAGATGATGAACTCCAGCACCGTCGTCAGCTCGTCCTCGAGCTGGTCCTCGGTGCAGTAGATGTGCGCGTCATCCTGGGTGAAACCGCGGGCGCGGGTCAGGCCGTGCACGACGCCGGACTTCTCGTAGCGGTATACGGTACCGAATTCGAAGAGTCGCAGCGGCAGCTCACGGTAGCTACGGCCACGGGAGGCGAAGATGAGGTTGTGCATCGGGCAGTTCATCGGCTTGGCGTAGTAGTCCTGCCCCGGCTTGGTGACGTTACCGTCCTCATCAGTCTCACCATCAAGCTGCATCGGGGGGAACATGCCCTCGGCATAGAAGTCCAGGTGACCGGACTTCTGGAACAGGTCGCCCTTCGTGATGTGCGGGGTGTTGACGAAGGAGTAGCCACTGGCCAGGTGTCGCTTGCGGGAGTGCTCCTCCATCTCCAGGCGCACGATGCCGCCGTTCGGGTGGAACACCGGGAAGCCGGAGCCCACCTCGTCGGGGAAGCTGAACAGGTCCAGCTCCGCACCCAGGCGACGGTGGTCGCGCTTCTCAGCCTCCTCCAGCATGTGCTGGTATTCGGCGAGCTTCTCCTTGGACTCCCAGGCGGTGCCATAAATGCGCTGGAGGCCCGCATTGTCCTGGTCGCCGCGCCAATACGCCGCCGAGGAGCGGGTAATCGCGAAGGCCGGGATGTAGCGCGTGGTCGGCACATGCGGGCCGCGGCACAGGTCGTACCACTCGACCTCGCCGGTGCGCGGGTTGACGTTGGAGTAAGCGGTCAGCTCACCTGCGCCGACCTCCATGGCCTCCTCGGAGTCCGGATCGACGTTGCCCTTGTCCTCGATGAGCTCGAGCTTGTACGGCTCGGCAGCGTACTCGGTGCGAGCCTCATCGTTGGAGCCATAGGCCTTGCGCTCGAAGCGCTGGCCGGACTTGATGATCTTCTTCATCTCCCGTTCGATCTTCTTCAGATCCTCGGGCGTGAAAGGCTCCGCGACGTCAAAGTCGTAGTAGAAACCGCCATCGATGGCCGGTCCGATGCCGAGCTTGGTACCCGGGAAAACGCGCTGCACGGCCTGGGCGAGAACGTGCGCCGTGGAGTGGCGGATCACGCCGCGCCCCTCTTCCGTATCGGACGCGATCGCGGTGACCTCGGTGTCCACGTCCGGAGTCCAGGCAAGGTCGCGGAGGTTACCCTCCGGGTCCTTCACGACGACGATGGCCTCGGGCCCCTTGTTCGGCAGCTCCAGTGGGCGCATGGCCGCACCGGCTGTCTCGCCAGCCGGAACGAGGAACTTAACGGCAGGCTGGGCGGAAACGGGAGAGTTCAAGAAAATGCTCCTTCAAGCAACGACGTGGGCGGTCACATACCGGGTGACAGCCACTAACGACCTTTCAGTTTACCCCTCGAGGATCTGCTGACCCCAGTAGGATCCTGGTTCGGTGCCAGGCAGCACCCAGTAGACCCCAGAGCCAGTGTGGGTGATCCACTGATTAAGTCGGTCGTTCTCCGCGAGACGGTGCTGCAGCGGGGTGAAGGAGGTGTCCGGATCCTCCTGGAAACAGATGAAAATCAGGCCGGAATCGCCGTGCTCGTTGACCTCGCCGTCCCAGTTGAACGGGCGTCGCAGCATATGCTTACCCTCCCCTGCCGTAATGCCCACGTGACTCTTGGGATCGATGACGGGCAGTCCGGTCTTGTCCACCGCGTTGAGATCCGGGTCATCGAACTCGTCTTCTCCGGTCAGGGGTGCACCACTGATCGCCTTGCGGCCAAAGACGTTCTCTCGGCTCTCGCGGTCGAGGGCCTCCCAACCAGGCATGTCGAAGGTCACGCGGCGCACGATCATCGAGGTGCCGTTACGGTCGTCCCAAACCGCGTTGTCGAATTCCTCCTCGGTACGCGGGACGACGGTGCCGTCCTTGAAGCCCATGAGGTTGCGTGCGGTCTGCCCCTCCCGGATGTCGACGAAGCCGCGCTGGGTCCAGCGTGGCTTGACGTAGTCCCGCCCGCCGCGGGTCAGGACTCGCATCGCGTGGGACAGGGTGGTCAGATCCTCGCCGCACATTTGGACGACGACGTCCCCGTCGCTAAACGCTGGGTCCAGATCGTCGCCCTTGAACTTCGGCAGTCCCTTGGTGTGGGAGGAGACCCACTTCGGAACCTCATCGAGCGAGCCAATCTTCTCGATGAGGGCAGGCGACCAGCCGACGGTGATAGTTAGGTTGCCGGGCTGCAGGTTGAGCTCGGGCTCGAGATCAGCCAACGCTGCGTCGCCCTGGGTGAGTTTCCGAGCGTCCGGGGTCCACACGCGCATGAGCCGGCGGAGATCCTTGCGGAGGGCCTCGCGGCTGTTCGTGTTGTGGAAGTCGAAGGCCACGATAAGCCCGTGACTCTGGTGCGGCGTTTGAATGCCGGCCTGGCGAGCGCCATCGAAGGGGACGGTCAACTTTTCCTCGATGTCCCCGGAGGAGTTGGGCATGTCTCCCCCGCGTCCCTCGCCTTCCGCGCAGCTGGCGAGCACGGCGGCCGCACCCGCTGCGCCGACACCGGCGAATAGCCCACGCCGGCTGACGTTAAAAAATCCCGAAGACTCCCCAGTACTCATCTCGCTCAAAAACCTTCTTCTGTCCTTGTTAAGTCTCTTGATCCGCGGCCAAATGGCGGGAAAGCCTGGGCCCCGCGTTAGTCACGTGGCCCAGGCTTGTCATTTTCATCACTTGGTGGGAGGCAGCTCTAGTGCTCGCCGTGCTCGGCGTGCTCCCCCTCGCCGTCCATGCCCGCACCGTGGCCACCGTGCTCACCGTGGCCCTCCATGCCAGCGTGATCACCGTGCTCGCCGTGGGCGTCGCCGTAGTGCTCGTGGCTGGACTGCTGCACGCGAGCCGGGATGTCCTTGAGCTCGTATTCCGTGCCGTCCTCTGCCTTGAGGGTGACGGTGATGTCGTCACCTGCGGCGATTTCCTCGGAGTAGTCCATGATCATGATGTGGTCGCCACCCGGCTTCAGCTCGAGCTCGCCACCGGCCGGGATACGAAGACCTTCCGGGTTCTCCTGCATGACGCCATCGACAACCTCGTGGAGCTCGTACTTCGCATCCAGGCTGCCGGATGCGGAGACGATGTGGATCTCCTTGTCGGTGTTGTTGACCAGCTTGCCGAAGACTGCGGTCATGTCCTTATCGGTGCCCTTAGCACCAACGTATGCCTCTTCGAAAGTCAGCCCCTCGGCAGCGTTCTCGGCGGTCTGCGACTCAGAAGCGGTCTGAGACTCAGATGCGGTCTGCTCGCTAGGCTTCTCCTCCGAAGGAGAGCAGGCGGCCAGGCCGAGAGCGGTAACGCCCATCAGCGCGACTGCGGTAGCGCGCAGAGACTTGGGGCGACGCACAGAGTGTCCAACGGTTGTGTTCATGGTGTACCTCACGGAAAAGTCCTTGATTCTCAAGGAAGTGGTTGGTGCGGCGGGCGGGAGGCCGGGGCGGAAGAATCGTCCCCGGCATTCCACCCCACGCGCATGGGATGTGGACCCAACCAGAAAGGCTTAGTTAAAGGTGCCTGCTGCAGGCTCGGTACCGGCGTCGTTGGCCGCACCCGGCTCGACATCAGCGGACGTTTCCTCAGCCTCGGAAGCCTCCTCAGACGTGATGGTGGTCTCCTCCGTCTCAGAGGTTGCCGAGTCGGTCTTCTTGTCCGTCTTGTCGCCCAGCTCCGGGGTCTTTGCCCCGACGGTGGCGGTGTCGATGTGCTCGGTGCCGGTAGCCTTCTCGTTCGGCGGGGAGCAGGCAGCCAGCGCGAGCGCGGCGCTCAGCGCGACAACGGCGGACAGTGCAGTGCGGTTCTGCTTCACGGTTTTCAGACTCCTTGGTGTTTCTCGTGGCTCTTCGCCCCTCCTGCGGTGAGGACCGCAGGCAGGCGCCCCAAACTACTTGGAGATATCCCGCCACCGTGCGATGGCGAGAACGAGAGCTCCTGCAATAACAACAATACTGGTTACGCCGAAAATCCAGGTAGGCACGCCCAACCCCTCAGACCCCGTCTCCTCCGACTGCTCGGAAGAGCTGGAATCCGCAGCCTCGACGTCGCCGTACTGGAACTGCAGCGAACCGCGAGTAGCGTGGCCATCCGAAGAAGTGATCTGGTAGCCCACGGTGTATTCACCGGGCTGCCAGTCCACGTCGTCAGACACCTCGATGCTCAAAACTCGGCCATCTGCATCGGGCTCCCCAGTGAAGAGAACGTCGCCATCGCGGGACAGCGCGATTCGATTAAAGCCCTCCTTAGGAACACCCGAGAATGTCAAGGAGATCTCCTTGACTGGCTCTTCGATCTTCGAGCCCTGCTTGGGCGTGGAGTCGACCACGAGGTCGTGCGCTGCCGCCGGACCAACGCCGGCCCCCAGCATCGCAATCCCCGTAACGAGTGCCGCTACGAGGCCCGCAATCCGGGACCGGAGCTTGTGTGCGTCAGCAAACCACAACTGCATCTTCACCTTCCATTGATGTTCGGGTCCGATATAGATAGTCGGACGATCGCTCGATTAAGTTCCCGCGAACTTCACTCCGCCCGAGCATACCCCCGAGCCCGCACCCCCACGTCACGCGCCGCCGCTCCTCCCCAGAGGGACTTTCAGTGATTAGCTGAAGCCGTCGGCGGGTTAAGTAAAGAAAAGTGTGTCCGCATG
>NZ_KV823557.1 GCF_001815985.1 Corynebacterium sp. HMSC27B11 | reverse complement strand
CTTGGTTTCCTCACCAGGAACAACCAGCTTGTCCTCATAAGCAGGAGTGTATTCGTCGCTCTGCTTGGTCTCGTCAACGACCTTAATAGGTGCGTTGATGACCTTGGTGGTGCCATCTTCGTAGGTGACCTTAACCGGAACGTTGTACGTACCCGGCTTGACGTCTGCACCCGGCTTGATGGTCAGGGTTCCATCTGCGTTTACGGTGACCCAGTCCTGCGGAGCGACATCTTCCGGAAGGCCAGCCTTCTGGAATTCCGGAGCGTTCTTGACATCGTCTGCGGTTGCTGCAGCGAACTTAGCGGAGTCAGGAACAGCGGTGCCGTTCTTGTTGACCGGCCGCTCAGCCGTAGCTTCTTCGCCAACCTTGACCTCGGTCTCCTTGTATTCAGGAGCAACGTAGGCCAGGAAAGAGTCAGCCATGAGAGGCGTGCTCTCATCGGACGCGTTGTACACCGTAGCGGTGTAAATGGTGTCCTCAGCGAGGTCTTCCGGTACCTTGAAATCACACGAAGGAATCACACCGAGGTTGTCGGAGTTCGCCTCGCAACGGTGAACTTCCTTACCCTCACTGTCAGTCCAAACGATCACGTGAGCAGTGTTCGGAGTCAGGCCGAAGGTGTCGGTCTTTGCGGTGTCACCCGGAGCAGCAGGCTTGTCCGTGGCGTTGTATGGGGTGACGTCAAATCCGCGTGAGGTCTGGCGCAGCGAGAAGTCAAGGTCGTTAATGTAGTTACCGGCGTGGAGTCCGCCGGAGACTGCATGCACCATCGAAGTGCGCATGATGTTCTGGAACATCGCGCTCTGCGAAGAGTCCATGTTCGAGTCGACGCCCTCGGGGAGAACCGGCGAGACGTACATGTACTCGTAGTTGATGTGCTTCGAACGCAGGTTACCGGTTGCCCAGCTGCCTTCGTCAGACGAGGGAGCCAACTCGCCCCACTCGCCAGCGTTCATGATGCCCTTGGCCTTGTAGTTGTTACCCCACAGTCCCTTGAACTGAAGGTGGTACTTGCCTTCGTTATCCGTTTCGGTGATTACGGTTTCGGCGATAGCGCTCTTACCGGTCTCGGCCTCGTATTCGGCCATGATCTTCTTCTGCGCTTCACGGAAAGCTTCAGTGGTGTAGCCCTTGTTGTCGTCAGCCCACTTGTCGAAGCGGCGTGCGACCTCATCCTGGACGTACGAGCCCCGAATCTTCACCTTCGGAACGGCGACATCGCCATAACGCTTCTGATACTTGTTGACAAAGAGCTCATTACCGAAGGTACCGCGCTGGTCGTAGTAGACACGCCCCTTGGCACGGCCGCCGTTGACCTGCTTTTCACCAGTGGTGGACTTGTCCTCTGGGAGGTACAGCCAGTCCTGTCCGTCCTTAGCGGCATCGCGCTCGTGGTAGGAGATGTTGTAGTTCTCGGCAAGCCGGATTCCGACCGTACCGTTCCACGTACCGTTGTAACGCGCAGCCGGGCCTCCGAACACCGAGTCACCTTCGATGAAAGCAACCTGGAGGTTCTTCGGATCCGGGTTTTCAGCCCAAATGCGCAGCTTCTGACCAGCAATTGCGTTCCACTTGTGGACAGTGCCCAGCGCATCGGTCCAGTCCGGCAGGCTAATGGTGTACGTGCCATCCGCCTTTGTCTGCGTGGTGTAAACAGGCGATACAGCGCCACGCTGCTTCTTGTTGGGGTAGTCAATCCACTGAGCGTAGACTTTGACACCAGCAAGCGGCTCATCAGATGCGCCTGCTTTAGCTGCATTGCCGTCGCGGTCCAGGAAGACCTTACCGTTGACGGTCTTCTGTGCCCGCCACTCGCCCGGGGATTCGACCGGGTCCTGAGCGGCTTGTGCAGCCGGAGCGACCTGGGACTGCACCACCACGGTGCCAGTGGTTGCCAGCGCCAGCACCGCCATAGCGCCCGCCACGGACTTCATCTTGTCGGAAAAGCCCAGCGCAAAAGCGCCGGACTTCCCACCACGGGCGATAGGACCCCGCAGATTGGCCATGTTGCTTCCTTTCGAAAGATCGGTAGCGCCAGCAGGCAGCCGGCACTGTCTAAATACACACTGATAGTACCCACATAAGACCCCAGGTAAAGAGGGTCGCTTCGTACACCTAAGAGTGAGAACATTATGCACTTGCCATGCATGTTTAACGCCCCAACACTGCTTACATTTCAGATGCAAACATAGTGATCCTAGGCTTAAGCGGCTCTCAGGCTTAGGCCCACGAAAGCACAAAGCCCCTCCCGGGAGCACCGAACACACCGGCACCCCCGGAAGGGGCTAAGAAAGACCTAAGCGCGCAGCACTACCCCCGCTGCGCGTCCCACCAGGCCCGCAGCTCCGCAATAGCCTCGTCCCGGCCCAGCGGCCCCCGATCCAAGCGCAGCTCCTTCAAAAATGCCCACGCCTGACCCACCTCCGGGCCCGGCTTCAAACCCAAGATCTCCATGATCTCGTTACCATCCAGGTCCGGGCGCACCGCGGCGAGATCCTCCTTCTCCTTGAGTTCCTCAATCCGCCGCTCGAGGTCGTCGTAATTACGGCGCAGCCGCGCCCCCTTGCGCTTATTACGGGTCGTGCAATCCGCCCGCACCAGCATGTGCAGCTTCGGCAGCAGATCACCCGCATCCGTCACATAACGGCGCACCGCCGAATCCGTCCACGCGCTATCCCCATAGCCATAGAAACGCATGTGCAGGAACACCAGCTGGGAAATATCCTTCACCAACTGCTTAGAAAACTTCAGCTTCCGCAGGCGGCGGCGCACCAACTTCGCGCCCACCACCTCGTGCTGGTGGAAAGTCACCTGGCCAGAGTCCGTGAACGCCCGAGTATCCGGCTTCCCGCAGTCGTGCAGCAGCGCGGCCCAGCGCAGCTCCAGGTCCGGGGCCACACCGTAGTTCTGCTCCTGCACCAGCGCATTGCGCAGCACCGTCAGGGAGTGCCAGTAAACATCCTTGTGCTGCTTATGCTCATCCTGGGTCATCCGCAGGCGCGGCAGCTCCGGGAGGACGAAATCCGCCAGGCCGGCCTCCACCATCAGGTCCAGGCCCTCCCACGGGGTCGTGCCAAGCAGCAGCTTATTCAGCTCCACCGCCACGCGCTCCACCGTGATCCGCTGAATCTGATCCGCCATCGCCGCCATCGCCTCAGCCACCCTGGGGGCGACCGCGAAACCCAGCTGAGAGACGAAACGGCAGGCCCGCAACATGCGCAACGGATCATCCCGGAAGCTCACCTCCGGGCTATCCGGCGTGTCCAGCACCCCGGCGGCCACATCAGCCAACCCACCTAGCGGGTCGCAGAACTCGTGCTCCCCATCGGCGGAGAGCTTCAGCGCCATCGCATTCGCGCGGAAGTCCCGGCGCACCAGATCGCCCTCCAGGGTGTCGCCGAAGGTGACCTCCGGGTTGCGGGACTGGCCGTCGTACTGATCCGCCCGGAACGTGGTGATCTCCACCTCCAGGCCACCGACCAGCGCGGACACGGTGCCGAATTCGATGCCCGTATCCCACACCGTCTCGGCCATCGGCTCCAGGATCCCCATCACCGCATCGGGGCGGGCATCCGTGGTGAAGTCCAGGTCGTGGCTGAGGCGTGCCAGCATCGCGTCGCGCACCGAACCACCCACCAGGTAGAGCTCGTGGCCCGCTTCCTCGAAGGCCTTTGCCAGCCGGCGCAGCGTGGCGTCATTGCGGCGCAGGGACTGCCACGCCGCCCCCAGCATCGCCGCCTCCTTGGCCTGCGTGCCCCCGGTTACCTCGGCAGCGCCCGCCCCAGCGCCGGCTCGAGCACCGGCCGCCGTCGCACCAGCTTCCGCGGCAGCGCCAGCCGTCGCGCCATCTGCAGTCTCATTCGCCCTCGTAGTCACGCGCAATACCTTACTTCATGGCCCAGCACCCCAACACCGCGCCGGTCACCCGCCCGGCAGCCACCACCGGGACGCCCAACCCCCGCCGACGGTTCACCCAAGCCCCGGTCGAACAGCTACTATATACAGAATGAACACGAACGACAGCGCCACCACGAGCAGCGGTTCGCCCCGCAGCACACGCCGCCGTTCGCAGCACGACGAACAGCCGCAGCGCGAAAACCAGCGCCGCCCCAAAAACGCCAAGAACGCGAAGAACAACCGCAAGGGCAAGGGCCGCGGCAACCAACAGGGCCAGCAGGGCGAAAACAACCGCACCAGCACCCGCAACAACCGTGGCTCGAACCGCGGCAACCGCTCCGGGGCTGGCCGCAACAACCCGAAGCGCACCGGCACCCGGCGCGCCAAACAGGGCAAGCAGAACCGCACCCACCTGGAGCACTCCGACCTGCCGCTCTCGGTGGAAACCTCCGCGGGTGGGCTCGTCCTCACCGGCCTGGCCGAAGCCGTGCGCCCCAACGGCAGCGTGGACATGTCCAAGATCTACGCCGCCCTCATCGGCCGCGTCGACCGCCGCGGGCGCCTCCTGTGGTCCATGCCCAAAGGCCACGTCGAAGAGCACGAATCCCACCGCAGCACCGCCGAACGCGAAGTGTGGGAGGAAACCGGCATCGCCGGAACCGTCATCGACGAGCTCGGCACCATCGACTACTGGTTCGTCTCCGAGGGCACCCGCATCCACAAGACCGTCCACCACCACCTGCTGCGCTACGTGGACGGCGAGTTCAACGACGAAGACCCCGAGGTCACCGAAGTCACCTGGGTTCCCGTGAACAACCTGGTCGAACGCCTCGCCTACGCCGACGAGCGCCGCCTGGCCCGCCGCGCCCTCGACACGCTGCCGAACCACGCCCGCGCGGAAGCGGAAGCAGGCCGCGCCACCCCGCGTTAGGAGGGCTGCATGGCTGCCAAAATCCGCCCCGCCACCGCCCTCGCGCTCGGCTCCCTCCTCTGCGCCGGGTGGGTCACCGCCGTGCCCGGCCCATTCGCTGGCTCCGCCCTGCCAGCCGCGTCTGCACTGCCCGCAGCAAAGGCCATGCCTGCCGCGGGCGCCCAAACCCCCGAGCAGACCACCACCTTCCACCACGCGGAGGCCACGGACTGGGCCAACCCGAACGCCCGCTCCACCGACCCCAATCGGGGAATTAACCTGCAGGTTCGCAACATCAGCCCGCGCTTCCTCAACCCGGCGGACACCGACCCGCAGACCTACACCCTGCGCATCCGCAACACCAGCCCCGGCACCATCCGGGGCCTCACGCTGAGCCTCAAAACCGCGCCCGCCGCCGGCAGCCCCGCCCAGGTCCGCACCTCCCTGCTCTCCAACAGCGGCGAGTACCCACACAGCTCCCCGGCGCGCCCGCTGCAACGCAGTAACGGCGGTGAGGTTTCCCTGGGGCCGGGCGAAACCGCCGACGTGGACGTCCGCCTCTTCCGCGACCCTTCCTTTCAGGACGACGCCACCACCCCACACCCCGAGACCCCCACCGGCGAAACGGCGGGCCCAGCTGGGGCCTTGGCGCCGATGAGCTTCGGGCTGCCGGATGCCGCGCAGGCCGGAACCTACCCGCTGATGTTCACCCTCGGCGGCACGCCCGGGGCCGCTGATGGTGCCGATGGTGGGGGAGAGGCCGCTGGGGACCAGGCAGCACAGGGGGCGGAACTGCTCGCGGTGACTCGCGCGACGGCCGTCGTCACCCCAGAAGAAAATAAGGACAAGGAAGAGGGCAGTGGCACCTCCGGCACCCCGCTGACCTTCCTGTGGCCCATCGGTGGCGAAACGCACGCCACACCCGGCGCGGTCGGGGACGCCCCCGAACCCGCCGAGCTCTACCTCAACGAAGACTCCCTCGGTGAGCAACTGAAGGAAGGCGGGCGGCTACGCACCCTCCTGGACAGCTACCGCACCGCACTGGACGGCCCACAGGGCACCAAGATCCGCGAAGCCAGCTGCCTGGCGATCGACCCCGATCTCCTGCAGACCGTGGAGCGCATGGCCGGCGGCTACCGCGTGGGCGGGCGTGTCCCAAAGCCCGTCGAGGAGCGCAAGCGGCTCCGCGACTCCTGGGGAGACATCTTCAACACCAAGGACCGCTCCGAACCCGGCGCCCACGATAAGGCCGCCGCTACCTGGCTCAGCGACCTGCGCGACACCACCAAGGAGAGCTGCACCGTCGCGCTGCCCTACGGCGGGGCGGACATCAACACCACCGCCCAGGCGACCGGTCCCACCAACCCGGAGGCCGCGGCAGGACAGGCCAATGGCGCCGCTGCCAGCGGAGATGCGGCCGGTGGTGCCGCTGGAGCAGATACCGGCGTGGCCGAGGAATCCACCAGCGCGGCCTGGCTCAGCATGCACGCCCTCGGCCGGGGTGCCGCCACCATCCACGAGATCCTCGGCACCACCCCGGTGGCCAATATCGCCATCCCCAGCAGCGGCTACCTCACTCCCCAGGCCCTGCCGTATCTCGCGGCCGCGAAGGTGGACCCCGCCTCGGAGGGGGCCGACCTCTCCCGCCGCTTCGAGAACACCCTCAAGGGCCAGGCGATCCTGCCCACCCTGGACCCCACGGCGCCGGTCACCGCGCTCGTCGCGAACAACACCGTGCTCACCCAGCAGCCCGCCCAGACCCCCGAGGCCTCGGGAGAAGAGGCAGGGGACGGGCAGGACCCGGCCGCCCAGCAGTCTGACCGGCAGTGGAACGAGCGCCTGCTGAAGCTCAACGATGCCGGCAGCCTCCGCGCGCTGCGCTACTCCGGCGACCTCGGCACCGTCCTGGCCGCCACCGGCGCCCACCCGGACACCACGGGCTACTCCAACCCCCAGTCCCGCTTCGACGCCAACGCGGACTCCGAGGCCACCCGCATGTCCAGCGCCCTGGCCGTGCTCCAGCAGGAACTCGCCAGCCCCGAGCCGATCCTCGCCGTCCCGCCGGGCCAGTGGGAGGTCAACGGGCAGGACGCCACCGCACTGCTGGGGTACATCGAGCAGGCCTTCGCCACCGGGCACGCGACCCCGGCCTCCCTGGCCGATGCGCTGCGCTCCCGCGGCCTGAAGAACTCCGAACTGGCACTCGGCGAGGTCACCCAGCCCTTCGCCGACCCCGGGAAACCCACCGAGGCACTCGCCCCGCAGCTGGCCACCCTGGCCGACCGGATCCGCAGCCTCACCCTGATGATGTCCAACTCCCGGCAGATCGCCCTGACCCGCGAGCAGTTCACCCGCCCCATCCTCGCCGATCTCGCGCGCGCCACCAGCAACTACGGCACCCGCAACCCCGCGGAGCAGGACGAAGCCAGCCAGCGCTCCGCCGACCGCGTCGCCGGTGCGGCCGACACCGCGGACACCCTGCGCAACTCGGTGACCCTGCTGCCACCCGGCAACGTCTTCACCCGAACCTCCGAGGCCGCACCGCTGATCGTCGCCGCCCAAAACGGCCTGCCGCTGCCCGTGCCAGCGAAGATCCGCTACCGCGACACCCTCGACGAGTACGCCGGGCACCCCGCCGAGATCCTGGAATCCGAGTCGCAGATGATCCCGGCGCGTGGCTCCCTGACCGTGTCGATCGACCTCGGTGCTGCGGATAGGCGCAGCGACCTCGACCTGTGGCTCGCCAGCCCGAATAACAAGCGAATCAGCGACTCCGTGCAGGTCAGCGTGCACTCTAGCCCCAATATCCCGCTGGATAAGATGATCCTCCTGCTCACCATCATCGCCGGCGCGGGCATCGGCGGGAAGCTCCTCCTGGACCGCAAGCGCCGCCGGACCCGTCGCCGCTAGCCCCGCCGCAAAAACGCAGCCGCGCACCCCGATTGACGCCCCGCCGAGCGCCCCACCGCAGCTAACGGCCAAGAAGAAGCCAGCGATAAGCCAGGCTCGCCACGCCCTCACACACGGTGTAAAACCCGTCACAGGCAGCGAAAACCCGCCCATCGAGCGCGTTTCTAGTTAGGAAACGCACCCAATGTCGGCGAAGATGGATTCTGTGACTACCCCAGACGTTCCCGAGGATTCCGCTGACAGCGCAGGCCACGGCAGCACGCCACCACCCAAGCCACCCGCAGGCCAGCGCGGCCGCTTCATCGAAGCACGCCCGCCCGCGCTGGCCCCACAGGCGCGCGAAGAAGCCGACGCACCGGAAACAACGGACGACTACTCCTCACTGAGCGTCGCCCCCTCCCAGCACGGCCAGGAACCCGAAGACACCCCCCCCGAGGCCCCAGCCGCCCCGGCCGTGGACTTCCGCCGGCCCGCCTCGGAGATCCACCTGGCCAACGAGCGCCACGCCTATGACCACTACGAGTTCGGCCTCTCCGGGGAACTCGGGCACTCCGCCGACCCCGGGGCAGACCCCGCGGGCCGCCAGTACCGCGCCAGCTCCCAACCGGCCCGCACCTCCGCCCGCGCCCTCGCCGGCGCCGGGGTTGGAACCGGCGCCGCAACGGGTGCGCGCAGCACCGCCGGGGCAGGCGCCGCAGCCAACGGCGCCGCATCCACCGGAAGCCAAACCGGCACGGCAGGCGCGGCAGGCAACAACGCCGCAGCCACCGCGGCCCCGGCAGCCACCGCAACCAGCGGCGGCAGCGGCGACGTCCCACCGGAGGAAGAAACCCCAACGGACCGCACCGCCGCAGCCGCGGCGGAACAGGATAAGCACAACGAACAACCCTCGGACGCCGAGGTCGTCCGCACCGGTGGCTCCATGGCCATCGCGACCCTCCTGTCGCGCATCACCGGCTTCCTGCGCACTGTCCTCATCGGCTCCGCGCTGGGTGCCGCCGTCGCCTCCGCGTTCAACACCGCGAACACCCTGCCGAACCTCATCACGGAGCTCGTCCTCGGCGCGGTGCTGACCTCCCTGGTCGTCCCCGTGCTCGTCCGAGCCGAGAAGGAAGACCCCGACCGCGGCGAAGCCTTCATCCGAAGACTGCTGACGATGACGTTCAGCATCACCGTCATCATCACCCTCCTCGCCGTTCTCGGCGCCCCCTGGCTGATCAGACTCACACTCGACCAAGACGGCCAGGTCAACGTCCAGATGGCGACAATGTTCGCCTACCTGGTGCTCCCGCAGATCTTCTTCTACGCCATGTTTGCCGTGTTCATGGCCGTGCTGAACACCAAGGGAGTATTCAAACCCGGCGCGTGGGCGCCCGTGATCAACAACCTCGTGACCATCACCGTCCTCGGCGGCTACCTGCTGCTGCCCGAGGACACGAAACTCCAGCCCACTGACCACGTCACCATCAGCGACCCGCACGTGCTGCTGCTGGGGCTCGGAACCACCCTCGGCGTGGTCTTCCAGGCGCTGATCATGGTGCCCTATCTCCGCAAGGCGGGCATCAACCTACGGCCCCTGTGGGGCGTGGACGAGCGCCTGAAGAACTTCGCCGGCATGGGCGTGGCGATCGTGCTCTACGTGGCGATCTCCCAGGTCGGTTGGGCGATCAATAACCAGATCGCCTCCAGCGCATCCGGGGACGCCCCAACGATCTACATGAACGCCTGGCAGCTGCTGCAGATGCCCTACGGCGTCATCGGCGTGACCCTGCTGACTGCCGTTATGCCGCGACTATCCCGCAACGCCGCCGACGGCGACGATAAGGCCGTGGTCCGCGACCTCACCGTCGCCACCCGACTGACCATGTTCGCGATGATCCCCATCATCGTGTTCATGACCGCATTCGGCGGGGTCATCGGACCGGCACTGTTCGCCTACCGCTCCTTCTCCATGGAGACCGCGAGCGTGCTCGGCTGGACAGTTTCCTTCTCCGCCTTCACGCTCATCCCGTACTCCCTGGTGCTGCTGCACCTGCGCGTGTTCTACGCCCGCGAGGAGGTCTGGACCCCGACCTTCATCATCGCCGGCATCACGATCACCAAGATCGCCCTGGTCTCCATCGCGCCATTCATCGCCACCGAGCCGCGCCTCGTGGTGGTGCTGCTGGGTGCCGCAAACGGCTTCGGCTTCGTCACCGGCGCGATCATCGGCGTGCTGCTGCTGCGCCGCTCCCTGGGCAACCTCAACTCCCGCGAGGTCATGCACACCAGCCTCTGGGCCTTCGGCGCCTCCCTCGTCGGCGCGCTCGTCGCCTGGCTCGTGGACCTGGCTCTCACCAACACGATCATCACCCCCGGCCAGAACCCGGGCTTCCTGATCCGCCTGCTCATCACCGGCCCGGTGTTCCTCATCGCCACCGGCGTGGTCATGGCGCGCTCCAAGCTGCCCGAGGTTCTCACCGTCGGCTCCGCGCTCTCCCGCGTCCCCGGTATCGGCCGTTTCTTTTCCGGACGTCAAGCCGAGGAGGAACTGGGCTCCGCCGCAGAACGCATGGTTCCCACCCCGCTGGGCCCCGCGGAGGCCGCCCGCGAGGCTGCCGTGGCCAACTCCCTGTTGCCGCCCCTGCCGCCGCTATCCGCGGGGCGCGTGCGCGGGCCACGCCTGGTGCCCGGCGCGCCGATCCTGGACGGGCGCTACCGCCTGCTTGCCGACCACGGTGGCTCCACCGCCGCCCGGTTCTGGCAGGCCCAGCGCACCGCCACCGGGGAAATGGTGGGGCTCACCATCCTCGACCCGCTGGCAGCGGTGCGCCAGGGCAAGCGCCCCGGCGAGTACGTGCCGAACCAGTCCCGACTGGTGATGCAGGTGAAGCAGGAAATGTCGCGGAAGTCCCGGGCCATGATGGAGGCCCAGGAGGCCGCCCTCGCGCACGCCCTTGAGAACGCTGATGACGGCGCCGAGGGCGAGGAGGCAAACCCGCTGGCCGGACTCGCGCAGATCCAGCAGGTCATCGACAGCCCCGGCAGCGTGGTCGTGGTTTCCGATTGGACCGACGGCTCCGCACTCTCCGCAGTCGCGGACTCCAGCCCGGACCCGCTGGCCGTCGGCTTCGCCGTCGCCGACCTCGCCGAGGCCGCCGCGGAGATGCACGACCATGGTCTGGCCCTGGGCGTGGACCACCGCGACCGCATCCGCATCAGCACCGCCGGGGGTGCTGTCCTCGCCTTCCCCGGCTACCTGCCGAATAACTCCTCCGCGCAGGACATGCAGGGCATCGCCGCCGTCCTCGAGCTCCTGCTGGCCAACGTGCCGGTCTCGGAGATCCCGAAGGAACTGCTCGCCGAGTCGCTGGCCGCCAGCGACCTCAGCACCGAGCAGCGCGCCGCCGTCATCAGCGGCGGGGCGGCCAACCCGGCGACCGCACGCAGCGAAGACACCGACGAGGACGCAGACGCAGACCGCAACGAAGGCGACCACCGCGACGAGGGCGACGTCCCACCGAATCCGGCAGACCGCGACCCCCGCGAGCTGGCGACCAGGCTGCGCTACCTCACCTCCGGGGAGCTGGCCATCAACCCGGACGAAGCGCCGACCCCGCAGGTCCAGAAAACCGGCTTCGGTGTGCGCCAGGCGCGCCTGCAGCACGTCGCCGTCATCGGCGGCATCGCCATCGGCTCCGCCCTGCTCATCGCCGCGCTCGTCGCCAGCCTGCTCAGCGTGGTCGGCGGGGGACGGGAAGACTCGCCGCTATCCACGGACTCCATCCGCTCCGGCGCGGAGGGCATCATCAAGCGCGAGCCGACGATCGTACCGATCCGCAACGTCCGCGAATGGATGCCCACCGGCGCGAAGGGCACCCTCGACGCGCCTGAGGACGCCCAGCTGATCACCGACGGACGCGCGGCGACGAAGTGGCAGTCCGACTCCTACCTCAGCCCACTGGGACGCACCCCGGAGGCCACGAAGGAGGGCATCGGACTGCTCGTGGACCTGCCGACCGACACCCGCATCCACGCACTGCAGCTGGAGGGGCTCGCACCCGGCATGAAGGTCGAGCTGCGCCGCGTCGACGAGGCCACCGCGCCGACCGACCCAGCTGCACCGAGCGGGGCGGCCGTACCGAACAAGGCGGGCGCCAAGGCCTCCGCCCAACCGACCGCCTCGGAGGAGCCGAGCGCTCCGGAGGCCACGCCGGAAGGTGAGGCGACGGCCACCGCGACCAGCGGAAACCAATCCGCCAACCTGCGCAAGGTCCCGCTCACCCTGGACGAGACCACCTCACTGGGCACCGTGACCGCCACCGAATCCACGATGAACGTGGAATTCCACGGCGAGGACGGGCAGGACGTCCTCGTGGGCCGCGGTGCGAACCAGAAGCTGCTGAAGGCCCTGGCGGAGGCCAAGGCCAAGGACGCGGCGAAGGCTGGCGACGCGGAAGGTGCCGGGTCCGATGCGGCGTCCGAGGAGGAGAGCGCCGAGGACGCCGAGAAGAAGGAGCAGGGCACCAAGCCAATGAAGCAGCTGCTGATCTGGATCACCCAGCTGCCTGAGGCCGACGGCCGGGCCACCCTCGGCGAGCTGCGGGTCATGGGCACCTGGCAGGGCCAGAACCGCGTGGACGAGACCAGCACCGCGCCAAGCAGCCCGGCGCGGGGGAGTTCCGCGCGGGGGAGCGCACGCGCTTATCCACAAGAGCGGAGTTAACCCCGCTGAGCTGTCCACAGCTTTGAGCGCCCCGGCGCCATCGACATCACGATGGCCGGGGCGCTCATTAGTGTCTAAGCCACGATCCAGGCTCACCAGGGGAAAGGGGAGGGGCCATGACGGCACCAGTCACCGACACACAGCACACCAGCGCGCGCCGCACCGACCGGGAACTGCTCGCCGAACACATCGCCGGCGACCCGCTGGCACTCCACACACTGCTGGCCCGTCACGAGGTCCGCATGCACTGGGCAGAACGCGCCGCGGGCGTCCCGGAGAGTGAACTGGCGGACGTCCACCAGGAAGCCGTCCTGAAAATCCACCGCTGTGCCGCCACCTTCCGCAACCGCTCCAGCGTCGTGACCTGGATGGTGACCATCGCGCACCGCACCGCACTGAACTTCATGACCGCCCAGCACCGGCGCGGGCACCGCCACCGCGAAGACATCAGCGACTGCGAACGCGAGCTGCCAACCTCGCACGCCGCACCGAACCGGGAGCTCAGCGTTGACCTGCACAACGCGTTGGCCAGCATCCCGATCCTATTCCGGCAGACCGTCGTGCTACGTGGAATGCTCGGCTACTCCATCTCCGAGATCTCCACGATGCTCGACGTCGCGCCCGGCACCGTGAAGTCCCGCTACTCGCGGGGACGCCGCCTGCTGCAGGACCACCTCGTGCTCGCGGACTATGCCGACCGCCCCTGAGCTGGGAATATATCCCGTGTCTGGTGGGTTAGATAAAGTGCGTTAGGAAAGCGAAACCCACTTCAAGCAATACGAGCGAGGTCACATGTCTCAGCCCTTCCTGCAGGCCAACGTCGGAATCGGCGTGAACAAGGCGGGCGACGCCGCGGACGCGGCCACCCCAGCCGACACTCCCGATACCTCCGCCAGCTCCGGCGGCACCCACGACCCTGCCGAGAAGATCCACAACGTGATCATCGTGGGCTCCGGGCCAGCCGGCTACACCGCCGCGATCTACGCCGCCCGCGCCGAGCTCGAACCGATCGTCTTCGAGGGCATGGACTTCGGCGGCCTGCTGATGCAGACCACCGAGGTGGAAAACTTCCCCGGCTTCGCCAAGGGCATCCAGGGCCCAGAGCTGATGGACGAAATGCGCAACCAGGCGGAGCGCTTCGGCGCCGACCTGCGCATGGAGGACGTCGAGAAGATGGACCTGACCGGCGAGATCAAGAAGGTCTGGGCAGACGGCGAGGAGTACCAGGCACGCGCCGTCATCCTCGCCACCGGTGCGGCACCGCGCTACCTGAACATCCCAGGCGAGCAGGAGATGATCGGCCGCGGCGTGTCCGCCTGCGCCACCTGCGACGGCTTCTTCTTCAAGGACCGCAAGATCGCCATCGTCGGCGGCGGCGACTCCGCGATGGAGGAGGCGGACTTCCTCACCAAGTTCGGCGAGACCGTGACCCTCATCCACCGCCGCGACGAGTTCCGCGCCTCCAAGATCATGCAGGAGCGCGCCCGCCAGAACCCGAAGATCGAGTTCCTCATGAACTCCAAGGTCACCGCCGTCCACGGCGAAAACGCAGTGACCTCCCTGACCATCGAGGACACGGTCACCGGCGAAAGCCAGGAGATGGAATTCGACGCCCTCTTCGTCGCCATCGGCCACGACCCGCGCGTCAGCGTCTTCGAGGGCCAGGTGGAGCTGAAGGAGGACGGCTACGTCAAGGTCGACGAGCCCACCACCGCCACCAGCCTGCCGGGTGTGTTCGCCGCCGGCGACCTCGTGGACTCCCACTACCAGCAGGCCATCACCGCAGCTGGCAGCGGCTGCCGAGCCGCCCTGGACGCGGAGAACTACCTCGCCGCACTGCCCGCCGACGAGGGCTAAAACTCCACGCCACAGCACGCTGCTGGCCTCCCGAGCTTTTCCGGGTTTCACGGTATCCTGGGACAAGGAAAACCCCGGTGGATCACCACCCCAAGGATCACCCAACCCCCGGAAAGGCAGGGCCAGCATGTCGAACATCATCACGGTCACGCAGCAGACGTTTAAGTCCACCGTTGTCGAATCCGACCTGCCGGTACTCGTCGATTTCTGGGCCCAGTGGTGCCAGCCCTGCCTGCGCATGAACCCCATCCTCGAGGAACTTGCCGAGGAGATGGACGGTCGCGCCGTCGTCGCGAAGGTCAACGTCGACGAAGAGCGCGCGCTCGCAGCGATGTTCCAGGTGATGTCCATCCCAGCCCTCATGGTCTTTAAGGACGGCAAGAAGGTCGCGGAATTCACCGGCCTGCAGCAGAAGGGCACCCTCGTCGAGAAGCTGGAATCCCTCGCCTAGACCGCGGGAAACCCTGGACCACCAGCAACTGTTCGGAAAGTAGGACGCAGCGAGCCGTGACGGATAAACAACACGCCGAGAACCGCGCACCCCGCGTGGGCCAGCAGAATGTGCTGCTCACCGTGGGCGATAAGAGCCCCCGGGTCGCGGAGGTGCGCAGCGCACTCGCCCGGCTCGGCATGCTCTCCGGCTACGGCGCCGACCTCACCGCCTCCAATAACCAGCAGTGGTCCGAGGAGGAAGAGTTCTTCGACGCCGTCCTGGCCACCGCCCTGCGTGCCTTCCAGCAGCAGCGCGGCATCATCGCCGACGGCGTGATCAACGAGACCACCCTGCGCGCCCTGCGCGAGGCCTCCTACAAGCTCGGCAACCGGGTGCTGAGCCTGCAGGACCCACAGTACGTCGGCGACGACGTCTCCGAACTCCAGTCCCAGCTCTATGACCTGGGCTTTTACACCGGTCGCGTGGACGGGCACTTCGGCCCGGACACCCACCAGGCCGTGACCCAGTACCAGTTCGAGTACGGGCTAAACTCCGATGGCATGGTCGGCCCGGACACCCTCCGCGCGCTGGCCTACCTGGGCCGCCGCATCACCGGTGGCTCCCCGAACTCCATCCGCGAGAAGGAGATGATCCGCGCCGCGGGTCCGCAGCTCTCCGGCAAGCGCGTGGTCATCGACCCGGGCTGCGGCGGCGACGACCAGGGCACCTCCGTGAAGGGGCCTTTCGGCACGATCACCGAGCAGGAGATCCTCTGGGACCTCGCCAACCGCCTGGAGGGGCGCATGATCTCCGCGGGCATGGAGACGATCCTCTCCCGCAGTCGCACGGCGAACCCCAGCGACACCGAGCGCGCGGACCTGGCCAATGCCTTCGGCGCGGACCTGGTGATCTCCCTGCGCACGGATCACTACCCGAACGAGCGCGCGAACGGCGTGGCCAGCTTCTACTTCGGCTCTGAGAACGGCTCGCGGTCCATGGTGGGCGAGAAGCTCTCGGGCTACATCCAGCGCGAGATCGCCGCGCGCACCGACCTGCTGAACTGCCGCACCCACGCCCGCACCTGGGACATCCTGCGGCTCACGAAGATGCCGACCGTGCAGGTCGTCCCCGGTTATCTGACGAACCCGGAGGACGCGGCGGCGCTGACCTCACCCGAGGTGCGCGACATCATCGCGGAGGCCATCGTCGTCTCCGTGAAGCGCCTGTACCTGATGGACCAGGACAGCCACCGCACCGGGCAGTTCAGCTTCACGGAGCTGCTGCGCATCGAGCAGCAGTAGGGAGCGGGGCCTAGAAGGCCTCGCCCTCGTGGTCCAGGAAGAGGTTATACGCACCGGAGACCTCTCGGCGGTAGCGCGGGTAGAGCTCGTGATCGTCCACGCGCTCGAACTCGGCCTCCTCAACCACGTCCATGGAGAGCATCGGGGCCACGCTGAGGGCGTCCTTCAGCAGGTTGCCCGTGTGCAGGGCCTCCGGCGTCTGCCAGCCGCGGTATGCCTCTGGCACGTAGCTGGGGGCGTTGTCGATCCGCAGGCTGGGGTCCAGGCTGGATCGGGAGCTCGCCGCGCTCGACGGGGAGGGGAAGGACGGCGTCCCGCTGTACTCCAGGCCTGCATCCTGGGCCACGCCTCGGGATTCCTGCTCCTGTTTGCGTAGCAGCTCGTCGAGGGCGTCCTCGTCGCGAGCGAAGACCTCCACGGCGCTGAACCCGCGGCGGCCGGCCTCCACCAGGACCGTCTCGATGAGGCGGTGCTCAAGGTAGAGGCCCATGAAGGCATCCTCGACGTATACATCGCTGAGCAGGAGCGCGTCGGAGGACACGGAGGAGGGCAGGCCCTCCACTCCCGGCAGGAAGCGCGTTGGAGCGAAGAAGACGGTCGCGGCGGGTTGCAGCTTGCGGCCGGGCACGCCCGTCCCCACAAAGGCGGTGAAGCCGCAGGTGCCCCAGCTCATGAGGGTGCGCTGGATCCACAGCTGCTTGTCGAAGGCAGGGTCCTCGGTATGGGTCGGCCCATACAACGGATCCCACGGCAGCGCCCAGAACGTGCTGAGTGCGGCGTCCTCCGTGATTTGCTCCGCGTTATCAAAGCTCAGAGCGCGGATTTCAACCTCCACGGGCTCTCCCTCCCTGATGAGCTTAAGCCGGTCGGCTCAACTATCGCGTGATGATGTGTCTGTACGGGCAAGCAACGCCAGAAGCCTCGTGGGCTCGGCCAGCGTGGGCCAGGTGTTGCTTCTGGGGCCTATCTTAGGACGGCCGTTGGCCCCGTGAGGCAATTTAGAAAATCGGGCCGAAAAACATGCATTGTTTCACGTGAAACAATTCCGGGCGCCGCTGGGCGGATTGCCACGCTGATTGCCGTGCCGGAGCTCCGTGACGGCGGGCTAGGATGGGCGCGCCAGCCTGGTTTAACTCACCAGGTACCGTTATCGGCTACCGCCACTGACGGCGGCGACGGGCGGCAGCCACGGGCGCCGCTCAGCGTTAAAGCTACTGTTCGCCGCCGCCAAGGATCTCGATGATGCGGTCGAAGTCCTCCTGGCCACCGAACTCGACGACGATCCGGCCGCGCTTCTTGCCCATCTGGACGCTGACCTTGGTCTCCAGGGTGTCGGCGAAGTCATCCACCCAGCTGTTGACGTAGTCCGGCAGAGGAGCAGGGGTGCGCTGCTTGCGCACCTGCTTCTGCCCCTCGCCCCGGTTCATCAGCGTGACCGCTTCCTCCGTGGCGCGGACGCTCAGCCCCTCGGCGACGATCCGGTCAGCCAGCTGTGCCTGCGCTGCCTCGCCGCCCTTGAGGCCGAGCAAAGCGCGGGCGTGGCCTGCACTGAGCACGCCTGCGCTCACGCGCCGCTGCACCGCGACGGGCAGCTGGAGCAGGCGAATCATGTTCGCAATCAGGGAGCGGGAGCGCCCGATGCGCTTGGCCAGCTGCTCCTGGGTCACGCCGAACTCCTCCAGCAGCTGCTGATAGGCCGCAGCCTCCTCAAGCGGGTTCAGCTGCACGCGGTGGATGTTCTCCAGCAGGGCGTCACGCAGCATCGCGTCGTCCTGCGTCTCACGGACGATGGCCGGGATCGTCTCCAGGCCGGCCTTCTTGGATGCGCGGAGGCGACGCTCACCCATGATGAGTTCATAGGGCGCCGGTGCGCCGGTGACCGGGCGCACCACGATCGGCTGCATGAGCCCAAACTCCCGGATGGAGTGGACGAGCTCGTTCAGCTGCTCCTCATCGAAGACAGCGCGCGGCTGCTTCGGGTTCGTCGTGATCGTGTCGAGGGGGAGTTCCTGATAGGTCGCGCCGAAACTATCCACATTGGGGACGTCCGGGTCGCCGGACTCACCTTGAAGCTCGGCTGACCCCTGCGGTCCGGTCAAACCCTCCGGTGCGGCCGAGCTTGCGGCGCGAGACTGGGAACCGCTCTTCTTCGCGGCGCCGTTCTTCGAAGCGCCAGCCTTCGCAGCCTTCGAACCCGGGGCGCTCTTGGCACCCGAACCGGTGGCTTCACCCGACGCCCCGGAGGCGGAATTTTGGGTCTGCTCCCCGGTGTTCTCGCCCATACTGGAGGTTGGGCGATTAACGTCACTGTGACGAATATCCGCTCCGCCATGCCCAGACGCCGATCCGGTGCCGCCGCGCGCAGCATCGCCGGAATCCTGACCCGCGTTCCGGCGGGCCGCTGCACCGCCCGCGCCACCGCCGCCGAGAATCACGTCGGCCGCGCCGTTGCCCAGACCCGGGCGGGATGGTCCGGTCGGGATCAGGCTCGCGAGACCGCGACCGAGTCCGCCGCGTCGGGTGGCCTCCCGGTCAGGGAGAGCCGCGGGCATCGCCGGCTTACGGGCCGCCCCACGAGGCGCCTTCGCGCCACCCTGAGCGCTCGAAGCCTTCTTAGATGCCGAATCCTTCTTAGCCACGGTCTTTACCTTCAATCCAAAGTTGTGATGATGGGGGAGGCGGGGTCTGCCCGGACACCGGGCATTGTTTCACGTGAAACATTCGAGGGTTTAGATGTTGTGCAGCTCCGGCGCGATGCCGATCGGGGCGGTCTCCTCGCTCGGGAGGTAATCGCCACGCTTGGCGAACTCGACAGCGGCGTCAAAATAAGCCAGGGCGCCACGCGAACCACCGTCGTACTGGAGAACGGTCTGGCCGTACCCCGGAGCCTCGGACACCTTGACGGACCGCGGGATGTGGTTATCCAGGACCACGGAGCCGAAGTGGTTCCGCACCTCGTCGGAGACCTGCTCGGAGAGCTTCGTGCGCCCGTCGTACATGGTCAGCAGGACGGCGCTGATGTGCAGGTTCTTGTTGAGGTTCTCGCGAATCATCGAGATGTTATTGAGCAGCTGGCCCACGCCCTCGAGCGCGTAGTACTCGCACTGGATGGGGATGAGGACCTCATCCACCGCAGTCATCGCGTTGATGGTCAGCAGGCCGAGGGAGGGTGGACAGTCGATAAACACATAGTCGAAGCCCTGTTCGGCCAGAAAGTCATCGTTGATCGCATCGACCAGGCGGTATTCGCGCCGGACCATCGAGACGAGCTCGATCTCCGAGCCGGCAAGGTCGATGGTGGCCGGGATCGTGTAGACGTTCTCGTTCACCGGGTTCTGCTGCATCACCTCGGCAGCGCTCATCTCGCCGATCAGCAGCTCGTAGCTGGAGGGGGTGCCCATCCGGTGCTCGGCGTCGAGTGCGGTGGAGGCGTTGCCCTGCGGGTCCAGGTCGATGACCAGAACCTTGAGGCCGTGCAGCCCCAGCGCCCAGGCGAGGTTCACCGTGGAGGTGGTCTTACCAACCCCACCCTTCTGGTTGGCGATCGTGATCTTCCGGGGCTTCTCCGGCTTCGGAAGTTTCAGGTTGTGGGCGTTCTGCATTTTGGCAGCCTGGCGCGCGGCCTGCGCGATCGGGGTGTCATCCCACTGCATTGGTGCCACTACCTTTCCTCCGTCCGTCGCGATCCTCGCGATCGCTGCAATGTTTCACGTGAAACAATTTCCTTGAGGCGCTAGCTCTAGCGCGCCTTTTCCACAATGACGGCGAAGGTGGATTCCTCCATCACGCCCTTGCCCAGCTCAACCACGGAGCGTTTCCCTCCGCCAACCTTATCAATCTGGGCCTTATCCCGCTCCAGCTCTTCAGCCACGGAACTGCCCTTCAAAGCGCGCATCTGGCCGCCAACACGGGCCAGGGGGAGGGACCACTGGCACAGGCGACCAAGTGGAGCGACGGCCCGGGAAGTCACGACGTCCGCGCCCGCAAGCTTCCGGACGATTGCCTTTTCTTCCGCGCGCCCACGGTGGACCTCGACGTTGTCCAGGCCAAGGTCCTCAACGACCTCTTCCAGGAACTTCGTGCGGCGCAGCAGCGGCTCCAGCAGCTGCACCTTCACGTTGGGACGTGCGATGGCCAGCGGAATGCCTGGGAGGCCCGCACCGGAACCGACGTCGATGATCCGCTCGCCGTCCTCGATGATCTCAGCGAGGACGGCAGAGTTCATGATGTGGCGATCCCAGATGCGCGGCACCTCGCGGGGGCCGATGAGGCCACGCTGGATGCCGGCGGTCTCAAGCCACTGGGCGTACCGCTCGGCCAGGGGAGCGCGGTCGCCAAAGACCTCAGCCAGATTCTCCGGGCGCAGCCCATCGACCTGAAGCTCGCCCCCGTGGTTATCCGGCGTCAAGGACGTGATCTGCTGCTCACCGGTAGAGTCGCCGGCAGCCGCGGCACCCTTATTGAGGTCCGCAGCGGCCGGGTTGGGGGACTGGTTTTTCGAAGCGTCAGAATCACGATGTTTCACGTGAAACATTCTAGTGCCTTTCCACGACAACCCAACTCCCTCCCAGAACGGGTGGGGAAGAGAACCACGGGAGGGTGGCGACGTCCTGAAAAGGACAATGAAAAAGCGCCACACGGCGAACCGTGCGGCGCTGGGCGCGGAAGGAAACTACTTCTTCCGCTTCTTATTGTTCTTCGGCTTCGCGCCCGGCTTCGGGGCGGAGGTGCGGCGAGCTTCGAGCTTCGCCTGGCGCTCCTCCTCCTCTTCCTTATCCATGATGCCGAACAGGATGCGCTGCTGGACGAAGGTCCACAGACCGTTGGTGAACATGTACAGGGCCAGACCAACCTGCCAGAGGAAACCACCGGCCAGGATCAGCAGCGGCATGAACCACAGCATGATTCGCTGCATCATGTCCATCTGCATCTGCATCTGCTGAGCCTTCAGGTCATCAGCCGCCGGCTTCGGGTTATTCGCCTGACGCTTCTTGTTGCGGTTCAGGGAGAGGCGAGCGGTGAAGTGCATGATCACCGCGGCGCCCAGCATCAGCGGCAGGACAACGGCGATGATGTTCGCCTTCGTGAAGTCCGGGGCGACGCCGGCCGGGGAGAACGCGCCATAACCGGAAGGGTCCATGGAGATGTAGGAGGAGAGCGGCGCGCCGAACAGGCGGGCGTCGAGGAAGGACTGCACCTCGTCCACGCCGAAGACGTAGTTCGGGGTGTTACGGGTCTCCTCGATGCTCATGCCCAGCTGGCCAGTGCCCGTGCCGGTGCGGTTGAAGGAACGCAGCACGTGGAACAGGCCGATGAAGATCGGCATCTGAACCAGCATTGGGAGGCAGGCCGCCATCGGGCGGACACCCATCTCCTGCTGCGCCTTGCGCACCTCAATCATCAGCTTCTGCTGATCATTGGCGTATTTGCGCTGGAGTTCCTTCATCTTCGGCTGGAACTCCTGCATCTTGCGCGAGGAGCGGAGCTGGTTAGCCGTGGGCTTGACCAGCAGGACACGGATGGTCACCACGAGGAAGACGATGGAAAGCGCCCACGTGATGCCCGCGGCCGGGTCGAGCACATAGCCAAACACTTTGTGCCAGAACCACAGGACCGCTGAAATCGGGTAATAAATAAAATTCAGCACGTCTGGAGGGATCCTCTACTTTTCGGACGTCTCAAAATCTTGCGGAGTCTCTTCAGGCTTGGGCTTAGCCCTGCGCTTGCGGGGCGGAACGGGGTCCCACCCGCCCGGATGCCAAGGGGCACAGCGCAACAGCCGACCTATTGACAGTAACAGCCCCTTGAGCAGACCATGCCTTTCCAACGCCGTGAGAGCGTAATTACTGCAGGTCGGCTCGAAGCGGCATGATGGCCCCATTTTAAGGGGCGAAAGGAATTCCTGATAGGCCAACACTGCTCGGCGAGCCAGGGCGGCACGGCCAGTGACGCTCCGACGCGCGGTGCGGCTAGCGGCGCCGGGCTCGAAGTCAGCCTGGGAGCCGGGGTTGCGGCGAGATTCGGCGCCGGGCTGAGCACTGTGACCAGTGAACTGGCCACGGCCCCCGGTGGGCGAAGCACTGTCCTCAGCGCGCGAGCCGGGAGAGGCAGCGTCGCACATCGGACTCCAACTCCTTACTGCTCGCCTTCGCGCTGCCGGGGAGGGCGCGCACCACCACAAAGCTGGTCTCCTGCAGCTGCGGGGACGCCGCGGTAGCGTCGTCATCGATGATGGCAGCCAGGACGGCGCGCAACTTGCGGGAGACAGCGTGGCGGACCACGGCGTTGCCGACCGCCTTCGAGACGATGAGGCCCGCGCGCGGTCCACCGGTTAGCTCCAGCGGGGCGTCGGGGCCAGGTACCGGGGTCCAGAGGTGGACGACGACGGTGCGGCTGCCCTTGCGCGCACCCTTCTTCACCACGGTGCTAAACAGCGCGGAGGAGCGGAGGCGGTGTTCCGGTGCCAGCATGGGAGGCTCCTTCGTGGTCGGGTGGGTGCGCGAGACCTGGCTAGTTTGGTCCGCATAAGGGTGAAATTACAGCAAAAACGGCGCCCACCGAGTGGCAGGCGCCGGAGCTTCCCACGTGGTGGGAGAGTGTGCGGCCACGCTGGCCGCCCGCTCAATTAAGCGGTCAGGGACTTGCGGCCCTTACGACGACGTGCGGACACGATCGCGCGGCCTGCGCGGGTGCGCATACGGGTACGGAAACCGTGCACGCGTGCGCGACGGCGGTTATTAGGCTGGTAAGTACGCTTCGACACGGTACTTCACTCCTTAAAACTACGCGCGGAGGCGAAGCGCTGCGGCACCGTAATTGGGCGATGGCAGGGAGTGTTCCCTGCCACAGCGCCCGTGCGGTGCGCGGTACGCCACGCTGTCCACGCCGGTGGACTTGTGGTTGCCAGGGCTTCGGCGCCACGTGTGGAATGTGGGCGACGCAAAGCATCCGGCCAAAACGGCATCCGATACAAGGTCGGCTGTTGCCATAGACCGTTTAAGAATACTCAGCGGGGGAGCCGAAAACCAAATCTTCGCAGGATGACAGGCGTGTCATTTAAATCGCGGCGCGTGGAAAACTCCGCGCAATGCTGCGCTTTTGTGGATTGATCATCACACACAGTGGAATGTCAATCCACACAGCTTGTGGATAACTTCGCCACCCCCGAAGCTTAAAGCACTAGTTTAGGGTTTGTTTGCGCAGGTCAACGGCGTTTTCCTTGAAAATTAGAAGTTGTCCACAGGAGCGGGGTAAATTGGGGACAACTCAATGGACAAGTTATCCACAGGTGTGGACAGCTCTGTGGAAGCCCAGAACACACGCCAAATCCGGCTGTGGGCAAAAATGTGAGTTCATTGTGAACTCACGTGTAAATTGAAATGTCCTTAACGGTTACCCCCGCCCCCAAGAAGAGAAGAAAAAGGCTCGCGCATGACTCACGCCCCAGATCCCGCGGATCCCACAAAATTCGCCACCATCTGGCACGGCCTCGTCGACGCGTGGATCGAGGGCGATGGCACCCAGTTCCCGCCGCTCTCCGCCTCCTCCCGCAGCGTGCTGCGGCAGATCCAGCCCGTCCTCTTCATCAACGGGATCGCCGTGATGACCACACCAAACGAGTGGTCCAAGGGGGTCGTGGAAGGCGCACTCGCCGAGCCGATCGAAAGGGTCCTCGGGGATATCCTGCAATCTCCAGTCACCCTCAGCCTCTCCATCCGGGAAGCCGAGCCGGAGGACGCAACCCCGCCGGCCAGCGCCAACACCGCAGGTAACGCTGCCGAACAACAGGCCCCAGCCGCCGACACCGCAGCCCACACCCCGGCACCATCCACCCCAGCTGCTCACTCGGCGCCAGCAACAGAGGCCCGAGCAACACAATCCACGGCGCCACTCCAGCCCTCTGCACCAGTAGAAACCCCACAGCACAACCCGGAGCAGGACGAGCGCACCCGCATCCTCGCCGCCGAGCGCCTGGCCCAGCAGCACCAGGGCTCCAACCAGCCAGAATCCCGCAACGAGGGCTTCGTGCCAGCCGAGGCTCCGTCGTCCCCAACCGCAGACACGGACGAGGGCGACCGGGACTCCGACACCCTGCTGAACAAGAAGTACACCTTCGAAAGCTTCGTCATCGGCGGCTCCAACCAGTTCGCGCACGCCGCCTGTCGCGCCGTCGCCGAAGCCCCAGCTCGCGCCTATAATCCGCTGTTCATCTGGGGCGAATCTGGCCTCGGCAAAACCCACCTGCTGCACGCCATCGGCCACTATGCCAAGGAGCTGCAGCCCGATATGCGCGTGCGCTACGTCTCTAGCGAAGAGCTAACCAACGACTTCATTAACTCCATCGCCAACGACCGGCGCGAGGAGTTCAAGCGCGAATACCGCAACCTCGACATGCTGATCGTGGACGATATCCAATTCCTGCAGGGCAAGGAGTCCACACAGGAGGAGTTCTTCCACACCTTCAACGCGCTACACCAGGCGAATAAGCAGATCGTGCTTTCCTCCGACCGTCCACCACGCCAGCTGACCACCCTCGAGGACCGCCTGCGCACTCGTTTCGAAGGCGGGTTGATTACGGACGTGCAAACCCCCGACCTGGAAACCCGCATGGCGATTCTGTCCCGCAAGGCGGCCGCGGAGGGCACCACGCTGCCGGAGGACGTGCTCGAGCTGATCGCGAGCCGGTACGAGACCTCCATCCGCGAGTTGGAGGGCGCGCTGATCCGCGTGACGGCCTATTGCTCCCTGGGCAAGGAGCCGATCACGAAGCAGGCGGCGGAGATCGCGCTGCGGGACATCATGCCGGTCGACGATGTGCAGATGACCCCGCAGGTCATCATCGACGTGGTCTCCTCTTACTTCGACCTGACCGTCGATGAGCTGGTGGGGAAGGGGCGCACGAAGCGTTTCGTGCAGGCGCGCCAGATCGCGATGTATCTGTGCCGTGAGCTGACGGATCTTTCGCTGCCGAAATTGGGGCAGGCCTTTGGCGGCCGCGACCACACGACGGTCATGCACGCGGAGCGGCGCATTCGGGAGCAGCTCACCGAGGATCGGGTCACCTTTAACGAGGTCCAGGAGCTGACGCAGCGCGCGAAGGCCGCGGCGCGGGGTTAGTCCTTCTTTCTCGAGCTTTCTTCGGGGAGTTCCGCAGGTTTCGGGACGTTAACGCGCCCGTCGGGGTTACTGCGGGCGGTTCTTGGGGTGGGGCCTTCAATTTTGGGACGTCCGCGCGGGGCGGGGGAGCCGGATTCTTGGATTTTTGCGGCTGGCACACCGCGTTGTGCTTGGGGGGCGGAAACGCAAATTCTTGGGGGTAAGGCCGGGGGCTCGGGGGATTCTCGTCCACAGTTGTGCACAGTTATCCACAGCATTCGGTGGATAACTCACCCGGAATGTGGATAAAAATAGGTCCTTGACCATGATTTTCGGGAGTTATCCACATGTCCACAGGGTTTTCCACAAGCGTAATTACAAGTTTGTGTTTCCGGGTGGATCAAGTTGAGGTTCAAGGTTGAAGCTCGTGACCTGGGGTTTCTGTGGATAACTACCCAGATCTTGGGAAACCGCAGGTGGATGGACTGTGGATAACTCGCGAATGACAAAAGTTATCCACAATTGGGCACAGTTATCCACAGAGTCGTCCACCCGAACCCCACACCCCGATTCGGCCCCCGGCGTGGGTAAATGACATGTTTTCCACAGTTTTCACACCCCCTACTAACACTGCTGAACTTCCCAATTGGCAAAGAGAGAAGAAATTGGTGGTGTGCATAGTCCCGGTCTGCCCGGCGAAGCCGTGCCAAGCCTCGAAGGGGAGCGAATAACAAGCAAAGGGAACTTTCTTCGGCCGTGTCCGGTGCGTCGGCTAGTCTTGAGACTCGAAGAAAAAGACAAAGTTTTGAAGCACGTTCAAGGCGATGAACGTTGACCGGAGGGACAGCTCAGCATGGAGCAAGAAAATGTGAGTTTCTCGGTTGCGAAGGATGATTTCGCATCTGCACTGGCATGGGTCGCCCGTGCGCTGCCCACGAAGCCAACCCAGCCGATCCTGCGTGGCGTGATGATCCTCGCGGATGACGATGGCCTGGAGCTGTCGGGCTTCGACCGGGAAGTCTCCACCCGCGTGCGTGTGAATGCCAATGTTGACGAGCCAGGCCGCATCCTCGTGGCCGGTAAGTTGGCATCCGACATCGTCGGCGCACTTCCGGGTAAGGAAATCACCATGGAGTACTCCGGCTCCACGGTCCTGGTTCGCAGCAGCAGCTCTCGCTTCGAACTTCCCGCGATGACCATCGAGGATTACCCAGTCCTGCCGGACATGCCGGCCGTGACCGGCACCATCGACCCGAATCTCTTCACCGAGGCCATCAGCCAGGTCGCCATCGCCGCGGGTAAGGATGACACCCTCCCGATGCTCACCGGTATCCGCATGGAGATCGAGGGCGAAAATGTGGTTCTTGCAGCAACCGACCGTTTCCGCCTGGCTGTTCGTAGCTTCCAGTGGAACCCGGCTGCGGCTGATGCCACCGCTGAGCTGCTGATCCCGGCCCGCACGCTGGCGGATACTGCCCGCACCCTGGATCACAGCCTCAACGACCCGATCGAGATCGCCATTGGTTCGGGGGAGGACATCGGTGCGGACGGCCTGCTCGGCATCGTCACTGACGCCCGTAGGACCACCACCCGCCTGCTGGATGCGGACTTCCCGAAGTTCCGCCCGCTGCTGCCGGCCCGCCACAACGCGATGGCCTCCGTGGAGATCGCCCCGCTGCAGGATGCGATCCGTCGTGTCTCCCTGGTCGCGGAGCGTAATTCCCAGATCCGGATGCACTTCGAGGAGTCCACGCTGACGCTGTCCGCCGGCGGCTCCGATGTTGGTCAGGCTGAGGAAGTCCTGAACTGCGCCTACCACGGCGAGCCGCTGACCATCGCCTTCAACCCGGCGTACCTCAAGGACGGTCTGAGCGCGATCCACACCGAGCGCGTGGTCTTCGGATTCACCCAGCCCTCCCGCCCCGCGATCCTCATCCCTGCCCCGGCCGAGCTGCCGGAGGCCGAGGAGGACGGCACCTTCCCGGATCCGGAGACCAACTTCAAGTACCTGCTCATGCCGGTGCGCCTGCCGGGCTAAAGCCCGCGCGAACCCTCGGCATAGAGTGGAAACATGTTTGTCCGCAGCCTAGAACTCCACGACTTCCGGTCGTGGCGGGAACTCTCGCTGCAGCTGGACCCGGGTGTCACGGTGTTCTCCGGGCCCAACGGGCACGGCAAGACCAACATCGTCGAGGCCCTGGGCTACCTGGCCCACCTGGGCTCCCACCGGGTGAACACCGATTCCGCGCTGGTCCGGGAGAGCCAGCAGATCGCCCGGGTTTCCGCCACGGCGGTGAACCACAATCGCGAGCTCACCGCCCACATCGCAATTCGCGGCCACGGATCCAACCGCGCCCACATCAACCGCACTCAGCTGGCCACCACCAGCGAGCTGCTGGGCATCGTCCGCACCACGCTGTTCTCCCCGGAGGACCTCGCCCTGGTGCGCGGCGAACCAGAGCAGCGCCGCAAGTTCCTCGACGAAATCATGGTCGCCCGCTACCCGCGGCTGGCGGCGGTGAAGGCGGATTACGATAAGTCCCTGCGCCAGCGCAACGCTCTGCTGCGCAATAACGCCTACGCGCTGCGCATCGCCCCCGAGAACGACACGGAGCGCCTATCAGCACTTGCCACCCTGGACGTGTGGGATGCCCAGCTGGCCGCGTTAGGCGGGCAAATCATGTCCGCCCGGGTGCAGATCGTTCACGACCTCGCACCACATGTCGCGCAGACCTACGCCAGGCTCGCCCCGGAGTCCCGGCCCGCGCACATGGCGTACACCTCGACCGTGGACGCGGACCTGGCCCAGGTGGGTGTGCTGCTGGGTGAGGCGGAGCTCGAACGCGACCCGGCTGCCGAGCTGGCGCTGCTCTCCCCGGAGGTCGCGGAGGCCACGTTGCTGCAGGCCTACGCCCGGAAGCGCATCCAGGAGGTGGACCGCGGAACCACGCTGATCGGCCCGCACCGCGACGACCTCGTGCTCATGCTGGGCACCCAGCCCGCCAAGGGTTTTGCCTCTCACGGGGAATCCTGGTCCTTCGCCCTGGCGCTGAGGCTCGGCGCGTTCTTCATGCAGCGCGAGGATGGCGTGGAACCGGTGGTCATTTTGGATGACGTTTTCGCGGAGTTGGATTCCTCCCGACGTCAACAGCTCGTCGGGCTGCTCACCGAAGCCGAGCAGGTGCTCATCACCGCGGCCGTGGGTGAAGATATTCCCGCTGAGCTGCGGGATATCGCCACGTTCCATGATGTTCGCGCGGTGCATGTCACCGAGGAGGGCCAGCAGCGGCGGATCTCCGTGATCGACGAGACCATCCCCCGCGATAGCGTCCCGGAGCAGGCCGAGGGGCAGCCCACCAAACAGGCCGAGGAGCACGTAGCCGAGGAGTCAGACCAGGCAGGCGATCCCGGCGAAAACCCGGGGCAGTCGGAGGAACCGGGGTCGGCGGCCTCCACCGGCGGTGAGCAGGCGTGACGGAACACCAGCCACGCGAGCAGCAGTCGCGTGAGAATTCCAACCGCGAGGAGCAGTTCCTCGACCCCGTCGCCCAAGCTCTGGAAGCCATCAAAAAAGCCGGCGGCAAGCCCGCGACCGGCAAGAACGCCGATCTTCCCCGCATGGCTCGCAGGAACGGCTGGAACCGGGGCCGCCGGGGCACGCTCGCGGAACCCGCCACAGACTCCGGCAGCACCGGCAGCAGTGCGCGAACCAGCTCCGGCGTCCAGCGCATCAAAACCCGCATGGACGGCCGGGCCGACCGCAGCTACCGCGACCCCGGCAGCTTCTCCGCCCTACTCAGCCGCGAAATCCGGCGCCAGGGTTGGGAGGAAAACGTCGGTGTGCGCCGCCTCATGCAGGACTGGGAACACCTCGTCGGCCCCACGATCGCCGCACACACCCGGCCGGTGAAATTCGACGAGAAAAACAAGTTCCTCCACGTCCAGAGCGACTCCACACCCTGGGCGACCCAACTTCGCCTTATCCAGGCGACCATCCTGTCGAAAATCGCCCAGGAGTTGGGGCCGGACGTCGTCGTCGAACTCAAGATTCACAACCCGGACTACGGGCCGCGACAGACCGGCCGCCTCCGCGTCCAAGGGCGGGGCAAACGCGATGATTACGGCTGAGTGCCACGGCGTGACCCGCAGCTCGCCCAGGCTGCCGGAAACTGTATTTTCGCAGGAAAAGCCGGTAGACTGGTGGAGTTAATTAGTGGCACACGAAGGAGTTTTACCCACCGTGGGTGCACCAGAACCGCAGAACACGCCAGCTCCGCACGAGCACAAGCCGGGTGACTACGACGCATCGTCGATCACCATCCTCGAGGGCCTCGAGGCAGTCCGGAAGCGCCCGGGCATGTACATCGGCTCCACGGGAGAGCGTGGCCTCCACCACCTCATCTGGGAGGTCGTGGACAACTCCGTGGACGAGGCCATGGCGGGCTACGCCAAGAAGGTCTCCGTCACGCTGAAGGAGGACGGCTCCGTCGAGGTTTCCGACGACGGCCGTGGCATCCCGGTGGAGATGCACCCTTCCGGCGCCCCGACCGTGCAGGTCGTCATGACGCAGCTGCACGCCGGCGGTAAGTTCGACTCCGATTCCTACGCGGTCTCCGGTGGTCTGCACGGTGTTGGTATTTCCGTGGTCAACGCCCTGTCCACCCGCGTGGAGACCCGCATCGTCCGCGATGGTTACGAGTGGTACCAGGAGTTCATCAACGCGGTGCCTCAGGAGCTCGTGCAGGGCAAGAAGAAGCGCGGTTCCGGCACCACCCAGCGGTTCTGGCCGGACCCGGAGATCTTCGAGACCGTGGAGTTCAACTTCGACACGGTCGCCAAGCGCCTGCAGGAGATGGCATTCCTGAACAAGGGCCTGACCATCACCCTCACCGACGAGCGCCCGCAGGCCATCGAGGCCGAGGAGCCGGAGGAGGGGCTCGAGGACCTCACCGAGCAGGCTGAGGCCCCGAAGTCCGCTGAGGAGCGCCAGGCGGAGGAAGAGGCCAAAAAGAAGAAGGGCCCGCGCACCAAGACGTACCACTACCCGGAGGGTCTGAAGGACTACGTCGCGTTCATCAACCGCAAGAAGCAGCCGATCCACCCGACGATCGTCAGCTTCGACGCCAAGGGTGAGGACCACGAGGTCGAGGTCGCTCTGCAGTGGAACGACGGTTACCAGCAGTCCGTCCACACCTTCGCGAACACGATCAACACCTTCGAGGGCGGTACCCACGAGGAGGGCTTCCGCGCCGCGATGACCTCCCTGATCAACCGCTACGCGCGCGATCAGAAGCTGCTGAAGGAGAAGGAGTCCAACCTCACCGGCGACGACGTTCGTGAGGGCCTGGCTGCCGTCATCTCCGTCCGCGTCGGTGACCCGCAGTTCGAGGGCCAGACGAAGACGAAGCTGGGCAACACCGAGATTCGTGGCTTTGTGCAGCGCGCGATCAATGAGCACCTCTCCGACTGGCTGGACGCCAACCCGGCCGAGGCGAAGGTCATCGTGCAGAAGGCCGTGGCCTCCGCGCACGCTCGCCAGGCGGCCCGCAAGGCCCGTGACCTGGTGCGTCGCAAGTCCGCATCCGATATGGGTGGGCTGCCAGGCAAGCTGGCCGACTGCCGTTCCAAGGACCCGATCAAGTCCGAGCTCTACGTGGTGGAGGGTGACTCCGCAGGTGGTTCCGCGAAGTCCGGCCGTGACTCGATGTACCAGGCCATCCTGCCGCTGCGCGGCAAGATCCTGAACGTCGAGAAGGCCCGCATGGACCGCGTGCTGAAGAACGCCGAAGTGCAGGCGATCATCACCGCGCTGGGCACCGGCATTCACGATGAGTTCGACATCAACAAGCTGCGCTATCACAAGATCGTGCTGATGGCCGACGCCGACGTGGACGGCCAGCACATCGCAACGCTGCTGCTCACGCTGCTTTTCCGTCTGATGCGTCCGCTCGTCGAGGGTGGCTACGTGTACCTGGCCCAGCCGCCGCTGTACAAGCTGAAGTGGGGCAAGGGCGAGCCGGGCTACGCGTTCTCCGACCGGGAGCGCGATGAGCAGCTGGAGAAGGGCCTGGCAGAGGGCCGCAAGATCGATACCGATGATGGCATCCAGCGCTACAAGGGTCTCGGCGAGATGAACCCGAAGGAGCTGTGGGAGACCACGATGGATCCCACCACCCGTACGCTGCGTCAGGTGTCCCTCGAGGACGCGGAGGCTGCTGACGAGCTGTTCAGCATCCTGATGGGCGACGACGTTGTCGCCCGCCGTAGCTTCATCACCCGCAACGCGCGCGACGTCCGTTTCTTGGACGTCTAGCGTCCGGGTTCCGGTCTGGGGGCGGTCGGCGCCGGCGTGGGGGCTGGCGCCGGACAGGCTGGGCTCGGTCAGGAGTCCGGTGCCAGCTCGCGACCCAAGATAAGGGACCTCATCTTGGGTTCGGTGGGGGTGTATCCAAGATTATTGGGCGAATCTTGGGTGTATAGCGTGACCGAAAGCTCTTCTTTAGTCTCTGCCGGGTGGAGGGCACCCAACGAGAGCTCGAGGCACCAGGCCACAGCATTATCTTCATATAGGCAAATGTGTTCGGGGGTACACATATCATGTGACGGGTGAGCAAAAATAACGAAGTTTCCGTCGATGACGTGCACCGCCAGTGGGTGCACGTGCAGATGGCGGACGGCACCACCACGGCCGTGCGCATCTTCACCCCACCGCTAGCGGCTATCGAAGACCCAGCTAGCCCGGCCTCGGCTGCGACTCCGGTCGGCGCCGAGGTTGGTGCCCAGGCCGGTAGCCAACCCGGCAGCTCCGCCACGAGCACTGAGCCAGCCGAGCCCCGCACCGCCGCGGAGAGCGGCCATGATGGGAAGAAACCCCTGGTCATCCTGTGGCCGGGCTTCGGCGTCGGCGCCCGGTATTACGAGCCGATCGCCAAGGAACTCGCGACGCGCGGCTGGATCGTCGCCATCGGCGAGCTGCACGGCCAGGGTGAGTCCACCGCCGCCGCCAGCCGCACCCAGGACTGGGGCTATCACGATCTGGCCAGCTCCGATTTCCCGCGCACCATCCGCGCGGTCAAGCGCCGCTTGGAGCTGGGGGAGAAGTACCCGACGATCATGCTGACCCACTCGATGGGTGGGCAGATGGCCGCGGTGTTCTTGGCCCGCCCGGAGGCCAAGGAGCTCAACGTGCTGGGCTACATGGGGGTTGGCACCGGCACCCCGTACTACCGGGGCTTCACCGGGCGCACACGCATCGAGCTCAAGCTCGGCTCCCTGCTGATGAGCGCGATCGTGCTGGCTCGCGGCTACCAGCCGGAGGGGTTGCTGGATATCGCCAACTATGGCCGGCAGGCGCGGAATCACATCCTGGAGTGGACCAAACTTGCGCAGCGCAATAGCTTTAAAAACCTGCACGGCCAGGACATGGACTACGTCGCGGCGATGGCGGAGACGCAGACAAACGTCCTGCTCACGCGCTTTTCCAATGACGACGATTGCCCCCTCGACTCCGCGAAGAATCTTGCGCTGCTCTTCCCGCAGGGCTGTGTTGCGGTGGAGGAGTACCCCGCGGAGGTGGAGCAGCTCGGCCACAACCGTTGGGCGCGCCAGCCGCAGGTCGTGGCCGACCGCTTCGAGCGCTGGGCCGCCACGGTCGAGGACTAGCCCCGACGGGTTCAAGGTCCTAGTCAGTGCCCGGCGCCCTCAAGGCGACAGTGCGCGAGGCCGCGCCCAATGCGTAGTCCAGCAAGCGCGATCGGCGCTTAGTTTTCCTCTGGCGCGGACACCGCCGGGTTCGCGAGCGTGGCGTTGTGCCCCATCAGAACCGCCGGGCCCTCCAGGACCACGCCTGGCCGCATGTGCTTCTTCAGCTCCTCGGTTGCCGGCAGGCAGGCGGTGAGCGCGAAGCCGCGGGCATTCGGGGTGTCCTGAACGACGAAGAACTGCTTGCCGGTGAGCTCATTGGTCGCGCCCCGGACCCCGGCGACGGTAATCCGCACGTGGTTCCAGGGGTTAATCGCGTCGGTCTCGCCGTCGAAGAAGGCCTGGGCAGCTGGAGAGATCAGCCGTGGCTTCGTGATGACACCATCCTCGCGGACGTGCTCCGGGTGGGCCTGTCGCCAGGCTGCCTCGCTGGGGTAGAGGTGCATCTTTCCGCCACCCAGCGCTGCGGTGAGGCAGAAGTTCACCAGCGGGATCATGCCGTCCTCGTCGGCGTTCGCGGCGATCTCGCCCTCCTTGACTACCTCTGGCCCGGAGATTGTCGAGTAGGAGAAGAAGTCATCAACGGCGCAGGTTAAGCGCGCGGCGATCTCGCCTTCGGTGTTGAGCACGTCCACGAGCGCGACCGTCGGGGTGATCAGACCCACCCGCGCGGCCGTGGTCTCGGGGTGCATGAGGGAGACCGCGACGGTGGAGTTGTTCTCCCCCATGAAGCGGATCATCCGCGCCCCGGAGGGGTCGATGTACGGGGAGATCATCTTGTAGCCGTGCGCGTTCGCAAGCCCCTGGTTCTGCTCCTCGAAGGACCGCTGAATCATCTGATCCAGTGGTTCCCCGTAGAAGCCGAGGGCTGCGAATTCCGCCTGTGGGGTTGGGAGGACGTTCTGAGCCATGCTGTTCGCCTGCACCTTGCCTTTCGTGTTCTGGCTGGGCTTTTCAAGCCGGCGGTATCTTCTCCCTCCATTCTGGCAGAGGCGGGGGCGGATTGTTTCACGTGAAACATTCGGGACGCCGGCGCGGCGACGTCCTAGAAAAACGGCGACCCTGACGGCTGCCGAGAGAGACGGGGGCGACGTCCGCCTCTGGTTGCGGTGGTCCGAAAACGGCTCTACCCGATGCGGTAGCGCTGGGGATCGACGAACTCCCGCTTCGCCTCCCCGGAAATTCCGCCCTCGGCGATGATCCGGCGCACAAACTCGGCGCTGAGCTTCGGTGTGCGGGTCTGCGTGGCGTAGTCGTTGTGGACGAGGCCGAAGCGCTGCGCCTCGCCGTCTGCCCACTCCCAGTTATCCACGAAGCACCAGTGGTAATAGCGCTCAAACGGTAGGTCAGAGGCGCTAATCGCGCTCAAGTGGTCGTAGATGAAGCGGCAGCGGAAATTCTCCAAACTCGTCGGGCTGCCGTTATCGCAGGTGCCGTTCTCCGTGACCCAGATTGGCGCGGGGTAGCGCTCGTGCATCCAGCCGGCGCACTCGATCAGGCCCTGCGGGTAGATCTCCCAACCGAGGTCATTGACCGGCTTGCCGGGCAGCGTGCCGTCCTCGAAACCCGCGGACGCCGTGCGCGAGTAGTAATTCAGCCCCAAGTAGTCGTAGTACTTGCCCGGGGAGATATCCGAAGGCTGGCGGCCCAGCACGCCGCGGAACTTTCCGCCCAGCATCGCGTGGCTCAGCTCGTCCTGGAAGAGGAAGGCACTGGATCGGGAGGCCAGTCGGTGCAGCGGATTACGCTCCTGAGCAGGCACGAAGGCCCGCATGTGGTGCGCGAAGCCCACCCGCGCGCCTGGCTGAATCCCGTGGATGAGGCGATATGCCCGGCAGTGCGCGATCGCCATGTTCCGCATCACCTTCAGCGCCAGCCGGTAGGACTTCTTCGCAGGCGGGGCCTCGTGGAAGAGGAAGCCGGAGGTGGCGTACACATTCGGCTCGTTGATGGTCACCCAGTCCGTGACCAGGTCGGATAGCCCCTTGACCACGTGGCCCACGAAGCGCAGCCAGTGCGCGATATTCTCCGGCTTCTCCCATTCGCCGAGCCGCTGGAACCACAGCGGGTTATTGAAGTGGTGCAGGGTCACCAGCGGCACCATCCCGCGCTCCTTGACCAGCGCGATTTCCTCCCGGTAGCGGTCAAAAGCCTTCGCGTCCCACTGCCCGGGCGCGGGTTCGATGCGGGACCATTCGATGCCCATCCGGTAGGTCTTCAACCCCAGGGAGCCCATGAGTTCGGTGTCCTCGCGCCACCGGTTCCAGTGGTCGTTGGCGCGCAGCGGGCTGGTGCCGTCGGCGATGGTTTCTGGGTGTTGGGCCCACTCGTACCAGTTGTTGTTCCGGTCGCCACCCTCGATCTGCAGGGAGGACGTCGCCGTCCCGATCATCAGCTTGCCCAGCGGCAGGAAAGTGGTTGGGGAAGTTGGCATCGTGTTCTCCTTCGGTTGTGGGGTTTTCTGTTTCGCGGGCGCGTGGAAAGTCTTGCGTTTAGCGGGTGGCTTGGATTTTTAGGACGAGGACGCCTCCGGCCAGGCACATCGCACCTGCCAGGAGATAGAGCCCCGTGTAGCCTCCGAGCAGGCTGAGAGCGATCGCGGCGATGGAGGGGGCGAGCGTGTTCGGCAGCAGGACGGCGAGGTTGATCAGGCCCATGTGGGTGGCGCGCTCCTGCTCGGTGGGGAGCACGGCGTTGACGAGCGCCTGGTCGATGGCCTGGTACACACCCCAGCTCAGCCCCAGGATCACAGCGCCAACGACGACCATCGTGAAGGAGCTGGTGAAAGCCAGCACCGCGCAGGCACCGGCCACCCCAGTGGCGGAGAAGAGGATGAAGGGTTTGCGGACGCCGAGCTTGTCGGAGAACCAGCCGGACCACAGGGCGGTGGCGACCACGCAGCCGGCGAACACGGCCGTGAGGATCAGCACGCCGAGCTCGGGATCGTGGAAGCCGATGCGGTCGCGGAGGTAGTAGAGCAGGAAGAATAGCGCGATGGCTTGGGCCAGCATCAGCAGTAGGCGGGTGAGGAACATCCAGTAGAAGTCCGGTGCGTCCTTCGGGTTGGGGACGACGCGCCGGGCGGCGGCGAGGCCCGTGGGTTTCGCGCTCGCGGCACCAGCTTTGGGCTGCTCAGCTGCTGGTTCAGCACCGCGGGCCGAGCTGGCCGCCGGGCTTGTCTCCAGGCCCGCTTCCGGGTCCCCGGAGCCTGCGAGCCAAGGGAGGGGCTCGCGGTCGCGGGTGAGGAAGGGCACCGCCGTTGCCAGCAGCACGGCGATGACCGCCGCATAGGCCCAGGGGCGGGGGAGTGCGACGGAGAGTGCGGTGCCGAGCACGATGCCGAGCGTGTACGTCATACCCATCACGCCGGAGACGGTGCCGAACTGCCGCTCGGTGACCTGGTCAGGGACGATGGACTGCGTCGGCGTCACCGCGAGGGCGATGGCGAACTGGAAGACCATCCACGCCGCCAGCAACAGGCCGTAACCCAGGGCGCGGGAATCCCCCGGAAGTGTTGCGGTCCATCCCGCGACACCGAGTGCTACCGAGGAGATCGTGATGCCCGCGATGATCCACGGGGTGCGGCGGCCCAGCGAGGAGCGCGTCCGGTCGGAGAAGATCCCGGCGAGCGGGGAGGCGAGCAGGCTGACCAGCCCACCGGCCGTCATCAACAGTGCGAGCTGGCGTTCCTTGTCCTCCGGGAACCACACCAGGATCTGGGCGGAGAGCAGAAGATTCGTCGGAGCTGCCCAGGCGATGTTCTGGCCGAGGTACATCAGGCCAAAGCGCGAGATCCATCCCCGGGAGACTTCTTGCTTGGGGCTTTGCACAACAGTCACGGGGAAAATCATAGTTTTCACGGCAAACGTTGTGTGCGCTTTTAAGAATCCCCGCCACCGGACCGTGGGCTCAAAAACTGTGGGCTGACGTGGTAGAATGGTTGGGTCTATTCCAAGTAGAAAGGTTCACCAACTCCAGTGAGCGACGATACTAACGGTGGAGATAACCTGTTCGACCGCATCGAACCGATCGACTTGCAGAAGGAGATGCAGAACAGCTACATCGATTACGCCATGAGCGTGATCGTGGGCCGTGCCCTCCCGGAGGTTCGGGACGGCATGAAGCCGGTACACCGGCGCATTCTCTACGCCATGTTCGACAACGGCCACCGGCCGGAACGCGGATACGTCAAGTCCGCGAAGCCAGTGGCAGAGACCATGGGTAACTACCACCCCCACGGTGACTCCGCGATCTACGACACCCTCGTGCGCATGGCCCAACCCTGGTCCATGCGCTATCCGCTCGTCGACGGGCAGGGCAACTTCGGCTCCCGCGGTAACGACGGTGCTGCAGCAATGCGTTACACCGAGTGCCGCCTCACCCCGCTGGCGATGGAGATGGTCCGCGACATCCGCGAGGACACCGTCATCTTCCAGCCGAACTACGACGGCAAGACCTCCGAGCCGACCGTCCTGCCCTCCCGCGTGCCGAACCTGCTGATGAACGGTTCCGGCGGCATCGCCGTCGGCATGGCGACCAACATCCCGCCGCACAACCTCAACGAGCTCGCGGACGCCATCTACTGGCTCCTGGAGAACCCGGAGGCCGAGGAAGCAGAGGCCCTCGATGCCTGCATGGGCTTCGTGAAGGGCCCGGACTTTCCGACCGCCGGCCTCATCGTCGGCGAGAAGGGTATCGACGACGCCTACCGCACCGGCCGCGGCTCCATCCGTATGCGCGGCAAGGCCGAGATCGAGGAAGAGGGCTCCCGTCAGGTCATCGTCATCACCGAGCTGCCGTACCAGGTCAACCCCGATAACCTGGTCAGCTCCATTGCCGAACAGGTCCGCGACGGCAAGCTCAAGGGCATCTCCAAGATCGACGACGAGTCCTCCGACCGCGTCGGCCTGCGCATCGTCGTCACCCTGAAGCGCGACGCCGTGCCGCGCGTGGTGCTGAACAATCTCTACAAGCACTCGCAGCTGCAGACCAGCTTCGGTGCGAACATGCTGTCTATCGTCGACGGCGTGCCACGCACCCTCCGCCTGGACCAGATGCTCTCGCTGTACGTCAAGCACCAGATCGACGTCATCGTCCGACGCACCCAGTTCCGCCTCCGCAAGGCCGAGGAAGACGCTCACATCCTGCGCGGCCTGGTCAAGGCACTGGACGCATTGGACGAGGTCATCGCCCTGATCCGTAACTCCGCGACCGTGGATATCGCGCGCGAGGGCCTGATGGACCTGCTGACCGTGGACGAGATCCAGGCCAACGCCATCCTCGCGATGCAGCTGCGCCGCCTGGCCGCCCTGGAGCGCCAGAAGATCATCGACCAGCTGGCCGAGCTCGAGCGCATCATCGCCGACCTCGAGGACATCCTCGCCAAGCCGGAGCGCCAGCGTGCCATCGTCCGCGATGAGCTCGCCGAGATCGTCGAGAAGTACGGCGACGAACGCCGCACCCAGATCGTCTCCGCCACCGGCGACGTCTCCGAAGAGGACCTCATCGCCCGCGAGAACGTCGTCGTGACCATCACCTCGACCGGCTACGCGAAGCGCACGAAGGTGGACAGCTACCGCAACCAGCGACGCGGCGGCAAGGGCGTGCGCGGTGCCGAACTGCGGCAGGACGACGTCGTCCGTCACTTCTTCGTCTGCTCCACGCACGACACCGTCCTGTTCTTCACGAACATGGGCCGGATGTACCGCCTGAAGACCTACGAGCTGCCGGAAGCGACCCGCACCGCACGCGGCCAGCACGTCGCCAACCTGCTGGAATTCCAGCCGGGCGAGCAGATCGCACAGGTCATTCAGATCCAGTCCTTCGAGGACGCCCCGTACCTGGTGCTCGCCACCGCGCAGGGCCGTGTGAAGAAGTCCCGCCTCACGGACTACGCCACCACCCGTTCCTCCGGCCTGATCGCCATCAACCTCAACGAGGGCGACAAGCTGATCGGCGCGCAGCTGTGCTCCGCCGAGGATGACCTGCTGCTCGTCTCCGAGGAAGGCCAGGCCATGCGCTTCACCGCCGACGACGAGACGCTGCGCCCGATGGGCCGCGCCACCGCCGGTGTGTACGGCATGCGCTTCCGCGGTGAGGACCAGCTGCTGGCCATGACGGTCGTGCAGGAGGACTCCGCGCTGTTCGTCGCCACCTCCGGTGGTTACGGTAAGCGCACCCCGATGGAGGAGTACCCGGCGAAGGGCCGTGGCGGCCTGGGCGTTGTGGCCTTCAAGTACCAGAAGTCCCGCGGCAAGCTGATCGGCGCGCTGACGGTCACCGAGGATGACGAGATCCTCGCGATGACCAGCGCCGGTGGCGTGATCCGCACCGAGGTCAACCAGATCCGCGAGACCGGCCGCTCCACCATGGGCGTGCGCCTGGTCGACCTGGATAAGGGCGTTGAGCTCGTCGCCGTCGACCGCAACGTCGAGGAAGAGGCGGAAGAAGAGGTCGCCCAGGTCGAGTCGAAGCCGAAGGACGCTAAGAAGTGACCCCCGAGGGCACTGAGAAAGTGACCTCGGAGGCTAGCGACCAGGCGGCTGACGCGGTCGAGAAGGAGACGGCACCGGCCAAGGGCGCCGCCGGGGCCGAGAAGACGGCAACCGAGGCTTCGGTGACCGGAAAGGCGGCGTCTGAGAAGGCGACGTCCTGGAAGGCGCGGGCGCCGCGCGGACGGGAGCTGACGCTGACGGCCATCGACGTGCGCTCCGCCGGTCGGCTCGGCCTGGCGGCGGGCTGCGTCACCTTCGTGGTGTGGGTGCTGGCCTGGATGCTCATGTGGCTCGTGCTGGCGGTGGCTGGCGTGTGGGGCCGCATGAACACCCTGCTCGCCGACATCGCGGGCTTCGGCGGGATCTCCGGCTGGGGCGTGCTGGGCGCGGTAACGCTCGTCGGTGTTCTGGAGTTCTTCGTCGTCTGGGGCATCGTGCCGCTGACTGCGCTGGTGTACAACGCGGCGGCGGACGTCCTCGGTGGGCTGAAGGTTCGCGTCGCGGGCGCGGAGGATGTGGCGGCTGTGACGGACAACCTGGCCGCACCGGAGACGTCGAAAGCGCCGGAAGAGGCGTAGCTCAAAGGCCTGCGTTCCGGTGGAAGAAAACTTCATAAAACAGGGGCTGACCTGGCGATTTGGTTTATATCGCATCGCATGGATACACTAGTCCCTGTTCGAAGGGCCTATAGCTCAGGCGGTTAGAGCGCATCGCTGATAACGATGAGGTCGGTGGTTCGAGTCCACCTAGGCCCACCATTCGAACACACTTCGAATGAAGTTCGGGGCATTAGCTCAATTGGTAGAGCATCTGCTTTGCAAGCAGAAGGTCAGGAGTTCGATTCTCCTATGCTCCACAGCACGAACCCCAGGTCGCAAGGCCTGGGGTTCCTTTGCGTCTGGGGGATGATGGAGGGGTGAGGGTGGCGACGCCACCAGACCCCTCCGCTTAGCTTTGGGGTTACTAGTATCCACGCACTACAGCTTGGAACTTCCGAGGACCGGCCCGCAGTTTTAGGCGCGCAGCAAAGCGGTGAATGCGTTCCTGATGGTGCGATAAACCTGCAGTTCACGGGTGGCACACCCGCTTGTGCAGTTCCGTGAAAATAGTTTGACTAGCCTCTGCTGCCCCTAAGCGGTCAGGACTCCCAAGGGGATCACGTGCACTCCGCTAGGAAGCGTGTATGCATATTCCGTTGCTGTGATGATGGCTAGGTATGCAGGCGACCCGATCTTGTTGGTGTCGACACGTTCGTCACGGAGTTTGATGAGGTTCGCTTCGGCTTGTGGGATCTGCGATGCTCCGAGTTTGACTTCGCAGGCGCCCCACTTGCCGTCTTCGGGGTATTCGATGATGGCGTCAACTTCAAGGGCCGTGTTGTCACGGTAGTGATAGACGCGCCCGTGCTGGAGAGCGGATGCTGCGCGCAGGTCTCGAATGACCATGGACTCAAAGATCTGGCCGAAGAACTCCGGGTCGTTCGCGAGGCGGTCAACACCGATACCCAAGGCGGCGCAGGCCAGGCTGGGGTCAGCGAGATGGAGCTTCGGCGAGGTGCGCAGTCGTGATTTAGATCGGAGCGCGACGCTCCAAGGTTGCAACCCGTCGAGGATGAATATCCGGGTAAGCGCTTGGAGGTACGTGGAGACCGTTTTCGGGTCGACTGTTGTGGCATCCGAAGACACGTCTGCAGCGAGTGTTTTCAATGTTGCTTCGCCAGAAATATTCCGAGCGATGGATGCCAAGGTCCGGCGAATGTTTAGTTGGTTGTGGCGTGTGCCAACGTTTTCTGGCACTTCCACGTCGAAAATGTTGTCCAGGTATGAGCGGTTAAACATGACCGCCTGCTGAGTGCTCGCCCCGAGCAGCCCTGGCCATCCGCCACGAACGGCCTGCTCGGCCATGTCCTTATATGTGAGCTTGGAAGCTCCACTACTGGAGGGAGTCTTCCAATACTTGATCTGCAAAGCGTGAAAAGTACTGCATATGGGCACTATACCCGCTTTTGCAACGGTTCCATGCCCGACTTTGCAACATTTCTATACCGGCTTTTGCAAGTTCGCTCAAACACGGTCTTGGGAATTCCTAGTGGTGTTCGAAATGTGTCCTAGATTGGCACGCCCTCCCTAGTGGCGCGGATGTCTTCGTCACTAGGCGGTGCGGACGTGCTTTTGCGGGAGTGGCTGTTCTCAACCGTAGGGAAGGGGGTGAGGTGAAAGCCTAATGCTGAATCCGGTCACCAACCGGACATCCGGCACGCATAATGCCCGGAGCTCTAGCTCCGCAACTTGCTGATCAGCGCTACCACGCCAGACACTCCCGCCGTCAGGCCTCCGAACACCACGCCGATCTCCACAATGCGGTCCTGATTTCTCAGACGCGCCGTCTCGACAGGGCAAAAGGCGAAGTGCTTGGGGCCGTGTTGTCGAACTAGCGGGCTGATTTCTTTGTGGAAGTCCGCCCGCTTCGGCTTTTCCGGCCTTATTATGACCGCATGGTTAGGGCAACGAAAGTTCTTCTCGATGGGTACGGCGTCCCCGAGTCACTCCGTTGGCACCAGGGCGCCCTCTATTTCGTGGACATGGCAACCGGGACTCTGCACCGCTGGACCAAACCAGGTGGGGAAGAAGTCTTGGGCGAAATCCCGGGTCGCGCCGGCGGCCTGGGATTCCTCCCCAACGGTGACATGCTCATCGTCTCCATGGACCAGCACGTCATCTGGCGGCGCAGCGCCGATGGCGAGCTGACACAACATGCAGACATCAGTGAATACTGCGGCGGCCACGCCAACGACATGATGGTCACACCCGATGGGTACGCCTACGTGGGCAACTTCGGTTTCGATTACCACGCCTTCCACCGAGAAAACGCGAACTCCCACCTCTACAAGCCGCCAGGACCTCCCTCGACGCGAGTGGTGTGCATCGCCCCGGACGGCACGGTCGCGGGAACCGGCCCGGACATGCTGTTCCCCAATGGAACGGTGAAGTTGCCGGGCGGCACCGTCGTCGTCGCCGAGACCCTGCGCCTGCAGCTGACCGAATGCGACGTCGATGAAGCCGGCGTGTTGGTCAACCCCCGGCCGTACGCCAAGCTCATGCCCGAATTCCTGTGGCAGCAGCTCAACTCCGGTTCACCGCTGGGCACCATCGTCCGCACCGCTGCCGGGGTGCTGGAAAACCCCCGCATCGCCAACGCTCTTCCCATCTCGCTGGCCCCCGATGGGATTGCGCTGGATAGTGACGGGCAATCGATCTGGATTGCCAATGCCACGCGCGCGGAGGTCGTGCTTGTGAAGCCCGGCGGGCACATCGTCGAGCGCATCCGCACCGGCAACAAGACGCTCGATGTGGAGCTCGGCGGCGATAACGGCCACACGTTGTTCTGCGCCACGACGATCAACGACGACCCCACGATCGGTGGCCCCGCGCGCAAGGGCTGCATCGAGATCATCGATCTGGAGGCGTAAGCATGGGCGTTGTACTCATTACTGGAGCTGGCCGCGGCATTGGAGCTGCAACCGCTCGAGCAGCAGCCGACGCTGGCTACGACGTCGCCGTCACCGATATCGACGGCGAGGCCGCTCGCACCGTCGCTGAAGAACTACCCGGAAACATTCGGGCCATCGGTGTGGAACACGACGTCCGCGACGAAGAAGCGTGGGCCGCCGTCTTCCAGGACGTGGAACGCCAGCTTGGGCCGGTGGACATCCTGGTGAACAACGCCGGGATGATCCACACCGGTTGGGCACGTGATCTCTCGGGTGACCAGCATCGGCAGATGGTGGACGTGAATTTCCTCGGCCCCATGTACGGCACGCTCGAAGCCATGCGGCGCATGAAAGAACGCGGCGGGCACATCGTGACCGTGTGCTCCATGACCAGTTTCCTCCCCCTGCCCGGGTACTCCTCCTATGGCGCGACGAAGCATGCGCTGCGTTCATTCATCAACACCGTCGCCATCGAGGAACGCGCGAGCCGCGTGGCATTCACGCTCGTGCACCCGCCCGGGGTGCGGACTGAGATGCTGGAACAGGAAAAGCGTGACCCTTCGGCGGTCGCGGCTTTCGCCGAGAAGTCCGTGGGCCCGGAGGTCATTGCCGAGACCATCGTCCGATCCTTCAAGAAGCGCCCGCTGTTCGGCAGGCCAGCAGAGATCGTGTTCCCCGCGCTCGGCGGCCGCTTCCAGCGCTGGGTGGGCGCGCAGGCGGTCCTCATGCGCCTGGCGATGCCCTTCGTTCTCGCCAGTGGGCGGCGGGCGCTGCGGAAAAGGGTGAGGGAAAAGGACGGTGACGCGGCACCGTAGCGGCATCATCAGGGAATTATCAGGGCATTTGGATACGGGCAGGTGAGAGGCCTGAATGGGTAACAGCGGGCAGGGTGAAAAGCCAGATTTCCGCGAATTCGCTTGACGGACGGGGGTGCGTGGTGGGTAGGTTGGCGAACTCGTAACCACATCGTTACCGAAAGACGAAGGAGCGAATACTTTATGCGCAAGTCCGTCAAGACCAACCTGACCCGCCTCGCAATGGCAGCCGGCGTGATCGCAGCACCGGCACTGGTTGCACCGACGGCAAACGCAGCAACTGTTGGCCAGTGGGATCAGGTCGCAGCATGTGAGTCCGGCGGCGATTGGCACATCAACACGGGCAACGGCTACTACGGTGGCCTGCAGTTCTCGGCCCAGACCTGGGCGGGCTTCGGTGGCACGCAGTACGCACCGACCGCTGACCAGGCCACGAAGGAGCAGCAGATCGAGATTGCTGAGAAGGTTCTGGCCGGCCAGGGCGCGGGCGCATGGCCGAACTGCGGCGGCCCGGTTGCCTAAGGGGGCTCCGCGCGCCCCGCGGGAATTAGCTCCCGCGGATCCGGCAATAGCGGTCCGGCAGTATCGCCCCGGCAATAGTACGGCCGGGGTTTTGCTGTACCTGCCTGTACCGGCCGGAGGGCGCGTTAAAAACAAGGTCTAACCCCTCCAGTGAGCAGGATCACAGCCCAGAAAACCAAAGAATTTTCCACGCCTTGACCTGCGCATTCGCGGGCGAAATGAAATTAAGTTTCGCGTTGACTTTTAAAATCTTTTCCAAACCGTTATTATCGTTTTTGCCGGGTTGATGTCTGCCCAACCGCATATCCTCCAACCCCCCCCCTGATGAGGATGGTTGGGATGTGACTCCCCGGAAGTAAAGCCATCGAGCATCCCCCCCCGCTCGATGGTTTTGCGCTTTCTACCCCAATTTTTCCGGCCAGCGGTGAGCCGCGCCCACAGCCCCATCTAGGGGTTAAGTAAAGAAAAGTGTGTCTTTTC